>NZ_CP012946.1:1024968-1699936 GCF_001402875.1 Blastochloris viridis | reverse complement strand
GGCGATACGCTGCATCTTGGCCACGATCTGGCCGAGGCCGCGGATCACACCCGGCAATTCCTTCGGGCCGATGACCACGAGGGCCACCACCGCGATCACCAGAAGCTCGCTCCAGCCGATGTCGAACATGCTCTTACCCGGGGCCCGATCGGACCCCTCCTCCGCCGGGCGGCCGCCGGAAACGACGGTCGATCAATTGACCTTGCCCGGCTCGACCGGCTGCGACGCGGTCGGGGCCGGCCGCGGGGCCTGATGGTCGATGGTTTTGGTCGGCTCAGCGGGCGGCGGCGGCGCGGCCGGCTTGACCTCGTCGTCTTCCGCCATGCCCTTCTTGAACGACTTGATGCCCTTGGCAACGTCGCCCATCAGCTCGGACAGCTTGCCGCGCCCGAACAGCAGCAGCACCACGAGGATCACGACGATCCAATGCCAGAGGCTCATCGAACCCATTACACCCTCCCGAACAGCCAGCGCCTTCGTTCGCCGTCGCGGCGTGCGCGGCTTTCGACGTTGGCTGAAAACTAGGTTGCCGGTCTCCCGAAGACAAGCGCTTCGGCGGAAACGATCACAGCACCGTTGAAGCTGGCCGGCATCAGCCCTGCGGATCGGTGGCTCCCGGCTCGCCGACGGCCGGGCCGTCGCCCGCCTCGCCGTCCTCCTCGGGCTCGCGTGGCAGCATGCCAAGATCGAGTTCGGTCGCCTCGCCCGCCTCCAACGGGTCCTCGTCGGGCCGCAGCGCCGGGTCGTCGGACGGCACCGGCACCGCGAAGGTGGCCGGCAGCCGGTTGTCGAGGAAGCCCGCGCCTTTCAGTTCCTCCAGGCCCGGCAGGTCGCCAATCGATTCAAGGCCGAAATGGACCAGGAAGGCCTCGGTGGTGCCATAGGTCACCGGCCGCCCCGGGCTGCGGCGGCGGCCGCGCAGCCGGGCCCAGCCGGTCTCCAGCAGCACGTCGAGCGTGCCCTTGTTGGTGGAGACGCCGCGGATCTCTTCGATCTCCGCCCGCGTCACCGGCTGGTGGTAGGCGATGATCGCCAGCGTCTCCAGCGCCGCCCGCGACAGCCTCTTCGGCTCGGGCGCGTCGCGTGACAACAGATAGCCGAGGTCCGAGGCGGTGCGGAACATCCATTTGCCGGCAACCCGGACCAGATTGACGCCACGCGGCGCGTAATCCGCGGCGAGACGCGCGATCAGCCGGCCGACGTCGGCGCCCGGCGGCAGGCGCCGGGCCAGCTCGGCTTCTGACATCGGCTCGGCCGCGGCGAACAGCACCGCTTCGAGGATGCGCAGCGCCTCCTCGCACGGGGCCGCAGCACCCTCCTCCGATGACACGGCCGCCGACACCATCCGCTGCAACACAGCCCCCGTCATGACACCGCAGCGGAACGCCGCCGCACCCACACCGGCGCGAACGGGCGCTCTTGCTGGATTTCGATGGCCCCCTCGCGAACCAGCTCGAGGCTGGCCGCAAGGCTCGATGCCCTGACCGTCGTCCGGTCCCCCGGCGCCGTCGTCCACTGGATCAGATATTCGTCCAGGCAGGTCCAGTCGAGCGCGCTACCGGCGAGCCGCTGCAGCAGGCTGCGGGCCTCGGCGAGCGACCACACTTGGCGCTTGGCCACGGTGACGCGGGCGTGCGCTCGCTTCTGCCGCTCCGCGGCATAGGCTGCAAGCAGATCGTACAGCGAGGCGGCATAGCCCGCCCGCGGCACCAAGGTTGGCTCCGGCTTGCCGCGGCCGAACACGTCGTGGCCCAGCCGGTCGCGGGTGGTCAGGCTGGCGGCCGCGGTGCGGATCGCCTCAAGCCGTTGCAGCCGGAATGCCAGATTGGCGGCCATGTCGACCGCGCTCGGCTCCTCACCCTTGGGTGGCTCGGGCAGCAGCAGGCGCGACTTGAGGTACGCCAGCCACGCCGCCATCACCAGATAGTCGGCGGCCAGTTCGATGCGAAGCTGGTGGGCGCGCTCGACGAAGCCGAGATACTGGTCGGCCAGCGCCAGGATCGAGATCTTGGCCAGATCGACCTTCTGGCTGCGGGCAAGGTTCAGCAACAGGTCGAGCGGCCCCTCGAAACCGTCGACCTCGACCACCAACGCGGCTTCCGCGGGCGCCTCGCCGGCATGCGAACTCTCGAACTCTGCGTCGAGCATGATCAGCCTGGCCTCGCCTCCCCGTTCAGCGTGGCCAATATAGCCGAGAATGCCGTCCGCGCCGCTGCGGTATCGAGTGGCTCTGCCCGTCTTGCACAAGCCAGCGCCGTCGCCGCCCGCGCGGCGGCCTTGCCGGCGAGGTGTGGCGCCACGGCGGCGATCTCGGCCATCTCCGCCATTTCGCCGTTGCAGTGCAGCAGCATGTCGCAGCCGGCCTCGAGCGCCGCGGCGGCGCGGCCGCGGAACGAACCCTGCAGCGCCCTCATCGACAGATCATCGGTCATCAACAGCCCGTCGAAGCCGATTGACCCGCGTATGACCTCAGCGACCACGGTCTTCGAGGTGGTGGCCGGCGCCTCGGCATCGATGTCGGCGTAGACGACGTGGGCGGTCATCGCCATCGGCAGATCGGCGAGGCGGCGGAACGCCTCGAAATCAGTACGCTCCAACTCGGCGCGGGGCGTGGTCACGACCGGCAGTTCGAGATGGCTGTCGGCGGTGGCGCGGCCGTGGCCGGGGATGTGTTTGACGATTGGCGCGACACCGCCGGCCATCAGCCCGTCGGCGGCCGCGCGCGCCAGCGCCGCCACGGTCGCCGGATCGGAACCATAGGCGCGGCTGCCGATGATGGCGTGGGTTTCCGCCAGGGCGAGATCGGCGCACGGCACGCAGTCGACGGTGATGCCGAGGGCGTCAAGGTCGGCCGCAATCAGCCGGGCCCCAAGCCGCGCGGCCTGGCGTCCATGCTGCGGATCGGCGGCATAGAGCCGCCCGAAGGCCTGGGCCGGCGGATATTCCGGCCAGTGCGGCGGCTTGAGCCGCGCCACTCGGCCGCCCTCCTGGTCGATCAGCACCGGCGCATCCGACCGCCCCACTGTGGCACGCAGCTCAGCCGTCAGCGCCCGCACCTGATCCGGCGTCTCGACGTTGCGAGCGAACAGGATGAAACCCCAGGGCTGAGCATCGCGAAAGAACGCCTGCTCGGCCGCGGTGAGCCGGGGACCGGCCAGGCCGGCGATGAAGGCACGCGGAGACATCGAAGACATCGGAACTTTTGACGCGTGGACCGAAAAACGCGGTCGGACACCCGCTCGCGGATGTCCAGCCGACACGGAATGATGCGGTTTCCGGATGGCAGGGCCGATCGGGCGCGCCGAGCGATCCCGGCCGGCGCGGGATCAGTTGCGTTGCTGCACGATGCAGTCGCCGCCGGCCGCCTTCAGGCTGCTGCACACCTCGTTGGCCTGATCGCGGGAGGCGAACGGCCCGATGTGGGCGCGGTAGAAGGTGCCACGCTCAAGCTCGACCTTGCGGACGCTGGTCGGTTGGCCGCCCAGCACGCCGGCATACTTGCTCTGCATCGACCGCAGCGCGGCCTGTGCTTCCGCTTCCGAACGCGCAGCCGATACCTGGACCACGAAGCCGGGTCCCGATACCGACGCAGTGCGCTGCGGTGCCGGCTGTACCGGACGCGGCGTGGCCGGCTGGGACACGGCCGGCTGCACCGGCGCCGGTTGCACCGGGCGTACCGCCGCAGGGGCCGGCGAGGCCGGCGCCGAGGCGGGCGCGCTCGGCATCACCGTGCCGTCGGAACGGACCACCAGAGTGCGGACCTTGCGCGGCTCGTTGCCGGAGGAATCGACCGCACCCGGCAACACCACACGAGGCGGCTGGGCCAGATGACTGGGATCGACCGGCTGCTCTTCGCGCGACACCACCTTTTCGGCCCCGCCGCCGCCAGGGGCGCCAACACGGTCGTAAATCAGCTTTTGACCACTGGCGTCCTGCGGCTGCGGCGGTCCGGCCGGCGCCACCTTGTTGGGACTGGCGTCGGCCTTGATGACCGGCGGCTCGCCGCCACCGGCCAGCGAGCGATAGGCGAACACGCCGCCAGTTCCCACCGCCGCAAGGCCGAGCACGGCACCGGCAAGCATGAACACCAAGCGGGCACGATTGCGCGGCGGCTCATCCAGCCCCTCGCCGTGGGGCGGCATCTGGCCGTCCTCGGAATAATAGGGGTCGTAGACCTGCTCTTCGGCGCCGTAATCGCGGTCGTACTCAGCCGCGGCGTCGTGCCGGTAATAGGAATCGTCCGCTGCCGCGCGCGTCCGCGCCGCCGCGGCCTGAGTCTGCCGCGTCACCGCTGCGGCGTCGTGCCGCGCCGGCTCGGCTCGGCCGAACGCCTCCTTGGCGAAGGCGTCCTGAGCGAACGCATCTTGCGCGAACGCATCCTGCTCGTACGCACTCTGGGCGTAGGTGTCGCGCGGCGGCGTGGGTGCGGGCCGTGCGGCCGTCTGCGCCGGCCGATCATACCGCGCGGCTGCCGCTGCGCGGGCCGGCGGATCGATCGTGGGCCGTTGCGGAGCCGCCGGCTCGGCCGGAGCGGCGTAGGACGGCTGGGGGGGATCGAACCAACTGTCGCTCGGCGGGCCGGCCGGCTCCGGCGGCGGCGGAACAATGCGCGAGGACTCGTCCTTATAGAAATCCTTGAAGGGGTCTTCCTGGCCGATCAGGCGGGCAAGCTCGGCCAGCGGGTCCTCGATCCGACCCGGACGGGCCGCCGCAGCGCCGCTGCGCGGCGCGTCATCGAAGTTATCGGCTGGATTGCGATATCGAGACTCGGCCATGTGTACGCGACCCCTCCAACCGGCCCTCGTCCTTCGCGGCCCTGCGTGCCCGCGAAGATCGGGTTCGAGCGGCCGGATCGACGATCAGCGCATTTCCAATACAGGCTCGACGCCGAGAATGCCCAACCCGGCCCCAAGAACCGTGGCGACACCATGAACAAGCGCCATGCGCGCCGACGTCATTAGTAGATCCTTTTCGATAATGAAGCGTAAATGTGGCGAATCCTTGCCTCGGTTCCACTGGGCATGGAAGGCGCTGGCGAGGTCGTAAAGATAGAACGCCACCCGGTGGGGTTCATGATGGATCGCCGCCTGTTCAACGATACGCGGCCAGATCGCGATCTGCTTGATGATATCAACTTCACCGGGATCGGTGAGCTTTGTCAGATCGGCGCCGGCGGCACCGGCCAGCGAAACATCGAATGACGGCAGCACCGCTGCGGTGTTCCGAAATACCGAGTGGCAGCGGGCGTGGGCATACTGGACATAGAACACCGGATTGTCGCGCGACTGCTCGATGACCTTGGCAAGATCGAAATCGAGCACTGCGTCGTTCTTGCGGTAGATCATCATGAACCGCACGGCGTCGCGGCCGACCTCTTCCACCACGTCGCGAAGCGTGACGAAGTCGCCTGACCGCTTCGACATCCGAACCGGCTCGCCATTGCGGAACAGCCGCACCAGCTGGCACAACTTGACGTCGAGCGCAGCCTTGCCGCCGGTGATCGCCGCGACCGCGGCCTGCATCCGCTTGACGTAGCCGCCATGGTCGGCACCCCAGATGTCGACGAGGTCGGTGAAGCCGCGCAGGAATTTGTCGTGGTGATAGGCGATGTCCGAGGCGAAATAGGTATAGGTGCCGTCCGACTTCTTGAGCGGCCGGTCGACGTCGTCGCCGAACGCGGTCGAGCGGAACAGGGTCTGCTCGCGGTCCTCCCAGTCCTCCGGCGGAGCACCCTTGGGCGGCGGCAACCGGCCCTCATAAATCTGGCCGGCCGCCTCCAGCGCCGCGATCGCCGCCGCCACCCGGTCGGTGGCGCCGGTGGTGAGCGTGCGCTCGGAAAAGAACACGTCGTGGCCGATGTTGAGCGCGGCGAGATCCTGCCGGATCTGGACCATCATGGCGTCGATCGCCGCGCTTCGCACGAGCGGAAGCCATTCGGCTTCCGGCATTTGGCGCAGCGCGGTGCCATACTGCTGCGCCAATGCCTGGCCGACCGGCACCAGATAGTCGCCGGGATAGAACCCTTCGGGGATGTCGCCGATGTCTTCGCCCAGCGCCTCGCGGTAGCGCAGGAAGGCCGAGCGCGCCAGCACGTCGACCTGGGCGCCAGCGTCGTTGATATAGTACTCGCGCGTGACGTCGTAGCCGACAAACGCCAGGAGGTTGGCGAGCGTATCGCCAAACACCGCGCCGCGGCAGTGGCCGACGTGCATCGGGCCGGTCGGGTTGGCCGAGACGTATTCGACGTTCACCTTGTGGCCGCGGCCAAGATCGGCGGCGCCGAAGGCCATGCCATCCCCAATCACCGCCGACAGCACCTCCGGCCAGATCGCCGGCGACAGCGTCAGGTTGATGAAGCCCGGCCCGGCGACATCGACTTTTGCCACCTGCGGGGCCTTGCGCAGCTCGTCCGCCAGCTTCTCGGCGAGGTCGCGCGGCTTGGCCTTGGCGTCTTTGGCCAACACCATCGCGGCATTGGTGGCCAGATCGCCATGGCTGGGGTCGCGCGGCGGCTCCACGACGACGCGGTCGAGGTCGAGCCCGGCCGGCAGGTGGCCTTGGTCGGCGAGCGCGCGGACGGCGGCCCGCACATGGTCGGCATAGGACGCGAAGATGTTCATGGGACTTCGTTTATCGGAAAGCGAAGGTGGCGCCTAACGCAAGTCGGGTGTCGAGTCAAAGAAACGCGCGTGCTCCGCCAGCAGGAAGCGGTCAGTCATGCCGGCGATGTAGTCGGCGACCCGTCGCTTCAGCCGCCCCTCCTCCGCCCCCTCCAGCCCGCGTCGCCATTCCTCGGGCATGTCGCCGGGATTGGCGGCGAGGTGGCCGAACAGCTCGCGCACGGCGCCGCGCGCGGCGCCCATCGCCTGCATGACTTTGGGGTGGCGGTACATGCGGGGAAACAGGAACGCCTTGATGTCGAGTTCCCGCTGCATCATGGCTTTGGAGAAGCCAATCACCGGCCGGCCGGCCCAGCGCACCGCCTCAACCGACTGCGGCGCGACCGCGGCGAGCCGAAGGTCGCTCTCGGCGACAACGTCGCGCACCAGCCGGGTGATCAGCCGTCGTTCCAGCTCGTGGGCCCGGCGACTGCGTTCCAGGTCGGGATAGTCGTGGTCGATCTCGGCGAAAATGTCGCCCAGCAGCGGTACCTGCGTCAAATCGTCGGCGTCGAACAGGCCGGCGCGCAGGCCGTCGTCGATGTCGTGGGTGTCGTAGGCGATGTCGTCGGCGATCGTCACCACCTGGGCCTCGGCCGAAGGGAAGCTGGCCAGCTCCAGATCCTGCAGGCTCTGGTATTCCGCAACGGCAAGCGGAACGGTGGTGCCGGGCAGCAGCGGTCCGTTGTGTTTGACCAACCCTTCCAGGGTTTCCCAGGTCAAATTGAGTCCGTCGAAGGTGGGGTAGCGCCGCTCCAGCCGGGTGACGATGCGCAGCGACTGGGCGTTGTGGTCGAACCCGCCCCATGGCGCCATCAGCGCATCGAGCTCGCGCTCGCCAGCGTGGCCGAACGGGGTGTGGCCGAGGTCGTGGGCCAGCGCCAGCGCCTCGGCGAGGTCCTCGTCGAGGCCGAGCGCTCGCGCCAGCGAGCGGGCGATCTGAACCACCTCGACGGTGTGGGTGAGCCGGGTGCGGTAGTGATCGCCCTCGTCGAACACGAACACCTGGGTCTTGTGCTTGAGGCGGCGGAACGCGGTCGAGTGGATGACCCGGTCGGCGTCGCGCCGGAACGGCGAACGCGGCGGGCTTTCCGGTTCTAGGTAGAGGCGTCCGCGGCTGCGGCTGGCATCGCTGGCGTAACGGGCGCGGGGAATCGGGGTGTCGACGGCCATAGCTGCCTTGCTGGCGAGGGCTGCCTTGCGGGTGAGGACTGCCTTGCAGGCGGGCGGATTTGACAGCGCCGCTGCCGCACTTACCTTCAGGTCGAACGGGGATGCAATGATCTCGTTCGCAAACCGAAACCCCGGAAAGTCATCGACATGGCGAATGGCCTCATCGTCACCCCCCGCGCGGCCACGCGCATCCTCAAGGTTCTCGCCGGCGAAGCCCCCGGCGCAGCGTTGCGCGTCAGCGTCGAGGGCGGCGGCTGCACCGGCTTTCAGTACAAGTTCGGCTGCGATTCCCGAAAGAGCGACGATGTCGTCGTCGAGCAGGACGGCGCCGTGGTGCTGATCGATCCCATTTCGATGCAGTACATGGCCGGCTCGCAGCTCGACTTCGTCGAGGACCTGATCGGCTCGACCTTCCGGGTTGAAAACCCGAACGCCACCGCCAAGTGCGGCTGCGGCACCAGCTTCTCGATCTGACCCGGTCGCCGGATGAGCGCGTCGCGATCCGGCCTGATCGGCCGGGCGGCGTATGATAGGCTCGTCCGACCCTCGGCGGCGCGGGCCGTCTCAGAACCGGAGTGTCGGGCGGTGCGCATCGCGACCTGGAACGTCAATTCGATCAAGCAGCGGGTCGACATCGTCTGCGGCTGGCTGAAGCAGCGCCAGCCCGATCTCGTCGCACTTCAGGAGATCAAGTGCGTCGACGACACCTTTCCCCGCGCCGCGTTCGAGGATGCCGGCTACAACGTCGCCGTCCACGGCCAGAAGACCTTCAACGGCGTCGCCATCCTGTCCCGGCTGCCGCTGGATGAGGTCAATGTCCGGCTCCCCGGCGACGAGGACGACGCCCAGGCCCGCTTCATCGAGGTGGTGGTGTCGACCAAGGGCGGCGCGCTGCGCTTCGCCTCGCTTTATTTGCCCAACGGCAACCCGCCGGACACCGACAAGTACCGCTACAAGCTGGCCTGGTTCGACCGGCTGATCGCCTACGCCCGCCAGCGCCTGGAGCTGGAGGAGCCGTTCATCCTGGCCGGCGACTACAACGTCATTGCCGATCCGCGCGACGCCCGCGACATCGCCCAATGGACCGGCGATGCGCTCTATCTGCCGGCGACCCGCGCCCGCTTCCGCGCGCTCGCCAATCTCGGCTTTACCGACGCCCTGCGTGCCACATCGGACGAGGCCGGGCTCTACTCATTCTGGGATTATCAGGCCGGGGCGTGGCAGAAGAACAACGGCATCCGCATCGACCATCTGATGCTGTCGCCGGAGGCATCGGACCGCCTCGCCGGCTGTGGCATCGACGCCGAGGTCCGCGCACTGGAGAAGCCGTCCGACCATGTGCCGGTGTGGGCCGACCTCAGGCTGGAGGGCACGTGAGCCGCCCGCTTGGCAGCCCTATCGATAGATCTTCAGCCACTGCTGGAGATAGGCCAGCGCCATCGAGCGCTCGTCCTCGGTCGCGACCTTGAAGGCGCTCTCGTAGGTGTCGACGATCCAGCCATCCTCGGTGGTCGCGGCCGACTCCCGCGCCAATGTCAGCAACATCAGGCCACGCGCAGCCTGACGGGGCACGCCCTCGCCCTTGAACAGCAAGCGACCAAGCAGTGCCTGGGCGCGGTACTGCTGCTTCTGGGCGGCGAGCCCCAGCCAGCGCGCCGCAGTGAGCGGGTCGCGCTCGGTGCCGATGCCTTCCAGATACAGGCAGGCGAGTTCGTACTGGGCATTGGCGTCGCCGAACCACGATGCCGCGTACTCGAACATCTCGCGGGCGCGAATGGGGTCCTTCACCACCGCGGTGTTGGGAATGCCGCTGATGAAGAACCGGCCGAGTTCGACGAACGCATTGGCGACGTAGGGGGCCTGTGGGCTGCCCGGCGCGTCGTCGGCGTGGAGGTTGGCGACGCGGCGGAAATACTCGTAAGCTTTGAGTTCATCGCGGCGGACGCCCTCGCCCTTGGCGTACATCGACGCGAGCTTCCAGGCGGCGGCGGTGTGGCCCTGGTTGGCGGCGTACTGCAGCGACTTCAGCGCTTCGCCCTTGTCACCGGCGAGGTCCGACTTGATGCCGGCGATGCCGGCGCGGAAGGCTTCCTCGCTCGACAGTCGGCCGACGGTGCGGCTGGTGTCGGGGGTGAAGGCAGCGGAGCGGGTGCCGGACGCGGCCGCGTCCGGATCGAGGGCGAATGCCGGCAACGCCGTCAGCACGACGGCGAACGCAGCCGATATCAGGCGATGGGATGTCCGCATATTCGTTCTTTGCGCCCTGTCCACCGAATGGACGACCCGCCGTGTTCGAGCGGCGTCACTCCGCCGCGCGGCGCCCCAGCCAGCGCCCGACACGCCCTGAAGGTCCGACCGCAACCAGTCTTTTCTACGGCACCAAACGCGCCGCGGAGCTTTACGGTCATTCAAATGTGCGTGCTCCGCTCCGACAGCGAAGACATAGTCGTCGCGCTCGGCCGCGGCGCTCGCGCGCCAGCCGAACCCGCCCCTCCGCTTGCCGGTCGTGCTGCCCATGACGTTTCCCCTGCCCCAGTCTGGCGCCTCCGCGACCGCCCCCTCGCGAAAAGGAATAAACGCCAACGCTCTGCAGCGGTTACAGCCGTGCCTCCGGTTTGTGGCGGGATCGCGGCTTCCGGGGGAGGCCTCATCTTGAAGTCATTTGAAATGGTGAAGATGTTGCGAAGAGGCAACAGTCATATGCCCGATATGGAAGAATACGGAGCAAGTTCTTCTCCCGGCGCCCGGCCGGGGCTCGACGCCCGATTCTTCGCCCGCAGCGTGCATCGCGTCGCACCGGAGTTGATCGGGGCGGTGCTGATGATCGACGGCGTCGGCGGGGTGATCGTCGAGGTCGAGGCCTACGACCATGAGGACCCCGCCTGCCACGGCTTTGGCGGCCGTACCGAGCGCAACGCCGCGATGTTCGGACCGCCGGGCCGCGCCTATGTCTACCGGTCATACGGCATCCACTGGTGCCTGAACGTGGTGTGCGAGCCGGAGGGCATCGCCAGTGCGGTGCTGATCCGGGCGATCGAACCCACGCTTGGGCTGGAGGCGATGCAGGCCCGCCGGGGCTTGAGCGACCCGCGCCTGTTGTGCGCCGGGCCGGGCCGGCTGTGCCAGGCGCTCGGCATCACCCGCGCCCACGACCACGCCCGGCTCGATACCTCGCCGTTCGCGCTGCTGCCGCGCGCCGCCGAGGTGCCGCTGGCGGTCGGACCGCGCATCGGCATCACCAAGGCCGCCGACCGGCCTTGGCGCTATGGCCTTGCCCGCTCGCGCTTCCTGTCGAAGCCATTCCCGCGCTGATGCGGCACGAGGTCGCCTCGCCAAGACAGAGGCCTCGAGGACTGACCTTGCCTACCCGGCCTCATGGTGAGGAGGCTGCCACCGGGTCGCGCCGCAGGCGCGCCCGATGCCAGGCTCCGCAGCCGTCTCGAACCATGAAGGCGCCGCGCAAGCCTTCGCCCCATCCTTCGAGACGCGACCTTTCAGGCTGCTCCGCAGGATGAGGCGAGCCAATGTCGATCCAGGATCAACGGCAAAGAAGGCCGCCGGTCACGCCGCGCTCATCACCCGCGCCAGGGCCTCGCGAACCTTGGCCAGCAGCGCGACATATTCCTCACGCTTTTCGCGCTGTTCCTCGACCACATCTTCCGGCGCCCGCTCGACGAACGCCGGGTTGTTCAGCTTGGCATCGAGCCGGGTGATCTCACCGGCCACCCGCTTCTCTTCCTTGCCGAGACGCGCGGTTTCCGCTTCGATGTCGATGAAGCCGGCCAGCGGCAGCGCCGAGGTCTCGCCGCGCACCATCAGCTGAACCGAGCCCTTCGGCGCGGCATCGGCGAACGTAATCTCGGACAGCCGCGCCAAGCGCTTCAGCGTGTCGAGATGGCGTCTGGCCCGCTCGGCTGTCTCCTCGGAGGCAGCGACCAGCACCAGTGGCATCTGGGCGCCGGGCGGCACATTCATCTCGGAACGCACCGAGCGGACCTCGGTGACGAGGTCGACCAGCCAGCCGATCTCCATCTCCGCTTCGACGTCGCCGAGACCTTCGAGCGACGGCCACGGCGCCAGCGCCAGCAGACCCTCCCGCGCCGGGCCGGTTTCACCGGTCAGCCGCCACAGCTCCTCGGTGACGAACGGCATGAACGGGTGCAGCAGCCTGAGGATGACATCGAGCGTCCAGGCGGTGACGGCACGGATCTCATCCTTGGCCGGACCGTCCGGCCCGGCCAGCACCGGCTTGGCCAGTTCGAGGTTCCAGTCGCAGAACACGTTCCAGACGAAACGGTAGACCGCGCCGGCAGCGTCGTTGAAGCGATACGCTTCGATCGCAGCTGCGGTCTCGGCCGTGGCGCGCGAGGCCTCGCCGATGATCCAGCGCGACACCATCTCCTTGGCGTGGGCGGGGTCGAACCCGGCGGTGCGGACGCAGCCGTTGACCTCGCAAAACCGCGCGGCATTCCATAGCTTGGTTGCGAAGTTGCGGTAGCCCTCGACGCGGCTGGTGGCAAGCTTGATGTCGCGGCCCTGCGCCGCCATCGCGGCCAGGGTGAAGCGCAGCGCGTCGGCGCCGTACTGGTCGATCAGTTCCAGCGGATCGATGACGTTGCCCTTCGACTTCGACATCTTGGCGCCCTTCTCGTCGCGGACGAGCGCGTGGATGTAGACGGTCTTGAACGGCACCTCGTCTTTGAAGTGAAGGCCCATCATCATCATCCGGGCCACCCAGAAGAAGATGATGTCGAAGCCGGTGACCAGAACGTCGGTCGGGTAATGGCGCTTGAGGGTCGCGGTCTCGTCCGGCCAGCCTAGGGTCGAGAACGGCCACAGCGCCGAGGAGAACCAGGTGTCGAGCACGTCGTCGTCGCGGGTGAGGAAGGTGCCGCGGCGGTCGGGATGCTCGGCGATGGCGATGCCCTCGCCGGGCTCGATGATCTCCTGCTCGGTGTAGTAGGCCAGCGCCTCGGCGAGCGCCTCCTCCTCGGTCTCGGCGACGAACACCTTGCCGTCCCGGCCGTACCATGCCGGGATCTGGTGGCCCCACCACAGCTGGCGCGAGATGCACCAGGGCTGGATGTTCTCCAGCCAGTCGAAATAGACCCGCTCCCAGTTCCTGGGCACGAACACCGTGCGCTCGTCCCGCACCGCGGCAAGCGCCCGCTCGGCCAGCGGCTTGACGTCGACATACCACTGGTCGGTCAGCCACGGCTCGATCACCACCCCGGAGCGGTCGCCGTGCGGCACCATGTGGGTGTGCGGCTCGACCTTCTGGAGAAGGCCGCGCGCCTCCATCATCTCGACGATACGTTTCCTCGCCTCGAAGCGGTCAAGCCCGTGCAGCGTCAGCACGGTATCGAGGTCGTCGCCGCCTTCGAGATGGGCCAGGAACTCCTCGTTGCCTTCAAGCAGCATCTTTGCTTCAGCATCGAGGATATTGATCATCCGAAGAGAATGGCGCTTTCCGACCTCGAAGTCGTTGAAGTCGTGCGCCGGGGTGATCTTGACCGCGCCAGTGCCCTTTTCGGGATCGGAATACGTGTCGGCGACGATGGGAATGCGGCGGCCGGCCAGCGGCAGCAGCACCTCGCGGCCGACCAAGTCCTTATAGCGCTCGTCGTCGGGGTGGACGGCGACCGCGGTGTCGCCGAGCATGGTTTCCGGCCGGGTGGTGGCGACAGTGATCCGGACCTCGGGATCGTCGGCCAGCGGATAGTCGAAGTACCATAGGTTGCCCTTGACCTCGACCTGCTGGACCTCGAGGTCCGAGATCGCGGTGAGCAGCTTGGGGTCCCAGTTGACCAGCCGCTTGTCCTTATAGATCAGGCCGTCGCGATAGAGCGTGACGAACACCTTGAGCACGGCGCGCGACAGGCCCTCGTCCATGGTGAAGCGCTCGCGCGACCAGTCGCATGAGGCGCCGAGGCGCATGAGCTGGCCAACGATGGTGCCGCCAGACTGTTCCTTCCACGCCCACACCCGTTTCAGGAACGCTTCGCGGCCCATGTCGCGCCGGCTCGGCTCCTGCCGCTCCATCAGCTGGCGCTCGACCACCATCTGGGTGGCGATGCCGGCGTGGTCGGTACCGGGCTGCCACAGCACGTCGCGGCCGCGCATGCGCTCGAACCGGCACAGCACGTCCTGCAGCGTGTTGTTGAGGGCGTGCCCCATGTGCAGCGAGCCGGTGACGTTCGGCGGCGGAATCACAATCGTATAGGGCTGCGCGTCGGCGCGCTCCGGCCGCCCGGCCTTGAACGCCTCGGCCTTGGTCCAGGCATCGTGGATACGGGCCTCGACTTCCGCCGGCGTGAACGTCTTTTCCATCATGATCGTGAACCCGTGCGCACTGGAACGGGCGCGACAGAAAGCCGACCGCCGCCCCCTCGTCAATCCGCAAGCGGCCTGCCATCGTCGAAGCTGACCTGCGCGCGGCGGTCCGCCGCACACTCGCGCAGCAGCCACCACGGTCGGGCAGGCCCTCGGCAGAGCACCGATTGAGACGGTTTCCGAATGATCCTCGCGTGATCCCGGAAACGATTTCGCCGAAAAATCCCTGGGTAGAACGGGATGTTCGGCGGGCGGAATACGGCTACCCGGTTTGATCGGCCGGAAACCGTATGAAGCGGCTGTGCCGGGCCGCGGGCGATCCCGCAACCGGTATTCTCACCCAGCCTTGTTCAAAATGACTCAGGGAGCGCCCGCCCCCTCAGCCCCGACAAGCCGGAACTCAACTCCGTCCGTGCCGCCGCCAGGCGCGGTACCGGCTCTCGAACGACGACCGCCCAAGCCAACCAGCAAAGCCAAGCGGCCCCGTGCGGTCTCTCGGGCGGTCGCGCCTTTCGGCACAAAACCGTCGGCAGAACGCGGCCCCCACCGCAACTGCGGCGCACGCGTCTCGTCAGCGCCCGCGCGACACCCGTTCGATCTCAGACCGCACCAGTCGCTCGACGATGGTCGGCAGGTTCTCATCCAACCAGTGCTTCAGCATCGGTCGCAGCATATCGGTGACGATGTCTTCCAGCGTCCTGGCGTTGCTTGAGAGAATGGTGTGGGTCAGCGAGCCGAACGCAGCCGAAACCGCAGCGCTGGTCGCGTCGGACAACATCGAGGATGTCACCGGCGAATGCTCCACCTTCGGCGGGGTAACCGATACCGCCGCAGGCGACAGCGCCGGCTCAGGCTCGCGGAATACCACGTCGGCGCGCGGCTCGACCCGGGTGAAGCCGTTGACCTTGGACTGCGCCTGCATCGGAACCGCCTCGGTCAGTTCGAGCGTGTCGGCACTCTGCGTTTGTGGCTCGGGCTCCGGCTTGTCATCGAACCCGGACAGCAGTGCGTCGATATCGTCTTGCCCCATGGCAGCACTCTCTTCTTCCGCCGGAGGTTCAGCCGTTGGCGGCGGAGGCGCAGCGATTACCGGTTTCGGTAACGGCGGCGGCTTGGCGGGTTCGTCGTCGGCAATAATCCGCCGAATGGAAGCGAGTATCTCTTCCATCGACGGCTCCTGCGCACGCGCACTTTGAGTCATGGCTTCCGCCTTCCTGCCGCGGTCAATCCGACTGGGCAGCCTTGGCCCGGCCTAGAAGAATCGACGCAATCCCAGACTACGGTTGGTAAAGTATGGCACTGGGTTGCGCGAACGCAAGAAATGGCTCGCCATTTATTCTCGGAAACCCACAACATGCCGCAACGATCCGATTGCGCCAATCACTTCCCGGACGGGGTACGCACCCCAAACCAAGCGTCGCGGACCTGGTTGTAGTGCACCGCGTCATCGTATTCACCGACCTTGAGGCCAAGCTGCCTGGCCGAAAGCCGCCCGATGCCGCTGAGCAGGGAATAGGACGCCACGATGCGGTCACGCTGTGCCGTCACCAGCGCCACCTGCGAATTGACCAGTTCGGTCTGGGCGTTGAGGACGTCGAGGGTGGTACGCTGGCCGACGCGGGCTTCCTCGCGCACGCCTTCCAGCGCGATCTGGTTGGCGCGAACCGCGGACTGCGTTGCCTCAATCTGGGCTTTGGCGGCCTGGAGCATGCCCCACGACTCCACCACCGCTGCCCGAACCTGCTCACGCGAGACGTCAACGTCGAGCCGCTTCTGCCCAAGGGTCTCCTTGGCTTGGCGAATCAGCGAATATTCCGCGCCGCCCTGATAGATCGGCACCGTCAGGCGCCCGAGCACCTGCGCCGACATCACATCATCGACCGTGGGCGAGGTCTCGAACTGGCGCAGATAGCTCGCCTCGAGCGTGACGGTCGGCAGCAGGCTGCCTTCGGCAACGTTGACCTGCAGCAACGCCGCGTCGGCGCCGTGTTTGGCCGCCTCGATGGCGGGGTGGCGCGACAGACCGCCATTGACAGCCGCTTCCAGCGACGCCGGCAGCGTGTTGTCGATAGGCTTGCCCTGGGTCAGCTTGCCGGGTTCGCTGCCGATCACTCGACGGTACTGCGCGCGCGAGGTCTGCAGCTGCGCGATCGCCGCCGAAAGTTGCGATTGCGCGTCGGCCAGCCGCGCTTCCGCCTGCGCAACGTCAGTGCGCGTCACCTCGCCGACCTGGAAACGGTCGCGGGTGGCCCGCAGCTGTTCCTCCAGGGCGGTGACGTTCTGCTGGCGCAGGGTCACGATGGCAGTATCGCGCACCACGTTCATGTAGGCGGTGACGCCGTCGAGCAGCACGTTTTGCTCGGTGTTGCGCAAGGTCTCGCGGGCCTGGATCACCTGGGCCTCGGCCTGGCGCACCTGGTTTGGGGTCTTGCCGCCATCAAACAATGTCTGGGTCAGGGACACGCCGTAACTGCTCTGATCGAGGGTGTCCCGGATCGTCGACGTGCCTGAAAGGCCGGTGAGCGAATTCGTCGAGGTGCCCTTCGAGGTCAGCGACTCGTTGCCGACCGTGCCGGTGCCGCTGATTCGCGGCCGATAGCCGGACAGCGCCTGCGGCACGTTTTCGTCGGTCGCGCGCACCGCCGCACGCTGGGAGTTGAGCGTCGGGTTGGTTCGGTAGGCTTGCGCCAAGGCACTATCGAGCGTCTGGGCCTGGGCCTCGCTTGCCAAAGCGAACACCAATGCCCCGAGCACGGCAACCCGCGTGGTTGTCGCCATCGGCATGTGCAACCTCTCAACTAACCAACGCAATGAAACGGCCGGCGAGGACGGACCTCGCCTTCTGCAAAAAGATAGCCGCAGCCCTCGCCGCAGCGTAAGTGAAAATCGGGTCAACGAACGGACGCGCCGGCTCGTTTTGTGCAAACTGGGGCAAAAATGCCACAGGACCACGCACTCAAAACACGAAGCCTTTTGGCTTGGCAAAGCCCGGCAGCAGCGGCACTGCGGCGTTGAACAACGCCAGCGACGAAACCGTGCCGCCGACCGAACGGAACAACGTCACGCGCCCTGCGCCACTGTTGTTGATAACGGCGACGAGTCGGCCCTCGTCGCTCAATTGCCCCAGCAGCGACGGCGGCACCTGCTCAACCGCACCTTCGAAGAAGATGGCATCATAGGGACCGTCCTGGGGCCAGCCGGCAGTGAGCGGCCCGTTCACCACGGCGGCGTTGGCAACGCCGACGCGCTGCAGCGCATCCCGCGCGGTCTCGGCCAGGGCGCCGTCAGATTCCAGCCCCACCACCGAACCGGCCAGCCGCGCCAAGACCGCCGTGGAATAACCGGTGGTGCAGCCGATATCGAGCACGCGGTCGGACGGCTTGAGGCCGGCCGCCTGAACGATCAGCGCCAGTATCATCGGCTCAAGCAGAAAGCGTGGCTCGCCGTCCCCGCCGACCGCGATGTCGTCATCGAGATAGGCCAGCGCTCGGCGCGGTTCAGGCACGAACAACTCGCGCGGCAACTCCGAAAGTGCCGCGATCACGGCGGGGTCGCTCACCCCGTTGGTCCGGATCTGTCCATTCACCATGTTCCGTCGGAGTGTAACGAAGTCGATCATGGGGGCCCTGCTCCGCTGCTTTAGGGGAATTAGGCCCGAAACCACGGCCGGCGCAACTGGTGGGCCGAGCATCGGACGGCCGTTTCCCGTCGATGGCGCGAATCAGGTGGCCGTGACTTCCGGCAGACGCGTCCGGCAGAGCCGGCAAGCCGAAGGGGGAGTTGTCGGTAGGTCGCTCGCTTGCCATGAGTTCGATGGCAAAATTCGACCGTAAACTGGATCAGCTAACCGTAATCTCACCGAGCGCGATGGCGCGGGCGACGGCGTGGGTGCGCGACACCGCCTGCAGCCGACGAGCGGCCGTCGTGATGTGATAGTTCACCGTGCGTTCGGAAATGCCGAGAATGCAGGAGGTTTCCCAGGCTGTCTTGCCCGCCGCCGTCCACTGCAGCACTTCGCGTTCGCGCTCGCTCAGCAACCGCTGACCGCTGCTTCGGATTGGCCCGAGGTGGAGGCGAACCGCGCGAGTGTGGGCGAACAGCCCGAGCAGATGGATCATGCGCTGCACGTTGGGGTGCAGGTCCGGCTTGACGCCGGCAACCGACACGCAGGTCTGGATGGTCTTGCTCGCCATGATCGGGATAACGAGGCCATCGCGCATGCCAGCGTCCGCCGCCTCGGCCATCACCTGCGCCGCTCGTGGCTGCCGCGCCGGATCGACCGGAGCCTCGTGCCAGGCGAAGGGGTCGCTGCGGACGCGGCCGTAAGCTGCGACCGGATCGTCTCGGTAGAAACCTTCCTTGAAGTAGTGGTCGCGCCAGCCGGCCGGCCAACTGTTGAGCAGCAGGAACGATTTCAGATCGGCGGGTGGATCGGGCAAGCCGGTGATGAGGACGATGTTGAACCCAAACGGCTCGACGCACGCGCGAAAGGAGCCGATCAACTCGTGCTGGTCGGCGGCCTGTTCGAGACGCTCCATTGCGGCCAACGTTTGCCGCCCGTGATCCGCCAAGGCCACCCCCCATTCAAAGTGGAAAAATGCTTACGCCTTCCGCAGCCAAAACGCGATTCGGACCCAGCACGAATGCCAGCAGGTTACGGGTACCGCCAAGGTTACGGCGACCTCGGCGGCAGTCCGGCAAGGCCGGATCGGCGATGATCCTGGGTGAACACCATGCGCCAGGCGGCGACGCATCGGGACCTGTCGGAGGCTTCGCCGTCATGCCAGGCGACCACCAAACGGCCGGACGAAATCGCCGGCGGAATCAATTCCGCAGCGCGACAGGGGGTGAGCTGGTCGGTGCGATGGGCGGCCGATCCTCACGGCCGCCGGCAATGAATGGACGGATTGCGCCCGACGGGGGGTTGCAGATTGCTCTGATCCTCTCTAACAAACCGCTCGGATGGCCTCGTGGCGGAATGGTTACGCAGCAGACTGCAAATCTGTGAATCCCGGTTCGATTCCGGGCGAGGCCTCCAATCTCCTCTTCAGGTTTTTCAAGCACCAGTAGCGACGCTTGGTCCTCATCAACTCCGGGTGGGAGTGTATCCACTGCCCGGTGTGCGGTGAGAACTCGGTTCGCCAGAACGCATTGAGCTTCTTGATCCGGCGCTTCTCGGACGGCTGGTGCCAGTCCTCGACGGTGCTGATCTCGGGTCGGATCTTCAGGCAGAGCTGGTCGAACTCCGCCCCACCACCGACGCAGGTTGGCCCGGTAGAAGTCGCAGAGCTTCTCGAGGCTGGGCACCACCAGCTTCAGGTTCACGCTGTTGAGGATGCGCCCGCCGTGTGCCCGAACAGCCCGAAACGCGCCGACCAGGCAGGATTTCGTGTGCCACCGCCACAAATCCGCCAACCCGGCCGCGCCAGACCAACCGAAAAACCCGGACGTGCCCGAGTTCTGCAAGAGCCTCATCGGAACGGGATTTTTGGGCGAGGTTGTTTACGGGGTCCGAAGGGACCTCCCGGAAACGGCTTGGTCGAACGATTTTTTGAAAATGGGATTTTCGACGGCCATCACAAGGTTCCCGGCCAAATCAGCCGGAACCGAAACGACCCATCGCCGCCGGATGCGAGCACACCGCGTCGCCGCGCCCGATCAGCGGCGTTCGATCAGGCGCTGGAAGATACGGCCCAACAGGCCGGTCAGCTTGAGGTGGCCTTCCTGGACGATGAAGCAGATGCAATCTTCGTCGTCGTCCGCCACCGGCTTGTGGTCGGTCATCTCGTCGGCGACGGCGAGGTCGCCGCGGTCGTAGCGGCCGTAGGCATCCGAGAAGCCGCCGCTCAGCACCAAAACCGCCTCGCGCCCGGTATGGGTATGGGCGGGGACCGCGCTGCCGGCGCGCAGCCACATCAGGCTGACCTCGGTACCGTCGCGATCCAACCGGCATTCCTTGAGGCCGGGCAGCTTCGAGTGCCAGCGCACTTCGGAAAACGGCCGTCCGATGAAGCGCCTGATCGCGGTCGGGAGCACCGGGTCGGCCACCTCTGGCGGACGCCGCCGCACCGGCGGCGGCGGCGCATCGTCGGCCAGAATGGCGGCCAGGCGGCTGTCGCGGTCCTTGAGCGGCATCGGCGGCGCGTCGTCGAGCAGAATGCCGCCGAGGACGTCGAGATCGCGCACGAAACTCAGGTTTTGCGGCGACAGTTCAAGATGGGCCTCGACGAGCACCGACATCGGACCCTGGAGCGACCCGGCCGCGTAATCGGCCAACAGCGCATCCACTGGATCTCCCGTTCGTTTGGCGAAGCTCATCGTCGACGCTGTCCTGTATGGTTCACGCAACTGTTACGCCGTCGCCCGCCGGGCGGATCACCCGCCATAACCGATAAGAGGTCGACGAACCGCGAATTCGCGAAGGCCCCGATTGCTGCCGACTTGCCAGCGCCGGAGCGCTCCGTTACCCGAAATGGCCCCTCCCGTCGACATCTACCCGGAGAATAGACATGCCGTCCCGCAGCCGCTGGCTCGTCTCGACCGAATGGCTCGCCGCCCATCTTGGTGCCCCGGACATCGTGGTTGTCGACGGCACGTACCATCTTCCCGCGACCGGCCGCGATGCCGAGGCCGAGTACCTGGCCGGCCACATCCCGCACGCGGTGCGGTTCGACATCGATTCCATCAAGGATCCGAGCTCGCCCCTCCCCCACATGGTGCCGCCGCCGGACGTGTTCGGCGCCGCCGTTGGCAAGCTCGGCATCGGCAACGGCCAGACCATCGTGGTCTATGACGCCTATGGCCTGTTCTCGGCCGCGCGGGTGTGGTGGACTTTCCGGATCATGGGCGCGCGCGAGGTGTTCGTGCTCGACGGCGGCCTGCCGAAATGGCGCGCCGAGGACCGCCCGATCGAGACCGGGCCGGTCACCCGCCCGCCCCACACCTTCAACGCCAGCCTCGACCACAGCGCGGTCGCGGCGGCCCAGGATGTGCTCGCCGCCTTGACGTCCGGCTCCGCCCAGGTGGCGGATGCCCGCGGCCGGGCCCGCTTTTACGGCGAGTTGCCCGAAGCGCGGCCCGACCTGCGCGCCGGCCACATGCCGGGCGCCAGGAACGTACCGTTCGACACCCTGGTCGCCGACGGCCGGCTGACGGACGAGGACACCGTCCGCGCCGTTTTCACCAAGGCCGGGATCGACCTCGACCGCCCGATCATCACCTCGTGCGGCTCCGGCGTCACCGCAGCGGTGCTGACGCTGGCGCTCGACTCGATTGGCAAGACCGCCCGGCTCTATGACGGCTCGTGGGCCGAGTGGGGCTATCGCACCGATCTGCCGGTGACCACAGAGGCCGCGTGAGCAGCGGTTGCTCGCACCATCAATTCCGGTCGAGCGAGGCCGGGATCGCCCGGCGATTTTCGTGACCTGTTTGCGCACAGTCTCGGCTTGCGCGGTTGACGCCGCGTGGCCGGGACGACGCCACTGAATGATTGTTATTTGCAAGTTGGCTGTTTCGAGCCGTTTACTGCAGCCCTATCCTAGACCTTCGTCGAAAGTCATTGTTCTATAATACTATTTTCCTTGTATGACAGATTGAACTCCGGCCTGACGGGCCAAAGTTCGATGTATAGTGGGCCATCCCTCGTTTGCCGCCGTCCTGGTTCGAGAGCTCACTCCACATGTCCGCCTCTTTGTCGCGTCCAATCCGTCGTCTTCTTGTCGCCAACCGTTCCGAGATCGCCATTCGCGTGTTCCGCGCCGCGACCGAGCTCGGCATCCGCACGGTGGCGATCTACGCCGAAGAGGACAAGCTTTCGCTGCATCGCTTCAAGGCGGATGAGGCCTACGAGGTCGGCAAGGCTCGCCCGGGCGCCGACAAGCTCGGCCCGATCGCGGCCTATCTGTCGATCGACGAGGTGATCCGCGTCGCCAGGGAGGCGCGGGTCGACGCCATCCACCCCGGCTACGGCTTCCTGTCGGAGAACCCCGAATTCGCCGAAGCCTGCGGTGAGGCCGGTATCGTCTTCATCGGCCCCGAGCCGCAAACCATGCGCACGCTCGGCAACAAGGTGTCGGCGCGCAATCTTGCGGTTTCGGTCGGCGTGCCGGTGATGCCGGCAACCGACCCGCTGCCCGACGATCCGGCCACGATCGAACGGCTCGCCGCCGAGATCGGCTATCCGGTGATGCTGAAGGCGTCCTGGGGCGGCGGCGGCCGCGGCATGCGGCCGATCGAGGGGCCGGCCGGGCTGATCGACACCGTCACCACTGCGCGGCGCGAGGCCAAGGCGGCGTTCGGCAAGGACGAGGTCTATCTCGAAAAGCTGGTGCGCCGCGCCCGCCACATCGAGGTGCAGCTGCTCGGCGATCGCCACGGCAACCTGGTTCACCTGTTCGAGCGCGACTGCACCATCCAGCGCCGCCATCAGAAGGTGGTGGAGCGCGCGCCGGCGCCCTACCTCGATGACGCCACCCGCGCCGCGCTGGCGGAGGCGGCTCTGAAGATCGGCCGCGCCACCTCCTATGTCGGCGCCGGCACGGTCGAGTTCCTGATGGATGCCGACACCGGCGCCTTCTACTTCATCGAGGTCAACCCGCGCATCCAGGTCGAGCACACCGTGACCGAGGTGGTCACCGGGCTCGATATCGTGAAGGCGCAGATCCACGTCGCCCAGGGCGGCCGCCTCGGTGAGGTGACCGAGACCGGCATTCCGCCGCAAGCCGATATCCGGCTCGACGGCCACGCCATGCAGTGCCGCATCACCACCGAGAATCCGGAAAACAACTTCATCCCGGACTACGGCCGCATCACCGCCTATCGCGGCGCGTTCGGCTTCGGCATCCGCGTCGACGGCGGCACCGCCTATTCCGGCGCGGTGGTGACGCCGTTCTACGACCCGATGCTGGAGAAGGTCACCGCCTGGGCGCCCTCGCCGGAGGAGACCATCGCCCGCATGGAGCGCGCCCTGCGCGAGTATCGCATCCGCGGCGTTGCCACCAACCTGGTGTTCCTGGAGGCGTTGCTCGGCCACCCGCGTTTCCGCGATGGCAGCTACACCACGCGCTTCATCGATGAGACGCCGGAGCTGTTTCAGGTCGCAAGACCCCGCGACCGCGCCACCAAGCTGCTCGGCTACATCGCCGACGTCACCGTCAACGGCCATCCCGAGGTCAAGGGTCGCGCCAAGCCGCCGGCCACCGCGCGCACGCCGGTGCCGCCCTATTTCGGCTCCGCCCGCACCGCGCCGACCGGCACCAAGCAACTGCTCGACCAACTCGGCCCCAGCGGCTTCGCCGCCTGGATGAAGGCCGAGAAGCGGGTGCTCATCACCGACACCACCATGCGCGACGCCCACCAGTCGCTGCTCGCGACGCGCATGCGCTCGTTCGACATCATTGCGGCGGCGGAGGCTTACGCCACCGGCCTGCCGCAGCTGTTCTCGCTGGAATGCTGGGGCGGCGCCACGTTCGACGTCGCCATGCGCTTCCTCACCGAGGATCCGTGGGAGCGCCTCGCCACCTTGCGCGAGCGGGTGCCGAACCTGCTGCTGCAGATGCTGCTGCGCGGCGCCAACGGCGTCGGCTACACCAATTATCCCGACAACGTCGTCCGCTTCTTCGTCAAGCAGGCGGCGGAAGGCGGCATCGACGTGTTCCGGGTGTTCGACTGCCTGAACTGGGTTGAGAACATGCGCGTCGCCATCGACGCGGTCGGCGAGGCCGGCAAGCTGGCCGAAGGCGCGATCTGCTACACCGGCGACATTCTCGACCCCAACCGCGCCAAATATTCGCTGCGCTATTACGTCGACCTCGCCAAGCAATTGGAGGCGGCCGGCTGCCACATCCTCGGCATCAAGGACATGGCCGGCCTGCTCAAGCCCGCCGCCGCCCGCGTGCTGGTGAAGGCGCTGAAGGAGGAGGTCGGCGTGCCGATCCACCTCCACACCCACGACACCTCCGGCATCTCCGGCGCCTCGGTGCTGGCGGCGATCGAAGCCGGCGCTGATGCGGTGGATGCGGCGATGGACGCCATGAGCGGCCTCACCTCACAGCCCTGCCTCGGCTCGATCGTCGAGGCGCTGGAGCACACCGAGCGCGAAACCGGGCTCGACCACGACGTCATCCGCCATCTCAGCTTCTATTGGGAGGCGGTGCGCGATCAGTACGCCGCGTTCGAGAGCGACCTCAAGGCCGGCGCCTCTGAGGTCTACCTGCACGAGATGCCCGGCGGCCAGTTCACCAACCTCAAGGAACAGGCCCGCGCGCTCGGGCTCGATACCCGCTGGCACGATGTCGCGAAAGCCTACCGCGCCGCCAACGACCTGTTCGGCGACATCGTGAAAGTGACGCCGTCGTCGAAGGTGGTCGGCGACATGGCGCTGATCATGGTCTCGCAAGGTATCACGCCCGCCGAGGTGGTCGACCCCGCCAAGGACATCGCCTTCCCGGCCTCGGTGGTCGAAATGCTGCGTGGCGACCTCGGCCAGCCGCCCGGCGGTTGGCCGGCCGCGCTGGTGAAGAAGGCGCTGAAGGGTAAGGACGCCTCGACCGCGCGGCCGGGCGCGCTGCTCGCCGACACCGACCTTGAGGCCCAGCGCGGCGAGGTCGCCAAGCTGATCGAGGCGACGCCGGACGATTTCGATCTCGCCGCCTTCCTGATGTACCCCAAGGTCTATGGCGATTTCGTGCGCGCCGTGCGCAAGTTCGGCCCGGTGTCGACATTGCCAACGCCGGTCTATTTCTACGGCATGAAGCTCGGCGAGGAAATCGCCGTCGAGATCGAACGCGGCAAGACGCTGGTGATCTCGCTGCAGGCGATCGGCGAGACCGACGAGGACGGCCACGTCGAGGTGTTCTTCGAGCTCAACGGCCAGCCGCGCTTCGTCAAGGTGCCGAACCGCGCGGTGTCCTCGCTGCTGCCCGCACGCCGCAAGGCCGAGGACGGCAACGACGCCCACGTCGCCGCCCCGCTGCCGGGCTCGGTGGCGGCGCTGGCGGTGAAGGTCGGCTCGGTGGTGTCGGCCGGCGACGTGCTGATGACCATCGAGGCGATGAAGATGGAGACAGCGCTGCACTCGCCGCGCGCCGGCACCGTCAAGGAACTGCTGGTCCACCCCGGCAGCCCGGTCGACGCCAAGGATCTGCTGGTGGTGTTCGAGGGGTAGCGACTGACGGCGTGACCCCGGGCGGAGCGAAGACCGGGGTCGTCCGCCGAACCGGCGCTATTCTGCACACGGTCCCGGGTCGCGCGGCTTCGCCGCTTGCCCGGGACGACAGAATGGGCCTCGTCATCCCGGGCGAGGCGCAGCCGAGACCCGGGATCGTCATCCGGAAAAGACGCCCCTTCCTGAAACCTGTCCCGGGTCGCGCGGCTTCGCCGCTTGCCCGGGACGACGATGCCTTCATGCCAGGTCGTCGTCCCGGGCGAGCGTCAGCGAGACCCGGGATCGTCCGCAGAACTCCCACCGGCAATCCGCTCATAGAGATCATCCCACTCTGGGTTTTCCGTCTCGATCATCTCGATCTTCCAGGCACGGCGCCAACGTTTGATCTGCTTCTCGCGGGTGATCGCCGCTTCAATTGAATCGTGGGCTTCAAACCAGACCAGGCGGTGAACGTTGAATTGCCAGGTGAAGCCGCGCACGGCGTCGGAGCGATGCTCGAACACACGGCGAACGAGATCATTCGTCACGCCGACATAGAGCGGCCCGTCCTTGCGCGTCGCAAGCATGTAGACCGCGTAGCGCATCGGTGCCTCGTCCTGCGGACGGTCCCGGATCGACGCATGGCGTCGTCCGGGACGACGCGCCCCAAGATACACGTCATCCCGGACGGTGCGGAATGCCGTGACCCGAGATCTCCGTGCCTCGTCATCCCGGGCGAGGCGCGAGCCGTGACCCGGGATCGTCATCATGAAAAGACGCCCCTTCCTGAAAACGGTCCCGGGTCGCGCGGCTTCACCGCTTGCCCGGGACGACAGAATGGGCCTCGTCATCCCGGGCGAGCGTCAGCGAGACCCGGGATCGTCCTCAAGAAAAGGCATCTCTTCCTGCACACGGTCCCGGGTCGCGCGGCTTCGCCGCTTGCCCAGGACGACAGCCGCTCAGCTCACCGCAAAACCTGCGCCAGGAACGCCTTGGCGCGATCGTGCCGAGGGGCGTCGAAAAACTCCCGCGGCGGCGCCGCCTCGACGATCTGCCCGACATCCATGAACACCACGCGGTCGGCGACCTCGCGGGCAAAGCCCATCTCGTGGCTCACCACCACCATGGTCATGCCGTCGAGCGCGAGTTGCACCATGGTGTCCAGCACCTCTTTCACCATCTCCGGATCGAGCGCGGAGGTCGGCTCGTCGAACAGCATGATGCGCGGGTTCATGCACAGCGCCCGCGCGATGGCGACGCGCTGCTGCTGGCCGCCGGAGAGCTGGCCGGGATACTTGCCCGCCTGCTCGGGAATGCGCACCCGTTCGAGGTAATGGCGCGCGACCTCCTCGGCCTCGCGTCGCGGCATCTGTCGCACCCAGATCGGCGCCAGCGTGCAGTTCTCCAGCACGGTGAGGTGCGGAAACAGATTGAACTGCTGGAACACCATGCCGACCTCGCGGCGGATCTCGTCGACGCGCTTCACGTCATCGGTCAGTTCGATGCCGTCGACGATGATGCGGCCGCGCTCGAAGGCTTCCAGCCGATTGATGCAGCGGATCAGCGTCGACTTGCCGGAGCCCGACGGCCCGCAGATCACGATCTTCTCGCCGCGCTTGACGGTGAGATCGACGCCGCGCAGCACGTGAAAGGTGCCGAACCATTTGTCGAGCTGCTCGATCGCGATCGCGATTGCATGCCTGGTCGTCTCGATTTTCGGCACCATGGGACCATCCGTCAGCGGCGCCCGCCATCGAGCCGGCGTTCGATGAATAGCGCGTACCGGCTCATGCCGAAGCAAAACGAGAAATAGATCAGGCCGGCAAACGCGAAGCCGGTGTAGAGCGTCGAGGGCGAGGCCCAGGCCGGATCGGCGAACGCGGCGCGAAGCTGGCCGAGCAGATCGAATATCGCCACGATCATCACCAGCGTGGTGTCCTTGAACAAGCCGATGAAGGTGTTGACGATGCCGGGTATGACCAGCTTCAGCGCCTGCGGCAGCACCACCAGCACCATGGTCTGCCAGTGGCCGAGCCCGAGTGCAATGGCGCCCTCATATTGCGCGCGCGGCACGCCCTGCAGCCCGCCGCGCACCACCTCTGCCATATAGGCGGCGGCGAACACCGCGACCCCGATCAGCACCCGCAGCAGCGCGTCGATGGTCCAAGAGCCCGGCAGGAACAGCGGCAGCATGTAGGTGGCGAAGAACAGCACGGTGATCAGCGGCACGCCGCGCCACACCTCGATGACGGCGACCGCCAGCCAGCGCACCACCGGCAGCGAGGAGCGCCGGCCGAGCGCCAGCAGGATGCCGAGCGGCAGCGAAGCGACGATGCCGGTCACCGCCACCACCAGCGTCACCAGCAGGCCGCCCCAGGCGCGGGTCTCGACATACGCAAGGCCGAACCGGCCGCCGACCAGCAGCGCGAACGCAGCCAGCGGAAACGCCACGAAAAACAGCGCCGCGTTGAGGCGCTTGAACGGCGCCGACGGGATCAGCAGCGGTACCAGCAGCGCCACCGCCGCGGCAAACACGAGATTGACGCGCCAGCGTTCGTCGGCCGGGTAGAAGCCGTAGGTGAGCTGGCCGAGCTTGGCCCAGATGAACGGCCAGCAGGCGCCGACCGGCCGACCGACGGTTTCGGCAAGGCACGCCTCGCGGCCGGAGCCGCGCCACACCGCATCGAACACTAGAAAATCCAGCAGTGGCGGCACGATCAGCCACAGCACCGCGAGGCTGACCAGCGTCAGGACCGTGCTGACCGGACCGGCGAACAGCCGCGCCCGCAGCCATTTGAGCGGCCCGGACGCCGCCCGCGGCGGCGGCAGCGCCGGCTTGAGCGCAGTGAGGACGAAGGCGTGTTTGTCCATCGCTCACCGCCCCACCGGCGCAAGACGCCGATTGTAGAGGTTCATCGCCAAGGCGGTGAGAAGGCTGATGGCAAGATAGACCGCCATGGTCATGGCGATGATCTCGATGGCCTGGCCGGTCTGGTTGAGCGCGGTGCCGGCGAACACCGCGACAAGGTCGGGAAAGCCGATCGCCATCGCCAGCGAGGAGTTCTTGACCACGTTGAGATACTGGCTGGTCAGCGGTGGCACGATCACCCGCATCGCCTGCGGAATCACCACCAGATGCAGCGTCCGCCCCGGCCGGAGGCCAAGCGAGGCCGCCGCCTCGCTCTGGCCGCGGTCGACCGACTGGATGCCGGCGCGCACGATCTCGGCGACGAAGCCGGCGGTATAGAACGACAGCCCCGCCACCAGCGCCACCAACTCCGGCACCAGGCGAATGCCGCCGGTGAAGTTGAAGCCGTCCAGTTCCGCCGGCACCAGCGCCAGCGGCCGCCCCAGCGCCAGGAAGGTCGCGAACGGCGCGCCCAGCACCAGCGCCAGCGCCACCCGGCCGGCCGGCAAGCTGCGGCGGCCGCGCCGCGCCTGCCGGGCCCGCGCCCAGGCCAGGAGGACAATGGCGGCGAGCACCGCCGCGCCGGCGGCGGCGGCCACCCACCACAGGCCGTCACCGGCAACCGGCTGCGGCAGGATCAGGCCGCGGGAGTTGAGGAAGATGCCGAGCGGCGCCTCCAGGCTGTGGCGCGGCCCCGGCAGCGAGCCCAGCACCACCATGTACCAGAACAGGATCTGGAACAGCAGCGGCAGGTTGCGGGCGAACTCGACATAGACGCCGGCAAGGCGCGCCAGCATCCACGATGGCGACAGCCGCGCGATGCCGACGGCGAAGCCGAGCGCGGTGGCGAACACGATGCCGAGTGCGGACACCAGCAGCGTGTTGGCAAGGCCGACCAGGAACACCCGGCCGTAGCTGTCGGCGCGATCGTAGTCGATCAGGCTCTGCGACACGTCGAAACCGGCGGTGGCGGCAAAAAACCCGAAGCCGGAGGCGATGTGCTGGTCGGCAAGGTTGCTGCGGGCGGTGTCGATCAGGCTCCACGCCAGCGCCGCCACCGCGGCGACAACCAGGATTTGCAGCGCCGCTGCACGGAGCGCCTGCGGCGACAACCGAAAGCGGCGGGCGGGAGGGCGATCCGGATCGGTGGTCATGTCATATACGTGGCCCGAGGGATTGAGGTCTCCCGGCCTCATGGTGAGGAGGCTGCGCAGCAGCCGTCTCGAACCATGTGGCCGTGGCCGCCTCATCCTTCGAGACGCGAGCCACCGGATTTTCCGGTGTCTCGCTCCTCAGGAAGAGGCCCGCAGACGTCGGTCAAAGTTCAAACTCAATAACCCCGGCCATCACCGGATCGGCGGGGCGTATTGCAGGCCGCCCTTGGTCCACAGCGCATTCTGGCCGCGGGCGATGCCGAGTTGGGACCCCTTGCCGAGGTTGCGCTCGAACACCTCGCCGTAATTGCCGACGTGGCGGACGATACGAACCACCCAATCCTTGGTCAGGCCGAGCTGCTCGCCGGCGTTGCCCTCGACGCCGAGCAACCGCCGCACTTCCGGGTTGGCCGCGGTCAACATGTCTCCCACGGTGGTGGAACTGACGCCCAGTTCCTCGGCGGCGACCATGGCAAAGTGGGTCCAGCGCACGATGTCCGTCCACTGGTTGTCGCCGTGGCGTACCGCCGGCGCCAGCGGCTCCTTCGAGATGATTTCCGGCAGCACGACGTGGTCATCGGGACGGGTCAGCTTCAGCTTTTCAGCAAAAAGGCCGGAGACGTCGGTGGTGAAGGCATCGCAGCGGCCGTTCTCGCCGGTGTCGTAGGTCTTGATCGCCTCGTCATTGGTGGCGAACGCCACCATCTCGTATTTCATATTGTGGGAATGGAAGAAATCGGCGGCGTTGAGTTCGGTGGTGGTGCCGGTCTGGGTGCAGATCGTGGCGCCCGACAACTCCAGCGCCGAACTCACCTTCAGCGTCTTGCGCACCAGGAAGCCCTGGCCGTCGTAGAAGGTGATGGCGGGAAAATCGAGCCCGAGCGCAGTGTCGCGCGACAGCGTCCAGGTCGAGTTGCGCGACAACACGTCGATATCGCCCGATTGCAGCGCGGTGAAGCGGTCCTTGGCCGACAGCGGCAGGAATTTCACCTTGGTGGGGTCGTTGAAGATCGCCGCCGCCAGCGCGCGGCAGAAATCGACGTCGAACCCGGCCCACTCGCCCTTGTCGTTGGGGGCGGAAAAGCCCGGCAGACCCTGGCTGACGCCGCACTCCACATTGCCGCGGGCCTGGATGGCCTTCAGCGTCGCCTGCGCCAAAGCGGGCGACGCCGACAGGGTGAAGGCCGCGCCCAGCGCGAGACCGACAGCAAGTTTGCGCATATTGAGAAGCCTTCCCACCAATGTTGATCCCCGCCGCTACGATTGCCGTCGCCAATCACCGGCATCAAGTGCCGGTTTCGTTTCGCGACCACCCTGGCCAACTCCAGAACCGGTCCAATGATACGGCGTTCGCACGATCGCTTGGTAAGCCAAGAAGCCGGTTTCGCCGAAATCCTTATTGTAAAACGCTTTTTTCAGCGATCCGCGTACGGCTCTTCAGCCTGATCAGCCGGAAACCGCATGAACCAACCAACGAGCCCGGCTCGCGGTGCCCGCCGACGTCGGCACTGCCAGCGTCCGTTGCCGGCGCTTTCGTGCCGGTGTCATCAACAACGGTCCCGCTGCGGTGAAAAATGCTCTAGACCTTTCGGAGGTCGCCCCACTGGGCCGAGTCTGCTCGGAACCGTCGCCGCGGCATTTCGAACCGCGGCGTAGGTGGGGTCAAGATTCCGCGGGGCTGACCCGAAATCCGGCCGAACAGGCCGGAGTCGCCATCCGGTCGCCGAAGGGATCAACCGGACGCCGTATGACGGGCCGGCCAGGACGGCCCCCGCAAGCAGGTTGGAGCCCATGTCGTCCCCGAAAACGCCCCCCTCGCCCCGCCGCCGGCACATCGCGACCGACCTCGTCCACGCCGGCCGCGAGCCGGCCGAGCAGTTCGGCTTCGTCAACACGCCGATCTATCGCGGCTCGACGGTGCTGTATCCGACCGCCGACGATCTCGCCAACCGCCGCGGCCGCTTCAGCTACGGCCGGCGCGGCACCCCGACCTCGCTGGCGCTGGAGAGCGCCCTCAAGCAGATCACCGGCGGCGCCGGAGTGGTGCTGACGCCGTCCGGCCTGTCGGCGGCGTCGGTTGCGCTGCTGTCGGTGGTGAAGGCCGGCGACCACATCCTGATGACCGACAGCGTGTACGAGCCGACCCGGCACGTCTGCGACACCGTGCTCGCCCGCCTCGGCGTCACCACCCAGTATTTCGACCCGCTGATCGGCGCCGGCATCGCGGAGATGATTCGGCCCGCCACCCGCCTCGTCTATTGCGAGGCGCCGGGCTCGCAGACCTTCGAGATGGGCGACATCCCGGCCATGGTCGAGGCCGCCCACGCCCGCGACGCGCTGGTGGCGATCGACAACACCTGGGCGACCTCGCTCGGCTTCGACGGCCATAGCCATGGCGTCGACCTCGTGATCGAGGCCGGCACCAAGTATCTCGGCGGCCACGCCGACGTGAACCTCGGGTTCGTGTCGGCGGCGCCCTCGGCCTGGAAGTCACTGCAGGGCACCCACGGCACGCTCGGCCAATGCGCCGCGGCCGAAGACATCTTCCTGGCGCTGCGCGGCTTGCGCACCCTGGCGCTCAGGCTCCAGCGCCACCAGGCCTCCGCGCTCGAGGTCTGCGACTGGCTGGCTGGCCGGCCGGAGGTGTCGCGCATCCTCAACCCGATGCTGCCGACCGACCCCGGCCACGCGCTGTTCAAGCGCGACTTCACTGGCGGCTGCGGCCTGTTCAGCATCGTGCTGAAGCCGGCGCCGCGCGAGGCGGTGGCGGCGTTCCTCGATGCGCTTGAGCTGTTCGGCATGGGCTATTCGTGGGGCGGCTATGAGAGTCTCGCCATCCCGTTCGACGCCAAGGCCTACCGCACCGCCACAAGCTGGCAGCCCGAAGGCCCGACCTTACGCTTCCATATCGGCCTGGACGAGCCAGCCGACCTGATCGACGATCTTGAACGTGGATTCGCCGCCATGGCGAACGCCGCCTCACGTCCTGAGGGAGAGCCATGAGACGCGCTCTTGCTGCCGCCCTGCTGGCGGCGCTGTGCCAACCCGCCGTCGCCAACGATTCGATGGCCGAACTCGGCATCGGCGGGCTGACGCTGACCACAACCGCCAATGTCGAGACATCTCTCAAAGCGCGCGTCGGCTACCGGTTCAACCCGCGGCGTTTTCTGACCTACGGCGCGTCGCCCGTCACCGCGTCCAGCGCCTTGGTCTTGCGGTAGCGGCGGTACAGCATCACGCCGAGGATGCCGGACACCACGAACAGCGCCGCCGACACCGCGATCCGTAGCTCGGCGTCGAGCTGCACGCCCGAGCCGGCCAGCGCGAACACCACGGTCTGCGGCACGTAGCCCAGCGCCGAGCCGACGATGAACGGCAGCGGCCGCACGCTCGACACCCCGGCCGCGAGGTTGGTGATGAGGTTGCTGCCGACCGGCAACAGCCGGATCAGCAGCGTCATCGACAGCGGATGGCCGTGCAGCACGTTGTCGAGCGCGGCGATGCGGCGGGGAAAGCGGTGCTTGACGATGGCCCGGCCGAGCAGCCGTGCGTAGGCGAACGCCACCACGCACCCGGCCACCGAGGCAACCAGCGCAAGCGCAGTACCGAGTGCGAGGTCGAAGGCATAGCCGGCGAGGAAGCAGATCAACTGGCGCGGCAACCCGACCGCAGTGAACACCGCCCCCACCGCGACGAAGATCACCTCGCCCGACAGGCCGCGGCCCTTGACCTGGCTATCGATCCAGCCGGTGTCGACCAGATCGGACAGGCCGGTCGCCTTCAGCGTGTAGCCGAGCACGACGAAAGTTGCGATCAGCATCAGGCCGCGGGCCATCAGCCGGAGATTGGTGCGGGCCTGGATCTCGGGAGACGCCGTCACCGCTTATAGCTCCGTCACCTCGGGCACCTGGCGGCGACGGCGGATCAGCCACCAGACGCCGTAGAGGTCGAGGATGCCGACCCACAGCCGGTCCCACAGCCCGTAATTGGATACACCGGCCTGACGCGGCCGGTCGACCACGTCGATCAGCCCGACCTCGAAACCCTCCCGCCGCACCAGCGCCGGCAGGAAGCGGTGCAGCGCGTCGAAATAAGGCAAGGCCAGGAACACGTCGCGGCGGAACGCCTTGAGGCCGCAACCGGTGTCGCGGGTGCCGTCCCCCAGCACGCGGCCGCGCACCGCATTGGCGATGCGCGACTGGATCTTCTTGAACCCGGTGTCCTTGCGGCCGAGCCGCTGGCCGGCAACGAGGCCAACCCGGGCGCCGCCGGCCGCGAGGGCGTCGAGCGCCGCCGGCAGGAAGGTCGGATCGTTCTGGCCGTCGCCGTCGAGCGTCGCGACCACCGGCGCCGTCGCCGCCCGCACCCCGGTGCGGATCGCCGCCGACTGGCCGCAAGACACGGCATGACGCAGCGGTATGAGCCAAGGCCGGGTGCGCTTCAGCTCGGCCAGCACCTTCGGCGTGGCGTCGTTGGAGCCGTCGTCGACGACGATCGCCTCGAACGGCCCGCGGCTGGCGAGCGCGGCGGCGATCTCGTCGACCAAAGCGGGCAGATTGCCAGCCTCGTTGCGCGCCGGCACAACCACAGATACCAGTGGGGCTTGGACCAGCGAAGCTTGTTCGGCCACGTGTCGTCACTTGGGCTGGCGCAGAGCCGGCCGGATCGGCGTCGGCCTGCGCGGAGGGAAGGATCGGCGCTCGCGCCGAGCCGGCCGCGCCCCGAGGGACGGCCGGCGGCGCCGTTGTGGCAGGGTGGCGCCCGCCCGGCAAGTCCCGCCGGCTGCCTTTGCCGGCTATGCCGCCACCGGCTCCTGCCGCACGGCGCGGCTCGACACCACGAAGGCGGCGATGAACACCAGCGTCATCATCAGCACGATGGTGGGTGCCGGGGCGCTGTCGATGAAAAAGCTGGCATAGACGCCGACGAAGGCGCAGCCCACCGCCACCGCCACCGCCACCGCCAGCATGGTGGCAAAACGGCGGGTGAGCAGGAACGCGATGGCGCCGGGCGCGATCAGCATGGCGATGGCGAGGATGATGCCGACCGCCTTCAGCGCTCCGACGATGGCCAGCGACAGCACCGCCAGAAAGCCATAGTGCAAAAGCCGCACCGGCAGCCCGACCGCCTTGGCCTGCACCGGGTCGAAGGCGTGCAGCAGCAGGTCGCGCCACTTGATGAGGATCAGCGCGGTGACGACCGCGGCGATCGCCGCGCTCTGGGCGATGTCCGACCAGCCGACCCCGAGCATGTCACCGAATAGGATGTGGTCGAGGTGAACGTCGCTTTCGACTTTGGTGAAGAGAACGAGGCCGAGCCCGAACATGCCGGAGAACACCACCCCCATCACGGTGTCCTGCTTGATGCGGCTGTTCTCCTTCAGATAGCCGGTGGCGAGCGCACACGTCATGCCGGCGGCGAAAGCGCCAAGAGCCAGCGGCAGGCCGGCGATGTAGGACAACACCACGCCCGGCAGGATGGCGTGGGAGATGGCATCGCCCATCAGCGACCAGCCCTTGAGCACCAGGAAGGCGGAGAGCAGCGCCGCCGGCACCGCCACCAGCACCGCGATCACCAGCGCAAGACGCATGAACTCGAACTGAAACGGCTGGGTCAGGGTCGCGACAAGATCGGTCATGCCACGGTCTCCCCGATGGCGCGCTGGGTCCGCGTGGCGCGGCGCCGGTTGGCGATCAGGCCGTGCCTGGGCGCCAACACGAACGCGGTCAGGAATACCAGCGTCTGCAGCAGCACGATGATGCCGCCGGTGGCGCCGTCGAGAAAATAGCTGACATAGGCGCCGACGAAGCTGGTCAGCGCGCCGATGGCGACGCTGATGGCGATCAGCCGCGGGAAGCGGTCGGTGAGCAGGTACGCCGTCGCCCCCGGCGTCACCACCATGGCGATGACCAGGAAGGCGCCCACCGTCTGCAGCGCCGCCACCGTGCAGGCGCTGAGCAGCGCGAAGAACACCGTCTTCAACAGCGGCGGGTTGAGGCCGACGGTGCGGGCGTGGCTCTCGTCGAAGAACACCACCATCAGGTCCTTCCATTTCAGCAGCAGCACCGCCAGCGACACCGCGCCGATGATGGCGAGCTGCACCGTGTCCTCCGGAGTGATGGCGAGGACGTTGCCGAGGATGATGGTCTGAATGTTCACCGACGTCGGCGACAGCGACACCATGAATAGGCCGAGCCCGAAGAAGGACGTGAAGATCAGGCCGATGACGGTGTCCTCCTTCAGCCGCGTGCGCTGGCTGAGGAACAGCATGGCGCCGGCCGCGAGCGCACCGGAGAAGAAAGCGCCGAGCGAGAACGGCAGGCCGAGCATGTAGGCGCCGGCAACGCCGGGCACGATGGAGTGCGACAGCGCATCCCCGATCAGCGACCAGCCCTTCAGCATCAGATAGGCCGACAGGAACGCACACACCGCACCGACCAGGGCGCTGACCCACATCGCGTTGATCATGTAACCGTAGGCAAACGGCTCCAGCAGCGTGGCGAGCGGGACCGTCGTCATCATGAATCCTTCCCGTTGGTCGGCCGGCCGTTGCCGTAGAGCACGAACGGCCGCTCGTCGTCGGTTATGACACCGGTGGGGCGGCGCTTGATACCGTCGGTCGAGTCGAACGAGAGCTGGCGCAGCGCGCCGCCGAAGGTGCGCTCCAGATTGGATTCGGTGAACACCTCGGGCGTGGGGCCGTAGGCGAGCACGGTGTGGCGCACCAGCACGGTGCGGTCGCAGAATTGCGGGATCGAGCCGAGGTCGTGGGTCGACACCAGCATCACCCGGCCCTCCTCCCGCAGCATGCGCAGCAGCACGATGATGGTGTCCTCGGTGGTGAGGTCGACGCCGGTGAACGGCTCATCGAGCAGGATGACGCGGCTGTCCTGCGCCAGCGCCCGGGCCAGGAACACCCGCTTGCGCTGGCCGCCCGACAGTTCGCCGATCTGACGTTTGCGGAAGTCGGCCATGCCGACACGGTCGAGCGCGACATCGACCGCGGCGCGATCCTTGGCAGCGGGGATGCGCAGGAAGCCCATGTGGCCGTAGCGCCCCATCATCACCACGTCCTCGACCAGGACCGGGAAGCTCCAGTCGACCTCCTCGCTCTGCGGCACATAGGCGACGGCGTTGGCTTTCAGCGCCTGCCGCACCGGCCGCCCGAGGATCGAGATGGTGCCCTTGGCGATCGGGATGAACCCCATGATCGCCTTGAACAGGGTCGATTTGCCCGATCCGTTGACCCCGACCAGCGCGGTGATGGTTCCGGTCGGAATCTCGAAGGACGCGTCGCGCAGCGCGGTGTGGCCGTTGCGATAAGTAACCGTTACCCCATGCGCGGCCAGCCCGGTTTCCATTACTTCGGTCGGCGCCGTCCGCAGGACTGGAGAGGCCATCTGCATCGTCGTCACTCACTCAAGCCTTTGGCGATGGTTTCGGAGGTCACGCGCAGCAGGTCGAGATAAGTCGGCACCGGTCCGTCGGGCTCGCTGAGCGAGTCGACGTAGAGGACGCCGCCGTAGGCGGCGCCGGTCTCGCGCGCCACCTGCTTGGCTGGGGCGGCCGACACCGTGCTCTCGCTGAAAACGACCGTGATGTTGTTGGCGCGCACCGTATCGATGACCCTGCGCACTTGCTGCGGCGTGCCCTGCTGATCGGCGTTGATCGGCCACAAGAACAGTTCCTTGAGGCCGAAATCGCGGGCGAGATAGGAGAACGCACCCTCCGAGGTCACCAGCCAGCGCCTGTCCGGCGGACTGGCGGCGAGCCGGGCACGGATCGGCGCGATGGTCGCCTCGATTTTCGCCTTGTAGGCCTCGGCGTTGCGCCGATAGACCTCTGCGTTGGCCGGGTCGTGGGCAATGAAGGCGTCGCGGATGTTGTCGACATAGGCCAGCGCCGCGGTCGGCGACATCCAGGCGTGGGGATTGGGCTTGCCCTTGTAGGGCCCATCCCCGATGCCGATCGGGGTAATGCCGCTCGACACCACCACGTTCGGCACGCCCTTGAGGTTCCGGAAAAATTTCTCAAACCACAGTTCGAGATTGAGGCCGTTCCACAAGATCAGCTTGGCGTCCTGAGCCTTGAGGATGTCGCCGGGGGTCGGCTGGTAATTGTGGATCTCGGCGCCGGGCTTGGTGATGGATTCGACGATGGCGGCGTCGCCGGCGACGTTCTTCGCCATGTCGGCGATGACCGTGAAGGTGGTGACCGCCTTGAACTTCGGCTCCGCCCGCGCCGGCCCGGCGCCGAGGACGGCGATCGCGACGGCACAGAGGGCACCGATGGCGGCGGCGGCTCGACGAAAGCTCATGGCGCAATCCTTATATTTTAATGCTTCCAATAAGCAAATGATCGCATAGGGACGCGTAACTTGCAAGTCATTTGCAAAAACCACTCCGGCGTTTGGTCGCCTGTTTGTCGCCTGAGGAAGGCGCGCCGTTCCAGCAAGTGCACACCGCATGGCCTTGCCGGCAGCAACCGATCGGGTCTCATACATCGCAAAATCCGCTGAAGGCGCCGTCCAACCACGGCGGAGCCCCGGTTCCCGCATGGGATGTTCGGCAGCGTCGGGTGCAGTATCGTGCCCCGGTCCTCCGAAACCCAGATCAAATGCAGGTGTGCCTGCATCGCGTTCTCGGCAGCCGGTCGGTTGTTTGGCCTCAATTCGAGCTGGCCGGTCAGTTGCGCAGGGTCTCGCGGAACTCGGTCCCGGTCTGCCCCGCGCCCGACAGCGCGGCACAGCTTTCAGACGGCCGCCTCCCAAACTTTGAAGTCAATCCAAATTGCCACTCAAACGCAGCCGCAATAGTCTCGGCCAGTCGTCTGCGACTGCAACGGTGCTATGGCCGGTGAGTTCCATGAAATATCCGATTCCGGAGGCTGTTGCAGAACTCTGCGAGCGGCCTGGATTTTCCTGATTTTCGGGTGGATTTTGCAGAGCGCTCCATCGCCAGCGCTCTATCCCTGGCATGTTGATGTTTGCGAAGACACAACAACGACGGACGAGGCGGCGATGTCGGTGATTGGAAGGATCGCACCAGACCTCGCGGAACTGCAACAGCGGCGTTTTCCGTCCTTGCCGGACGGCATCGGCCCGCGGACCGCGAAGAATGAGCAACTGGCGATCGTGCTGGGGATGGTGCGGATCGAAGGGTTGGTCCCGCACTGGCGCGGGCTTCCCGGACGGCCGCTGGCCGAGCGGCCGCCCGTGCCCGCAGCTTCATCGCCAAGGCGGTGACGGCTATCCGGTGCTGTGATCGACCAGGTCCGCACCCGGCCGATGCTGAGCCATCTGTGCAGCTGGACCGGCCACATCCCCCGCGAGGCGACCTTCTCGCGGGCGCTCGCCGGATTCGCCGACAGTGAACTGCCCTCACAGCTCCACGCGGCCTGATCGAGGCCGGCCACACCAGACCGGCCGCCTCCTCGCCGAGAGCCGGGCGCCGCCGTGACAGCCCCGCCATAAATCCGCCAATTCGGCCACGCCAGACCAACCGAAAAACCCCGGACATGCCCGGGGTCTGCAAGAGCCTCCGATCAATGAGTTTGCGGCGAGGTTGTTTCCTTAGAGCGTCCGCCGATCTGATTGAACCGGGTTGTCGCTCTAAGTCTTTGAATTATCGCATTCTCTTTCGCAAAACCGGTATCCACTTTTGCGGAGAATGCTCTAGATCACGACGTGATCAACCGGAAACCGTATGATGCCGTCCGGGAGATCGGACGCCTGGATCAGGCGAGGTCGGCCGCCACCTTCATCGACACGATCTTGTCGGGGTCGCGCACCGGCTCGCCGCGCTTGATCTGGTCGACCACCTCCATGCCTTCGGTGACCTGGCCCCACACCGAGTACTGGCGATCGAGCCACGGCGAGTCGGCGAAGCAGATGAAGAACTGCGAGTTGGCCGAGTTGGGGTTGGCGGAGCGCGCCATCGAGCAGGTGCCGCGGACGTGCTTTTCGTTGGAAAACTCGGCGGCGAGGTTCGGCAGCTCCGAGCCACCGGTACCGGTGCCGTGCGGGCAACCGGTCTGGGCCATGAAGCCGTCGATGACGCGGTGGAACACGATGCCGTCGTAGAAGCCGCGGCGCGCCAGCGTCTTCAGCCGCTCGACGTGGCCGGGGGCCAGATCCGGGCGCAGCACGATGGTGACGCGGCCCTTGGTGGTTTCGAGGATGAGGGTGTTTTCGGGATCAGTCATCTGAGCGCTTGCCTCTTGTTGCGTTGGTCTTTGAACACGACCCGGATGGTCCGTCCGGCGATGGCTCCGCCGAGCCCGTCGTTGAACGGCAGGGATGAACACAGCTCGAGCGCCCGGGCAACCGCCTGATAGTAAATCGCACGCTCGATGCGGGTAACGGCGCGGGAAAACTCGATGATGCGGGGGCGGCCGAACAGCCGGCCGTCCCGGCGGAAGCTGATCTGGAAGGTGACGTCCGGCGGGCTCGCGACATCGCCCAGCCGCGGCGGCCACCAGCATCCACGCAGGGCCGGCGCGAGGTCGGCGAGCGCGTTAAGCATTTTTTCAGGACTTTTCGGGGCCGGATTGTCCCGACCGACCGGAACGACTAATATCAAACTCGCTGCCGGCCGGACCTCGGCGCCGCCCTCGAAGCCCCGAACGGGGCAATAGACGGAAGCGTCGCAGGTATCGCCAATTCCTACGCCGTCGGCATCGGTACCAGGCTTGGTGCCGACCATCGCATCCGCGGTGGCGGCTCCAACAGCAAGGCCGATGCCGGCGGCGTAAGGAATGGCGAAGTTCATGTGGCGCCGGTCATTGCGCGTCGCCCTTTCCGGCGTCGTTTATTTCGCGTCGGCCTGGACCGTCAACTTCACGATCTTGTCCGGGTCCTTCACGACGCCGTTGCGCGCACTTTCACCCTTCTTGATCTGGTCGACAACGTCCATGCCCTCGGTCACGTAGCCCACGACGGTGTACTGGCCGTTGAGGTGGGACTTCTCGGTGAGCATGATGAAGAACTGCGAGTTTGCCGAGTTCGGATCCGAGGTTCGGGCCATGCCGACCACGCCACGGGCGAACGGCACCTTGGAGAACTCCTGGCGAAGGTCGGGGTATTTCGACCCGCCGGTGCCGTTGCCGAATTCGCCGTCGCCGGTCTGCGCCATGAAATCGGCGATGACGCGGTGGAACGGCACGTTGTCGTAGAAGCCCTCGCGCGCCAGAACTTTGATGCGCTCGGCATGCGCGGGCGCGACGTCGTTGCGCAGGCGGATGACGACGCGACCCTTGGTCGTCTCCAGCACCACGGTGTTCGCAGGGTCCGCCGGCAGCGGCGTCTGGGCGACGGCCGGCGCGGCAAAAGCGAGCGCAATCGCGATCGCGAGGGCACGGAGCATGGAGCCTCCTTTGGGATCAGCCCGTGTGGGCGGGAACTTAAGCGGCGTATTTAGCGGCGAGCCGGTCGAGCACCGGCGGCGGCACGAATGCCGAGACGTCGCCGCCCATGGCAGCGATCTGGCGCACCAAAGTGGCGGTGATCGGGCGTACCATCGGCGAGGCCGGCAGGAACACCGTCTGCACCTCTGGCGCCAGCGTGGCGTTCATGCCGGCGAGTTGCATCTCGTAATCGAGGTCGGAGCCGTCGCGCAGACCGCGGATCAAGAGGCCGGCGCCGGCCCGGCGCGCCGCCTCGACCGCAAGGTCGTCGAAGGTGACGACATCCAATCGCGTCCCGCTGTTGGCGGCGAACGCCCCGCAGCTCTCCAGCAGCATCTTCGCCCGTTCCTCGAACGAGAACAGCGGCGCCTTGCCGGGGTGGATGCCGATGCCGATCACAACCCGGTCGACGAAGCGGCAGGCATTGTGGATCACGTCGACATGGCCGTTGGTGACCGGGTCGAACGAGCCAGGATAGAAAGCCGTGCGCATCATGGCCGCACCCTTAGCCTACAATCCGTCGGAGTGGAATTACGCGCCCGAATTTACGTCTGGCACCGGCAACCCACAACCCTGGCGGGCGACCGCATCGGAGCGGACGCTCCAAGTCTTTGAATTGCCGCAGGTTATGCCGCAAGGGCAGCTCCGACATTTGCGGAAAATGCCCGCGGCAGCGACGAGAGATTGGCGGCCGGAGCGTTCGCCGGGGTCACGCCACCGCCAGAACGGCACGCCAATCCTGACCTCGATCTCGAACGTCGCCTCGCACATCCGCGAGAACAAATCGAAAACTAGCGGCGCCCCGCCGCCAGCAGCACCACGGCGCCGCCGATCAGGATGCCGGCGCTGGCCTTGTCGGCAATGCGGGCGTAGCGGCCCGACACCGCCCGGCCGAGCCGAGCCGCCGCCAGCACGAACAGCGTGTCGCCGGTGGCGGCGATGACGGCGAAGGTCGAGACCAGCAGCCACAGCGCCGCCGAAGGCCCGGCGTTGGCGTCGATGAACAGCGGCAGGAAGGCGGCGAAGAACACCAGCGTCTTGGGATTGGCAAATGCGATGAGAAATCCCCGCCCGAACGCCCGCTCCGGCGCCAAGGCAGGCGCGGCGGCGCCCGGCGACACTGATTTGCTGCGCAATTGCTGCGCAGCAAGAACGATGAGATAGCCCGCCCCGAGGTAGCGGATCAGGTCGAAATGGGCCGAGAACGCATCGACGATCCAGGACAGCCCCGCCGCCACGGTACAAAGCTGAAGGATGACGCCGGCATTGACGCCGGCCACCGCCAGAAGGCCGCCGGTGCGGCCGTGGCGCAGCGTGGTGCCGATCACCAAAGCGACGTTCGGCCCGGGCGTCGCAATCAGCGCGACCGAGGCCAGCACGAACAGCAGCCACGTCTCAAACGACATCGCGTTTCACCCTCCCGGCTGCGACGGCGCCTCGGCACCGCAGCGCCGGCAGCCCTCGCCTGCGCGGCGGATCACTCCGCCTCCCCGCCATCCTCGCTCTCGCCGTTCACCTCGCCGCTGGCGTCCTCGGTCACCCGCTCGACCGACACCACCCGCTCGTCGGCGGCGGTGTTGAAGATGATCACGCCTTGCGTCGAACGGCCGGCGACGCGGATGCCGTCGACCGGGCAGCGGATGAGCTGGCCGCCATTGGTGACCAGCATGATCTGGTCGGCGTCCTCGACCGGGAACGAGGCCACCAGCGGCCCGTTGCGGTCGTTGACGGCCATGGCGACGATGCCCTTGCCGCCGCGGCCCGTCAGACGATACTCGAACGACGACGAGCGCTTGCCGAAGCCGTTCTCCGACACCGTGAGGATGAACTGCTCCTGCGCGCCCATCTCGACGTAGCGCTCGGGCGACAGCGTTCCGTTGCCGGCCGCCTCTTCGCCGTCCTCCGCCACCACCGGCTCGTCCGGCGCGTCGTCGCCGGCGGCACGCCGCATTGCGGAGGCCTGCTTCAGATAGCCGGCGCGTTCGGCCGGGGTGGCTTCGGCATGGCGCAGGATCGCCATCGAGATGACCCGGTCGCCCGCCTCCAGCCTGATGCCGCGCACGCCGGTCGACTCGCGGCCCTTGAACAGCCGGACATCGCCGGCGGGGAACCGGATGCACTGGCCACCGCCTGCGGTCAGCAGCACGTCGTCGGCCTCGGTGCAGAGCGCGACGCCGGCAATGGCCTCGCCCTCCTCGATGAGCTTCATCGCGATCTTGCCGTTGCGGTTGACCTGAACGAAGTCGCTGAGTTCGTTGCGCCGCACGTTGCCGGCGGTGGTCGCGAACATGATCTGGAAATTGGCCCAGGTCGACTCGTCCTCGGGCAGCGGCATGATCGAGGTGATGCGCTCGCCCTGCTCCAGCGGCAGGATGTTGACCAGCGCCTTGCCGCGCCCCTGCGGCGGCGCCAACGGCAATCGCCACACCTTCAGCTTGTAGACCATGCCGCGCGAGGAAAAGAACAGCACCGGCGCGTGGGTCGAGGCGACGAACAGCCGGGTGACGAAATCCTCCTCCCGCGTCTGCATGCCCGAGCGGCCCTTGCCGCCGCGGCGCTGCGAGCGATAGGTCGACAGCGGCACCCGCTTGACATAGCCGGCGTGCGACACCGTCACCACCATGTCCTCGCGCTGGATGAGGTCCTCATCCTCCATGTCGGCGTCGGCTTCGACGATCTCGGTCTTGCGCGGCGTTGCGAACTCGTCGCGTATCTCGATCAGCTCGTCCTTGACGATCGTCATGATGCGCGCGCGCGAGCGCAGGATGTCGAGATAGTTGGCGATCTCGACCGCGAGCTTGTCGAGCTCCTGGGCAATCTCATCACGGCCGAGCGCTGTGAGGCGCTGCAGGCGAAGGTCGAGGATCGCCCGCGCCTGCTCCTCGGAGAGACGATAGGTGCCGTCGTCGGCAAGGCGGTGGCGTGGATCGTCGATCAGCAGCAGCAGCGGCTCGACGTCCCGCGCCGGCCAATTGCGCGACATCAACGCCTCGCGGGCGGCGGCGGCGTCGGGCGAGGTGCGGACCAGCCGGATCACCTCGTCGATATTGGCAACCGCGATGGCGAGGCCGACCAGCACATGGGCGCGGTCGCGCGCCTTGCGCAGCAGGAACTTGGTCCGCCGGCTCACCACTTCCTCGCGGAAGGCGATGAAGGCGCTGAGCAGATCCTTCAAGTTCATCAGCGCCGGGCGACCGCCGGCCAGCGCCACCATGTTGACGCCGAACGTGGTCTGCAGCGGTGTGAAGCGGTAGAGCTGGTTCAGCACCACGTCAGCGACGGCATCGCGCTTCAGCTCGATCACCACGCGCACGCCGTCGCGGTCGCTTTCGTCACGCAGGTCGGAAATGCCTTCGATGCGCTTCTCCCGCACCAGATCGGCGATCTTCTCCACCATCGACGCCTTGTTGACCTGGTAGGGCACCTCGGTGACGATGATCGCCTCGCGGTCCTTGCGCAGGCTCTCGATCGCAACCTTGCCACGCATCACCACCGAGCCGCGCCCGGTGTGGAAGGCGGAGCGGAGGCCGCCGCGGCCGAGGATCAGGCCACCGGTCGGAAAGTCCGGCCCCGCCATGTGCTCCATCAGTTCGTCGATGCCGAGACCGGGGTTCTCGATCAGCGCCATGCAGGCGTCGATCACCTCGCCGAGATTGTGCGGCGGGATGTTGGTGGCCATGCCGACGGCGATGCCGCCGGCGCCGTTGGTGAGCAGGTTGGGAAAGCGCGCCGGCAGCACCGTCGGCTCGCGCTCGGAATTATCGTAGTTCTCCTGGAACTCGACGGTATCCTTGTCGAGGTCTTCCAGCAGCGCGCTCGCGACCTTCTTCAGCCGCACCTCGGTGTATCGCATCGCCGCGGGCGGATCGCCATCGAGCGAGCCGAAATTGCCCTGGCCATCGATCAGCGGCACCCGCATCGAGAACGGCTGCGCCATGCGCACCAGGGCGTCGTAGACCGCCTGATCGCCGTGCGGATGATATTTACCGATGACGTCGCCGACCACGCGCGCCGACTTGCGGTACGGCTTGTTCCACTCGTAACCGTTCTCGTTCATCGAGAACAGGATGCGGCGATGCACCGGCTTGAGGCCGTCGCGCGCGTCGGGCAGCGCCCGGCTCACGATCACGCTCATGGCGTAATCGAGGTAGGAGCGCTTCATCTCCTCGGTAATGGAGATGCCACGGACGTCGGAAGTGTCACCGCCTTGGGGTGTCGCGGGGTCGTTCGGCAACATGGCCTCAATGGGATGCGGGAAGGTAGGGTTGAATAGCCGATTCCGGTTGCCGGCGCCACCAGTCCGGCAACCGGTAAACAGGTATTTTTAATTTTAAATTCAGGCATTTGCGTGATGATGACCCCGCGCCCGCCAAGGTTGCGTCGCGCTTTGGCAAATCTCGTTCCGGCGACGCTGCCTTGACCCATGGGGACACCGGCGCGAGGATCGTGCCCGCCTCGCCATGCTCGGCACGGCGCCGCCGCTCGCGCACCGCGACCGGCGCGCTCGATCGGGGTGATCCATGCCGCTCGATGCCCTCGTCAACGCCTTCGTGACGCTGGTCGTGATCATCGAGCCGGTGGCGTTGGTGCCGCTGTTCCTGAACCTCACCTTCGGCCTGTCGCCGCAGCACCGCCGGCAGGTGGCCGTGCGCGCCTGCCTGATCGCCTTCGCCATCCTGACCGGCGCGGCGCTGGCCGGCGACTGGCTGCTGCGTCAGCTTGGCATCACCCTGCCGGCGTTCCGCATCGCTGGCGGCCTGCTGCTGTTCTGGATCGCCGCCGAGATGGTGTTCGGCGAGCAGGCCGAGCGCAAAATCACCACCGCCTCCGAGGCCAAGACCAAAGACCACATCAACAACGTCGCCGCCTTCCCGCTCGGCATCCCGCTACTGGCCGGCCCCGGCGCCATCACCGCCACGCTGCTGCTGGTCGGCCAGCGCCCCGGCGACATCGTCTTCGCCGCGATGCTGATCGCGGTGATCGCGGCAGCGATGGGCATCGCCGCGCTCTGCCTGCTGCTCGCCGAACGGCTCGACCGCATGATCGGCACCACCATGCGCTCGGTCACCTCGCGCCTGCTCGGCGTCATCCTCGCCGCGATGGCGGTGCAGTTCGTGATCGACGGCGCCAGCGCGGTGATCAGGGGCGGGTGAGCAGCGCTCCGTCCGATGATGCCAAGTACGCGCCCTCATCGTGAGCAGCCCGCCAAGCGGGCGTCACGAAGCATGCTCCAGTCTACGCCGGAGCCACCCTCACGCTTCGAGACGGCTGCTTGGCGGCCTCCTCAGCATGAGGGCTCTGGGGTTCACGCTGCCTCGGCCCGCGTCGCGATCTTGGCGAGGCTGCGCAGAATCATCATGGTGCCCTTGAGGCGTTCGGACACCTTGTCGAAATCGCGCAGGAACAGAATGCGCTGGTCCGGCCGCACCTTCGCCGTCGGTCCCTGGTCGAGGATAAAGCTCATCAGGCCACGGGTGTTCTTGAAGGTGTTGTCGCGGAACGCGATCACCACGCCCTTCGGTCCGGCGTCGACCTTCTCGACATTGGCGCGCCGGCATAGCGCCTTGATGGCGACGATCTTGAGCAACTGGTCGACCTCCGGCGGCATCGGCCCGAAGCGGTCGACCATTTCCGCCGCCACCCCTTCGATCTGGGTGTCGTCCTCCAGATCCGCCAAGCGGCGATAGAGCGTGAGGCGCACGTTGAGGTCGGCGACGTAGTCCTCCGGGATCGTCACCGGCACGCCCAGCGTGATCTGCGGCGACCACTGGTCGGACACCGGTTCGGTGATGCCGGCCTTCATCATCTCGACCGCCTCCTCCAGCATCTGCTGGTAGAGCTCAAAACCGACTTCCTTGATATGGCCGGACTGCTCGTCGCCAAGCAGATTGCCGGCGCCGCGGATGTCGAGGTCGTGCGAGGCAAGTTGGAAGCCGGCGCCCAGCGTATCGAGCGACTGCAGAACTTTCAGCCGACGCTCGGCCTGCGCGGTGAGCGGCTTGTCGGCTGAAACCGTGAACAGCGCGTAGGCGCGGGTTTTCGCGCGACCGACGCGGCCGCGCAGCTGATAAAGCTGGGCGAGGCCGAACATATCGGCGCGGTGAACGATCAGCGTGTTCGCGGTCGGAATGTCGAGACCGGATTCGACGATGGTGGTGGAGAGCAGCACGTCGGCCTTGCCCTCGTAGAACGCGGTCATCACGCTCTCGAGCTCCTTCGCCGACATCTGGCCGTGGCCGACCACCACCTTCACCTCCGGGACGTTCTTGTCGAGGAAGTCCTTGCACGCGGCGATGTCCTCGATCCGCGGGCAGACGTAGAATGCCTGGCCGCCGCGATAGCGCTCGCGCAGGAGCGCCTCGCGCACCACCAGGCCGTCGAACGGCGCTATGAAGGTGCGCACCGCGAGGCGGTCCACCGGCGGCGTCGCGATGATCGACATTTCGCGCACGCCCGACATGGCGAGCTGCAGCGTGCGCGGGATCGGCGTCGCCGTCAGCGTCAGGACGTGGACCTCGGCGCGGAGCTGCTTTAAGCGCTCCTTGTGGCTGACGCCGAAATGCTGTTCCTCGTCGACGATGAGCAGGCCAAGGTCCTTGAAGTTGATGCCCTTGCTGAGCAGCGCGTGGGTGCCGACCACGATGTCGATGCCGCCCGTGACAATGCCGGTCTTCACCTTCGCCAGATCGGATGAGCCGACCATGCGCGAGGCCTCGGCGACGTTGATCGGCAAGCCCTTGAAACGCTCGGTGAACGTGCGGGCGTGCTGGCGGGCGAGCAGCGTTGTCGGCACCACCACCGCGACCTGCTTGCCGTTCATCACGCAGGCGAAGGCGGCGCGCAGCGCGACTTCGGTCTTGCCGAATCCGACGTCGCCGCACACCAGGCGGTCCATCGGGTGGCCGGCGGCCAGATCGTCGGTCACCGCCTCGATAGCGGCAAGCTGATCGTCGGTCTCATCGAACGGGAACCGCGCCGCAAACTCATCGGCCAGACCCGGCGCCACGGTGAGGCGCGGCGCCTCCTTGAGCGTGCGTTCGGCCGCGACCTTGATCAGCGCCGACGCCATCTCGCGGATGCGGCTCTTCATCCGCGCCTTGCGGGTCTGCCAGCCGTGGCCGCCGAGCTTGTCGAGCACCGCCCCGGCGTCCTCGGAGCCGTAGCGGGTCAGAAGCTCGATGTTCTCGACCGGCAGGAACAGCCGGTCGCCGCCGGCGTAATGCAGCTCCAGGCAATCGTGCGGTGCGCCCGCGGCCTCGACCGTTTTCAGGCCGACGAAGCGGCCGATGCCGTGGTCGACGTGAACCACCAGATCGCCGGCATTGAGGCTCGTCACCTCGGCGATGAAGTTCTGGGCGCGCTTGGCGGCGCGCCGCGGCCGAACCAGCCGCTCACCGAGAATGTCCTGCTCGGCCAGCACCGCAACCGCGTCGGTCTCGAACCCGGTTTCGAGGCCAAGGATGGCAAGACCGGTGGTGCGGGCGTCGAGCGCCAACGCCTTGGCCCAGCTTCCCACCGTCTCGATCCGCTCCAGGCCATGGTCGCGCAGCACGTGGCCGAGGCGCTCGCGCGAGCCCTCGGTCCAGGCCGCCACCACCACGGCCTTGCCGCCCTCCTGCAGGGTGCGGATGTGCGCCACCACCGCGTCGAACACGTTGGCGTCGCTGGCGCGCTCGGCGGCGAAGCTATGGCCGCGCTTGGCACCGACGTCGACGACGTTGACGGTGTCGGGCACTGCGAACGGCGAAAATCGCGCCAGGCCCCGCTCGCCGAGCCGCCCCTGCCATTCGCCCGCGGTGAGATAGAGCTTGTCCGGCGGCAGTGGCTTATAGACCGCCTGCATGGTACCGCTCGCCGGCATGTCGAGCGCCTCGCGCCGCGCCTGATAATAGTCGGCGATCTGGGCGAAACGCTCCTTCACCGCGTCCTCGGCCAACGGCTCCAGCACCACAGGCGTGCCGGGCAGATAGTCGAACAGGGTATCGAGCTTTTCGTGGAACAGCGGCAGCCAATGCTCGTGGCCGGGCGAGCGGCGACCTTCGGAAATCGTCTCGTAGAGCGTATCGCCCTTGGTGGCAGCACCGAACGCCGCGACATAGCCGAGGCGGAAGCGGCGGATGCTGTCGGTGGTGAGTTGCAGTTCGCTGACCGGCACGAATTCGAGCTGGCGCATCTGCGCCACCGAGCGCTGGGTCTCCGGGTCGAAGGTGCGGATCGACTCCAGCGTATCGCCGAAGAAATCGAGCCGCACCGGCAGGTCGAGCCCCGGCGGGAACATGTCGACGATGCCGCCGCGCACCGCGTATTCGCCGGTGTCGCGCACCGTGGCGCTGCGCAAGAAGCCGTTGATCTCCAGCCACTCGACGATGCCCGCCATCGCCACCATGTTGCCGGGCGCCACCGCCAGCGACTGCACCGCCACCGTCTCGCGCGCCGGCAGGCGCTGCAGCACGGCATTGACGGTGGTCAGCAGGATCGCCGGCTTGTCGCGGCCGGTGACGCGGGCGAGCCGCGCCAGCACCGACATGCGGCGGGCGACGATGGCGGCGTTGGGCGAAGCCCGGTCGTAGGGCTGGCAGTCCCATGCCGGCAGCGACAACACCTCGACATCGGGCGCGAAGAAGCCGAGCGCGCTCTCGATCGCCTGCATCCGCGGGCCGTCGCGGCACACCATCAAGAGGCTGACCGCCGGGGCGTCGGGCCGGGCGGCGGCGGCGCGGGCAAGGTCGCCTGCGACCAGAGGCTCGATGCCGTCCGCCACGCTGGCGAAGGTCACCGGCTTGCCGGGAGTGAGGGATTGGGGGGCGCGAAGCGGCTTGTTCATTCGAAATCCGGGTGGTCGGCACGGCGCGTCCCTCGCCCATCGCGGACGGGGGCGGCGAGGACGGAACAACGTGACGTCCGAGCCGGGTGAGCTATCCCGGCGCGTGACGTCTCAGTTTGCTCCCTCACCCGCCTCGCGATCCAAAACTCAAAATTGCTCGACCCCTTCTCACGCAGGGAGAGAGGGTCGAAAAAGACTGGCGTTGCGCCACCGCGATCACGCATCGGCTCCCGGGTGGTCGCGATGGAAATCGCGCAGGCCCTTTAAAACCGCGGTGTCATAATCCGGCGGAACCTCGCGCGAGCCGGTGATCCAGCCGTAGATATCGTGGTCCTGGGCGTCCATCAGGTGTTCAAGCTGATCGACCTCGCCCTCGTTCAAGGTGCCGAGCATGGCGTCGGCGAAGCGGCCGATCAAAAGGTCGAGTTCGCGGGTGCCGCGGTGCCAGGCGCGGAACAGGATGCGGCGGCGGCGCTCGTCGAGACCGGCGCTCGATCGCGTGGTGCCTGACATAGGGTCACTCCGGAATAGAAAAAGGCCCGCGGAGCCGTTTGGCCCCCGGTGCTCGTTCCTCTATAGCGTCCGCCGCCGCCGCTGTCAGCGCCGCGTTGTCATCACGGCACGGGCTTGCTGTCGCCGACGGCAGGGTCGCGGGATTGAGGCTTTTGCCCGGCGCCTACCAGTTCTTGTGAATTCTTGTTGGCGAAATATAATCAGGCCACGGAAGGTGTCATGATGCGCACAATGACCGTTTCCCTGTCTCAGCAGCAGGCCAGCCGGGTGCAACAGGCTGTGGAATCCGGGGCTTATGCCTCTAACAGCGAGGTAGTCCGGGATGCTTTGCGGCTGTGGGAGCAACGCGAGGAGATCCGTGCGCTGGAGCTGGCGAAGCTGAAGCGAGCCTATGACGAGGGCATGGCCAGTGGCGCGGTCCGTCCGGTGGACGCGGAGGCGCTTCTTGAAAAGTTCAAGGATAAAGCGCTGAAACGTGGATAGGCTTGTCTTCACCCCGCGTGCGGAGGCCGGTCTCTATGAGGTCTGGGCGGGCATCGCCGCAGACAATATTCGCGCCGCCGATGGCCATACTGGCGCATCATGCACAAGGTGGAGCTGGCCGCCGCCAATCCCAATATCGGCGCCGCCCGGCCCGCGTTGAGCCCAATGGCACGAATTCTGGTCGAGGCCTCTACATCATCATTTACGAACCGCAGCCCGACGGCGTGATGGTGGTGGCCATTGTGCATGGTATGCGCAACCCTGAAAGCTGGCTGCCTCAAGACCCGCGATGAGGTCGTCCGGCTGAAACGGACAGCGATCAAGACGTCATGCGTCCCTCCGTGCTCGACCCCCTGTTCGCCCCGATCACCGCCCTGCCCGGCATCGGGCCGCGTCTGAGGCCGCTCTACGACCGGCTGCTCGGCCGCGACGGCTCGCCGGCACGGGTGGTCGACCTGGTGCTGCATCTGCCCCACACCGTGATCGATCGGCGGTGGCGGCCCAAGCTCGCCGAGGTGCGGCCGGGGGTGCTGGCCACCGTCGAGGTCACGGTCGACCAGCACCGCCCGCCGCCGCCCGGCCGGGCCAAGGCACCGTGGCGGGTCCATACCCACGACGACACCGGCGATCTGTCGCTGGTCTATTTCAAGGGCGACAAGACCCGGCTGGAGCGGCTCTACCCGGTCGGCGAGCGTCGCATCGTCTCCGGCACCGTCGAGATGTATGACGGCATGCTGCAGATGGCTCACCCCGACCGGGTGGTGTCGGTCGAGGATGCCGCCAGCCTGCCGGCGCTGGAGCCGGTCTATCCGCTGACCGAGGGCCTGGCGCTCGGCCACCTCCGCCGGGCAGCCGCGGCCGCCCTCGCCCGGCTGCCGGCGCTGCCGGAGTGGCAGGATGCCGCCCACCTCGCCCGCAATCGCTGGCCGCCGTTCACTGATGCGCTGCGCACGCTCCACGCCCCGGCCGCGCCGGAGGATCTCGACCCCGAAAGCCCGGCGTGGCGGCGCCTCGCCTATGACGAGCTGTTCGCCGGTCAACTTGCGCTGCAGCTCCTGCGCAGCCACATGCGCCGCGAGCCGGGCCGGCGCAGCCTTGGCGATGGCCGCGTCCGCGACCGGCTGATCAAGGCCCTCCCCTTCGTCCTCACCGCCTCGCAGCAGCAGGCCGTTGCGGACATCTCGGCCGACCTTGCCGCCGACACCCGCATGATCCGGCTGTTGCAGGGCGACGTCGGCGCCGGCAAGACGGTGGTCGCCTTGATCGCCATGGCCCAGGTGGTCGAATCCGGCCGGCAGGCGGCGCTGATGGCGCCGACCGAGATCCTCGCCCGTCAGCATTTTTCCACCATCGCGCGCTTCGCCGAGGCCGCCGGGCTGCGCAGCGCGCTGCTCACCGGCCGCGAGAAGGGCCGGACCCGCGAGGCCATCGTGTCGGCGCTGGCGGCGGGCGAGCTCGACATCGTGGTCGGCACCCACGCGCTGTTCCAGGACGACGTGGCGTTCAAGGATCTCGCCTTCGCGGTGGTCGACGAGCAGCACCGCTTCGGCGTTCACCAGCGCCTAGCGCTCGCCAGCAAGGGCGAGGCGGTGGATCTCTTGGTGATGACCGCGACCCCGATCCCGCGCACATTGGTGCTGACCTATTTCGGCGACATGGACATTTCGTCCTTGACTGAGAAGCCGGCTGGCCGGCTGCCGATCGACACCCGCACGGTTCCCCTGGAACGTTTGCCGGAGGTGGTCGACGCGGTCGGCCGCGCGGTCGCCTCCGGCGCGCGGGTCTATTGGGTGTGCCCGCTGGTCGAGGAATCGAGCGAGGTCGACCTTGCCGCCGCCGAGGACCGCGCGGCCCTGCTGCGCACCCGGTTCGGCACGCGCGTCGGGCTGATCCACGGCCGTCTCAAGGGCAGCGAGAAGGACGCCGCGATGGCGAGCTTCGCCGCGGGCGACACCGCCATCCTGGTCGCGACCACGGTGATCGAGGTCGGCGTCGACGTACCGGAGGCGACCGTGATGGTGGTCGAGCACGCCGAGCGCTTCGGCCTCGCCCAGTTGCACCAGCTGCGCGGCCGCATCGGCCGCGGCGACAAGCCCTCGACCTGCCTGCTGCTTTACAAGGGCCCGCTCGGCGAGACCGCAAAAGCCCGCCTCGCCATCCTGCGCGACAGTGAGGACGGCTTCCGCATCGCCGAGGAGGATCTGCGCCTGCGTGGCGAGGGCGACGTGCTCGGCACCCGCCAGTCCGGCTTTCCCGGCTTTCGGCTGGCGCGGCTGGAGAGCCACGGCGCGCTGCTGCCGGCCGCGCGCGATGAGGCGGCCGCGGCACTGGCCGGCGACCCGGCGCTGGCGAGCGAGCGCGGCCGGGCGCTGCGGGTGCTGCTGCACCTGTTCGAGCGCACCGAGGCGGTGCGGCTGCTCCAGGCGGGGTGATGTTTTGAGCTATCGCACCCGGCAATTTGCGAGTTTGCGCCGGAACCTCGCCAGTCGTCCCCGGCGACCGCCGAAGGCGGTCGGGAAGGGGACCCAGGGACCACGACGTTTCCAATCAAGCATGCTCGTCAATCGAACGCTGCAGCTTATCCCGACTGTCGTGGATCATGGGTCCCCTTCCCTCGTGCGGCCAAAGCCGCACTCGCCGGGGACGACCGGTCGAGGTTGACACGCGCGGCGCCGTCAAATCCCGACGGAGATCAGGTCGCCCGCCGCATCAAGGCATTGTACACTTCACCCATGACCCCGCCCGCCCCTGAACCGCCCGACGAGCCCCCGGTCCGCACCACCTCGCTCGGCCTGCGCCGCTACGTCTATCGCCCGCTCGGCTTTGTCGCGCTGGGGCTCGGCATCGTCGGTGTGGTGACGCCGGTGATGCCGGGCACGGTGTTCCTGATCCTGGCGGCGTGGCTGTTCGCGCGCTCCTCGCCCGAGGTCGAGCGCTGGATCCTCACCCACCCGCGCTATGGGCCATTGGTGCGCGACTGGCGCGCCCACGGCGTCATTCCGCGCAAGGTCAAGCTGATCGCGTTCGCCAGCTTCGGCGTCAGTCTTGCTGTGGAATGGGCGGTGGGGGCGCCGCCGATCGCCATCGGCTCGACCGCAGTGGCGCTGCTCGCGGTCGGCACCTGGATGGCGACGCGGCCGGAGACGCCGCGCTGACCAAAGCTGTCCGCCCCCGCCTGCCTCAGCCCTGCGGCTCGCCCGTTGCGACCCGGGCCAAGCGGCGCCAATTCTGCCACTGCTCTTTGGTGAGCAGCCAGACCTCTTGCTGGCTGTAGGCCGGATCGACGAACCTCGCCGGCGCCACTCCGACCAGCGTGGCGCCGGTCCGTGCCTTGATGTCGTGTGACCGTCGATTGCCGACCGCGTTGGTGAACACCAGCCGGTCGAAGCCGAGTTCGTCGAAGGCAAAATCGGTGATGCGGACGGCCGCCTCGGTCATGTAGCCCCGCCCCCAGAACGGCCGGCCCAGCCAGAATCCGCGGTTCTCGGGCCGTCCTTCCCGCCACAGGTCGACGGCGCCGACCAGGCCCTCCGTCCCCTTGAGGTGCAGGCCCCACATCCAGCGGCCCTGGCCCTGGTTCGGCACCACCTGATCGCGGATGAACGCGCGGACACCACCATCGGGGTATGGCCATGGAACGGCCGCGCTAAGGTGGCGGATCACCTCGTAGTCGACAAAATGCCGCTGATAGGCGGCGACGTCGGTCTCCGTAACGCCACGCAGAACGAGCCGTTCCGTCGACAGCGTCGGGATTGGCAGCCCGGCGGCGACGGGACGGCCGTTCACTCCACCGTCACCGACTTCGCGAGGTTTCGCGGCTGGTCGACGTCGGTGCCCATCACCACCGCGGTGTGGTAGGCGAGGAGCTGCACCAACACCGCATAGGCGAACGGGGTGATGGTGGCCGGCATGTCCGGCAGCACGAAGGTCGCCTCGGTCTTCACTCCCGCTTCCTCTGCCCCCCTGGCGTCGGTGAACAGGATGATGCGGCCGCCGCGCGCCGCCACCTCCTGCATGTTGGAGGCGGTCTTCTCGAACACCCGGTCGTGGGGCGCGATCACGATCACCGGCATGGTCTCGTCGATCAACGCGATGGGGCCGTGCTTCAGCTCTCCGGCCGCGTACCCCTCGGCGTGGATGTAGCTGATTTCCTTCAGCTTCAGCGCACCTTCCAGCGCCAGCGGATAGGAGGTGCCGCGGCCGAGATACAGCACGTCCTTGTCCTTGGCGAGGGTGCGGGCGAGCACCTCGATCTTGGGCTCCAGCTTCAGCGCCTCCGCCATCAGGCCGGGGGCGGCCACCAACGCGCCGACCAGCCTCTGCTCATCGGCCTCCGACAGGGTGCCACGGGCGCGGCCGACCGCCACCGCCAGGCACGCCAGCACCCCAAGCTGGCAGGTGAACGCCTTGGTCGAGGCGACGCCGATCTCCGGCCCGGCCAGCGTCGGCATGATGGCGTGGCTCTCGCGGGCGATGGTCGAGGTCGGCACGTTGACGATGCCGAGCACGTGCTGGCCGTGCTGCGCGGCATAGCGCAGCGACGCGAGGGTGTCGGCGGTCTCGCCCGACTGCGACACGAATACCGCGAGCCCGCCCGGCGCCAGCGGCGCCTCGCGGTAGCGGAACTCGGACGCGATATCGATCTCCACCGGCACCCGCGCGAAGCGCTCCATCCAGTATTTGCCGATCAGGCCGGCGTAAAAGGCGGTGCCGCAGGCCGACATCGCAACGTGCTTGAGGCTGGCGATGTCGAACGGCAGCGCCGGCAGCCGCACCCGGTCGTTGGCCATGTCGAGGTAATGCGCCAGCGTGTGGCCGACCACCTCGGGCTGCTCGTGGATCTCTTTCGCCATGAAGTGGCGATGGTTGCCCTTGTCGACCAGGAACGACGACGCCGACGACGTGATCTGCGCCCGCGCCACCTTGTGGCCCGCCGCGTCGCGGATCTCGGCGCCGCGATGGGTGATGATCGCCCAGTCGCCGTCTTCCAGATAGGTGATGCGGCTGGTGAACGGCGCCAGCGCCAGGGCGTCGGAGCCGACATACATCTCGCCGTCGCCATAGCCGATCGCCAGCGGCGAGCCGCGGCGGGCGCCGATCATCAAATCCGGCTCGCCGGCGAACAGGAAGGCGAGCGCGAAGGCACCGCGCAGCCTGGGCAGCGCCGCCGCCACCGCCTCGACCGGGGCCTTGCCCTTGTTCATCTCGTCGGTGACGAGGTGAGCGACGATTTCGGTATCGGTCTCGGTCAGGAAGACGTGGCCGGCCGCCTCCAGCTCGCGCCGAAGGTCGCGGAAATTCTCGATAATACCGTTGTGGACGACGGCGACCTTCTCGGTGGCGTGGGGGTGGGCGTTGCGTTCGGTCGGTGCGCCGTGGGTGGCCCAGCGGGTGTGGCCGATGCCGATGGTGCCGCCGAGCGGCTCGGCGCGCAGCCGGGCGTCGAGATTCTTCAGCTTGCCCTCGGCGCGGCGACGGACGATGCCGCCGTCCTCCAGCGTGGCGACCCCTGCGGAGTCGTAACCGCGGTATTCGAGCCGCTTCAGCGCCTCCACCAAGCGCTCAGCGACCGGCTCCAGGCCCAGAATACCGACGATGCCGCACATGAACGATCTCTCCAACCACAGCTCATACGGTTTCCGGAAGATCACGCCGTGATCCCGGAAACGTCCTCGCCGAAACCCTTGTTCGAGAATGGAATCTTCGGCGACCGGAATTCGAAACTCCAGCCTTGGTCGGCCAGATTTCGTATTAACCGGGTTTAGCTGCCCTCAACCGAGGGGCAAATCACAAAACGTCACGCCAATGACAGGATCGCCTCACGGCTTGCCCTTGAGGCGCCGGAACTCGGCGGCCCAGCCGGCCTTGTTGACCTGCCGGCCACGCGCCACCGCCAGCGCGTGGTCGGGAACGTCGTCGGTCACCACCGACCCCGACCCGACATAGGCACCATCGCCGATCGTCACCGGCGCCACCAGCGAGGAATTCGAGCCGATGAAGGCGCCGGCGCCGATCGTGGTCCGGTATTTCCCGTATCCGTCATAGTTGCAGGTGATGGTGCCGGCCCCGACATTGCTGCCGGCGCCGACGCTGGCGTCGCCGAGGTAGGTGAGATGGTTGACCTTGGCGCCCTCGCCGATGGTCGAGGCCTTGACCTCGACGAAATTGCCGATGTGCGCCCCGGCGCCAATGGCGGCGCCGGCACGCAGCCGGGCGAACGGCCCCAGCTCCACCCCCGCCTCGACCGCAACGCGGTCGAGCTTGCCCTTCTCGAAGCCGTTGAGGTGAGAAAATGCCCGGATGGTGACGTTATCGCCAACCGTGACGCCGGGGCCGAACACCACGAACGGCTCGACCACCACGTCGCGGCCGAGCACGGTGTCGGCGGAAAAGAACACGGTGTCCGGTGCCACCAACGTGGCGCCGCCGGCCAGCGCCGCCGCCCGCGCCCGGCGCTGGAACACCGCCTCGGCGGCGGCGAGCTGGGCGCGGTCGTTGATGCCCATCACCTCGTCGTCGGCTGCCTCCAGCGTCACCGCCTTGAGCCCGGAGGCAACCGCGAGTTCCACCGCGTCGGTGAGGTAGAACTCGCCCTTGGCGTTGGCGTTGCCGATGCGTTCCAGCAGCGACAGCGCCGTTCCGCCGCCGAACGCCATCAGGCCGGCATTGCACAGGCCGATTGTCTTCTCCTCGGCGCTGGCGTCCTTCTCCTCGCGGATGGCGATGAGCCGGCCGCCGTCCGTCACCAGCCGGCCATAGCCGCTGGGGTCTTCCGGCCGGAAACCAAGCACCGCAACGGCGGCGCCCTCGGCGGCCGCGGCCAGCGTCGCCATGGTTTCGGGCCGCACCAGCGGGGTGTCGCCGAACACGATCAGCACGCGGTCGTAGCCGCGGCCGATCGCCGTCCGCGCCGCCAGCACGGCATGGGCGGTACCGCACCGCTCGCGCTGCTCGAACACCTCCGCGGTCGGAGAGAACCGCCGCACCTCGGCGGCGACGTCAGCGCGGTCGGGCCCGATCACCACCGCCACGTCGTCGGCGCCGGCGGCCTCGACCGCGGCCATGACGTGCCCGACCAGCGTGCACGCGCCGACGCGGTGCAGCACCTTCGGCACGGCGGACTTCATGCGGGTGCCCTCGCCTGCGGCGAGCACGATCGCGAGGGTGGACGGGCGAGGCATCGGCTCCTCCGGGCAGCGAGGTCCGTGGCGGACGGCTCCAACGGCTGGGCGCAGTGGCGGCAACGCGCTGGATTTCGCTGGAAAATCAATAAACTGCGGTCAGACTGCTCTGTCGCATCGCCGTTGCGGACGTGGGCGTGCGACCACGAGTGGGACGCGCAGTCATAGCCGGGTGCATTCGGATGCGGAAGGGGCCGGCGGAGGCGCGAATCTGCTAGGCTCTGTTAATCCTGTTCCCCTATCCGGTTGAGCTTGCCATGCGCCCTGCCCCTCGCCCGAATCTCGGTGTGGACGACGACGAGCCGTCATCGTGGACAACCTACGCGGTGTGGGGCGGCGTCGCGCTCACGGGGGGAATCGCGGTGCTCCTTGCCGCCTCGCTGTTCGGCGACCCCACCGTCGAGACCGCGAGCGGCTCGAACAACGCCGCGCCGGACGCCATCGTCCGCCGCGATCCGGCCGTGCTCGCAGAAACCCAGCGGCTGATCGACGCGGTGCGGGCGCTCAGCGACGACCGCGACCGGCTGATGGCTAGGCTCGACCAGATGGAGCGCACGCTCGGCGACGTCACCGCGGCAATCCCGCGCGACCGCGACGCCGGTGCCGGTCACGCCACCACCCAGCCGGCCCCGGCCGGCCACACCACCCTCACCCCGTTGCCGGCGCTGGCGCCGGAACCGTTCAAACCGGCACTGGCGCAACCGGCTGCCGCTTCGCCGGCGGCAACGAACGCCGAGACCAACCACGATGGCGACGCCGGCAAGCCGATGTCGCTCGGCGACATTGCCAAGGATACCGGCAAGGATGTCCTCAAGCCGGTCAAGCCGGCGCCGGCGGCGAACATGGCGGTGCCGCAGCCGCGGCCCCGCGCCGATGCGCCGGCCGAGTCGGTCGGCACCCGCACCGAATTTGCCATCGACCTCGGCAGCGACGCCTCGATCGATGGGCTGAAAACCCGTTGGGCCGCCATCCGTGGCAACAACAGCCAGTTGCTGGACGGGCTGCGGCCGCTGGTCTCGATCCGCGAAAGCCGCCAGGGCGACGCGACCGAGCTTCGTCTGGTCGTCGGCCCGCTGGCCAACGCCTCCTCGGCGGCGCGACTGTGCGCTGCGCTCGGCACCACCGGCGTCAACTGCCAGCCGACCCAGTTCGACGGCCAGCGGCTGGCGCTTTATTGAGTTGGTGCCATCCGCCTCGCCGCGGCACGTCCGCGAGCCGCCCGACGCTATGATCCCGATTTAAAATTCCGCAGCAAGCCCATGCTTCGAAATGGGTTCTCTGCCAAATAGCCGGCTCATCGGATCGACCGACCGGCTGCTGTTTTGCGTGCCGTCCCCAAGCGACGCACCGCCGCCGGCAGCGGACGCAGCGGCCAAAACGACCCCCGCCAAAGAAAATCGCCATGGCCGGGGCCGGCCATGGCGATGATCGATTGAACGCTTAGAGCATTTTCCGCACAAGTGGGTTCCGGTTGTGCGAAAGAAAATGCGAAATTACAAAGACCTAGAGCATCTGACCTGATGCAGTCAGGTCGGATGATGCTCTAGGCTCGACAGCCGGGTCCGGTCACTTCGGCGCGGTCGCCGCGGCGGCGCCGTTGCCCTGCTCGAGCAACTTCTTGCGCAGTTCCTCGGCACGCTTCTGCATCTCGTCCTGCAGCTTCTTCTGCTGCTCCTCGACGGTCTTGGGGTCGAGTGCCGGACCGTCATAAGCCTTGCCGAAACCGGTCAACGGCATGGTGAAGCTCACCGTGCGGTTGGCCTGGTTGAGCGTCTGAATTGTCAGCGCCTGACCGGCTTTCATCTTCTTGACGAAGTCGGCGTTGATCTCCATGTCGCCGTAGCAGGCGTTCGGGAAACACACTGCGTACTTGGCGTTGGCCGGCGGCTGCTGGTCGACGACCACGCGCAGGCCCGGCTGCAGCTGCATGCCCCAGGGGGTGGCGATGATGAAGGTCTTCTTCGGATCGCCTTCGATCTCGCGAATCGCCACCGACGCCAGGAACTGCCCGGTCTCGGCCCGGATCTCCTGGGTGATGAGGCAGATTTCCTTCTTGGCCTGCGGGTCGGTGTTGCAGAGCTTGGTCCAGGAGGTCGAGATCACCTGCGCCTGCTGCGGCGCCTGCTGACCCTGTTGCGGCGCCGGCTGGCCGGCCTGCGGCTGGGCCGGCTTGGGCTGGACCGGCTTGGGCTGGGCCGGCGCATTCTGGGCTGCGGCCTCGTGGGCGAAGGCGCCGAGCGCCAGCACCGCCGCGGCGACCGAAACGGCAAGGCGAGCACGCGAGCGCGAGATTGATCGAACCGGGAACGTCATACGGTACCCCCTCTTGCGCCTGTGCGATCACTCGAACCGCCGCGCGACATCTTAAGGTGGGTCCATCACGGCGAATTGAGGCGCGAGCGTGGCGCTGGTCGAGACCGGTGTACCGCCCTCACGGAATCTTGCCAAGCTGGCATCGCAAAACGGGAAAACCCGATCGGGCTTGATCGGAGGTCGCCGGTCGGAGATCTTCGGGCACTCGGCCCGGCTGCGCACCGTCGCAGACGTCCGATCTTCGAGCGGGGCATCCATGGTGCGACACGTCGTGGCAACCACCCTACTCGCGGCCAGCGTTCTCGCCGCGGTCGGTGCGGCGTTGCCGGCGCGGGCGATGCCGGCGCATGCCATCGCCATGCACGGCCAACCGGCGATGCCGCCGGAGATGGTAGAGCCAGCCTACGCCAATCCCCGCGCGCCCAAGGGCGGCCGGCTGGTGCAGGGCATGCTCGGCACCTTCGACAGTCTCAACCCGTTCATCGTCCTCGGCCTGTCGGCCACCGGCATCCGCGGCTACGTGGTGGAAAGCCTGCTCACGCGCGGGCTCGACGAGCCGTTCACGCTTTATGGCCTACTCGCCCAGTCGGTCGAAACCGACGACGAGCGCACCTTCGTCACCTTCAACCTCGACCCGCGCGCAACGTTTTCCGACGGCCGCCCGGTGACGCCGGAAGATGTGGTTTTTTCATTTCGGCTGTTGCGCGACAAGGGCCGGCCCAACCACCGTACCTATTACCGCAAGGTCAAAGCGGTTGCGATCACCGGCGCGCGCTCGGTGCGCTTCGACCTCACCGGCGCGGACGACCGCGAGCTGCCGCTGATTTTAGGCCTGATGCCGGTACTGCCGCGCCACGCCGTCGACCCCGACACCTTCGAGCGCACCAGCCTCGCCCCGCCGCTCGGCAGCGGCCCCTACCTCGTCACCGAGGTGCGGCCGGGCGAATCGCTCGTGCTGCGCCGCGACCCCGACTATTGGGGCCGGGATCTGGCCATCACCCGCGGCCTCAACAATTTCGACGAGGTGCGGTTCGACTATTACCGCGACGCCAACACCCATTTCGAGGCGTTCAAGCGCGGCCTCTACGACGTCAGGGTCGAGACCGATCCCGGCCGGTGGGCGAGCGGATACGATTTTCCCGCTGTCCGCGACGGCCATGTGGTGCGGGCGACCGTCGCCGACGGCCTGCCGAAGCCGGTGACCGGGCTGGTGTTTAACCTGCGCCGGCCGGTGTTCTCCGACCCTCGCGTGCGCGAGGCGCTGATCGAGCTGTTCGACTTCGAATGGCTCAACGCCAACTACTATTTCGGCGCCTACCGTCGCACCGGCAGCTTCTTCGAGGGCTCGGAGCTCTCGGCGCTGGGTCGCCCCGCCAGCGATGCCGAGCGGCAGCTGCTGGCGCCGTTCGCCGCAGCCATCCGCCCCGACGTCATGGACGGCAGCTACCGTCCGCCCGTCACCGACGGCTCCGGCCGCGACCGCGACCGCTTGCGGCACGCGCTGGAGACGCTCGCCGCCGCCGGCTACCGGCTCGACGGCGGCGTGCTGCGCGGTGCCGATGGCACCCCGTTCGCCTTCGAGATCCTGGTCGGCACCAAGGACCAGGAGCGGCTGGCGCTGGCCTATGCCCGCATGGTCCGCCGCGCCGGCATCTCAGCCGAGGTGCGGTTGGTCGACAACGTCCAGTACGATCGCCGCTTGCAGACCTACGACTACGACATGATGCCGTTCACCTGGACGCAGTCGCTGTCACCGGGCAACGAGCAGGCGTTCTACTTTGGCTCCACTGCGGCGGACGCGCTCGGCACCCGCAACTACATGGGCGCCAAGAACCCCGCCGTCGACGCCATGATCGAGGCGATGCTGGCGGCACGCGACCGCGCCAGCTTCGTGTCCGCAGTGCACGCACTCGATCGCTGCTTGATATCCGGCCTTTACATGATCCCGCTGTTTCACCTGCCGGAGCAGAGAATCGCGCGCTGGAAATATATCGGCTGGCCGGAGCACTCTTCTCTCAATGGACCCCTCCCCGAAAGCTGGTGGCGTGTGGCACCCTAGCGCAAGAGGTGCGAAGTGATTCTCGAACACGACGACAGCGATGGCTTTGCCGGTCGGGTAACTCTCGACCAGATATTCCGCCGGACCACCGAACAGCGGCCGGACGCGACCGCTCTGATCGAGCGGGTCGGCAACCAGCTCTGGCAACTGTCGTTCGCCAGCGTCGAGCGCGCCGTGTCGGTGCTCGCCAGCCGGCTCGCCGCACTCGGCCTGCCGCAGGATTCGGTGATCGCGCTGCAGGGGCCGGCCTCGGTCGGTCAGGTGGTGGCGCTGCTCGCCGCCAGCCGCGCCGGCCTGATTCCGATGTTCATCCCCGAACTCTGGCGCGAGGCGGACCTCACCCCTGCGATCGAAGGCAGCGGGGCGCGGGCAATGGTCTCGTTCGGCGATGCCGACGACACCGTCGACCTTCATTGCCGGGTCGCGGCCGGAGTATTTGCGGTGCGGTTCGTCTGCGCGCTACGCGACGACGCACCCGACGGCGTCATCGCACTCGGCAGCCTGGACGACCTCGTCACCGGCGAGATCGGCCGCATCCCGAGCTACCGCTCCGGCAATCCGGCCGACCACGTCGCGGTGCTGACCTGGGACGTCGGGCCCGACGGTCCCTATCTGGTGCCGCGCTCGCATCGGGCGTTGGTGGCGGGTGGTGTGCCGACGCTGCTCGCCGGCCGGCTCGACGAGTCGGCCGTGCTGCTGTCGACGGTGGCGCTGTCCAGCTTCGCCGGCCTGACCTGCAGCATGGTGGTCTGGCTGCTGGCCGGCGGCACGCTGGCGCTTGCCCGTCCGGCCTCGACCGCCGAACTGATCGAAACCGTGCCGCTGGTGAGCGGAACCCACCTCCTGCTGCCGTCCGACGTCGGCGGCTCGCTGTCGGCCGAGGGCCGGTTCAAGACCTGCCCCGACCTGCGGGTGGTGCTACTGCTCAATCGCGCGCCGGAACTGGTGCCGACGCCTTGGCTGACCGAGGACATCGGCGTGGTCGACATCACCGCCTGGGGCGAAGCGGCGCTGCTGGCGCGACGGCGCGACGGCGCCGAGCAGCGCGCCGTGGTGCCGACCCGGGCCGACGCCTCGGCCGGGCTCGATCCGGTTGCCGTCGCGATGGTCGGTCACCGGACCCTCCAAGGCACGCTCGCACTCGCCGGCGCGATGGTGCCGCACATGGCGTTCCCGGCATCCGCCGGTTCGGGCCTGCCGCTGGTGGCGGAAGGCGCCTACGACACCGGCTGGACCTGCCATGCCAATGCCGAGGGCGCCCTGGTCAGCGACGCGCCGCCCCGTGGCGTGGCGCGCATCGGCGGCTACCGGGTGTCGCTGCGCGACGCCGAGGCCAAGCTGTCCAAGCTGCTCGGCGCCCCGGTCGAGGTCGCGGCGCTGCCGCACCGCGTGCTCGGCCAGCGTGTCGTTGCCGCAACCGAGGGCGCGGTCGACCCCGCCGCCTCGGCCGCCCTTCCGCTGGTCGGCCTGTCGCCGGCGAAGGCCCGCCGCTCGGCCTGAGCGGGCCGGCGCGCCGACGTTTGGCGCAAACCTCTACGGTGTCTGACAATTAGCAGGCGGACCGCGCCCTGCCCGGCCTTGCGCCGGCGGAGTCGGCGCGTGCTGATCCCGTTCCGCGGGGCTCCGGCGTCATTGACGAGTTCTTTACGGCGCCGTGGTCCCCTGGGCGGACACCAAGGAATTGAAAGCTCCCACATGCAGCTTGATGGCCCGGTTGTGCTCGTGACGCGGGAGATCTCCGCACCGATCGTCGGTCACATGGTTGCGATGATCGAGAGCGAGGTCGTGCCGGTCGGCCACGCCGAGGCGCCCGCGGTGGTGCGCAGCATCGCGCCGGCGGCAGTGCTGGTTGTCGACAGCGGCGAGGACGAGGATGCCGCCGACGCTTTGACGGCGGCGATTCTCACCGCCGACCACTTCGTGCCGTTGATCCGGCGCTGGTCGCCGAATGATTCCGACCGCATCGCCACGCTGTGGCTCGACGCCGAGGCTGACGCCGGTGCGCTCTACGCCGCCCTGCAGCAGGCGTCGCGTACACGCACGCTGCTGCTCGAGACGCTGCGGCGACGCGTGGTCGCCACCGCGGCGGCACTGGGAGCGCCCGCCCTGCCGGACCCGTGGGCGCCTGCCCGCGATACCGCGGTGCTGGTGATCGACAATGGCGCGGTGCTGCCAGTGGTGGCGCCGATCTGCGCCGCACGCGGCATTTCGCTGGTCGGCGCGCCGTCGACCAGCCTGGCCGGGACCTATCTTGAGCTTCGCCACTTCGACGCGGTGGTGATCGGGCCGGCAATCGACACGGTGTCGGCCGAAACCTTCCTGTCCTGGCTGCGGGACGACCCGCGCCGACGCGACCTTCCCGCATTCTGGCTCGGCGCCGACCCGGCCTTCCGGCTGCGGATCGACCTGCCGAGCGAAATCCTGGCGCCGCACGATCCGCGCCTCGGCGGGGCGCTCTACGCCGCCGCCCGCCTCCACGCGCTGGAGCATCAACTGTCCGGGCTGATCCAGGACATGCATGCCGCCGGCCTCGCCGATCCCGACACCGGGCTGCTGTGGCCGGATGCCTTCCGCGCCGGTGTGATCCAGTCGATGGCGTGGGCTGAGTCCAACGGCCGCGACGTCGTCGCGCTCCGGCTCGCCGCCGAGCAGGGCCAGCCCCTACCGGCGGTGGTGCCGCGCATGGTGGCACGGCTGATGCGGCGCTCCGACCTGGTCACGCAGTACGATGACAGCGTGGTGCTGGTGGTGCTGGTTGGCAGCGACCGCGACACCGCCGCCCGCATCTCGGCGCGGCTGTCCGGCATCCTGACGCATACCGCCCTGGTTGCGACCGGCCGGGCCGGACCAGCGTTGTCGGTTCGCTGCGTTACCGCCAAGCCCGGCGAATCGGCCGAGGCGTTTCTCGCCCGGCTCGGCGGCGCGTCCGCCGCCCCTGCCAAACTGGCCGAAGCCGGCTGATCGCGCGGCGCGGCCGAGGTTACGCCGCATCCTCCCAGTTCGGTTTGATTTGGCGCAGCAGCGCGCTCAGGCCCGGCTCCTCGATCAGGTCTGCCGCCGCGTCGAGGTCGACCCAGCGCAGTTGGCGCTGTCCCTTTTCGAGCCAAGTATCGAACTGGTCCTCGACGTCGAACCGGAACACCCTCACGTTGACCAGCTCGAAGCCGCTGTCGAGTCGCTTCCACGCCTCATAGCAGCCGAGCGGCTTTTTCTGCACGTAGCCGAACAGGCCGGCCTCCTCGCGCGCCTCCTGGGCCGCAGCGATATAGTCCGGCACACCCTTTATCGGCCAGCCTTTGGGAACGATCCAGCGCTGGGTTTCGCGGGATGTCACCAGCAGCACTTTCCAGCGGCCGTCGGCCCCTTGCCGAACCGGTAGCGCCGCCACCTGCGACCGCGGAACCAAGCGATTCTGCTTTGCCATTATGACAACCTGCACCTTTTCAATAGCGTTGTCGTTGGCCAAACCGCCGGACGACCTTCGAGCGCAACACCATCGGACACCAACGCGACGACGCCATGTCCGGCTTGCCCCCGTTCTGCCGCCGTGAGAAGACGAAGCATGTCCCGTACACCACATAATGCGCCGAGGCCCGGCGGCGAGCCGCCGGCTGAGCTTGGCAGCGACATCGATCCGTCCATCGGCGATTGGACTTCGCCCCCGCGCCCGGCCAAAGCGGGCCGTCGCCCCGGCAAGCCGGCGCCGCGCGGCGGCCGCGGTGGACCGCGCCGCCACGACGAGGTCGTCATTCTCTATGGCTGGCACCCGGTGGCGGAAGCCCTGCGCAATCCGGGCCGCCGCATCCGCCGGCTGCTCGCCACCGAAAACGGCGCCAAGCGGCTCGCCGACGCCGGGCTCGACGCCGTCAATCCGGAAATCGTGCGGCCGGCGGTAATCGACCGCCTGGTCAGTGCCGATGCCGTCCACCAGGGGCTCTATGCCGAATGCGCCCCGCTCGATGCACCTGAACTCGACGACATCCCCGCGGACGGCGTGGTGCTGGTGCTCGATCAGGTGACCGACCCCCACAATGTCGGCGCCATCGTCCGTTCGGCCGCGGCGTTCGCGGCGCGCGCCATCGTCACCACCAACCGCCACTCGCCTGAAGCCACCGGCGTGCTCGCCAAGGCCGCTTCCGGCGGGCTCGAGCATACCCCGGTGGTCAGCGTGCAGAACCTCGCCCGCGCGCTGGAGGCATTGCGCGACCGGGGCTTCACGCTGGTCGGGCTGGACGGCCAGGGCGAGGCCGATCTGGGCGATCTTGCCCTCACCGCCCCGGTGGCCCTGGTGCTCGGCGCCGAAGGCAAAGGCTTGCGGCAGAAGACCCGCGAGATCTGCGACCGGCTCGCCCGCATCGACCTGCCAGGCCGAATCGACAGCCTCAACGTCTCGAACGCCGCCGCGCTCGCGCTCTATGTCGCAACGCGTGCCATCCGGCAGACCGCCGTCAGCGCCGTGGCCGAGGCCACGGCCCGTCCTCCGGCGCGATGATCACGTCCGGCCCGTCGTAGCTGGGGGTCGGCTGCACCGCGTCCGGCATGGTCGGCGTCGACCACGAGCGGAAATAGGGCTCCGCCGGTGTCGGCGTCGGCGCCGGCTTGCGCTTGGGATGGTCGCCCGGCTCGACGCCGCCAGGGTAGAAATGCACCCAGGTCGGCTCGACCCACCTCTGGTCGAGCCGCATGCGCTCAACGGTGCGCGAGCCGCCCGGCAGCGAGGGCGGGGTGTCCTTGCGCACGATGTCGTCGCCCGAACCGGGCATGCCCGGCCAGGCCATGCCGCGCCGCGCATAGTGCATCTCGAAATGGCGCCGCATCGGCTCGGGCATGCCGATCGGCCGAGGCACCGGCATCAGGATCGGTCCGTCGAGCACGCGCGGACTGCCGTGGCCTGGGCGATAGAGCCCCCAATCCTGCTCGATGATCGGGCCGCCGGGGCCAAGCTGAACCGGCGTCCAGTCGGCCGACGCCGGCCCGGCGGACGCCGGCAGCAGCGCTGCCAGGGCAAAAGCGAGCAACGCGCGCATGTGGCCTCCTGCCGACCGAACCTGAACCGCCCCATGTTTCACCCATGATGATGAACAGGGCGTTGACGACTGCGCTGATCCGCACAGGGCACCGAATCCGGGTTAACGCGTCCTGTGTCCGAGGACTTGAGCACAGTATTCGGGGTCCCAACCGGCGCGCTTTCGCCTGAGCCTGAGGCTTTTCTTGTCGGTGACGGCGCGCAGGAGATTGAAGGCGAAGTGGCGGACGACAGCCATGTTCCTGGCGCCGTGTCCCGTGCGCAGGCGGGACTGGTCGTCGCCGAAGGTGACGTCGAGGACCCAGTGCAGGCTGTTCTCGATCGCCCAGTGGCTTCGCACGGCCTCGGCGGCAGCGGTTGCCGAGAGCGCGGCCGAGGAGACGTAGTATCGGGTCTCGAAACGGCAGCGGTCGGCGAGCTCGGCGCGCGATGCGACGCGCACGATGGTGGCGACGTCGGGCAGCCGCAATTCGCCGGGAAAGCGCCGGTCCCCCTTCAGCCAATCGACCTCGCGGGCAACCGTGACGGTGCGGCTCTCGATGCGGCCATGGCCCTTGTCGAGGTCGGTGACGCTCTCGGTCTCGGCCGCGGGCGTCTCGGCGAAGAAGCTCTCGATCTCGGCCCGCAGGGTCGGCTGGTTGGCCTTCACGGCGAGCAGATAGTCGGCCTTGGCGCCTCGGATGGCGGTGGCGATGGTCGGATTGGTGGCGATGGCGTCGATCGAGATCAGGGTGCCGTCGAGGCCGCCGGCGGCGGCGAGCCGCTCGATCAGGAGCGGGATCGCCGTGGTCTCGCTGCTCTTGTCGGCGACCGCCTCCTGGCCGAGCACCAGGCGGCGGGTGGTGGCGAACGCCGAGACGAGATGGAGCGGCGCCTTGCCGGCCCCGCGGTCGTGGCTGCGCCGCGAGGTCTTGCCGTCGATCGCCACCAGGTCCGGGTGATCCGGCCAGCTCTCCCGAACCCACGCCGTGAACGCTGCCGCGAACAGGTCCGGGTCGATGCGGTTCATCAGCAGGGTCAGCCAACGCGCCCCCGGAACCCCGTGGTGGTAGGGCAGGAAGCGGCGCAGAAACGACAGATGCGTCTCGCCCCACTCGGCGATTCCCTCGTAGTCGTCGCAGTCCGCCAAGGTGCCGCACACCACCAGTAGCAGCACCTCCGGCAGCGGGTGAGCCACCCGCCACGCCTCGCGTGGGTCCTCGATCACCGACAGGTGGTCGAGCAGCACCTTCAGGCGCGACTTCTCGGGGACGAACAGGCCATCAAGGCTCAGGCCATCAAGGCTCATGGCGGGGCTCCGAATCGAGGCCCCTCATCGAATCAGACCTTCCGCAACCCCGAAACCGCCGTTAACCCGAGTTCGGCGCCCTGCTGATCCGCAGCGGACGCTTGCTTCGGCGGGAGCGGACTGCTAGCCGTCTTCTTGTCGCCAGCTTAGCCCAGCTGGCAGCGCAGCGGTTTTGTGATCAGGGGCCGTAAGGCTGAAGACGATTCGGATCACGCGCTTCAAGCCGCGCCTGACCCGAGCAGGTACCGAATAGGCACCGGATTTCGGTGTCCGTGGCCAGCGTAGCACAGCGGTAGTGCAGCGGTTTTGTAATCGGAGGGCCTTGAGGCGAGAAGGCGAATCGGATCATGCGCTTAGGGTCAGCGCGATCCGACCAAATACCGAATAGGCACCGGGATCGGTGTCCGCCGGGGCCGGCGTAGCACAGCGGTAGTGCAGCGGTTTTGTAAACCGAAGGTCGGGAGTTCGATCCTCTCCGCCGGCACCATCCTCCCACGGAGCCTAAAGAGTTCTATTCTTCGGTCAGGGATCTCGAACCCCTTCCAGGACGCAGCCAGCTTAGATGATAACAGCCGCACCCGCGGCAACGCCTTCCAAGAACAGGGCGCCCTCCATGTACCCCAGAAAAGCTGGATCATAGGCATAAGGCCACCAGAAAATCTCGTCGCGACCAGGCAATGAGTCGAGGCCAAGGTGGTCAATTTTATTCGTCCAAATCTGAACGCTGCCGAGAAGAAGCTCTCGCGTACAGACGCGCTCTCGGGCGATGATCCGATCACGGAGACTTCGATCGACCACGACAAGGCGAGTGTCAGCGTCGATAACCTTTCCGCATTCCGCCGCGCCAGGATAACGAGTTTCCCTTTCAGCAGTGAGTAAAGCATTTTCGCTCGGCTGTCCTCGCCGCCTAATTTCCTTCCGCATGGCCAACGTGACGAGTTGCGCTGGATCAACCGCCTTCTCGAATTCTTTGTCGCGGAAGAGGTCCGAAAGAACCTCCGCTGAGGTGGCCGCAGCCGGATGCGCTTTCAAGCCATCGATATGCGACACCAAAAAATCATAAACTGTCACGCCCTCGGACCATTCGAAATTCCGGTTGCCGCGCCCGCCGATCTGGATGAGGGAAGTGGTTGCAAATCGCTCACGAAAACACGTTCGAAACGACACGTCGACGCCGGCCTCCATGAGGCTGGTGGCGACCAAAGTCCAATCGGTGAAGCTGCGGTGCTTCAATCTAGCCTTCGCAAGAGCGAGCACGGCGTCTCGGTCTCGAGGGCAAAGGGCTGTCGATAGGTGCATGATGTGTCGACCTTTCTTTCGCATCATGTCAGCCATCACGGCCGCGCTCTGGACCGTATTCATGATGAGGAGCCGCGGCCCGGGAGCCGCCGCAACCGCTTCGGCCAACGCCTCAGGTCCATCCAGGCGGCCCAACGATACAAAAGAGACGCGCCGATCCTCCGCTGCCCGCAGCGGCGACGCGAGGTCTGGCGGCACGAGCTCCGGCAGCCTTAGGCGTGAGTCGCCAACGATGTCGTCGACTTCCCAAAACCTCGCCAGCGATCCGCTGGCGAGGACAAAGGAGCATCCCCAATCGGCGGTGAGCTCGCGCATCCAGCGCCAGTTCTGCGGCCAGAGCGATGTCGGCAGCGCGGCGTGCGCTTCGTCGAGAAAAACCATCGAGCCGGGCAGCGCGTGCAACTTCCTGAGGTTCGACGGCGTGTTCGCCGACAGCGTCTCAAAAAACTGGACGGCGGTCGTCAGGACGATGGGAGCCGTCCATAGAGTCGCGAGATCGCGAGAGGAGATGCTGCTGAAGTCGGCGCGGTGGTGATGCTCGGCAACGATCGTATCCGGCCGGCCGCGCTCGTTTTTCAGTACCAAGGCCTCCCGTAACGTACGCGCAGTTTGCGACAGGATCGCTGTATAAGGAGCCACGATGAACAGACGCCGCGCACCGGTCGCGATTGCTCTGCGGAGCAGGTAGGCCGTCACAGCCGTCGTCTTGCCGATGCCGACTGGTCCCTCGCAGGCCATCAGCGACGCATCGGGTTCGCGCTGGCGGCACGCCTGGTAAAACCGGCGGCGGAAGTCGTTGCGGCGTTTCTCGTCGTCGGACAGCGCCTCACGCCTTCCGAGATCGGCCACATAGGCGTCGAGCGACGCCAACCGCTCAGCCCAGCGCGACTGCGGCTCGTTCGGCACCGTCCATCCAGTGTCGGCGTAGGCCGTGTCGCTATGGTCGGCATCGACGAGGCAGGACAGGCCCAAGCGCATGGGAAGACCATGTAACGCTTTGCTCCGCGCCGGCTGGTGCGGACCGAGCGCTGCCTCGTGGGCAGCTATCATCCTGTCCAGCATGCCGTCGGTGCGCGCGATCTGTTGCTCGTGTACCTCCGGCGCTACACCTTCATCACGCCTGACGCCACGAAGCCGACGTGCATTTGGCGATTTCGCAAAGTGGACCGGCAAGGAAGGCAAGCCGGGCGCATGATGAGCTCGCACCATCCAGGCCGCCATGTAAGCGCCGCTGGCGCGCAGGTGGGCAACACCGGCATCAATGTGATCCCAATCGAGCCGTGCGTTGCACCCCTGACAAAGCGCCGCCTGACTCTGCGGATCGAGCTTGCCGAGGTCGTGAAACGTCGCGGCGTCCACAACGGCGTTCCTGATCGTTTCGCGTCCCGCCGTGTCACTGTAGAAGTGCAACATCGCATCCGCGCGCCGGCGCGCACCTGCAATCACACCCTCGCTTGTGGCCGTGCCGGCAATGTGAGCGCGATAGGTCTGCGGCTCTAGGCCCGGCTCACGGGCCGAGTGGGCGAGCGGCTCCACCCTCACGCCGCACCGGCGAGCGGCCATTCCTTCAGGCAAAGGTCTTCGAACGAAGCGAGACGCGCGCGAAGCTCCTCGGGCAAGGCCGTCGGGATATCGTATTCGTCGATGCCGAGGGATGGCTTGTTCGGGTCGAAGCCGGCCTTTTTCTTCGGCTTCAGCGCCGCCAGGATCAGCGGGTCCGGGCACGACCCGAGCGGGTTTTTATGCTCGGCGTACCAGGCGTGGAGGATGTGGACCTCGGGCCGAATGCCGGAGGCCGTGTGGGCGTAAGCGTGTGGGATCAGGAACTTGAGCACGTCGATGTCGTGTCCGTCGCAGCCGCTCTTGTGCGCTGCGCTCGGGTTGACGAAGAACGGCATCGTATACAGGCCGTGATGCACGACACGGAACGCGAGCGGGGCCATACCGCGGTCCTTGTCGCCTTCCACGCCGGCTTTATTGGTCAGAGTTAAGCGCACGATCTCTACAGGCGAGACGCTCACGCCGGGACCGAACTGCACGACCCCGGTGGTGATAAACTTGCCTTGGTCAGCTTTCTCGACGAACGTGTTGCCGAAAACGCGCCCATCCCAATAGGCGGCACGGAAATCGCCCAGCGACATGGCGCTGATCGCCTTGCGGTCGCGTCCGCGGCTTTCGAGAATGCCGAAGTGCTTTTTCGTTTCTGGGCCGGTCGCAGCGAGCGCGGCCTTTCGAACGTCAGCGTCCGCGTTTTCCATGAGGTCGCGGAGCTTCCGCTTGAACGACACTGGCGAAATCAGGCCACGCCCATCGGCTTCAAAGGTACGCGGCTCGCTCTCCCCGTCAGGATCGCCGTTCGGATTGGAATTGATCACGTTGATGACGAGCAGTCCCGTCCCTCGGTTGAATGCTTCGCTCACGCGCTTTCCCCCCTGTTCACGTCATTTTGTCCTTCTGCATGGCTGGCATCACCGGCGCCTTCTGTGCCTCGCGGCAACCCTGCCATGTAGCCAAGCAGCAGTTCGGCTTGGAAATACTCGTCCGGTCGGCCCTCGACCTTTCCGAGCTTCTCCCGCAGATCCATAGCGATAGGTTCAATCTCGCGCAGAACCCAACGCGCCTTTCGCTTTGCCCACGCTGCATAGGGCGGCCATCGCTTCAGCAGCAGCTTCAGTGCATCGTGGGGTCGCTCGGCGGCCATGCCGAGCAGCGCGTTTCCGAGAAGTGTTGGTGGTATGCTTCCGTCTCGCACATCCTTGCAGTAGCCGACGTGCACGATATCTGCGGCCGCCAGCAGTTGCCCGAGGCGAAACCCGGCGTCCGACATGTAGACCTCCTTTAAGCGGTCGAGATGATATAGAAGCGCGCCGATCCAGGTCGCGGACTGCAATGCGTTGCGACGTAGGCCGGCTTTCGGATCAAAATCCTTCAGAAATTCGGTCCCTTTCGTTCGTGCAGCCGCGACACCGGCGAGAAGATCGCCATGTCGCTCGACGAGCAGATGAAGCAGGTCGCGGGCACGGCGCTCAATGTCGCCTTCCTTGAGAAAGAGCTGGAAAGCCTGAGAAGCAGGGATGCCTATGACCTCGATCGGTCGGCGTCCGCCGTTCGCGAACTGCACGCGCGAAATCGGCGTGATCGACAGAGGGGTCACGTAAGGCGGTCCCCGCAAGATCACCTCTGCCTTCGCTTTGCCCGGAAACGGGAAGCGCAGCCAATCGGGTGTGTTCACGGTGGCGGATTGCCAATCTCGCGCTGCCGTCCAGAATCTGGCCGAGGTCGCTCGACGCTGATAGATGGACTTGCGGTTCGCGGGGTCGACGGTGCGGAGAACGAGGACCAACACTTGGTCCTCAGGCTGCCCGTGCTCAAAGATGCCTTTGGATTGATCGATGGCCCGCGATGCCAATTCCTTGAGTGCCGCCTCGCCGGACAATTCGTCATCGTCCGCCACCGCGTCTGCATAGTGCGCGCCCGGATCAGCCGTGCTCACGACGAGCAGGTCCGACTTGTCGCCGCTCTCGGCCGGAATCAGGCGCCAGGTCTTTCCCTTGCGATCCTCGCGCGTGAGCGCGGCGATGGCACCGGCCAGGCGACGCACGAGTTCTGCATCTGCCTGGAACGAGGCGTCGGCCGTGCGGCCGTATCGGGTGAGCGACGGGATATCCCGGTTGCGCGAGTAGATATAGGTCTGCCCGAGCCCCGGAAGGTTCGGCTGCGGAAAATTCCCAGCGTGAAGCTTCGCGGCCTTGCCGGTCAACGCACAAACGGCTTCGCCCTTGATCTGTTCGTTCCCGGTCGAGGGCGGATTGCTCAAGGCCCTGCTGATGGCACCGATCTGGCGGGCATCGCCGGCATCCCGCTGGAATTCCATGTCCTTGACATCGATCGCCAGGACGATGGGAGCGATCAGCGCCGTCCGGATAGGGTCGATCCAGTAGTCGTCTCCGTTGTTGCGGACGCGCTCGCCCAAGGCGTTTGTGAGTTGCTCCAGAAAGGACGGCGACACGTCCAGAGCCGCAAGGAAGCGCTCGAAGACAGCCGGGACCGAGGCGCTCAGCGGATCGTCGGCCAGCGTCCGCAACGCTTCGAGTCGTTCGCTGATCCGCTTCCTGTGCCCAGAATTTGGCCAGTTCTTAATCTGCCGCGCAGCAACGGAGTGCTCTGAGAAGAGACGCATGAGTTCGTTGCGCCGGTCCGGGGGTGACTTACTCGAATTCCAAGCCCGGTCGTGCTTTTCGCGCGCAAAAGCGTCGAGCGCCAACAACCCCGCCGCCGTCTTGAGTCCTGGGAATCCGTTGTGCTGACCGTCGCGCAAGGTCCAAACGGCACCGTTCCCGGCCTCGGGTATCACCTCCACCGAGGACACATGGCCGCCCTCAGCGAGGCGGACCCGTAAGGCCGACCCCTTTGCCACGTCCTTGACGTCCGGATGGCGGCCGACGAGATCGACCCCGTTCGCGGTCAGTCCACGCTCGATCGCGAGCAGGTCATTCAGCATCTATCTCACTGATTCATTTGGAAAGAACGCCCGAGGCAATGAAGGCCAGGGGCGTTCTCTGGTCGTTAGCCTATCAGTATTTCGATCCGCGCTCCGAAGAGCGCACTATGGTGGCCATTCGATCTCAAGAACGGTGATCCCAAACAAACGCACTCGTACTCGTCTGCCGGACCGCCTTCGCATCGCTTCCGCCTCCATCGTGTGGGCGCGTTTTACGATGGCCTGAAACGGCGGTCAAGTTCACTGATAGGCTAAAAAACGAGCGCCCCTTTTTCGATCCGGACGTCGTGCGCGAAGCGCGACACGTAGGCGCCGTCCTGAGCCCGGTCCCACACGCTGGACAGCATGGAGGGAATCTCGAGATCCAGAGCGTCGTCGACCTCCCATTCCGGCCGGAACGGCCCCCAGTAGTCGCAGGTGAATTCGGACCAACCGAGCGCAGGGGTCTTGAAGCAGCGACCCTGCTTGAGCCGCCGCTCGAACAGGTTTTGGAGGTAGTGCCGCGGGTTGCGTCCACTCCCGCCGCGAGCGCCGCGGATATCGGCGTAGATGCGGTAGCAGGGATTTGCCACGGCGGTGGCGAAGACCTGCATGCCGGTCCCGGTTTTAATGTTCAGGTCCTTCCGCAGCGGGCCGCCGTAGTTGAACGCATAGCGCTGAAACGAAACCGCTCCGCCTATAGATCCGACCGGCCGACATATCTCGACACGCGTGGGATGAAACCATGCTTCGCCCTGCGCGAGATATGCGATCGACTCGAGAAGACCCTTCGCGGCCGACCATGTCGGGACCGGATAGCTCGTGGGGCTGCCGCCGGTGTCCGGCCGCGCGTACATCGCCAGTGGACCGGACACCTCAAGCTGGATCGGATAGGAGCTCACAGCGAATTTGTCCCATTGTGAGTGATTCCTGTAAAACACATTGAAGCAGGCGGCGCGCACGATGCCAACTAAGGCGTGCACCCTCCACCCGCGGATCAGTCCGAGTTTTTCCTCCGGTTAGCGATGTCCTCGCCCCGCCTTCTCATCCTGCTCGCGGACCAACGCACCGACTTCTCGCTCGCTCTCGCGCCCTCGATCAGCCGGTTCACCTCGGCGGCGATGGCGGCGTAGGTACAGTCCGAATGCTCGATGATCAGCCGCTCGGCGAGCCGGCCGATGCCCTTGCCCCGACTCGGCCCGGAGGCCCGTGGCGGCCTCGGAGCCTCGGGCCCTGATGCTGCCGAGCCGAACTGCGTCGAGGGCCTCGGCGGCCACCGGAACGCGCCCGGATCGAGACCGTACTTGGCGACGAGCTCCTCGGCCTTCTCGAGAGCGGCCGCCGCCTCGCCGGCCGGGCAGCCGTTGGCCTCGGTCTTCTCCAGCAGCGCCTCGATGCGCCGCTTGACCAGCGGCAGTTCCCTCGCACTCGGCTTCTTCATGGTCATGTCTCCCAGCGGCGGGATGCCGCGGGACCATGCTGGCGCGGAAAGGGGCGTCCGCGAGCCGGGCCGGAGGGGAAAATCTTCACGGCTCGATGGCGCGGGCGCGGTCCTCGTCGGACACGCTGGTCGCCAGCAGCTCGGCGGATACGGGCATCTTTCTGAACCACCTGTTCACGAAGACCATCGAGCAGATGAGTGACAGCCAGTCCGGCAACACCCATGAGGTGCTGCAAGAGCTGTTTCGCGCCATGGCGACGCCCGCCGACAAGGAAACCCGCCAGGCGGCAAAACTCCGCCCTTGGGCCGACGCCTTTCCGTATGTGAACGGGGGATTGTTCCCAGAAGCCGGCGAGTGCCCGCGCTTTTCCCGGATCGCGCGGTCCTATCTGTTGCGGGCGGCGGAACTCAACTGGCAGGAAATCAATCCCGACATTTTCGGCTCGATGATCCAGGCCGTCGCCGACGACGAGGAGCGCGGTGAACTCGGCATGCACTACACCAGCGTGCCGAACATCCTGAAGGTGCTCAATCCCCTTTTTCTCGACGACCTGCGCGAGCAGTTGGTGGCGGCGGGCGACAATCTGCGCAAGCTGCGGAACCTGCGCAAACGCCTCTCGGCGATCCGCGTGTTCGACCCAGCTTGCGGCTCGGGAAATTTCCTGGTGATCGCCTATCGCGAGATGCGCCAGATCGAGCATGAGATCGTCACGCGCACCCGCGACAATCCCAAGAGCGTTATCCCGCTGGCCAATTTCTATGGCATCGAGATCAAGGGCTTCGCCGCCGAGATCGCCCGTTTGGCGCTGCTCATCGCGGAGTTCCAGTGCGACGTGCGCTTGATCAGCCAGAAGGAAGCTCGGCTGAACGTGCTTCCGCTCCACAAGACGGGGCAGATCCATATTGGAAACGCGTTGCGGTTGGATTGGTTGGAGGTGTGCCCGCCGACTGAACCGCCCCGGGTTTGCCGGAGGCTCCAACTCCTGAGAAGGTGGAGCCATGAGCAAGCAGACGAGCAGCAAGTTTTCTCCTGAGGTTCGATCGCGGGCGGTGCGGATGGTGCTGGATCACGAGCGTGAGCACCCCTCGCGCTGGGCGGCGGTGGTGTCGGTCGCCACCAAGATCGGCTGCACGCCGCAGACCCTGAACGAGTGGATCCGGAAGACCGAGGTCGACGCCGGAAAGCGGGTGGGCGTGCCCAGCGACGTCGCCGAGAAGCTCAAGGCCCTGGAGCGGGAGAACCGGGAACTGCGGCAGGCCAACGAGATCCTGCGCAAGGCGTCGGCGTATTTTGCGATGGCGGAGCTCGACCGCCGGTCCAAGACATGATCGCGTTCATCGACGATCACCGCGAGGTCCACGGGGTCGAGCCGATCTGCAAGGTGCTGCCGATCGCCCCCTCGACCTACCATGACCATGTCGCCAAGCGGGCCGATCCGGCGAAGCTCTCGGCGCGGGCAAAGCGCGACCAGGCCTTGCGTCCTGAGATTGCCCGCGTCTTCGCCGAGAACTTCGAGGTCTATGGCGCGCGCAAGGTCTGGCGGCAGATGGTGCGCGAGGGCTTCGACGTCGCGCGCTGCACCGTCGAGCGCCTGATGCAGGACATGGGATTGCGCGGCGTCATTCGCGGCAAGCCGGTGCGGACGACGGTGCCAGACAAGGCGGCGCCGTGCCCGCTCGACCACGTCAACCGGGTGTTCCATGCTCCGGCGCCAAACATGCTCTGGCTCTCCGACTTCACTTACGTCAGCACGTGGTCGGGCTTCGTCTACGTCGCCTTCGTGATCGACGCCTACGCCCGCCGCATCGTCGGCTGGCGCGTCTGCCGCACGGCGCACGCCAGCTTCGTGCTGGATGCGCTGGAGCAGGCGCTTCATGACCGGCGGCCCGCCCGCAAGGCCGGCCTGGTGCACCATTCGGATCGCGGATCGCAATACGTCAGCATCCGCTACACCGAGCGCCTGGCCGAGGCGGGCATCGAGCCCTCGGTCGGCAGCGTCGGCGACTCCTATGACAACGCGCTCGCCGAGACCATCAATGGCCTCTACAAGGCCGAGGTCATCCATCGAAAGGGCCCGTGGCGGTCGTTCGAGGCCGTCGAGTTCGCCACGCTGGAATGGGTCGACTGGTTCAACAACCGCCGCCTGCTGGCGCCGATCGGCAATATCCCGCCGGCCGAAGCCGAGGCGCGCTACTATGCCATGCTGGAAGAGACAGCGATGGCCGCGTAACTCAAGCCAAAACGCCTCCGGCAAACCCGGGGCGGTTCACCGTCCTGAACGGCTTTTCTCCGAGGTGGGCGTCAAGCGCCTGCGAGATCGTGATGCCGGTCTCGGCCGTCTTGGCGGTGGGGTCCACGCCGGACTGGATCTGCGACATGATCGCCTTGGCCCGGTTCCGAGCCTCGCGCAAGCCGATCCGGTCCACGCGGTCGATCTTGACCCGCACCGTGCGGACGTGCCGGCCGTTCCGCCGAACGTCGCCCTGAACGGCGTAGGTCTTGGTGGTGGCGTGGCAGATGACCATCAGGCCCTTGACCTGTTCGTCCCGCCAGATGCCCGAGCCCGGTTCGAGGTTCCGGATGCGGGCCTCCGTGAGGTTGATGACAGCCATGTTCGTCTTCTCCGAAGCACTGTGTGGAGCACCGTACGGAGACCATCGAGGATCAACGTACGTCGACGATCATGTCGCGCAAGGGCTTGTCCGCGAACCAATAATCCGAAATAATCCTTTTCGGATCAACGACTTCAGACCGAATTTGTAAACCGAAGGTCGGGAGTTCGATCCTCTCCGCCGGCACCATCCTCACTCATCGAGCGCCGAGGCGGACGAGTTCTGCTTCTATTAAGCTCTACGAAGCACACATCGGGGATTGCCCTGCTGCGCATTTGTGGGCAGCCCTCTCAGTCAGCATGGAAGTCGTGGACCGACCCGCCTGGACACCGGATAATCGGGCATCTCAGGGCGCCGGCCCGCTGCTCGCCGTTTTACCTCGCCCCTTGATGTCGTAAGGCTTTGGCTTGCCGGAGCGTCGGCCGTCCTGTGCCCGCGGTTCCGCCCCAATGGCCGATGACGACTGGCCAACAAGGAGCAATTGCGATGACGGACGGCAAGATCGACGCCCAGCTCGCGCTTCGCAGCGACGGGCGGCTGCTGGTCGGGCGCGATCGGATCACCCTGCTTGAGGCTGTCGCCGAACACGGCAGCATCACCAAGGCGGCCGAGGCGGTCGGCTTCAGCTACAAGACCGCCTGGGACGCCGTCGCTGCCATCAACAATTTGCTGCCGACGCCGGCGTTCGTGACCAAGACCGGCGGCCGCAAGGGCGGCGGCGCCGAAGTGACCGAGGAAGGCCGGCGGTTGATCGTCGCCTTCCGCCGACTGGAGGAGATGCTCGGACGCATCTCCGCCGCCATCGCCGAGGAAGGGCTGCAGAACATCGACGACCTGCTGCTGTGGGGCATGACGATGAAGCTCAGCGCCCGCAACGCCATCCGCTGCGAAGTCAGCGAGGTTCGCAGCGGGCCGGTGTCCGTGGTGGTCAAGCTGCGGGTGCCGCCGGACACCACCATCACTGCGGTGGTGACCAACGGTGCGGCGGCCGAACTCGGGCTCGTACCCGGCCGGCAGGCGGTCGCGCTGGTCAAGTCCTCATCGGTGATGCTGGCGCCGGTCGACGAGGTGCCGCGGCTGTCGGTGCGCAACCGTATCATCGGCACCGTCGCCCGCCGGATCGACAGCGAGGTCGGCAGCGAGATCGCGATCGACATCGGCGGCGGCAAGACGCTGCTCTCGGTCGTGACCCGCGAGGGCGCCGACGAACTCGGCGCCGAAGTCGGCAGCCAAGTCTGTGCGCTGTTCAAGGCGACCCACGTGATTCTCGCCGCTGGCTGAAGCGCCGAGGCGAGCCGCACGCCCGGCGCTTCGCCGACCGCTTTCGCGCCGATGCAGCGGGACATGTGAGGGGGCCGCCGGATCGCGACGGCGGAACGTGCCGCCGCGACCCGGTTCCGGACTCCACAAGGCTCCGCGAGCGCGACGCCGGCCCGCAGCCCGCGGTCAGAACGTCGCCTTGAGCGAGGCGTAGAAGCTGCGGCCTGCCTCGGGATAGCCGTCGCTCAGGTAATAATCCTGGTCGAGCAGGTTGCGGGCGCCGGCTGCAACCGTGAAGTTAGCATTGACGGCATACTCAGCCCTGAAGTTTACAAGTGTATAGGCACCGACAGTATAGTAATAATTGGCATTTCCGACCGTATATGACGTCCAGCGGTCGTCGGCGAACTCGACGCTCGGCGTGAGCTTGAGGTTGTCGTACGGTTGCCATGTCACGAATACGAGGCCTTTGAACTCCGGAACGCCCGACGGCCGGAAATTCGGATCGTCGGGATTGGTCACCTCGCGCCGAATCCACGTCAGATTGCCGCCGACCGTCCACCTGTCCGCAATGGCATAATCAAGCGAGGCCTCCGCCCCGTAGAAATAGCCGTCGCCGACATTTTGCGACTGGGTGTGAGTCGAGTCGACCTGCACCGATTGGATCATGTCCTCCACGTCGCTGTAGAATGCGGTAACGGACATTTGGCTCTTGGGCGCAAAGGCGTTGGACCAGCCGAGCTGGTAGTTGGTGGCCTCTTCAGGGGCCAATTCTGGATTGGACAACACCTGCGAGAACTTCGAGCTGAAGCGCTCGAACAGCGTGGGGAATCGGGTGCGGTGCGAAAAGTTGGCGAACACCTTCGCCGTCTCGCTGTAGCGCCAAACCGCCGCGCCCTGGTAGTCGATGGCGTCGCTGTCGTTCAGCGGAAAATACACCATCGCGCCGGTGTCGGTCGAAAAGTCCTCCGCCTTGGATAGATCGCGCCAGTTGTAGCTGACGCCCTGAACGAGATCGAACGCCGGCGTGAGGTGGATTGTGTTCTCCAGCGCGGTCGAAAAGGTATCCTCCACCGAGTTTTGCTTGGGCTCGGTGAAGCAGATCACGTTCGCGGTGCAGCCGGCGGTCTTGGCAAACCGGTTGCCGAAGCTCTCGTTCCATTCGGTGTGATCGTCGCGCCGGTAGCTGAACGCCAGCTTCAGCGTGTCGTAGCGGCCGATGTCGGTGCCGGCCTCGACGTTTCCGCCAACCGCGAAATCGTCGTAGTAAGTGTTGAAGGACCTAGCCGTTTTCCGAATAGTCTGCTCGGGATTATCAAATCCCATGTGCGTATTGTCGAACGTATTGTAGTACAGCTTCGTCTTCAGATAGGACGCCTCGCCAATCTGCGTATCGGAGAGCCAGTAGAGGTTCTGGATGTTCCACTGGGGCCAGTCGCGATAGGGCCGGGTCGGCGACACGTTGGTGACATGGTAGGGCGAGCCCTTGTCGGCCGATTGCTTGATGAGGTTGATGGAATATTCGTCGGTGGCGTTGGGGGTGTAGCCGGCCTTGAGGTTGACGCTCCAGTCGCGGGTGTCGGAGTGGTCGCGGAGCCCGCCGTTCTCGACCGCGGTCGGGTTAAAGCTCTCCGACAGCATCCAGCCGCGCATGTCGCGATAGGTGCCGCTGGCCTGGACGTAGCCGTTCTCCTTGCGCGAGCCGGCGCGGAGATAGCTCATCGTGCCCTCGAACGTGCCGTCGGTGCCGAACTCGGCCTGGGCGCGCCCTTCCGCCTCCAGTTCCTTGGTCGGCTTGTAGCTGACGAGGTTGATGGCGCCGCCCATGCCGCCCGGACCGTCGAGCACCGAGACGTAGCCCTTGGCGACCTGCACCGCCGCCACGTCGGGGGTGAGAAAGCGGCCGAAGTCGAAGCGGTTGTCCGCCGGCAGATAAATCTGCACGCCGTCGATCGACAGCGGCACCTCCAGGCGGCTGAAGCCGCGGACGCTGATGACGCGCTCGTTGCGTGCGTCGCCCGAACCCGTGCCCACCACGCCCGGCACGAGGTTCAGCGCCTCGTCGACCGTGTCGGCGGCAAAGGTCTCCATCTGGCTGCCGGAGAGGGTGCTGCCGCCGAAGTCGTCGGTCTCCTGGGTGCCGCCGGCCGGCGCGGAGACGTGAATCTCGCCGAGCCCGAACACGCCGTCGTCCTCTGCCGCGGCCGGCCCGACCGGCGCCAGGGCCGCAACGACCGCAGCCCCCGTTGCCATCATCATTACCTGACGTCTCAAACGCATATCCCCAAGCCCCTGCAGGTCCCACGCTGTTGGTTGACGTTTCTCCCGGCGGGCAACCGCCGCGCGGTGGTGGTGCGGTGCGTCGATGCACCGAGACGCGGCGCTCGGTTCGAGCGCAGCGGTGCACCGCGCGTCAGCGGTCCGTCGCGACGACGCCCCAGGCTGCGTTGCCGAATCAGCCAAAGCCTTCTCCGAGGGACCACCAAGGTCGCGACGCGCTTCGCGCGCCTGCGTCGATGTCTTCGACCTCGATCGAGATCGGAAATACTCCGCGCCCAGTGCGGAACTTCCGATTCGGACTTGGTAGTTAATTGACAGCACGAACCTTACGGCAGCAACGATTGCCACCTCAATTGCATAATATTAATCATTGTGCAGATATTCTTTAGCCAGAACAATTCAAAAGTATTTCTCTCCGCCAAATCCAAAACCTTCCGAGCAGAGCTGCGACGCCCGGAATGCCGCGGCCATGCCCTGCCGTCGCGGGCTGTCCAAATGCGGTCGAGCCGGCCGGCGTCTCGTCGTCGGTCGCCGAAATTGCCCATCCCGATCGAGCGGGCTGCCGACGCCGGTCCCAGGCGCCGGTGGTCCGGCGCCTGGACTCCCGACATCAGAACGTCGCCTTGAGCGAGGCGTAGAAGCTGCGCCCCGCCTCGGGATAGCCGTCGCTCAGGTAATAATCCTGGTCGAGCAGGTTGCGGGCGCCGGCCGCAACCGTGAAGTGTGCATTAATGGCGTATTCTGCGCGGAAATTGAGCAGAACATAGGCGCCGGTGGTGTAATAATAATTGACCTTGTTGACGGTATATGATGTCCAGCGATCGTCCGCGAACTCAAGGCTGGGCGTGAGCTTGAGATTTTCATAGGGCTGCCAGGTTGCGTAGACGAGACCCTTGATCTCGGGCACACCGCTCGGTTGGAAGCTCGGGTCACTGGGGTTGGTGACCTCGCGATCGATCCAGGTGATGTTGCCGCCGAACGTCCAGGTATCGGACGCCGCATAGTCGAACGACGCTTCCGCGCCGTAGAAATAGCCGTCGCCGACGTTCTGGTACTGGGTGATGCTGGAGGTGATATTCACCGACTGGATCATGTCCTCGACGTCGCTGTAGAACGCCGTCACCGACACTTGGCTCTTGGGTGCAAAGGCATTGGCCCAGCCGACCTGGTAGTTGGTGGCCACCTCCGGCGCCAGCCCCGGATTGGAATAGGCGCCGCCGAACCGCGAACTGAAGCGCTCGAACAGCGTGGGGAAACGGGTGCGGTGGGAGAAGTTGGCGAACACCTTCGCCGTCTCGCTGTAGCGCCAGACCGCCGCGCCCTGATAGTCGACGGCGTCGCTGTCCTTCAGCGGATAATAGATCAACCCGTTCGCGGTGGTGAAGTCCTCGGCGGAGATCAGGTTACGCCAGTTGTAACTGACGCCCTGCACCAGGTCGAACGCCGGCGTGACATGGACGGTGTTCTCAAGCGCAATCGAATAGGTATCCTCCACCGTGTTCTGCTTCGGCTCGGTGAAGCACACTGCGCTCTGGACGCAACCGGACGACGTTCCCGAGCTGTTGGTGAAATTCTCGTTCCACTCGGTGTGGTCGTCGCGACGGAAGCTGAACGCCGCCTTCAACGTGTCGAACCGACCGAACTCGGTGCCAGCCTCGACGTTCCCGCCGAAGGCGTAGTCGTCGTAATAGCTGTTGAACGCGTTCGAGCCGGACTGAACGGTCTGCTGCCAGTCGGAGAACGATCTCAGCGTATTGTTGAACGTATTATAATACGCCTTCGTCTTCACATAGGACGAATCACCGACCTGGGTATTGGACAGCCAGTAGAGGTTCTGGATATCCCACTGCGGCCAATCCCAGAAGCGGCGGCTGGTCGACAGATCGGTGACGTGGTACGGTGCCCCCTTCTGGCCGGCCTGCTTGATGAAGTTGATCGAGTATTCGTCGGTGGCGTTCGGGGTGTAGCCGGCCTTGAGGTTGACGTTCCAGTCGCGGGTGTCGGAGTGGTCGCGCAGGCCGCCGTTCTCGACCGCGGTCGGGTTAAAGCTCTCCGACAGCATCCAGCCACGCTGGTCGCGATAGGTTCCGCTGGCCTGGACGTAGCCGTTCTCGGTGCGCGAGCCGCCGCGAAGGTAGTTCAGCGTGCCCTCGAACGTGCCGTCGGTGCCGAATTCGGCCTGGGTGCGGCCCTCCGCCTCCAGTTCCTTGGTCGGCTTGTAGCTGACGAGGTTGATGGCGCCGCCCATGCCGCCCGGGCCGTCGAGCACCGAGACGTAACCTTTGGCGATCTGAACCGCCGCAACGTCGGGGGTGAGGAAGCGGCCGAAGTCCAGCCGGTTGTCGGCGGGCAGATAGATCCGCACGCCGTCGATCGACAGCGGCACCTGCCAGCGGTCGAAGCCGCGGACATAGATCAGTTGCTCGTTGCGGGTGCCGCCGGAATTGGAACTCGACACGCCGGGCGCGAGATTGACCGCCTTGTCGAGCGTGTCGGTGGCGAAGGTCTCCATCTGATCGCCGGAGACGGTGCTGCCGCCGAAGTCGTCGGTCTCCTGGGTGCTGCTGCTCGGCGCGGACACGTGGATCTCGCCGAGATTGAAAATCCCGTCCTCGGCTGCGGCGGGTCCGCCGGTCGCCGATCCAAGCGCTCCGGCGACCACGGCGCCGGCCGCAACCACCCATGTTTGACGTCGTAAACGCATATCCCCTGCCCCCGCTGTGGTCGTCATTGCGTTCGAAGTGGTCTGGAACGGCGCTCGCGCCGTTCGCCGCTGCTGTTCGAAGACACACGTCGTCCATCGCAGCGCGTGTCCTCGCCGTCGTGAAATTGCGATGCCGATAGCCCTGGTGGTGGCGCCGCGGCGCGCGAGCGGTCCCGGTCCGACCGCGTCAGGCCGGGTCCTCAAGGCGTTTGTTCGTGCCCAATTTCACGTGCGGCACCGGGCCCGACATTGCGGGGTGCTAGAAGTCCGCCCCGACCCGCCGCACCAGGGCGAACGCCCGCTCGTGCGCACGGTCGAGTTCGGCGTTCCAGACCGCCGCGATGTCGCTCGGGTAGGATTTGATCCGGGCCAGCCGGGCGGGGTCCGTCGCCGCCTCGGCGCTCACCGGAACGCTGCCGGCCAGGCGCCGGGCTTCGGCGAGCAGTTCGGAATATTTCGGGTTCGGCTGGGCGGCGAGCTTGGCTTCGGCATCATGGATGGCGCGCCACAGCGCGGCGACCCGTTGGTGCCGGCTCGTAATGGCGGCGTCGAACAGCGCCGAGATAACGCCGCGCCGCAGTCGTCCGAGGTCGGCATCATAGGCGAAGGTGATGTCGTCGGCCGGCGCAAAGGGATTGGCAAATACCGCGTCAATCTTGCCATAGGCGTCGGGCCGAATCGGATGGCGGCGAATGTCGGGCCGCAGCAGCAGCTCCTGAGCCGGGCGCGACAGCAGGAATGCGACGAAGGTGGCGGCGGCCTTGGCATTGGGCGCGCTGGCGGTCGTCGCGATGTGGGCCGGCAGGAACGCGGTGCGCGCCGGATAGACGAAGCCGACTGGGCGCCCACTGGCTGCCGCGGCCATCGGATAGAAGTCGATGGTGAGGCCGACCGCGATGTCGCCGGCGGCGACAAGATCGGTCGGGCTGCCGCCGATGCCGAGAAGCTTGCCGTTGCCGGCGATTTCCGAAATCAGCGCCCAGCCGCGCTCCCACCCCTCCGACTGCAAGATGACATCGTAGAGCGCGGGCGAGAACCCGACCGATGCCGGAATGGGAAGTCCAACCGCACCGGCAACGCGCGGGGTGGCGAGATCGCGCCACGCTTTCGGCACGCCGAGCCCCCGCTCCTTAAGACGGTCGAGGTTGAATGCAAGTCCGTAGCCGGCAACCTCGTAGGCCTCGAACAACCCGTTCGGATCGGAAATCTGCTGCCGCCCGATCCGGCCCGGGATGCTCGCACGGTCGACCGTGATCGCCCGGAACGCGCCGCGGTCGCGCAGCGCCGGAAAGGTGCTGAGCGAGGGCCCCCAGAACACGTCGATGCCGCTCTGGTCCGGCTTGCTGAGATCGCCGAACGCCTCAATGCCCTGCTTCCAGACCAGTTCGACCGCGATGTCCGGATGCGCCGTCTCGAACGCCTTGACAACCGGGCCGACGACGTCGTCGTGATAGGTGGTCAGCACCACCACGGTGTCCTTCGACGCCGCGGGACTGGCCAGCACGACGCCGCCGAGTATCAGCGCCGCGGCGACGGAGACGGCGCGTCGCGCACCTCCGAGGGTGCCATTGACCTGCAGCCATCGCCCACGCAAACGGCTCACGGTCGTTATATAGTTTACATTCATAACGGCAATAATGCGGCAAGTTAACCGGTCGGCAAGATTGAAATTGCCGCAACGAGATGGGAAAATCGCCTAAGAATTGACCAGTCCGCCAGCCTATTCCGCCAGACGAGGTACCTGGGTGGGGCTGGGCGCCGCGGCGCCCGCACCAGGCCAGTTCGAACCGTCCACGGCAAAGGGTGGCGCGTGTCGCCGGTGATGGCGCATTCGCGCCGCGCTTGGAGCGCCCAGCGCCCGCAGCGGCAGCAGGAAATGAAACGGCAAGCGCCGTGCTGGCCGGCGCGAGACCGTCCCGCACGCGCCAAGCGGACGCGCGGAACGGCCTCGGCTTTGCCCCATCGCCTGGACCCCGGGGGGCGTGATCGGGGCCAAGCTTGCGGGCAGGTTCGATGCTGGCACGGCTGCACGCCGGTGTCGGTGATCAAGTCACCGACACCCGGAAGCGAACCTGCGACGGCTCGCCCACATCGCAATTTCCGGGAGCCGGATATGTCAGATACGGGAACCCTCGCCGACCACGCCCTCGCGGCGACAACGGCGCACGGTGCGCCCTCCGCACCTCCGGTGCCGCCGAGCACGCAAGCGGCACCGGCCGACACCTCCAGGACGGGCTCCTTGGCGCACATGCCCGTCGGCCTGTTCGGCATGGTGATGGGCCTCGCCGGCGCCACGATCGCCAGCCAACGGGCAGCCCACACCGCCAGCGGCCTGCTCGCAACCGTGGCTGACAGGGTCGCGCTCGGCATGGCCGGCGTCACCCTCGCGGTCGGCGCGTTCATTTTCCTTGCCTACCTCATCAAGCTGATGCGCTATCCCCACGCGGTGGTGGAGGAATGGCACCACCACGTCCGCATCAACTTTTTCCCGGCCGCCAGCATCGCGCTGGCGCTGGTGGCGACCATGCTGCTGCCGATCGCACCGGAGGTGGCGCGGCCGATCTGGATCGTCGCCGCGATCGGCCACGCCATCGGCTTCGTCGGCGTGGTGTCGAGCTGGATGGGGCCGCGCACCATTCCGGTGGCGACGCTGAACCCGGCATGGTTCATCCCCGCCGTCGGCAATGTGGTGATGCCGATCGCCGGGGTGTCGCTCGGCTACGTCTCGGTGTCGTGGCTCTATTTCGGCGTCGGCGTGGTGTTCTGGCTGCTGCTGCTGCCGATGGTGATCCACCGCTTCGTGTTCGAGGCGCCGCTGCCGCCGAAGCTGGTGCCGACGCTGGCGATCCTGATCGCGCCGCCGGCGGTGGCGTTCATCGCCTATGTCAAGCTGAGCGGCGGGCTCGATGCCGGTGCCCAACTGCTGTTCGGCGCCACCATCGCGTTTGCGGCGCTGGTGGCCGCCGCCGCCGGCCGCATCGCCAGGGCGCCGTTCGGCGTGCCGTTCTGGGCGCTGTCGTTCCCCTCGGCAGCATTGACCATCGCCACCTTGGCCTATGGCGAGAAGACCGCGAACCTGGGCGTCAGCTATGCCGGCCTTGCGCTGTGGGCGCTGTTGATCGTCCTGATCGCGGCGTTGCTGGTGCGGACGATGGTCGCGCATTGGCGCGGGCAGATCTGCGTGCCGGAAAAATAGCGGACCGTCGTGGCCGCCCGCACAAACAAAAACCCGGCCACTCGGCCGGGTTTTTCTCTATCGCACGGAAAGCGCAGCGCCAGGGTGGCTTCCCAGAGGTCGCATCGCCCGGCCGACACGCCGTCGCCGAAATCGTGGCTCGAAGGCGGCGGGATTTCCCGCGAACAATCAGCGTCTGGACGGCGTGACGATCCGCAACCCGTATCATCCGGTCGCGTGGTTGGCTTCTGCCTTCTTGCTGAATTGGTCGTAGGCCTCGACCGCCTGAGCCGCGTACATCACGCTCGGGCCGGCGCCCATATAGATCGCCATGCCCATGGTCTCCATCACCTCGTCGCGGGTGGCACCAAGCTTGACCGCTGCCTCGGCATGGAAGGCAATGCAGGCGTCGCAGCGCGTCGCCACCGCGATCGCGAGCGCGATCAGCTCCTTGGTCTTGGTATCGAGCGCATTCGCCTTGAGCGCCGCCTGGGCGATGGCGGAGAACCCCTTCATCACGTCCGGGGCGCCAGAGCGCACTTCCTTGAGCGCCACCGAGAGTTCGCCGGTTATCGCCGTCCAGTTCTTATGCATGTGGTCCATCACTCCAAAATAAGAAAGCCCATGGGACGATGCGGGGGATCGGCCCATGGGCGTGGACGAGAGCATTCTCAGCAAAACTGGATACCGGTTTTGCGTACGAGAATGCGATAACTCGAAGACCTAAAGCCACCACCCGGTTCAATCGGATCGGTTGGCGCTCCAAGGCTCGATTGTTCAGGTGCGCGGCGTCGGACAGGTCTTGATGCCGAGCAGCGAATAGGCCGGGCAGAAGCTGAAGCCCGCGGTCGCGAGCGGCACCACGCCGACCCACGCCCACACCGGGCCTCCCGTCGCCGCCCAGGCGATCAGCGCAATACCGACAACGGCGCGCAACACACGGTCGATCGTTCCAACGTTCGCGGTCATGTTCATGTGGTCCTCCTCGAATCCTCTTTGAGTGGCAGCAAGGTAGGAGCCTCACAGACGCGGGTCTGTGATGAAGTCACAGTGGCGTGGCGCAAAGAGTCGCAAACTTCAGCCAAGACGCCCGCAGAGAGGCCGCGGCAGCCGCACATGCGCAGCCGCCGCAGCGCCTTCCGATGCGACGAACCCCGATCGGATCGTCCGGATTTCGTCGAAAAGAGACCCCGGCCCATCATGCGACCGCACGATCAGCCACCACCCATGGAGACACGCTATGCTGAAATCGACCGTGCTTGGCCTGATGCTGGCGCTCGCGTCGCTGCCGGCAGCAGCCGAGGATGCCCGCACCCGGCTCGACCTGCCGCCGGAGATTCGCGAACTGTTCCTTGAGGAGATGCGCAACCACATGGCTGCGCTCGACGGCGTCATCCAATTGCTTGCCGCCGGCCAGACGAAGGAAGCCGGCGCGCTGGCGCGCAAGGAAATGGCGATCGGACGCGGCAAGGGCATCGGCCGCTACATGCCGATCGAGTTCCGCGAACTCGGCCTTGCCTATCATCGCTCCGCCGAGGAGTTCGCTCGGCTGACCGAGAGTATTCCCGCCAAGCCGTCGGCGGAGCAATGGGTGCAGGTACTCGGCGGCATCGCCGCCATCACCGCCAATTGTGCCGGCTGCCACGGCGTATTCCGAGCGCAGTGATCGGGTTTGCGATCGGCCGGTTGGGCCCTTGGTGACCTAAGGAAACTCGGCGACAGCACGACGAAACTCCGGCCTGATCGGCCGGATTTCGATCACAGCGTCTTGCTGAGCGTGAACACGCCGCGCATGTCGCCCTGCTTGAAGCCGGTGGCCTGGTCGGCCGGATAGAGTTCGCCGATCTTGGCGCTGACCTCAGGCTTCAGGTTGCTGCCGTGGCAGGAAAGGCAGAGTTCGCCGGTCGGGATCGCCTGGATGTAGCGGAACACCCGCCCACCGTTCTGCTCGACGATCTCGGCACGCTTGAGCGTTGCCGCCGGGGCGCCGGCGGCAACGCGCGCGGCGAAGTCCGTCATCACCGCGCGCTCATAGGCATCCGGCGCCGCGGCCGGATTGCGCGGCTTCAGGCTGGTGCGGGACATTATCCAGCCGCTGCGGTTCGATGCGTCCGCGGCGATGCCCGGCGCCTCCTTGCCGCAAAAGGCAACGGCGCCAACCGTTCCGGAACTCTCGACAGCGCCCTTGAGCGCGCCGAGCAGCGTGCCGGCAAAGTCCTTGGTCAGCGCTGCGGCTTTGGCTTCAAGCGCAAGCCTGGCCTCGGCCCGCTCTCGCACCGAGGCGGCGACAAGCGCGGCGGCAGCCGCCAGCGCAACGATCACGTAAGCGGTCTTGTGCGGCATCGCTGGGTTCCGTGTGTCGGTTGGAGGATGGCGGGCGGACCGAGGTCGATCCCGCCAGCACCGCTATCCGCATGGGTTACGGGTGGCAGCGCCTGTCGTCTGTGACGAAGTCACCGTCTCCTGCGTTCGCGGCCGGTATCTTTCAGCCTGCGGTGGCGCAACCGGCGGCGTTGCCACAGCGTTGCGGCTGGAGGGGCGGCGTCATGCGCTCGACGCAGTTGCGGACGGCGCCGAGCCACCTATATTGAGCATATGTTCAAAACAGCGCAATGATCGGCAGCTGCCATGCCCCGCCCCCACAAGGTTCGCATCGTGCGCGAGGAGCTGCCGGTTCGCTATTTCAAGCCGCGCGGCATCCCGCTCACCGAACTCGACGAGGTGCTGCTGACCGTCGACGGCCTCGAAGCCTTGCGGCTGGCCGACGCCGAAGGGCTCGAGCACATCACCGCGGCCGAGCTGATGGGGGTGTCCCGCCCGACCTTTTCCCGGCTGCTGGCGGGGGCGCGCACCGCCGTTGCCACCGCGCTGGCGCGTGGCTGCGCGATCCGCATTGATGGCGGCGCGGTGCGCATGGCAACCGGCGACGACGTCGCGGAAGACTGCCCGGGACGCCGGATGCGGCGGCGGCGAGGCCATTGCCGCTGGCGCGAAACCAATGTCGGCGACCAGGACGATACGGCGCCCGAGGAGACACCCTCTCCCGACTCCTGAGCCGACGTCGACCGTTCGCGTGCAAGTGCAATCAAAGGATCCCTCGACATGACCACGACCACATCTCCCGAACCGCCCGCATCGGCGCATCCCAACCGGCGCGATATTCTGCTGCTCAGCACCGCGGCGATGGGTGCCGCGGGTCTCGCCGCGGTGGCTTGGCCGTTCATCGACCAGATGAACCCCGATAGCGGGACGATCGCCCAGGGCGCCCCGATCGAATTCGATATCGCCCCGATCGCCGATGGCCAGATCGTCCGCATCTTCTGGCGCGGCAAGCCGATCTTCGTCCGCCACCGCACGACCGAAGAAATCGCCGCCGCCGAGAATACCGACGTGGCGGCGCTGATGGACCCGGAACCCGACTCCGCCCGTGTGAAGGCCGGCAAGGCCGAGTGGCTGGTGGTCTTTGCCAGCTGTACCCACCTCGGCTGCATTCCGCTCGGGCACCAGGGCGATTGGGGTGGCTGGTTCTGCCCGTGCCACGGCTCGCAGTACGATACCTCCGGCCGCGTCCGCAAAGGCCCGGCGCCGACCAACCTGCCGGTTCCGCCCTATCGGTTCGCCAGCGACACCAAAATCGTCATCGGCGAGGCTTGATCGGGTCCGGGAGGTCGCTTCTCAAGCCCGGTAACAGTTTCGCCGAGAGCCCCTGCGCGACAGCGGGTTTTCGGCGACCGCACTGCGGTCCTCGAGCGTCGTCAACCGAAGCCTCGGCCCGAGCGGCCGGGGGTCAGCGTTGCCGTCGCGCCCGCACCGCCCCTTCCCTGTAATTTCGGAGACGTCTATGCGCATCGCGGTCGCCAGCCAGAATTTTCGTACCGTGACCCCCCACGCCGGCAAGACCCGCCGTTTCCTGGTGTTCGAGGTCGACGCCGGCGCGCCGCCGCGCGAGGTGGAGCGTCTCGACCTGCCCAAGGAGATGGCAATTCACGAATTTCAGGGTGGCGGGGATCACCCGCTCTACACCATGCGGGCAGTGATCGCGGCCAGCGCTGGCCCCGGCTTCGTCAACCGGATGGCGTCTCGCGGCGTCGATGCCGTAGCCACCAGTGAAACCGACCCCGTCGCAGCGGTCAGCCGCTATATTTCCGGCACGCTGCCGGCAGCCGCCCCCCACGACGACGACTGCGGCTGCCATTAAAGCGAGGCTGACAAGGAACGCCTGATCCGAAAGCCGGCCGGTCAGCCCGCCGACCTGCGGCTCCATCAGTTGCACGGCGGCAAAGCCGATCATCTCCCGCAACACATCGGCGTCGGGGGTCTTCTCCACGAGCGCGCCAAGGTTCAACATCTCGTCGGTCATCGGTGGTCCTCAGGTTCAGGTTGGTGTCGCAACCAGACCCTACCGAGAAACTGCCGATGGCCACCCTCGCGAAGCCGCCCGCCCGCTACGGCGCCATCATGGGCACGCCTGCGATCGGCTTCGTGACCGCCGAGCTACACCACCGGATGGGACACGACCAATACAGTCGCCGGCAAACCCAGGGCGGGTCAGTCGCGTCGAAACGTGCGGACGACCGCCCTTCGGCTCTGATGTCGGAATTCCGAAAAAGGAACGTCGCGTCCCGATCTCAGCTATCGCGGAACATGCTCCGGCGCCTCACGGGCACGGCATCGGGGCGAGGAGTTCGAGCGTCGCCATCTCGCCGCGGAGGCGGAAGTCGCCATAGTCGAGCGTGAGGTTGCGGCTGATGCCGTTCTCGAACAGCTCGAAGCCCAGCGTGTAGAGCGGCGTCTGCGAGTCGGAGGCCGCGTCGAAATAGCTGACGGTCACCGGCCAGCGCTGCAGGCCGGCGAGTTCCGGCCGCTGCGCCGCCGCCTCCAGCGCGCCGGTGCCCGGCTCGATCGGGCGGCCGACCACGCTCATGGTGTCATAGACCTTGTGGCCGGACTCGGTGCCGTCGAACACCTTGGCGGAGACGATGCGCTCACCTTTGCGCGCCGCCTCGACCAGGCGCCGCATGTGCTCGGTCGGAAACACCACGCCGGCGCCCAGCGCCGCCTCGCCGTCCGCCGGCTTGGCAATCTTGACGGTGACGCGGCCGTCGGCGCCGCGTTCGGCGCGGCCCTCGCTGACATCCTGCGACGCGCGGTCGACCGAGCTTTGGTTGGCAAACCGGAAGGTCTTTGCTGCGGCGTCTTCCCAGCTGGTGGCCAGGGTGTCGGACACGTTCGACCGCTCGTCAGCGCCCTCGATCTGTACCACCTGACGCAACGACATCGCCCAGCCCTCGCAGGCATTGCCGGAGAACTCGTAAACGATGCGGCCGCGCGCGGCGCGGACCTGCGACTTGGTGATCGGCCCGTCGAGGTCGAGATCGTAGACCGCGCGGTGCGGCACGAACGCCGGCGGCTCGTCGGCGACGGCTGGGGTGGCGGCGAGAGCGATAGACCCGACGACGAGGCCGACGGCCGCGGCGAGCGATGTGACGTTCATGAACCCGATCCTAGCCCCACGCCGGGCACCATACTGGCCACGCGCAGCCGCCACAACGCTACCCCGCCTTGTGCGGCACCTCCGGCTGCGTCCACACTGGCGCAACCCTGACCGCCTGCACCCTTGAAGGACCCCTAGCAATGGCCGGAACCGCCGAACAGAAGCTCGCCGAACTCGGGCTTGTCCTCCCTGCCCCGGCCGCGCCGGTGGCGACCTACGTGCCGTTCGTGCGGACTGGCGCGCTGCTGACGGTGTCGGGCCAGCTCTGCTTCGCCCAGGACGGCACGCTGTCGCACAAGGGCAAGATCGCCGATTTCGACCTCGGCACCGGTCAGCAGGCGGCGAGGTTCGCCGCGCTCAACGTGCTCGCCCAGGTCAAGGCCGCCGTCTCCGACCTCGACCGCGTGGTGCGGGTGGTGCGGCTCGGCGGCTTCATCAACAGCGGCCCGATCTACCCCGACCTGGCCAAGGTGATGAACGGCGCCTCCGATTTGATGGTCGCGGTGTTCGGCGAGCGCGGCCGCCATGCCCGCTCCACCGTCGGCGTCGCCGAGCTGCCGCTGGGCGCCTTGATCGAAGTCGAGGGCCTGTTCGAGGTCGAATGATGGCGCCGGGCTGGCTGACGGCGCGGCCGATCGCCCACCGCGGGCTGCACGATCCCGCCGCCGGGGTCGTCGAGAACACACGCTCGTCCTGCGCCGCGGCGATCGCCGCCGGCTACGCCATCGAGGTCGACCTTGAGCGCTCGGCCGACGGCGAGGCGATGGTGTTCCACGACGACACCTTGGACCGCCTGACCGAGGCCACCGGCCCGCTTGCCGCCCTCTCCGCCCGCGAACTGCAAGCGGTGCGGTTCCGCGCCACCGGCGACGCCATGCTGCGGTTCTGCGATCTCTTGGCGCTGGTGGCGGGGCGGGTGCCGTTGATCGTCGAGCTGAAAAGCCGGTTCGACGGCGATCTGCGCCTCGCCGTGCGCGCCGCCGAGGTGGCGGCAGGCTATGCCGGCCCGCTCGCCATGATGTCGTTCGACCCGGACCTCGTCGCCGCGTTGCGCCGGTTGGCGCCGGACGTGGTGCGCGGCATCACCGCCGAGCGCCACTATGACGATGCGGAGTGGACCGGGCTCACGCGCTGGCAGAAGCAGCGCCTCGGCAACCTGCTCCATCTGCCCTCTTCCCGCGCCCAGTTCGTGGCGTTCGGCATCCGCGACCTGCCGAGCGCGGCGACCTGGCTGGCGCGGCACGGGCTCGGCCTGCCGCTGCTGACCTGGACGGTGCGGACCAACGCCGACCGCGCGAGGGCGCGGCGGTGGGCGGACCAGATCATTTTCGAGGGGCTTCGGCCGTAACGGCGCCGGATGCCGACGCATGGGGCGGTTGAGTCGATAACCTCGCCGCATGTATGGTGTGCGGCGACATCACGGCCGGCGTCACGACGCGATGGTCGGGACGCCGCATGAAAACTGATCCGGCCGCGACCTGCGGCGTAACGTGACGGTGTCCGCCATCGTCGCCATGTTCGATCCCACCCCGCACGACCTCAGCCTCGACGTGGTCGGGAGCTTCCGCGACATCGCGCGCGATGCGTGGAATGCCTGCGCCCGCCCCGCGGTGACAGCCGGGGCGGCGGCCGCGGGCTCGGTACCCGCCGATGACGAGCTTTTCCCGGCCTATGAGCAGACCGCGGACAACCCCTTCGTTTCGCACGAATTTCTGTCGGCGCTGGAGCAGTCGGGCTCCGCGGTCGCCGGCACCGGCTGGGCCGGGCTCCATCTGATCGCCAAGGACGGCGGCGGCACCATCGTCGGCGCCGTCCCGGCCTACCTCAAGGGACATTCGCGCGGCGAATACGTGTTCGATCAGGGCTGGGCCGACGCCTACGCGGCCGCCGGCGGCCGCTACTATCCCAAGCTCCAGGTTGCGGTGCCGTTCACGCCATGCACCGGCCCGCGCCTGCTGGTGCGGCCCGGCCATGACGCGCCGGCGGTGCGCCGCCTGCTCGCCGCCGGCCTCGCCGAACTGGCGCAGCAGACCGGCGCGTCCTCGGTTCACGTCACCTTCCCGACCGGGCGCGAATGGACCGAGCTCGGCACTGAGGGCTGGCTGACGCGCACCGACCGCCAGTTCCAGTGGCTGAACCGTGGCTACGGCACGTTCGACGCCTTCCTCGACGACCTCGCCGCCCGCAAGCGCAAGGCGATCCGCCGCGAGCGTCGCGAGGCGCTTGCCGCCGGCATCGAGATCCACCGCCTCACCGGCCCCGACCTGACCGAAGCGGTGTGGGACGCCTTCTTCGCCTGCTACATCGACACCGGCTCGCGCAAATGGGGCCGGCCCTATCTGACGCGGGATTTCTTCTCGCTGGTGTCGGAGCGGATGGCCGACAAGATCGTGCTGGCGATGGCGCGGCGCGCCGGCCGCTGGATCGCCGGCGCGCTCAATTTCGTCGGCTCCGACACCCTCTATGGCCGCCACTGGGGCGCGACCGAGCACCACCCGTTCCTGCATTTCGAGCTTTGCTACTATCAGGCGCTCGACGCCGCCATCGAGCGCGGCCTCGACCGGGTCGAGGCCGGCGCCCAGGGCGAGCACAAGCTGGCGCGCGGCTACCTGCCGGTGCCGACCTATTCAGCCCACCTGATCCTCGACCCCGGCTTGCGCCGCGGCGTCGCCAACTACCTCGCCCGCGAGCGGGCCTATGTCGCCGAGATGGGCCGCGACCTGCTGGCGAGCGCGCCGTTTCGCAAGGGCCAGCCCGAGGACGGCGACCTGTGAGGCGAAATCCGGCCGGTCAGGCCGTCGAACCAGGTTGCAGTCACACCCGCGCCACCTCGGCCGCGACCAGTTCCGGCGCGCGCCGCAGCAGCACCGGCGCATCGACGCCGAAATAGCGCCGGGTGCTGTCCAGCACCTCCTCGTCCATCGCGAACCGGAATGCGTTGCACGGCTCGCCCTCGATCAGTCGGGGCAGGCCGAGCGGCTCGACCTTCCAGCCCATCTCCAGAAGGCGCGGCGTCCACCACATCTCGGCGACCGCGGTGATGGCGGAGATGCCCTCCTCCAGCGAGAATTCGCAGATGCCGCACAGGATTTCGCCCAGCGCCCGGCTGTCGCCGCCGCGGTGCGCCTTGGCGACGAAAATGCGCGTCCATTCGAACACGTCCGGCTGACGCGGCACCCCGCGCAGGGCGAGGTCGGGAAAGACGTCGCCGAGCAGGTGCGGCCGGGTCGACGGGATCAGCCGCGAGCCGCCGACCAGTCGACTACCATCAAGCGACAGAAGATAGAACGCATCGAGCGTGTCGAACTGGTCGATCTCCAACGGAACCGGACGATCGAGGTCCATCCATTTCCGATCTCTGACGTAAATATCATAGCGAAGATGGAAATGTTCCATCAGTTCATTTTTGTATAGGTGACGGTTCATGCGGTGAACGACGTGGATCAACTCTGCCTCCCCTGGATTAATTCACCCTAGGGGCAGAGATTCTCGTCGTCACCTGTAAGTTGTTACTGGATCAACCAGCGGTAAAATGCCGTAAAACCAACGGCCACCCCGCACAGCCAACCCGGCCGGCGCCGCGACTGCGGCCCTTGCCGACTCCCGCGACAGATTTCGAAACTCCGAGGAGCCCATCCGCGGGAAACGGAACTATGGGATCGAGATCTCGCCGAGCGCGATGGCTCGGGCGACGGCGTGGGTGCGCGACACCGCCTGCAGCCGTCGCGCCGCGGTGGTGACGTGGTAGATCACCGTCCGCTCGGCGATGCCGAGGATGCGGGAGATTTCCCAGGCGGTCTTGCCCGCCGCCACCCACAGCAGCACCTCGCGCTCGCGGTCGCTCAACAGCCGGCGGCGAACCGGCGCCTGCTCGCTGGCGAGCTGGACGGCGCGGGCATGGGCGAACATGCCGACCAGATGGATGGCGCGCTGAACGTCCGGGTCCCGCTCCGGCGCCTCGCCGGCCACCGACACGCACGAATGCAGGCTGCGGCTGGTCACGATCGGGATCACCAGGCCATCGCGCATGCCGATATCGGCGGCCTCGGCCATGATCAGTCGGCCGCGCGGCTGACGCTCATCGTCGATCGGCGCGTCGTGCCAGGTGAACGGGTCGATCCGCACCCGGCCGAACGCCGCCACCGGATCGTCGCGGTAGTAGTCCCGTTCCAGGTAGCGGTCGTGCCAGCCGTTCGGCCAGCTGTTCACCAGGAAAAACGGCTGCGGATCGGCCGGCGGATCGGGCAGACCGGTAATGAGCACGACATTGTAGCCGAATGGATCGAGACAGAGCCGGAACGTCTTGATCAGATCGTTGGTGTGAACGGCCTTCTCGAGGCGCTCGACCGCCGAAAACGCGATCTTGGCGTGATCAACCAACGAAGCCATCGCTGCCTCCCGGTGTCCGGCCGATCCCACCGAAGCCACGCTCCTTGACGCCGCTGCTGCCGGCGTCGGGGTGCATCTGCTGACGTACCCAAGTGTGGAGAAAAATTCATCTCCAAACACGCCGACGGACGATGCGCCGCACATGCCGGCGCCCTTGGAGCGCGCCACGCCTCGGCTGCACCGACGACGTCATCGGCGCGATGACGTAAGGTTTTGTTGGCATTTCTGGCGCTGCAATCGGCCGCCACAATTGCCTTGAACAATTCGAGGCGAGCAGCGTTGCGCTTAAGGCGCATTTGACGCTGCCTTTAGGAGGAGGCTCATGGCACATCCGCAACCGAATCCCGAGCTTCATCGCCGTGCCTTCGTGCTCGGCCTTATCGCGGTCGGAGCCGTCGGCTCGCTTGCCGTCACCACCGGCGCGGCCGACGCGGCGCCGGCGCTGCCGGTTCCGCCGGAGATCCCCACCACACCGGCCTATGACGCGCTGTTCCGGCCGGAGGCGGACGAGGCCGCCACCGAGACCGTGCAGTGGGGCCGGCGCTGCTGGATCAACCGGTGGGGTCAGCGGGTCTGCCGTGGCGGCCCGCCGCCCTGGCGCCGTCCGCGGCGGCGGGTGTGCTGGTGGCGCAATGGCCGCCGCTACTGCGCGTGGCGCTGACGAACGGCACCACGGCAGCGCGTTCGCTGAACAACAGCTGGGCGGGTCCGCCGAAGGGCGGCTCGCCCTTTTTCTGCGCCCGGCGGACGCCGGCCAGGTGCCGGTGCCACGAAGGCGCGGCGGGCAAAGGCGGCCGCCGGCGTTGCCGGGAAAATGCGTTAAGCTGGAAAGGTCCGTTCGCCCGATTCACGCCGGGGCGCGATTTTCCGGAAGCGCTGCGGGAGTTGCCACCCGTTGCCGACCTTGAGGCCCGTCATGACCGCCTACGATCCCAACAACGTCTTCGCCAAAATTCTCCGGGGCGAAATCCCCTGCTTCAAGGTCTATGAGGACGCCAAGACCTTCGCCTTCCTCGACATCATGCCGCGGGCGCCCGGCCACACCTTGATCATTCCCAAGGCGCCGGCCCGCAACCTGCTCGACGTCCAGCCCGACGACCTTGCCGAGGTGATCCGCACCGCGCAGAAGATCGCCATCGCCGCCAAGACGGCATTCGCCGCCGACGGCGTCACCCTCACCCAGTTCAGCGAGGCGGCGGGCGGCCAGGAGGTGTTCCATCTCCACGTCCACATCATCCCCCGCCACGTCGGCGTGGCGATGAAGCCGCCGGCTTCGGTCAAGGAAGACATGGCGGTGCTGAAACAGCACGCCGACAAGCTGGCGGCCGCACTGGACCAGTGACCTGTTTCACTTTTTGAATCCGGCACTTGCGTGAAGGTACGGATTCAAATTGTGATCAAAGCTGCAGCCACCACGCCCCGGCGATGATCACCGCATCGGCCGCGATCAGGCCGATGGTCACCGAGCGGCCGGTGGCGGCATAGGCGGCGGCGCCGGCCGCGGTGGCGCCGAGCCGCAACACCAGCGGCGTGGCGGCGAGCCCGCCGGTCGGAAACAGCACCAGCCGCGCCGCAAGGCCGGCCACCAGCGCCGTCGCCACCGCCCGCACCAGGCGAAACGCCAAGCTGCGGTCGTCGATGCGGTTCGCCACCGCGATGCCGAGGAAGCGCCAGACATAGGTTGCCGCAGCGGCGGCCAGCACCATGGCGTAGATCCCGAGTTCGCTCACCGCCACCGCTCCCGCAACAGCCCGGCCGCAAACGCCGCGGCGCCGCCAACCACCCCGGTCAGCATCAAATCGAGGTCGGGCGCCACCGCCACCATGATCGGACACAGCACCAGCCCGAACCCGAAGGCGAGCTTGTCCTCGAAGCTTGCGGCGGTGCGCTCCAGCGACAACAGGAAGAACACCGGCGGCAGGAACACCAGGCCGATCACCAGCGGCTCGGCCAGCCGGCCGGCGAGGAGATAGCCCGCCCCGGTCGCCAGCGCCGAGGCCACGATCAGCGTGTAGGCCATGCCGAGATAGAAGCTCGGCCGCGCCTCGCGCGGTAGCTCCGGCAGGTGGCGGAACGATTCCACCCACACCGTCTGCGCCACGAAATGGGCGCTCCAGAACTGGGTGCCGAGCGCCATGCGCGGCGACCGCAACACCGGCATCAGCGACACCACCATCGGCAGCAGCCGCACCGCCGACAGCGACACCGCAGCGAGCGCGGCCAGCGGCGATGTGCCCGCCGCCACCGCGCCGAGCAGCACCACCTGGCCCGGCATCGCCCACACCGTGAGCGTGGCCAGCACCGCCGCACCCACCGGCCAGCCGGCGTCGGCGGCAAGGCCGCCGAAGCCGATGAACGAGGCCATTAGCACCAGAACCGGCGGGCCGAACGCGATGCGGACGCCGGCGGCGAGCGCCTCGCGCGCGGTCATGGCGCCGGACGCACCGGTGCCGGCGGCGGGGGTGCTGGAGGTCTGTTCTGGGCGGGGAGCGGACGGTTCAGCCATGCGTCCTTGTGACCGATCCGGCATCCGAGCGAAAGTTGGCCTTCCGTCCAAGTCCGCCCGGCCCCGATGCAGAAAGGCCGGGCATCGGCCCGGCCTTCCGTTCATTGCCTGCTCACGCCTTGATCAGCGGCACCTTGGGCACCGGGCTGCGGGCGCTGCCGCCGCCATTGCCGCCTTTGGTCGGCTTGTCCGCCTTGGGCTTCGGCTTGGCGACCTTGGCGGCGAACACCGGTTTGCGCTTGCGCACCTTCTTCGCCGGCGCCACCGGTTCGGGCTTCGGCGTCACCGGCCCTTCGAGGAACTCGAAGCCGAGCTTCCGGACGCCGTCGACCTCCTCGACCACCACCTTGACGTGGCCGCCCTTGCGCAGCTTGCCGAACAGCACCTCGTCGGCCAGCGCCTTCTTGATCGACTCCTGGATGACCCGGCCCATCGGACGCGCGCCCATCTGGATGTCGTAGCCGTGCTCGACCAGCCAGTCGGTCGCCTCCGAGCTGAGCCCGATGGTCACGTTGCGGTCGGCGAGCTGGGCCTCCAGCTGCAGCACGAACTTCTGCACCACCATCGCGATCACCTCGGTCGGCAGGTGCGCGAACGGGATGATCGCATCGAGGCGGTTGCGGAATTCCGGCGCGAACAGGCGGTTGATCGCCTCGGTATCGTCGCCCTCCCGCTTGGAGCGGGTGAAGCCGTAGGCCGCCTTGGCGAGGTCGCTCGCGCCGGCGTTGGTGGTCATGATGATGATGGTGTTGCGGAAATCGACCTGCTTGCCGTTGTGGTCGGTCAATTTGCCGTGGTCCATCACCTGCAGCAGGATGTTGTAGAGATCGGGATGGGCCTTCTCGATCTCATCCAGCAGCAGCACCGAGTGCGGGTTCTGGTCGACCGCGTCGGTCAGCAGGCCGCCCTGGTCGAAGCCGACATAGCCTGGCGGCGCGCCGATCAGCCGCGACACGGTATGCCGCTCCATGTACTCGCTCATGTCGAAGCGGGTCAGCGGCACGCCGAGCGAGTCGGCGAGCTGCTTGGCCACCTCGGTCTTGCCGACGCCGGTCGGCCCCGAGAACAAATAGGAGCCGATCGGCTTCTCCGGCTCGCGCAAGCCGGCGCGGGCGAGCTTGATCGCCGAGGACAGCGCCTCGATCGCCTTGTCCTGGCCGAACACCACCCGCTTCAGGGTCCGTTCGAGGTTGGCCAGCACCTCGGCGTCGTCCTTCGACACCGTCTTGGGCGGAATCCGCGCCATGGTCGACACCACGGCCTCGATCTCCTTGACGCCGATCGTCTTCTTGCGGCGGCCCTCCGGGTGCAGCATCTGCGCCGCGCCGGATTCGTCGATCACGTCGATCGCCTTGTCGGGCAGCTTGCGGTCGTGGATGTAGCGCACCGAGAGGTCCACCGCGGCCTTGATCGCCTCGTTGGTGTAGCGGAGCTTGTGAAAGTCCTCGAAGTACGGCTTCAGCCCCTTCAGGATCTCGAAGGCGTCGGCCGGCGACGGCTCGTTGACGTCGATCTTCTGGAACCGGCGCACCAACGCGCGGTCCTTCTCGAAGTACTGGCGGTATTCCTTGTAGGTGGTCGAGCCGATGCAGCGCACGCTGCCCGAGGACAGTGCGGGCTTCAGCAGGTTGGAGGCGTCCATCGCCCCGCCCGAGGTCGCTCCGGCGCCGATCACCGTGTGGATCTCGTCGATGAACATGATGGCGCCGGGGTAGTTCTCGATCTCCTTGATGACCTGCTTCAACCGCTCCTCGAAGTCGCCGCGGTAGCGCGTACCGGCGAGCAGCGCGCCCATGTCGAGCGAGAACACGGTGGCGTTCGACAGCACCTCCGGCACCTCGCCATTGACGATGCGGCGGGCGAGACCCTCAGCGATGGCGGTCTTGCCGACGCCGGGGTCGCCGACGAACAGCGGATTGTTCTTCTGGCGGCGGCACAACACCTGGATGGTGCGCTGGATCTCGTTGTCGCGTCCGATCAACGGGTCGATCTTGCCGTCGCGCGCCTTCTTGTTGAGGTTGATGCAATAGGCATCGAGCGCATCGCCCTTCTTCTTGGGTTCCTCGCCCGGCTTGGTGTCGGCCTCGTCCTCGACGCCGCGCGCCGGCCGGCTCTCCGACAGGCCGGGCCGCTTGGCGATACCGTGGCTGATGTAGTTGACGGCGTCGTAGCGCGTCATGTCCTGCTCCTGCAGGAAATACGCGGCGTGGCTTTCGCGCTCGGCGAAGATCGCCACCAGCACGTTGGCGCCGGTGACCTCCTCGCGGCCGGACGACTGCACGTGGATCACCGCGCGCTGGATGACGCGCTGGAAACCGGCGGTCGGCTTGGACTCGTCGCTGCCGTCGGTGGTGAGATTGTCCAGTTCGCTGTCGATGTAATCGACCAGGGCCCGCTTCAGCTTGTCGAGGTCGACATTGCAGGCCCGCATCACCGCCGCCGCGTCCTGGTCTTCGACGAGGGCAAGCAGCAGATGCTCCAGCGTCGCGTACTCGTGGTGCCGCTCATTGGCCAGGGCCAGGGCGCGGTGCAGGGACTGTTCGAGGCTGCGGGAGAAACTGGGCAACGGGGGCTCCTATTTCTTCTCCATAACGCACTGGAGAGGGTGCTGGTGTTTGCGGGCGAAGTCCATCACCTGCGTGACTTTTGTTTCCGCCACCTCATAGGTATAGATCCCGCACTCGCCGACGCCATGGTGGTGGACATGCAACATAATGCGCGTCGCTTCGTCACGGTTCTTTCCAAAGAACCGCTCCAGGATCAAAACGACGAATTCCATCGGCGTGTAATCGTCGTTCAGCAGCAGCACGCGGTACAAACTCGGGCGCTTGGTCTGCGCCTTGGTTCGCGCGATCACCGCCGTCCCCGGCCCGGCCGGCGTGACCGGTTTGCCCTTGTCGGCCATTGCGCGGGGACGCCCCGGCGCGGCATCTCGCGATTTGGTCAGAGGAAACTCCAGGATCATCGGCAAGCCGGCAACGCTTTGGTTCGACATCGACGGACGGGACACACGGCAGCCATGAGCGCCGATATCGACACCGCCGACCGCCGATCCACCTCGTAATAATAGTAACAGCCTCGGCGCGCCGCCAGTGCGGTCAGGCCGCGCACGCTGGCGCGGCAGCGCCGCCGCCACTGGCCGCGGCCCGTTCACATGCGAGTGATCAAAACCACCCGCCGAAACCGCGGCCTCGGCCTTGTCCGGCGGATTATGGCGCAAGCCGCCCTCCCGGCGCCAGCCGCGGCGGCCGATCCGATCGAGTTTTGCGAAAATTCCCGCCTCCCCTTCAATCTGTTGGAGACGGCGCCGTGGTGGGATCGCCGGCCCGGCGGCTTCAGCCGGGACGCCGCGGCGCAGGCTCCGTAGCGGCCTTTGGCTCAACAGCTTTCCCCTGCCACAGTTAATCAAGCTTTAGCAAACATTTGGCGGATTTTCCGACAGGTCTAAGGGAACTGTTACCTCCCCGCTTTAGGCTGGCGCGCCGACGATGAGCGGGAGGATGCCATGTTCCGTTTCTTGCGCTGCGAAACGGGTAATGTTGCAGCGATTTTCGCCGTCGCCCTGGTCCCGGTCATCGGCGCCATCGGCGTCGCGGTCGACTATGGCCGCCAGATCGACGGCTTGGCCAAGATGCAGAACGCGGTCGATTCCACCGCGCTGGCACTGAGCCGTCTGCCGACCTCGACCACCAGCGCCGACCTCCAGACCAAGGGTCGGCAGTATTTCGACGCCAATTTCGGCGCCCGCGACGTCGCCGCCATCGAGGTCTCGGTTACCCCCGGCAAGGGCACGCTGTCGGTATCGGCCAGCGGCACCATGCCGACACGAATGATGGTGTTTTCCGACTATCTGGCCATGCCGCTGGCGACGACCGCCACGGTGAAATGGGGCAGCGAAAAGCTCAGGGTCGCGCTGTCGCTCGACACCACCGGCTCGATGAATTCGTCCAACAAGCTCTCGGCGCTCAAGACCGCCGCCAAGGGCCTGCTCGACCAATTGCAGGCGGCTGCCGCCGAGGACGGCGACGTCGAGGTCTCGATCATCCCGTTCAGCGAGACCGTCAATGTCGGAAAAACCAACAAGAACGCGAGCTGGCTGGACTGGAGCGATTATGGCAGCTGTAGCATTTCGGGGCCGGTCAGCAAGGTTCAGTGCCTGGCCGCCTCTACTGGGAGCGGCAGAAACAAAACCTACGGCATATGGACCATCTCGACCAACAAATCGGGTTGGGGCGGCTGCGTGACCGACCGCGGCACCCCTGACGCGGCCTATCCATCCACCGCGGGCAAAGGCTACGATCAACGCACCGACGAGATCGGGACCCGAACGGAATCGAAATTTCCGGCCACTCAAAATGACTACTGTCCAGAGCAGATGATCGGGCTCGGCCACAACTGGACCGCGCTGAAGTCGACGGTCACCAACCTGACCGCGGTCGGCGCCACCAACCAGCCGATCGGCCTGGTGTGGGCGTGGCAGTCGCTGGTCGGCGGCGGTCCGCTGACGGTGCCGGCCAAGAAGACCGACCAGACCTACCGGGAGGCGATCGTGCTGCTGAGCGACGGCCTCAACACCCGCAACCGCTGGGACGGCGACGGCTCGTCCACGTCAACCAAGGTCGATTCGCGGATGTGCAGCGGCACCAAGTGCGACACCGGAACCTGCGCCAACATCAAGGCGCAGAACATCACCATCTACACCATCCAGGTGAACACCGGGAACGACGCGAAATCGACGCTGCTGAAGAACTGCGCCTCCGACTCCGAGAAGTTCTTCTACCTGACCTCCGCCTCGGAGATGGTCTCGGTGTTCGACCAGATCGCCTCTGAGTTGGTCCGCCTGCACCTCTCGAATTGAGGCGCGCGCGATTGCCGGCGAGCGAAGCCGGGAAGGCGCCGCCAGCGCCGCGACGCCTAGGGCCGCGACGCCTGGGGCCGCGCTCGAAACCGGGCTCAGGACTTGGGCGCGCCGAACCGGCTGAAAACGTTCTCGTAGGGCTTGCAGGCTTCCTTGGCGAGGTCGGTGTAGAGCGCGCCGAGTTTGGTCGCCTGCGAAATCAGGCCCTCATAGGCGGCCTTGACGTAGTCAGACTGGATCTCGAACGCCTTGTCGAGCGACTTGGCGCCCAACAGCTTCTCGGCGGCGGCAGAGCTCTGCTCAAAGGACTTTTTCGAATAGTCGGCGACCTCAACCGCGATCGCCTGCACGCCCTTGGTGACGGCACTGGCCGACTTAACCGCGACGTCGACGTTTTCTTGGCTGAGCTTCTGAATTTCGTCAAAATTCTGGAACATGACCGTTCCTCTCTTTCGGCTTAGCCGCCGGTTGGCGCAGGGGGGAGGCGGAATTGCGACGGCTCCGCCTCAACGAGGGGTATCGCAATGCAGCATTCCGGTCAAGGTTTCGTACCGCACTGCAATATAACGCCAGATTTGTTGCGTCTCCTTAACCGTCCATCAACTCTCCCGGCCTAATGTTCGAGGTCGACCCGCCTTCGCGCAAGGCTTGGGCTGCGCTCAGTCGTGCGGGGGGCTCAATAGCATCCGACCCCGTGGGGCTGGCTGCCATCCGGCCAAGAGCCCTTTTCCGACGAGGGCTGGCGGTGGATCGTGACTCCGGGGTCACGCGATGATCCCCGGCAGTTCTGTGCGCATGGTGACGAGGCCGCAACTCCTGCGGCCGCGAGGAACTGCAACGGACGAACCGATGATTGTTCTCGGCCATGGACGGGGCTTCGTGCCGTTTGCCATCCGTGTCGCCGCCGTCGCTGCCGCGATCGGGCTGGCGTTGCCGCAACCGGCCGACGCCCGGCAAAAATCGCACCGCAGCAAGCCGGCTCAGGCGACCACCTCGAGCGAGCAGTGGCGCAGCGGCTATTCTGCAATCGTCGTCGACGCCAACACCGGCAGGGTGCTGCACGAGGCCAACGCCGACGCGCTGCGCCACCCGGCGTCGATCACCAAGATCATGACACTCTATCTGCTGTTCGAGCAGCTCGATGCCGGGCGCCTGCGGCTCGACAGCGAACTGCCGGTATCGGCCCGCGCCGCCGCGCAGGAGCCGACCAAGCTCGGCCTGAGGCCCGGCTCGACCATCGAGGTCGAAGACGCCATCAAGGCCATCATCACCCGCTCGGCCAACGACGTCGCGGTGATCATCGCCGAAGCCGTCGCCGGCGACGAGGCCTCGTTCGCGGCGGTGATGACGCGCAAGGCCCGCGCGCTCGGCATGTCGCGCACCACCTTCCGCAACGCCTCCGGCCTGCCGAACCCGGACCAGGTCACCACCGCGCGCGACATGTCGGTGCTGGGCCGCGCCATCCAGGAGCGCTTCCCGCGCTATTACCGCTTTTTCTCCACCCGCCAGTTCGCCTGGCGCGGCAGCCAGATCGCCAACCACAACAGGCTGCTCGGCCGGGTCGAGGGCGTCGACGGCATCAAGACCGGCTACACCCGCGCCTCCGGCTTCAACCTGGTGTCCTCGGTTCGGCGCGACGGCCGCCACTTGGTCGGCGTGGTGCTGGGCGGCCGCTCCGGCGCCGCGCGCGACGCCCGCATGGCCGAGCTGCTCGAATCCCACCTGCCGCGGGCCTTCGCCGGCGCCCACACCGCGCCGCGCATCGCCGAGTCCGAGCCGGTGGCGGCCGCGGCCGAGCCGCGGAGCCCCGGCGTGCCGCTGGCGCTGGCGTCGGTACGGGCCGACCAGGTTGCCACCGCGGCAATTGCGCGCCCCGGCCCCGGCTCCACCGAGCCGCTGCGTCCCAACGCGGTGCGCTCGATCCAGGTCGGCCCCGCCAATACCCGCGCACCGCTCGGCGCCATCACGCCGGCCTCGGACACCTCGTCCGCCACGGCTCCGGCGGCGCCCTCCCGCGGCGCGATCACCGCTGCGGTCGTCACCATCGGCCCGGGCGGCAATTCGGCGCCGCGCGGCACCTTCCCGCCCGCACCCAATACGCTTGACGCCCAGGTGGCGCGCGTCACCCCGGTGTCGGCGCCCGTCCAGATGCCGCCCACGCCGGCCGCGGCCGCGGTCTCGAACGCCGCCGCCCACGCCGCGCGCAGCGAATGGATGATCCAGATCGGCGCGTTCCCGGCGGAGGCGCAGGCACGTGACAAGTTGCGCGAAGCCCAGAGCCGCAACCGGGGCCTGCTCGCCTCGGCCGACCCCTTCACCGAGAAGGTGGTCAAGGGCTCGACCGCGCTCTACCGCGCCCGCTTTGCCGGCTTCGACGAGGAACGCGCGCGCGAAGCCTGCCGCGTCCTCAAGAAATCCGACTTCGCCTGTATGCCGTTGAAGAACTGAAACGAACTCCAGCCAATCGGCCGGAGGCTCGCACTGCCGTCGCCGAAAAATTCCTTTCAGACTAGGGGTTTTTCGGCGGAGCTGTTTCCGGGGTCACCGACTTGATCATCCGGAAGCCGTATGGGGCACGTCGTCCGCGTGTCCGTGTCGCCTGCCCTTCGCGCGTGGAGTATCAGCGATGGTGCCGCAAGAGTACGTCCTTGGCTTCGTTCACCCGGGTGGCGAGCCAGTTGGACCCACCCTGGTCGGGGTGCAGACGCTTCATGAGCGCCCGGTGGGCCCGTCGAATGTCCTCGGCGGACGCTCCTGGCACAAGGCCAAGGATCTCATAGGCCTCCTGCTCGGTCATCGCGCCGTCGCGCCGGCGCTCACCGGCCCCCGCTGCCGGGTTCGGCTCACCGTCTTCACGCCAGCCGGGCATCCGGCGGTCGAGATAAGCTTCCAGTAGGGCGCGGCTTTCGGCATCGGCGCTGGCGAGAAGGTCGTAGAGCTCCGCGCGGCCCAGCGCCGCCAGGCTGCGCCCGGCATAGGGCCCGGCCACCACGGTGCCGGCCATCTCGCCGAGGTCGTGGTCGAGCACCATCTCGATCAGAGCGGTGCGCACCCGCGAATTTTGCCCGGCGCTGCGCCGGGTCCGGCCGGTCCAGTTGGCTGGCTGCGGCAGCCAGCCAAGCAGCGAGGACGCCACTACCAGCAGCGGGATCGCCGCCATGAACCGCCCGGTCGCGATCAAGCCGAGCGCGACGACAACCGCCGCGCCGCCGCCGATCTGCGCCAGCCGGGCCACCAGCACCTTGGGGTTCATCTTCGCCAGCGCGCTCAGCCCCCACAACATCAGCAGAAGCGCCCCAGCCCCGATCGCCAGCGTCACCATGGCTTATCGCATCTGTTCGAGCAGCAGCCGGGCGCCGGGACCGTTGCTGCGGTCGGCCAGCTCGGCGAGCGCCCGCCGGCCGCCGGCGGCGTAGGCCGCCACCGCCTGCAGCAGCGCCTTGAGCTCGGCAGCCGAGCCCGGCCCGAACCGGCAATAGGCGCCGCGGGTCAGCCGGGCAATCTCGCGGAACGCCTGCTCGGCGACGGCGTCGGTGCCCTCCTGGAACAGGAACGCCGGCACCCCGCGCAGCGCCAGCGGCCCGGCCGCGGCGCAAAGGTCGTCGAGTGCCTCTTCCATTGCGTCACCGACGAAGGCCAGCGCGTGGACCCGGCCCCGGTCGGCCTCCTCGCCGGCGTGGCGCAGCACGCGGGCGATCTGGGTGTGGCCACCGCGGCAATCGATCGAGGTCATCAGCCGCTCCAGCGCGGCGGTGTCGGCCACCCAGCGCGAGGCGCGGCATTCGTGGGTGCCGCGGTAATAGAGCAGTTGCACCGCCAGCCCGCCGGCCACGGCGGCCTCGCGGAACATGTCGGCCTGCATCTGGGTCGCCATGTCCCAGGTCGGCTGCCGGCTCATGGTGGCGTCGAGCGCGAAGATCAGCCGGCCGCGCTCGCCGGCCGCCACCGTCGGCGCACGCCGCTTCACCTCGGCCAGGAATGCCGCGACATCCGCGCCGGTCTCGGCGGGAGGACGGCCTTGCCCGGCAACGGTGGGAGGACGGTTGGAGTCTCGACTCGACATGGACCCATCGCGCGCTGTTGCCTCTTAGGTGGGTCCGATCGCGGCGAATGGCAACCGCGTCGCCACCGAACGTCGGCGCGGCGGCATTCGGTATCGGCCGCGATCCGGCCTGCCTCAGCGGCGAGCAGCGCGGCGGGCCCGGCTGGCCTTGGCCGGCGCCGGGCGCCCGGTGTCGTCCTCCTCCACGCTGTGCCGCCGGCTCGGCACCGCGAGCGGCAGCTTGAGGAACTCGACCAGCGCCCGCACCTCCTGGCGCGCGGCGAAATGCGACAGGTTGGGCTCGACGCCGAACAGCGCGCGGTCGAGGGTATCGAACGCCGTCAGCCCGCGCAGGAACAGCTCGCGATAGATCACCCGCTCCGACAGCCCCTCGGCGACGCGGAAGCCGAGCCCAGCCGCCAGCGCCTGCAGGCCGCGCTCCAGATTGCGGCCATTGCGGGTCTCGAACTGGCCGACGCGGTTGCGCACCACCACCCAGTCGGTGGTGCCGCCGTCGGCGAGACGGCGCTGGCGCCGCGCATCGTGCACCAGCCCGGCGTAGGGGCCGACCGCCGACACCACGAAGGTCTCGGCGTCGATGCGGGCCAGCACGTCGAAATCGACAAAACTGTCGTTGAGCGGCGTCACCAGGGTGTCGGCCATCGCGTGCGCCACCCGCATCAGGTAGCTGTCGGAGCCTGGGGTGTCGATCACCACCACGTCGTGGGTGTGCTCCAGCGTGGTGATGGCGGCGGCGAACGCGGTGAACTCGTCGGCCTCGTTACGGTCGATGGCGTTGTGGCCGCCGCGCTCGACGGTGAAGTGGTGCGACAGCTCCAGCGCGATGCCCATCCGTGCCGCCAGCGCCCGGCGGTTCTCGGTGTAGCGGGTGAGCGAGAGCTGCCGACAGTCGAGGTCGACGGTGGCGACGCGGTGGCCGGCCTTCATCAGCGCCACGGCGATGTGCATCGCCACGGTCGACTTGCCGGAGCCGCCCTTTTCGTTGCCGACCACGATGACGTGCGCGCCGCGGCGACGTCCGATGCCTTCAGAAACCGGCGCCGGTTCCAGACGCATTGAGCGAAACCCCGATCCGACGCGCCAAAACCCACCCGTCAGGCGCGGACCACGCCGCATCTGCCGGGAAATTGTCCGCGGTTCAAGCCGGCGCGGTCAAGCGGCCGCCCGGACAATTTTACATAGCCGCGCAGTTGAAATAGTGGCGATGATGCGCCGCGTCGAGCGGCGCGAACTGCCGGGGAGAGAAAGATGCGAAATGAGACGCGGGTCGTCCGCACGGTCCGCAGCCTGCGCCGCACCCTCGAAGCGTGGACGCGCGAGGGCGAGCGTATCGCGCTGGTGCCGACCATGGGCGCGCTGCACACCGGGCACATGGCGCTGGTGCGGGCGGCGCGGCGCAAGGCCGAGCGCGTGGTGGTGTCGATCTTCGTCAACCCGGCCCAATTCGCTCCGAACGAGGATTTCGCCACATATCCCCGCACCTTCCGCCAGGACGTGCGCAAGCTCAGCGTCGCCGGCGTCGACCTCGTCTACGCCCCGGCGGTCGAGCAGATGTATCCGGACGGCTTTGCCACCCGCATCGTGCCGGACGGCGCCGCCGTCGCCGGGCTGGAGGACACCGTGCGCCCGCACTTCTTCGGCGGCGTCGCCACCGTGGTCGGCAAGCTGTTGCTCCAGGTCCGGCCCGACCTCGCGCTGTTCGGCGAGAAGGACTACCAGCAGCTCAAGGTGGTGACCCGCCTCGCCCGCGACCTCGACCTCGACACCCGCGTGGTCGGCGTGCCGACCGTGCGCGAGAAGGACGGACTCGCGCTGTCCTCGCGCAACGTCTACCTGTCGGAGGGCGAGCGCGGCCGCGCCGTGGCGCTGCCGCAGGCGCTGCGCAAGGCCGCCGAGGCCATCGCGAGCGGCCAGCCGGTGGCGCGCGCCCTCAGCCAGGGCCGCGCCGCCCTCGCCCGCGCCGGCTTCCAGGTAGATTACTTCGAGGCGCGCGACGCCGAGACGCTGGCGCCGCTCAAGCGCGGGCAACGCCAGCAGGTCCGCCTGCTCGCCGCCGCGCGCCTCGGGTCGACCCGCCTGATCGACAATCTGGCGGTGCCGCAAGGGTGAACGGGCGGCGGCCGCACGCCGCCCTTATGGATAGGCCGGCGGCACCAACACCGACCGGCGCCGCGTTGCCCGAAGCGTGGTCGCGCCAGCCATGCTTAAGGTTCAATCAATCAGATCAGACCGAGGCCGGCCAATTCCTGGCGCAGCGCCTCGGGCATGTCGGCGACGCCCTCGCCGATCTGGTCGAGGTCGGACGGTGCATCGGCGGTCGTGAAGTAGCGCCAGCCCTGGAACGCCCGCATCGGCCGGAGTGCGGTGCGCACCACCTTGGGCTCCAGCACCAGCTCGCAGCGGCCGATGCCCTCGGCGTCGACCATCGGGCGCAGCGCGAGCAGGCGCTGGCGGCACTGGATCTGGCCCTTGATCACCCAATAGAGCGAGCCGCCGGCCAGCAGTTCGTCGGCGCGCTTGGGCGTCATGCGGGTGGTGTGGACCTGCTCGAACGGCCCGCCGCGGCGGGCGTGCTGGCAGGCGGTGATCCACGCTTCGAGGTCGGCCACCGCGTCGCAACCGACGCACAGCTTGATGAGATGAAGGGGCTTGATCGGGGTGTCCGGCATAGCCGCGTCCTAACACGCGGATAAGGCGGTGGTCATCCTCGGGCCGCTTTGCCGCCTCGTCGTCCCGGGCAAGGGCCGCAGGCCCGCGACCCGGGACCGTCTTCCGGAACGGTCTTTCCTGCACACGATCCCGGCTCTCGCTGACGCTCGGCCGGGATGACAGGCTGAGGCGTCTCAGCCCTCCGCCGGCGTGATCACCAGGATTTTCGCGCCGTCGGCGACCTGGGCGCCGACGCTGACCGCCACCTCGGCGACGGTGCCGTCGAGCGGCGCCAGCAGCGCGTGCTCCATCTTCATCGCCTCGATCACCGCCACGGTCTGGCCCTTGTGCACCGCATCGCCGGGGCCGACGGCGAGCGCCAGCAGCTTGCCGTGCATCGGCGCGGTGACGACGCCGCCCTGGTCGAGGTGCTCGACGTCGGTCGCCTCGATGTCCTTCGGCCGCACCACCGCCTGCCGACCGTGGCGGATCGCGATCACCGCCTCGCCCGCGTCGATCACTGCTGCGGCCGCCGCCGGGGTGCCGCCGACGCTGACGGCGAGATCCGGCCCCAAATAGCGCACCTGCGCCGTCACGGTGTCGCCGTCGACCGCGACTTGAAGCCCGACCTCGCGCGGGCCGGCAAGGTCGAAGGCGTCGAGCACATCCCACGGCGAGCCCGCCTCGTCGGAGCGTGAGCGGGCAAGCGCCGACAGCCGCGCCTGCTCGCGCCGCACCAACCGCTCGGCCGCCGCCGCCACCGCGCCGGGATCGGCGCCGCGCTGCGGCAACAGCTCGTCGAGGTGGCGGTCGATGAAGCCGGTGTCGAAGCGGCCGGCGCGGAACGCCGCGTGCCGGCACAACGCGGCGAGGAACGGCGCATTGGTGCGCGGCCCCGCCACCAGCGTTCGGTCGAGCGCGCTCGCGAGGCGGTCGAGCGCCGCCACGCGGGTTGGGGCGTGGGCGATGATTTTCGCGATCATCGGGTCGTAGTGCGCCGACACCTCGCCGCCGGCTTCGACGCCGGAATCGACCCGGATGCCCTCCCCCGCCGGCAGATCGAGCGCCCACAGCCGCCCGGTCGAGGGCAGGAAGCCGCGCTCGGGGTCCTCGGCATAGAGCCGCGCCTCGACCGCGTGGCCGTCGATGGCAAGGTCGGCCTGCGCGAGGGGCAGCGCTTCGCCGGCGGCGACGCGGAACTGCAACTCGACGAGGTCGAGCCCGGTGATCGCTTCCGTCACCGGGTGCTCGACCTGCAGCCGGGTGTTCATCTCCATGAACCAGAACGCGTCCGGCTTCAGCCCCGCCGAGCCGTCGGCGATGAACTCCACCGTGCCGGCGCCAACATAGCCAACCGCCTGCGCCGCCTTGACCGCGGTCTCGCCCATGATGGCGCGCATCTCGGGCGTGAGGCCCGGCGCGGGGGCCTCCTCGATCACCTTCTGGTGGCGGCGCTGCAGCGAGCAGTCGCGCTCGAACAGGTGAACGGTATTGCCGTGGCGGTCTGCGAACACCTGGATTTCGATGTGGCGCGGGTCGGTGACGTAGCGCTCGATCAAGACCCGCGGGTCGCCGAACGCGCCTTCAGCCTCGCGCTTGGCCGACGCCAGCGCTTCGGCGAAGCCGGCCGGGTCGGTCACCTTCCTCATGCCCTTGCCGCCGCCGCCGGCGGTGGCCTTGATCAGCACCGGAAAGCCGATTTCGGCCGCAGCATTGGCGAGGCGCAGAGGGTCCTGGTCATCGCCGTGATAGCCCGGCACCACCGGCACGCCGGCCTTGGCCATCAGCGCCTTGGCGCCGTCTTTCGCGCCCATCGCCCGGATCGCGGGCGGCGGCGGGCCGATGAAGATCAGCCCCGCAGCCGCGCAGGCCGCGGCGAAATCGGCACGCTCGGACAGGAAGCCGTAGCCGGGATGGACCGCCTCGGCGCCGGTCTCGCGCGCCGCCGCGATCAACCGCTCGGCGAGCAGATAGCTGTCGCGCGCCGGCGCCGGGCCGATGCGCACCGCGGCGTCCGCCAGCCGGACGTGCGGCGCTGCGGCGTCGGCGTCGGAATAGACCGCGATGGTGCGCAGCCCGAGCCGACGCGCGGTGCGGATGATGCGGACGGCGATCTCGCCGCGATTGGCGATCAGGACGGAGCGGAACATCGGGACCAGGGTGCGCGAACGGAAATAGGACTGTGCGCAACGATCCCGCGGCCGGTCAATTATCCTGATTGCTAGGGCGGGTTTCGGCCGGCGCCGGTTGCGGCGCCGCCGGCGTCAGGGTCAGCGGCGCGGGCACGGCTGGCCGTGGTGCGGCAGGCTGAACCGGGGCCACCGCCTGCGGGCGCGGCGCCGGCCGGGCGGCCGGCTTTGGCGGCTCCGGCCGGGGCGGCGGCACCACCGGGGCGGCGGCGGGCGCCGGCGGCACGGGCGCCGGCGTCAGCTCGGCCGCGGGAGTGGCGACCGGGAGAGCAGCCGGGGGCGCCGCCGGCCGGGCCGGGCTCCAGCTCGCCGCCTGCTTCTCAACCAGGCCCTCGAACGTGCGCGCCGCCATATTGGCCTGGATCTTCGCGGCGTCGCGGAACAGCGCGAACTGCACGCAGGCATCCGGCCGGCAGCCCTCGACGTCGACCAGGACATGGCCCACCAGCCCGAAATCGTCGGCCTCGAGCGACCGCCGCAGCCGCGCGGTGCGCGGATCGTCCGGCCCCAGCCCGGCGACCGGATCGGCGGCGAGTGCCAAGAGGTCGAGCCGGTCCTTGACCAGCGTCACCGCCGCCGCCGCGTGTTCCGGCCGCGCGAACACCGTCCGCTCGCAGGCGGCGCGCAGCTCGGCATTGGAGACGCCGCCGGCACAGGCCAGCAGCGGGTTGGCCTCGGACGGTGCCGCGATCGCCCGCGCCACCCGCTCGGCCAGCGCGGCGCGGGCCGCTTGGACCTTGTGCTGCTCCAAGAGATCGAAGCCGCGCCACGCCACCACGGCGAGCAGCGCGACCAGCGCCAACCGCCACAGCCCGCCGCCCTCCTGGGTGCCGAACAGGCGGGCGATCAGCAGAATGATGATGACCGTGCCGCCGGCGAGCACCGCCCAGACCGGCACGGCCACGTCCGCGGTGAGGTCGCCGCTCACGACCGCGGTCGTGAACGGCACCAGCGAAGACGGAAGAAAATCGAGCATTGCCGCCATCTGATCCATCGTCCCTGTTTTCCACCACCGGCCGCAGCCGGTGTGACCACCCCGCCGCAATCGAGGGTCGCGGCCGCGACCTCGGCGAAACCATCGACCATGGCGGCGCTTCGTTCAAGTCGAGGCCACGGACGACATTGATGCCGTACCGTCTGGCGATCCGCCGCCGGATCACCATATGTCGGCCAACCAGACCAAACGGAGGATTCGATGACGGCTCGACCCACATTCCTGCGCCTTGCGGCGGTTGCGGCAACGGGCCTGCTGCTGGCATGGCCAGTCGGCGATGCCATGGCCAAGGCTGGCAAGAGCTCCAATATGGGCAGCCGCGGATCGCAGACCTTCAGCGCGCCGCCGGCCACCACCACCGCGCCGCGGCCCGCCGCGCCGATCGAGCGCTCGATGACCCAGCCGGGCCAAACCAATCCCGGCGTCAATCAGGCGCGTCCCGGCCAACCCGCCGCCCAACCCGGCGGCTTCGGCCGCGGCCTGCTCGGCGGCATCGCCGGCGGCCTGCTCGGCGCCGGCCTGTTCGGCCTGCTGATGGGCAGCGGCTTCGGCGGCATGGCCGGGCTGCTCGGCCTCCTGGTTCAGGTGGCGCTGATCGGCGGCCTGGTGTGGCTGGCGCTGCGGCTGTTCCGCCGACCGCAGCCGGCGTTGGCCGGTGGCCCGGCCGCACGCGGCCCGGCGCCGCTCAACCGCGCCGGCCTCGACGGCGGCGCCGACATGGGCCGGCGGCCGATGTTCGGCGGCGGTGGCGCCCCCGCCCAGCGCAAGGCCGGCTTCGACGGCGTCGGCCTGACCGCGGCGGACTTCGACAGCTTCGAGAAGCTGCTCAGCGACGTCGAGATCGCTTATGGCCGTGGCGACGTTGCCACGCTGCGCCAGAACACCACCCCTGAAATCGCCGGCTACTTCGCCGACCAGCTCGCCGCCGACGGCACCGCCGGCCGGGTCAACCGCATCGATGACGTCAAGCTGCTGCAGGGCGACCTTGCCGAAGCCTGGCGCGAAGGTCCGACCGACTACGCCACCGTCGCCATGCGGTTCTCGATGGTCGACCGCACCCTCGACACCTCGAGCGGCCGCCTGCTCGACGGCTCCGAGCAGCCGAGCGAAACGACCGAGGTGTGGACCTTCCGCCGCGACAATGGCGGCGCCTGGAAACTGTCGGCGATCCAGCAGGGCTGAAGGCCCTAGGGCGAGTCACCAAATCAGCCGCCGGCCGAGCGACTTGGCGACGCCGGCGGACTCGATATCTTAAAATGCCCCGGTCGGGCGCGGGACCTCCCGCGCCCGACTTGCGTCGGGCCGGGGTCTCGGCGGAAACAGCTGGTGTGCGAGCGACTTGCGAGCGGCGCCGGACTCAATCTGTGAGCATCACGGCCACGCCGCCGCGACCGTGACAACGGCCGATGCAGCCCGCGCGGCCTGCGACCATCGCGCTATGTCGTCCGGCCGATCGAGCCAGCGCGCGCGTCCTATCGCCAAAACTGCCGTTTCCGACCGGGGCTTTCGGCAAGGCTGTTTCCGGGATCGCAACGTGCTCTCCCGGAAACCTTATCAGGAAAGAAACCTAGATCGTCATCCGATTCCGCTGCATCAGATCGGAAGCTTGAGGTATTTCAGCCTCTTGCCGGCAGCCGGATCAGCGGCAGAAGCGCACGCGGCGGCCCCAATCGTCCCAGCCCCACCAGCAGCGCCGCGGCGGCGGCGGAGGCGGTCCCCAGCCCCAGCGCGGCGGCGGCGGTCCCCAACCTGGCGGCGGCGGGCGGCGACCCCAGCCGGGGGGCGGCGGTGGCGGACGGCGGCCCGGCGGTGGCGGGCGACGGCCTCCGCCTGGCGGCGGGGGCGGCGGATAGGGCTGTGCCGCTGCGTCAGTCGTTCCACCACCGATCAGCGTCCCGGTCGCCAGCAAAGCGCCGAAACCGGCAAGCAGCCCGCGACGTGTCATGTCTGTCGTCATGAGAGGGTCTCTCGTTCGACTGTGCATTGAAACCGTGCGTTCGCCCTGCGCGAGCGCATCGAAACTGCAAACGGTGTTTCTGCCGCCATGACCGACCGCCGGCGAGGGCCCGGTTTCAGCGTTGGCGAACACCGTCTGGCGGTTCACCGCGGTGAACCCGCCCGTTGGTCGCCGACGTCAGCCGATCGGTTCAAACGGCGGGCAAACTTCGGCTTTGCCTCATGAACGGGGTCTGAACAATCGCTCCGGACGCGAGGCAGGACGGCGCGAAAACGCGCGGACCGGCGGCGAGCGCGCAGCTGTCTGGCATCCGCCGCAGCGGATGCCAGAGTCGGAGCGTCCGCGGCGAATGGTGCCGCGCAGCGCTCAGAGGCTGTCGCCGAAATCAGCGCGGAACTTGGCGACGAGTTTATCCTGCCAGTCGGACACCGGCTTCAGCAGGCCGTAGAAGAACCGCAGGATCGCCGGCTCCTCGATGAACTCAAGGCCACCGATCAGCTTGCGGTTCTCGTGCAGCCAGGCGATGCGATCGACCGCGTACTTGACCTGCGACAGCGTGAACACACGGCGCGGCAGCGCGAGCCGCACCAGCTCCATGTTGGCGAACACCTCGCGGCCATCCGGCTCGCGCTGCTCGGACAGCGTGCCGCGCTCCATGCCGCGGATGCCGGAGACGAGATAGAGCGCCGCGGCCAGCGCGCCGGCCGGATACTGCGATTGCGGCAGGTGATCGACGAACCGCTTGGCGTCGAGGTGGCAGCCGAGGCCGCCGGGCGGGGTGATCACCGGGATACCGCGCCGGTCGAGGTCATTCACCATGGCGGCGATGAACAGCGGCCCCTGGCTGATCATGTCCTCGTCCATGGTCTCGTCGAGACCGACGACCATCGCCTCCATCTCGCGCACCGACATGCCGCCATAGGTCAGGAAGCCCTCATAGAGCGGCACCAGCCCGCGCATCTTGAGATAGAGCTCCTTGTCGCGGATGCAGATGCCGCCGCCACGGGCGCAGCCAAGCTTGCGCGCCGAGAAATATATGACGTCGAACAGGTCGGCGACCTTGCGGGTGATCTCGCGGATCGAAAGATTCTTGCAGCTGTCCTCGCGCGTCTTGTTAAAATAAAGATTATCGGCCAGCAAGCTGGCGTCGAGCACGTACGGAATGCCGTAATGCGAGCAGACCTTGCGAAGCTCGGTCATGTTCTGCAGCGACACCGGCTGACCGCCGATCAGATTGGTGCCGGACTCGACGCGCACGAACGCGATCTTGTCCGCGCCGTACTTCTTGATGACGGCTTCGAGCTTGGCGACGTCGATGTCGCCCTTGAACGGCAGCGTGCTGTTCACCTCAAGGCCGACATCGGCAACCAACTCCTCGATCACCCCGCCCTGCAGGGTGATGTGGGCCTTGGTGGTGGTGAAGTGGTAGTTCATCGCCACCACCGAACCCGGCGTCACCAGCACCTTGGCCAGGATGTGCTCGCAGGCGCGGCCCTGGTGCGCCGGCAGAAAGTAGTCGGTGCCGAAGATCTCGCGCAGCTTGGCATCGAGCCGGGTGTAGGTGGCGCTGCCGGCATAGGCGTCGTCGGCGACCATCATCGCCGCGAGCTGCTGGTCGCTCATGGCATTGACGCCCGAGTCGGTCAGCATGTCGAGGAACACGTCGGCATTCTGCAGCAAAAACGTATTGTTGCCGGCGACGGAGAGCGCCTTGTGACGTTGATCTATCGGCAGCAGGTTCAGCTTCTGGACGATGCGAACCTTGTGCATTTCCAGAGGAACCGCCTCACCGAAGAACTTCACCTGTGCCATCTCTCGCTCTCCTCAAGCCTGCGCGTTCTTGTCTTGGTTTCATCTCGCCAGGATGCAGGCAAGGGACCGTCCCGTCTTGTCGGCGGCATCGCTGATCTCATGCGGGGCGGAAAACGCCGGCGTTCGATGCGGGCGACAAGGCGTCGGTCGCTTGCCTTCCTCTCAAGCTCAGGGCCAAGACATATCGGGCTGGCGCCGGGCACCGCTTGAGGTGGATCAAACCGCCCGGCGAAGCCGACAGCACGTGCCGGATCGGCCGGCACGCCAGGATTGCGTGACGCAGCGACGCGAAAAGTCCCTGGGCTGCCCTGCCTTCAGCTGCGGCGAGCCGCGGTCGGCATCTTGAGCCAAAACGTTCGATAATTTCGATTGCTTCATAAAAATCATTTCGTTTGATCGAATGATCATGCCCCGGCACGGTGGCGGCGCCTCAGGAGCCCCGCCGATGTCCGTGCCGCCCGCCCCGCTCGCCGCTCTGCCCGCACAGCTCCGCCCCGCCGCCGGCCTGCTGCCCGGCCTTGCGCTCACGGGCGCGGTGGCGGGCGCCGCCGCCCTGCTCCACCTCTTGCCGGGCCTCGGCGATGTCAGCCCGATGATCCTCGCCATCGTGCTCGGCATCGCCGTTCGCAATCTGGTCGGTACGCCGAATTGGGCGCGGGCCGGCTTCGCCTTTGCCGTGCGGCGGGTGCTGCGCTTCGCCATCGTGCTGCTCGGGCTGCAACTCACCACCGCCCAGGTGGCGGCGGTCGGCGCCGGCGGCCTCGCCATCATCGCCGCCAGCCTCGCCGCCACCTTCCTCGTCACGCTGTGGCTCGGCCGCCTGCTCAAGGTCGAGCGCGACCTTGCGGTGCTGATCGGCGCCGGCACCTCGATCTGCGGCGCCTCGGCGGTGATCGCCGCCAACACCGCGGTGAACGCCTCCGACGAGGACGTCGCCTACGCGGTGGCCTCGGTTACGGTGTTCGGCTCGCTGGCGATGGTGCTGTTCCCGCTGGTGCCGGGCCTGCTCGGCCTCACGCCCCACGCCTATGGGCTGTGGACCGGCGCCGCCATCCACGAGATCGCCCAGGTGGTGGCTGCCGCCTTCCAGGGTGGCCCGGCCGCCGGCGAGTTCGGCACCGTCGCCAAGCTGACGCGGGTGATGATGCTGGCGCCGTTGGTACTGGCGCTCGCGGCCGGCGCCCGCCGCCGGGGCGAGCGCCGGCAGGCGCCGCTGCCCTGGTTCGTCGCCGGTTTCGCCGCGCTGGTGGCGCTCAACAGCACCGTCGCCATTCCCGCCGAGGTCAAGGCGCCGCTGGTCGCGGCGACGCCGTTCCTGCTCTCGGTCGCACTGGCGGCGATGGGGCTGGAGACCGATGTGCGGCGGCTCGCCGCCAAGGGGCTCGGCCCGTTGTGGCTCGGCCTTTTCGCCGCGCTGTTCATCGCCGGCTTCAGCCTCGTGCTGGTGATGGCGACGATGTAAGACGAATCCGGCCGATCAGGCCGGAGCGCCCATGACACTCGATCAGCTTCGTATCTTCGTCGCGGTCGCCGAGCGCGAGCACGTCACCCGCGCCGCCGGCGACCTCGCCCTCACCCAGTCGGCGGTGAGCGCCGCGGTGGCGGCGCTGGAGGCCCGCCACGCCACCCAGCTGTTCCACCGCGTCGGCCGCGGCATCGCGCTGACCGAAGCCGGGCGGCTGTTCCTGGTCGAGGCCCGCGCCGTGCTGGCGCGGGCGGCGGCGGCCGAGGCGATGCTGGCCGACCTCGCCGGGCTCGCCCGCGGCCACGTCGCGGTGGCGGCCAGCCAGACCGTGGCCAACGACTGGCTGCCGCCGCGCCTCGTGGCGTTCCGCACCGCCCACCCCGGCGTAACGGTGTCGCTGGCGATCGGCAATACCGCGTTCGTTGCCAGCCAGGTCGGCGCCGGCATCGTCGAACTCGGCCTGGTCGAGGGCGAGGTCGACCACCCGCTGCTCGCGGTCGAGGCGGTGGCGGAGGACCAATTGGTGGCGGTCGCCGCGCCCGGCCTCGCCGGTGTCCCCGACCGGGCGCTGACGCCGGACGACATCCGGGCGATGCGCTGGGTGGCGCGCGAGCGCGGCTCCGGCACCCGCGCCCTGTTCGAGGCCATGGTGGCCGCCGCCGGCCTGACGATGGCCGACCTCGCCATCCTGCTCGAACTGCCCTCCAACGAGGCGGTGCGGGCCGCTGCGGCGGCCGGTGGCGGCGCCGCGGTGCTGTCGCGCCTCGCCGTCGCCGGGGCGCTGGCCGCCGGCACCCTGCGCGCGCTCGACCTTGAGCCGCCGACCCGGCGGCTGCTGGCCCGGCGCTTCCTGGCACTCCGCCACCGCGAGCGCGCGCCCTCCCGCGCCGGCCAGGCGCTGATGGCGACCATCCGCGGCCCGGACTGAGACGGTTCCGCGGCCGCTCGACCCGCAAGCCGTTTGAAAAGCCGTCGAAGCTGCGACTTCACAAAGCCGGCACTCCTGTATAGAGGCTGCCGCGAACCGGCGCCGGATAGCGGTTTTGCCGAAGGCAATCGATGAGGTGCTGCCGCGCGGCATCTGGTAGGAAGTCACGCGGCACCTCGGTGCCGGCCAACGAAGCGAGAGGAGACCTGTCATGGAAAAGGCCGCAGACGGAGTGACGGAGACCAAGGCTCCGCTCCTGGAGCGCAACACGTCGCCCGAGCGCAAGGACCCGCTGCTGATGTCCGCGCGCGAGCGAAACAAGGATGAGCCCTGGGTGATCGTGGCCGTGCTGATCCTGTGCGCGATCGCGATCATCGGCACGCTGGTCATCGTTTTTGGCGCTCAACCCGCGCCGGTCTGACATCCCGGCGGTATCGGCCGGCGGACATCGACGCGTTGGACACGACAGGTTGAACCGCAAGGCGGCCGTCGCCTTGCGGTTTTCTGTTGCTTAATGCCCGCGTCCACCGCTTTGCCGTGACGGCATTCGGCACCCGCGTGCGCCCGGCACGCGGTCGCCGATACGGCGCCGCAACGGCCGCCCGCTTTATGGGCTTGAAACCTCCTTGGTCTCGGCCAACCCTTGGTTGGCTTTGCGAGACCGCCGATGACCGCCCTGCCCCCCTTCGAGGCCCCGTTCGCCGCCCCCGACGAGGACATCGCCGCCGGCCTGCTCGCCGCCGCGGCGCTGCCGAACGACGCCGAGCGCCGCATCGACGCCGAGGCCGCCCAGCTGATCGCAGCGATCCGCAAAGGCGCCGGCGGCATCGGCGGCGTCGAGGATTTCCTGCGGGCCTATGCGCTTTCCACCCAGGAGGGCCTGGCGTTGATGGTGCTGGCCGAGGCGCTGCTCCGCGTGCCGGACGAGGCCACCGCCGACCGCCTGATCGAGGACAAGCTCGGCCGTGGCCATTGGGGCGAGCTGGAAGCCCACGGCCAGACCGTGCTGGTGCACGCCTCGGCCTGGGCGCTCGGCGTCACCGCCCGCCTGATCCAGCCCGGCGCCACGCCGGATTCCATCGTCGCCGCGCTGGTCAAGCGGCTGGGCTTGCCGGCGGTGCGCGCCGCGACCCGGCAGGCGATGCGGCTGATGGGCTCGCACTTCGTGCTCGGCCGCACCATCGGCGAGGCGCTGGGCCGCGCCGCCACCGCCGAGCGGCGCGGCGAGCTATTCTCGTTCGACATGCTGGGCGAAGGCGCCCGCACCAAAGAGGACGCGCAGCGCTATTTCGACGCCTACGCCAATGCCATCCAGACCATCGGCCGCAACGCCGGCGCCGCCCCGCTGCCGGCCCGGCCGGGCATCTCGATCAAGCTGTCGGCGCTGCACCCGCGCTACGAGGCGGTGAGCCGCGACCGGGTGATGGCCGAGTTGGTGCCGCGCATGCTGGAGCTGGCGAGGGCGGCGCGCGCCCACCACCTCAACTGCACCGTCGATGCCGAGGAGGCCGACCGGCTCGAACTCTCGCTCGAGGTGTTCGCTTCGGTGCTGGCCGCCCCCGAGCTTGACGGCTGGACCGGCTTCGGCCTCGCCGTCCAGGCCTATTCAAAACGCGCCCTCGCGGTGATCGAGCATATCGACGCGCTGGCCGCCGCGCTCGGCCGCCGGCTGATGGTGCGGCTGGTCAAGGGCGCCTATTGGGACTCCGAGATCAAGCGCGCGCAGGAACGCGGCCTTGCCGACTATCCGCTGTTCACCCGCAAGGCGATGACCGACCTCAATTTTCTCGCCTGCGCCAAGCGCCTGCTGAACGCCCGGCCGCGGCTCTATCCCCAGTTCGCCAGCCACAACGCCTTGACCGTCGCCAGCGTGATCGAGCTCGCCGGCGGCGTCGACGGCTATGAGTTCCAGCGCCTCCACGGCATGGGCGAGGCGATGTACGCCGACCTCACCGCCCGCCGCCCCGCCGCGGCGGTCCGGGTCTATGCCCCGGTCGGCGGCCACGCCGACCTGCTCGCCTATCTGGTGCGGCGCCTGCTCGAAAATGGCGCCAATTCGAGCTTCGTCGCCGGCGCCGCCAACCCGTTGGTGCCGATCTCCGCGCTGCTGGTCAGGCCGCAGAGCTGGATTGCGCGTCCCGAGCGGGCGCGCCACCGCCGCATTCCGCTGCCGCGCGACCTTTACGGCCACAGCCGCCGCAACGCGGCCGGCGTCGAGTTCGGCCACCGCGCCGCGCTCGATGCCCTGCTGGCAGAGGCCGCGGCCGGCGCCGTGCCGGCGGCGGATGCCGCGCCCCGGATCGACGGCAGGCCCATCCCTGGCACGGCCCGCCTCGCGGTGAGCCCGATCGACGCCGAGACCGTGGTCGGCACCGTGATCGAGGCCGATGCCGCAGCCGCGGCCCTTGCCGTCGACGCCGCGCAACGCGGTTTTGCTGCCTGGGCGGCAACGAAGGCCGAGCTGCGTGCCGGGGCGCTGCGCCGCGCCGCCGACCTGCTGGAGGCCGAGCGCGGCCGCGCCATCGCGCTCCTTCAGGCCGAAGGCGGCCGGACGCTCGACGACGCCTTGGCCGAGGTGCGCGAGGCGACCGATTTCCTGCGCTATTACGCGGCCGAGGCCGAGCGGTTGTTCGCCGCCCCGCTCAAGCTGCCGGGACCGACCGGCGAGGACAACACCCTGGCGTTTCGCGGCCGCGGCGTCTTCGTTTGCATCTCGCCGTGGAACTTCCCGCTCGCCATCTTCGTCGGCCAGATCGCGGCGGCGCTCGCGGCCGGCAATGCGGTGGTGGCCAAGCCCGCCGAGCAGACGCCGCTGATCGCCGACTTTGCGACCTCGCTGCTGCACCGCGCCGGGGTGCCGGCGTCGGCGCTGCATCTGGTGCCGGGCGACGGCGAAATCGGGGCGCACCTGGTGGCGCATCCCCTCGTCGCCGGCGTCGCCGTCACCGGCGCGACCTCGACCGCCCGCGCCATCAACCGCGCCCTTGCCATGAAGGACGGCCCGATCGTGCCCTTGATCGCCGAGACCGGCGGCATCAACGCCATGATCGTGGATGCCACCGCGCTGCCCGAGCAGGTCACCGATGACGTGGTGGCCTCGGCGTTCCGCTCGGCCGGCCAGCGCTGCTCGGCGCTGCGGCTGCTGTGCCTGCAGGCCGACGTCGCCGACAAGATGCTGACGATGATCGCGGGCGCGGCGCGCGAGCTTAAGGTCGGCGACCCGCGCCAGCCCTCGACCCATGTCGGCCCGGTGATCGACGCCGAGGCGAAAGCCCGGCTGGAGCGCTGGATCGCCGCCCACGCCGCCGCCGGGCGCCTCGTCTGGCGGGGCACGACGCCGAGCGGCGGCCATTTCGTCGCCCCCGCCATCATTGCGCTCGATAGCCCGGAACAACTGACGGAAGAGGTGTTCGGGCCGGTGCTGCACGTGGTGCGCTGGCGCGCGGGCAACCTCGACCAGCTGGTCGACGCCATCAAGTCGAACGGCTACGGCCTGACGCTCGGCATCCACAGCCGCATCGACGCCACCGTGCGGCGGGTCATCGAGCGGCTCGGCGTCGGCAACGTCTATGTCAACCGCAACATGATCGGCGCCGTGGTCGGCAGCCAGCCGTTCGGCGGCTCGGGGCTGTCCGGCACCGGCCCGAAGGCCGGCGGCCCAAACTACCTGCCGCGGTTCGCGCAGGAGCAGACGGTGGCCGTCAACACCGCCGCCGCCGGCGGCAACGCCTCGCTGATCGCGACGGAAGATGACTGACGGCCGCCCCGTCAGCGGCACACCCGCACATCCCGCCACACCCGGCGGCCGGAGTCGAGCCGCACCCGCCGCTGCTCGATCCAGCAGCGCCGGCTCTGCGACGCGATGGCGGCACCGGCCGCAAGGCCCATGATGGCGACCGCGGCGGCGGCGCCGTCGCCACGGTCACGGCGGTAGTAATAGCCGCGCGGGCCAGGGCGATAGTACGGGCCCGGCCCGTAGTAGTAGCGAGAGGGACCTGGCCCGTAATAATGGTGCGGACCCGGCCCGGGACCGTAGCCATAGTGGTGGCGCGGCGGCCCCCACTGCGCCTGCGCAGGCATGGCGAAGCTCACCAGGGTGATCGCGGCCAGCACCGTCGCCATCGCCTTCTTGAGAAATCCGAACGTCATGGGTGCCTCCAATCGCACGCGCGGGCGTCGCTGCGCCGGCGCCGCCCCAACTTACGAGCAGCCGGCAGGGACGGATCCGGGATTGCGACGTCTCCCGGATCCGGACGGCAAACGGGTCGGCCGGCCCCGCCGGACACCGGCTCGGGCCGGTCCCCGGTCAGTAATAGCGATAAGGCCGGTCGCCCCGCCAATAACGCGGCGGCGGCGGCGGCGGGCGGCGGTAATGGCGGTCGTAGTAGGGCCGGCGAGAATGGCCCCAGTACCGCGGCGGCGGCGGCGGCGGCCGGCGATAATGGCGCCGGGGCGGCCCATCCCCCCAATATTGCACCAGCTCGATGCCGGCCTCCTGCGCCGACGCCGGGGTCGGCGCCGAAATCGCAACGCCGCCGAACAGCATCGCTGCGGCAACTCCGACGAGCAGAAAACGCGAGACCATGTCAGGACACCTGTTGGTTGTCCGGTTTCGGTAAACCGATCCTTCTGGAACGGCACTAAACAATGGGCGGAAGGGCCTGAACCCGACATGAATGAACCGCGACCACTTTGCGGCCATCCGGCGGCGAATCCTGGTGTTGCCGAACTACGGTCGCAATGCGTGCAGCTTGGCGCCGAAACCTTCCATCCCAGCGGGATCGACTTTCGTCGAATGCCGGTTCCCTCGGCCAAGTGCGCGACAGATTGTCCGCGCCGGCAACCCGGCCCGCCCCTTCAGGGTTGGTGTTTCCAGCGATAGGAGAACGCGATGGAACCCACCCGGCATCCGCGCAAGGATCCGCGTCTGATGACGCCTGCTGAGCGCATCCGCGCCGAGGAACCTTGGGAAATGCCCGCGCTGATCGGGCTCTGCCTGTTCGGCATCGTCGGCTGGGCGGTGATCACGTTCGGCGCCGGCTAGCGCCAGCCGATCCGGTTGCACCAAGCGGTCTCTCCAAGCTTTCCAAGCTTTCATTCCGCAAAATCTCTGTCGCAAGGCGGCCAGGGCGAGTGAAGTCCGCCGCCGCCAGTTTGATGCCGCCATTTCAGGCGGGCGGCATCGCCCACGGCGACGCGACGCGTCCGGCCCGAGTGCCGCCCGACTGCGGGCCGGCGCGTACGTCCTCCCCTCGGCTTGATCCCCACCGTCCGCCCGACTACTCAAGGCAGAAGCGTCGGACGATGCCGACTGGCTCGGCTCTGCACGTTAATCTTTTGGTTTTTCGTATTTTCTTTCGCGAGCCCGGCTCCCGCCCTTGCGAAAGACGCGTCACAGGCAGTCCCGGACGTTTCCATGAAAATCCTCAGGCACCGGCTCGACCTCGCCACCACCGACCCCATTCAGATTGTCGACGTCACCCCGCAGCTGCGCGATTTCGTCGCCGCGAGCGGGGTCCGGGACGGCCTTCTCACCGTGATCTCGCCGCACACCACCGCGCGGGTCAACCTCAACGAGCGCGAGGCCCAGCTTCAGCGCGACATGGTCACGTTCCTCAAGCGGCTGGTGCCGCGCGACGGCGACTGGCTGCACAACCTCTCCACCGTCGACGGCCGCGACAACGCCCACGCCCACCTGCTCGGGCTGTTCGTCAACGCCTCCGAAGCGATCCCGGTCGCCGACGGCGAGCTGATGGTGGGCGGCTGGCAGTCGGTGTTCTTCATCGAGCTGGACGGGCCGCGCGAGCGGCGCCACCTCGACCTGCAACTGATCGGGATTCACTGACCTCATGACGAAGGACGACATCGCCGGCTTTTTTGCCGTCCGCGCCGATCTCAATCTCGACGACTATATCGAGCTCGATTTCAGCTTCGAGTGCGCCGGCGACCCCCACGAGGCCGCCGCCCACCTTGCCAGCGAACAATCAACCGCGCAGTGGCGGCGAGTCGGCGTCGACGAAGATTTCCGGCCACGCTTCGCCGCCAAGGTGCTTGACCTCCGCGCCGAGCCGCGGCCGTCGGGCTTCTCCATCCCGGTCGAGTGCGCGGTGCGCGGCGAGGTCCACGCCTGCCGCGCGACCATCGCCCACCCCCATGGCAATTTCGGTCCGCGCCTGCCCAACCTGCTGTCCGCGGTGCTGGGCGAAGGGGTGTTTTTCGCCCCCGGCATTCCGCTGATCCGGCTGGAGGACATCCGCTTTCCGGCGTCCTATCTCGCCGCGTTCGAGGGGCCGCAATTCGGCCTCAACGGCCTGCGCGAGCGCTTGAAGGCGTTCGACCGGCCGATCTTCTTCGGCGTCATCAAGCCGAACATCGGGCTTCCGCCCGAGCCGTTCGCCGAACTCGGCTATCAGAGCTGGCTCGGCGGGCTCGACATCGCCAAAGACGACGAGATGCTGGCCGATATTCCGTGGTGCCCGCTCAAGGCCCGCGCCGCCGCGCTCGGCGCGGCGCGGCGGCGGGCCGAGCAGGAAACCGGCGAGCCGAAAATCTACCTCGCCAACATCACCGACGAGGTCGACCGCCTGATCGAGCTGCACGACGTCGCGGTCGAGGCCGGCGCCAATGCGCTGCTCGTCAACGCCATGCCGGTCGGCCTCAGCGGGGTGCGCATGCTGCGCCGCCACGCCGAGGTGCCGCTGATCGCCCACTTCCCGTTCATCGCCGCCTTCAGCCGGCTTGCCGGCTACGGCGTGCATTCGCGGGTGTTCACCCGGCTGCAGCGCCTCGCCGGGTTCGACGCGGTGATCATGCCCGGCTTCGGCCCGCGCATGATGACGCCCGAGCACGAGGTGGTGGCGTGCATCCACGCCTGCCTGGAGCCGATGGGCCCGATCAAGCCGTGCCTGCCGGTGCCCGGCGGCAGCGATTCGGCGGCGACGCTGGAGGGCGTGTTCCACAAGATCGGCTCGACCGATTTCGGCTTCGTGCCCGGCCGCGGCGTGTTCGGCCACCCGATGGGACCGCGCGGCGGCGCCGCTTCGATCCGCCAGGCCTGGCAGGCCATCGCCCGCGGCATTCCGGTTGAGGCGCACGCCACCGCCAACCCCGAGCTCAAGGCCGCGCTCGAAGCGTTCGGCAAACGGGGTTGACGGCCCGTCCCTGGCACACAGATGCAAGCGTCCAGACGTACCGAGCCGCATGGCGTTGAATGCGAGATGAATTCCGCCACCTGCGCCCAAGCGCCGGATGTCGGGCTCGAAGCGCGATGCCGTCGCGGAACCATGCGACCGTGCGCACGATTGAACTTCGCTGCGGAGCGCCGACCATGAACCCTATCGACCTGATCGCGTTCGCCACCGACTACGACGGCACGCTGGCCCACGACGGCCGGGTTGACTCCGCCACCGTCGCCGCACTGGAACGGCTGAAGGCCAGCGGGCGCTGGCTGGCGATGGTCACCGGGCGCAACCTCGGCGACCTCCTGGAGGTGTTCGATCGCGCCAACCTGTTCGACGTCATTGTCGCCGAAAATGGCGCGCTGCTTTATTTCCCGGCCACCGGCGAGGAGCGGCCGATCGCGCCGCCTCCGCCGCCCCAGTTGGTGGAGGCGCTGCGCGCCCGCGGCGTGGCGCCGCTCGTCGTCGGCCGCGGCATCATCGCCACCCGAGAGCCGCACGAGACCACCGTGCTGGCCTGCATCCGCAATCTCGGGCTCGATTGGCAGATCGTCTTCAACAAAGGCGCGGTGATGGTGCTGGCGCCGGGCATCAACAAGGCGAGCGGGCTCAGCGCCGCCCTCGCCGCCTTCGACCTCGCCCCGATCAACACCATCGCGATCGGCGACGCCGAGAACGACCTCGCCTTCCTCAGCGTCAGCGGCTGCGGCGTCGCGGTCGCCAATGCCCTCGACGCCGTCAAGGCAACCGCCGACTGGGTCACCGCCGCCGACCACGGTGCCGGCGTGGTCGAGGCGATCGACGCGCTGATCGCCGACGACGCCCGCTTCGCCTCGCTTGCCGCCGAGCGCCACCGCATCCCGCTCGGCGCCGACGGCAGCGCGGCGCTGCGCTTCGCCCATGGCGGCGTGCTGATCGCCGGCGCCTCCGGGCACGGCAAGTCGACCCTGGTCACCGCCATTCTTGAGAAGCTCGCCGCCCAGGGCTTCCAGACCTGCGTGCTCGACCCCGAGGGCGACTACGAGACGCTTCAGGACGCCGTGGTGCTGGGCGATGCCAGCCGGGCGCCGGTCGCCGACGAAGTGCTCGACCTCCTGCGCAAGGCGACGACGAACGTGCTGGTGGTCGACATGCTCGGCATCGCCATCGCCGACCGGCCGCGCTTCTTCGCCGACCTCCTGGCGCCGATCGGCGAGCTGCGCCGCCGAACCGCCCGGCCGCACTGGCTGGTGGCCGACGAGGCCCACCACATGCTGCCCGCCAGCTCCGACACCGCCGATGGCGTACTGGTCGCGGCCGCTGCGTCGACGATCTACGTCACCGTGCATCCGGAGGCGGTGCGCCCCACCGTGCTCGCCGGCGTCGGCACCGTCATCGGCGTCGGGCCGACCGCCGGCGAGGTGATCGCCAGTTTCTGCCGGACGCTCGACCTTCCGCCGCCGCCGGTGCCGCCGCCGGCCGGACGGCCGAACGAGGTGCTGTTCTGGGACCGCGCCGACGACCAGCCGCCGCGCTGGATCGCCGCCGACCTGCCGCGCCAGGAGCGCCAGCGCCACACCCGCAAATATGCCGAAGGCCGGCTCGGCGCCGACCGCAGCTTCTACTTCCGCGGCCCGAGCGGCCTGCTCAATCTCCGCGCCCACAACCTGTCCATCTTCATGCAGATCGCCGACGGCCTCGACGACATGACCTGGCTGTGGCACCTGCGCCGCGGCGACTATGCCCGCTGGTTCCGCGACGTGATCAAGGACGACGACCTCGCCGCCGAGGCCGACCGCCTCACCGCCGACGTCGGGCCCGCCGACAGCCGCCGGCAGCTGCGGGCGATGATCGAGCGCCGCTACAGCGCCCCGGCGGAGCCGGACTGATACGGTTTCCGGGTGATCCCTTGGTGATCCCGGACGCAGTTTCGTCGAAAATCCGTGTTCGATAGCCGGCCTCTCGCCGAAACTGCGTCCGGCTGCCGGCTTGACCGACTGCAAACCGTGTCACAGGACGGCACCGACGGCAGGCCGGCGGCAACACGCGGCGCGGGCACTTTCGTCACGTTGCGGGGTTAACCTGCGGGCGCAGGAGTTCCGATGACAATTCGCCGGAGTTCCCCTTTCGGTGGAAATATCCGACAGCTCACGGGTGCAATTGCGGGTTATTCGGGTCGGTTGCGACCGCCGCGCCAGATCGCATCCAGCATCGATCCGCTATAAAAGCGCTTGCCGACCGGTCACAACAAACCTAACGGCAGCAGATATTGTCCTGCCGGAAACAGGGAACAGCCGTTGTGAGTGAAACCGGCTTCGTCATCAGGGGCGCCATTGCGGGCCATCTCAGCGCCGCGTTCCATCAGAACGCCGTTCCCCTGATTCACGAAATCGTCCTCCACAACGGCGGCGCCGCGGCGGTGTCCGACGTCGAGGTCGCCATCGCCTCCGAGCCGGCCTTCGCCAAGCCGCTGACGATTCGCATCGACGCCATCGCCGCCGGCACCACCCACCACCTGCGCACGCCTGACCTTGCACTCGACGCCGGCTTTCTCCGCAACGTCACCGAGACCATCCGCGGCAGCGTGACCATCACCGCCACCAGCGGCGGCGCCACCCTGGCCGGCCAGACCTTCCCGATCGAACTGCTGCCGCCCTCGCACTGGGGCGGCAGCGCCGCGGCGCCCGAGCTTCTGGCCGCGTTCGTGCGGCCGAACGACCCCGCCGTCGACGTGGTGCTGCACGACGCCGCCGCCAGGCTGGCCGTCGCCGGCCGCGGCAACGAGATCGCCGGCTATGCCGCCGGCTCGCGCCAGCGGGCGTGGGAGGCCGCCGGCGCCATCTGGTCGGCGCTCGCCGGCCGCAGCATCGCCTACGTGCTGCCGCCCGCCAGCTTCGAGCAGACCGGCCAGAAGGTGCGCAGCCCGAGCGACATTCTCGAACGCTGCCTCGCCACCTGTCTCGACAGCGCCCTGCTGTTCGCCGCCTGCCTGGAGCAGGCCCACCTCAACCCGCTGGTGGTGCTGACCAAGGGCCACGCCTTCGTCGGGCTGTGGCTGAAGGACGACGGCTTCTCCGCCGCGGTGGTCGACGACGGCCAGGTGCTGCGCAAGCGGCGCGACCTCGACGATTTGATCTTCATCGAGACCACGCTGCTGACCCAGACCCCGCCGGCGCGGTTCCGCCAGGCGGTCGAGCACGCCGCCAAGCTGCTCGATGACGGCGCGCCGAGCGCGCTGGAATTCGCGCTCGACGTCAAGCGCGCCCGCACCCGCGGCATCCGCCCGCTCGACCTTGCCGAGCCGGCCTCCCCGCCCGCCCCGACCGAGCGCCCCCCGGTCGACATCGGCCTCGACGACGCGCCGAGCTTCGCCGAGGACGTCGTCGTCCGCGAAGCCGCCGACGCCCGGCTCGACCGGCTGGAGCGCTGGAAGCGCAAGCTGCTCGATCTGTCGCTGCGCAACCGGCTGCTGAACTTCAAGGACGGCAAGACCGCGGTCGCGCTCGACTGCACCGTCCCGGCCCGGCTGGAGGACCTTTTGTCGGCCGGCAAGCGCTTCAAGCTGCTGCCCAAGAGCGACGTGCTCGGCGACACCGACCCGCGCGACCCGACGCTGTTCATCGCCCAGCGCCAGGACGACGCCCGCCGCAACGTCGTGCTGGAAGCGCTGGAGCAGCGCAACGAGCTCCACACCTTCCTCACGCCCGCCGACCTCGACGCCCGCCTGACCGAGCTGTTCCGGGTGACGCGGACGGCATTCGAGGACGGCGGCTCCAACATCCTGTTTCTCGCCGTCGGCTTCCTGTCGTGGCGGCCGCAGGACCGCGCCAAGACCGGCGCAAAATCCGACGGCAAGCTCTGCCGCGCGCCGCTGGTGCTGATCCCGGTGGCGCTGCAGCGCGCGAGCGTGCGCAGCGGCTTCCGCCTCGCCGCCCACGAGGAGGAAGCGCGCTTCAACCCGACCCTGCTGGAAATGCTGCGGCAGGACTACCGCCTCAGCCTGCCCGAGCTGGAGGGCGAATTGCCGGGCGACGAGTCCGGCCTCGACATCGCGCGCATCCTTCAGATCGTGCGCACCCACATTCGCGACCTCGATGGCTGGGAAGTCGCGCCCGACGTGGTGCTGGCCACCTTCTCCTTCACCAAATTCCTGATGTGGAAGGATTTGGTGGAGCGCACCGATCTGCTCAAGCGCAACCCGGTGGTGAAGCACCTGATCGACACGCCGCAGCACGCCTATGGCGACGACGTCGCGTTTCCGACCCCGGACGCCATCGACGGCACGCTGCATCCCTCCGATTTGTTCGCGCCGCTGCCGGCGGATTCCTCGCAGCTGTCGGCGGTGGTGGCGGCGGCAAGCGGCAAGGATTTCGTGCTGTTCGGGCCGCCCGGCACCGGCAAGAGCCAGACCATCGCCAACATGATCTCGCAGTGCCTGGCGCTGGGACGCTCGGTGCTGTTCGTGTCGCAGAAGACCGCGGCGCTGGAGGTGGTGCAGCGCCGGCTGCGCGACATCGGCCTCGGCGAATACTGCCTGGAGGTCCACTCCGCCAAGGCGCAGAAGTCCGCCGTCTTGGGCCAGCTCAAGATGGCCTGGCACGAGCGCTCCGCGCCCTCGACCGAGGGCTGGCACGTCGCCACCGCGGTGCTGGCGCGGCTGCGCGACGAGCTCAACGCGCTGGTGCAGGCGCTCCACCGCCGCCGGCCGAGCGGCATGACCGCGCACGAGGCGTTCGGCCGCGTCGTTGCCGCGCGCGGCCGCTTCGAGGCCGTCCGGTTCGATTTCGGCGACGCCGAGCACACCCCCGATCAGCTCGCCCGGCTGCGCGAACTGATCGGCGACATCCGCATCGCCCTCGCCGACGTCGGCGAGCCGGCGCACCATGCGCTGCGCGGCATCGCGGTGACCGACTGGAGCCCGCGTTGGCGGGCCGAGTTCGAGCAGGCCATCGACGCCTTCGTCGCCGCGGCGCGCGCGCTGGGCGGCAGGGCCGAGGCGTTCGGCGCCTCGATCGGGCTCACCGTCGCCGACTCCCCGTCGGCGACCTCGGCGCTGCGCGCGCTCGGGCAATTGCTGCTGCACCCGGCTGCCGACGACGGCGTCAAGGTGCTCGGCGTCGGCGTCGACAAGGTGCGCCAGGCGTTGGCCGAACTCGAAGCGCTGCAGGCGCGCGCCGGCAAGCTCGCCGGCGGCCTCAGCGCGCCTTATCGCGCCAGCGTCTATCGCGAGGATCTGCGGGCGCTGCTGTCGGACTGGATCGCCGCCACCACCGCCAATTTCGTGGTGCGCGGCGCCCGCCAGAAGCGGGTGCGCCAGGCGCTGCAGCCGTTCGCCACCGCGCGGCTCGGCGGCGACATCGGCGCCGACCTCGCCATCCTGATCGACATCAAGGACTTCGCCAGGGCCGCCGACGCGCTCGGCGACCGGCTGGGCGACGTCGGCACCACCTTCGCCGGGCTCGACACCGACGCCGCCACCGTCCGGGTCTGGCTCGAATGGACCGACTACGCCCGCCAGCTCGCCGCCAAGCTGGAGGCGCTGTCCGGCGTCGAGGCCGACCAGATCCTCCACCACGTAATTCTGCTGCAGACCGAGTTCCGCCACCTGTTCGAGCCGGGCGGCGAGGCGCGCACCGCAGCGGAGGCGCTGAACGCAGCGCTGGACGCCATGGTGGCCGCGCACAAGGCGATGACGGCGCTGGCCGGCGGCGGCGAGCGCCCGCCCGCCTTCACCGCGGGCCCGTCCTGGCTCGACGACGCCATCGCCGGTGCCGAGCGCTGGAAAAGCCACCTCGCCCAGGCCCAGAGCTGGTGCCACTGGAACGCCGCGCTCGCCGGCGCCCGCGCCGCCGGGCTGGCGCCGCTGGTCGACGCCATCGCCCGCGGCGCCATTGGCGCCGCCGAGGCCGACGCTGCGTTCGAGGCCGCCTACGCGCGCTGGCAGGCCGACCGCATCATGACCGAGGACCACCTGCTGCGCGGCTTCACCGCCGTCCGCCACGCCGACACCATTGCCCGCTTCCGCGCCGCCGACGAGCAGGTCGCCGAGCTGACGCGGCGGGTGGTGCGGTCGCGGCTGGTTGGCGAGGTACCCTCGCCGACCGCGTTCGGCGCCGATCCGGAATGGGGCGCGCTGGCGCGGGAGCTGGCCAAGCGCGCCCGCCACCGGCCGCTGCGCCAGTTGTTCGCGCGCATTCCCAACGTGCTGACGCGGCTGACGCCGTGCGTGATGATGAGCCCGCTGTCGATCGCGCAATATCTGCCGCCCGACCTGGCGCCGTTCGACGTGGTGATCTTCGACGAGGCCTCGCAGATTCCGGTATGGGACGCCATCGGCGCCATCGCCCGCGGCCGCCAGGTGGTGATCGTCGGCGACCCCGAGCAGCTGCCGCCGACCAGCGTCGGCGAGCGCGGCGCCGCCAATGACGACGACGCCGACATCGAGGACCAGGAGAGCATCCTCGACGAGTGCCTTGCCTCCAACATTCCGCAGCTCCGGCTCGATTGGCATTACCGCAGCCGTCACGAGAGCCTGATCGCGTTCTCCAACGCCCACTATTACGCCGGCCGCCTCGTCACCTTCCCCTCGCCGCTCACCCGGGACACCGCGGTGCGCTACGTCCACGTGCCGGGCGGCGTCTACGAGCGCGGCGCCGGCCGGGTCAACCGCGTCGAGGCCGATGCGGTGGTCGGCGACATCGTGCGCCGCCTCGCCGACCCCGAATTCACCCTGCAGCGCTCCTCGCTCGGCGTCGTCACCTTCAACGCCGAGCAGCAGCGGCTGATCGAGAACCTGCTCGACGAGGCGCGCCGCGGCCGTCCCGAGCTGGAGCCGTTCTTCGACCCGGCGCGCTGGCACGAGCCGGTGTTCGTGAAGAACCTCGAGACCGTGCAGGGCGACGAGCGCGACGTCATCCTGTTCTCGGTGGCGGTGGCACCCGACGACAGCGGCCGCCCGGTCGCCACCATCAGCTCGCTGAACCGGGACGGCGGCCACCGCCGGCTCAACGTCGCCATCACCCGCGCCCGCCGCGAGCTGGCGGTGTTCGCGACGCTGCGGGCCGAGCAGATCGACCTGTCGCGCACCGATTCGCGCGGCGTGCGCGACTTCAAGCACTTCCTCGAATTCGCCGAGCGCGGCACCGGCGCGATCGCCGAGGCGTTCGCCGCCGGCCGCAGCTCGGCCTCGCCGTTCGAGGCGGCGGTGAAGGCGGCGCTGGAGCGCCGCGGCTGGAGCGTCCGCGCCGAGGTCGGGGTGTCGGCGTTCCGCGTCGACCTCGCCGTGGTCGACCCCGACGCGCCGCACCGCTACCTCGCCGGGGTGGAGTGCGACGGCGCCACCTATCACCGCGCCGCCACCGCCCGCGACCGCGACCGGCTGCGCGAGCAGGTGCTGACCGGGCTCGGCTGGCGCATCCATCGGGTTTGGAGCACCGACTGGTGGCTCGACGCCGACCGCGCCCTCGACAAGCTGCACGACCAGTTGATGGCCGACCTCGACGCCAGCCGCGCCGCCGCCAAGCCGGAGCCGGCCGCCGCCGGCGAGGGCGCGGATCAGGAGACGGGCCAGGACAGCGAGCGGGAGAGCGGTCTGGAGACCGGCCGCGAGGTGACCGCCGAACCAGCCGCGGACGGTGCTGCGACTCAAGACAAGGCGCTCCAGGTCGCCGCGGAAGCCGCGATCCTGGAAGCCGCGATCGGCCTCGCCGCCGCGGCGATCCCGGCGGAGGCAGCGGAGATAGCCGAGGCCGCGCCCGCGGCCCTGGGCGACGACACGCCGGCCGCGGCGAGCGAGCCGGCGCCGCACGACGAATCCGGCCGCGACACCGACGACAGCCCGGCTGACCCGGCTCAAGACGAGCCGGCCCAAGACTCGCTGGCTGAAGACTCGCTGGCTGAAGTGGCGCCGGCCCGACCGCCCGCAACCCAAGAGCCCGCAACTGACGCGGTCGCCGGGCAGGAGATCGCCGGGCAAGAGATCGCCGCGTCAAAGATCGCCGGCCAGGACGGTGCGGACCACGACCCAACAGATCCGGAGAATGCGGCTGCCGCCGGCGCGGCGGGCCACATCCAAGAAATCGCGGCTCAGGAAGTCGCTGCCCAACAAGCCGCGGTCGACGAGACTGCGCCCGACGATGCCATCAGCGCGGCGGCGAGCGAGCCGGCCGATTCGCCTCCAGGGCCGATCGGTGACGCCGAGCCCGATCACGTCGACGTGGCCGCCGATTCGCCGGCGCCGCCCGCCGAGACCGCCCCCGACGGCCGGGCGTCCTGACGCGAAATCGGGCCTCGCGGCCGGAGTTTCGCATCCCTGTCGCCGAAATCCCCTTCCGATCAGAGATTTCCGGCGAGGTTGCTTCCTTGAGATCACGACGTGATCAGCCCGGAACCGTCGGACGCGCCCTGCCCGTTTCGGCGCCGGGCGGCCGCACCCACCCTGTTGAGAAGCGACTTCGTTGTTCGCAGGGGCTGGACCGCGCCAAATGAGGTCGCTATATGGTGCCCATCCGGGGCGGCGATTTGCGTGGCCGACAGGCTGTCAGCGAAGCCCGGACCCAAGGCTCTGATGTTGCATCAGAATTTTGGGGGATAGTTTAATGGTAGAACAGCGGACTCTGACTCCGCTAGTCTTGGTTCGAATCCAGGTCCCCCAGCCAAACAAAATCAAACACTTAGCCTGATGCCGCCCGGACCCGGACGGGTCACTTCGAAGCTTCTCCCAGACAGCAGGCGGCAGCGATGCTGCGCGCCATCACATCCGGAACACGCCGAACCGCGTCTGCCGCACCTCGGCGTTGAGCGCGGCGGAGAACGCCAGCGCCAGCACGCGGCGGGTTTCCGCGGGCGCGATGATGCCGTCGTCCCACAGCCGCGCGGTGGCGAAATAGGGGCTGCCCTCGGCCTCGTATTTGGCCCTTATCGGCGCCTTGAACGCGGCCTCCTCTTCCAGCGACCACGCCCCGCCCGCCGCCTCGATGTTGTCGCGCTTGACCGTCGCCAGCACCACCGCGGCCTGCTCGCCGCCCATCACCGAGATGCGCGAGTTCGGCCAGGAGAACAGAAAGCGCGGCGAGTACGCCCGCCCGCACATGCCGTAATTTCCGGCGCCGTGCGAGCCGCCGACGATAACGGTGATCTTCGGCACATTGGCGCACGCCACCGCCGTCACCATCTTGGCGCCGTCCTTGGCGATGCCGCCGGCTTCGTACTCGCGCCCGACCATGAAGCCGGTGATGTTCTGCAAAAACAGCAGCGGCACCCGGCGCTGGCAGCACAGCTCGACGAAATGCGCCGCCTTCAGCGCGCTCTCCGAATACAGGATGCCGTTGTTGGCGATAATGCCGACCGGGATGCCGTGGATGTGCGAGAAGCCGGTGACCAGAGTGGTGCCGTAAAGCCGCTTGAACTCGTCGAACTCGGAGGCATCGACCAGCCGCGCGATCACCTCGCGGATGTCGTATTGTCGGCGGTTGTCGGCCGGCACGATGCCGTCGAGCTCGGCCTCGTCATAGGCGGGCGGGCGCGGCTCGCGCAGCGCGATGTGGATGGCTTTCCGGGTGTTGAGGTTGCCGACGACGCGCCGGCAGATCGCCAGCGCATGGCTGTCGTCGGCGGCATAATGGTCGGCGACGCCGGAGTGGCGGGCGTGGACGTCGGCACCGCCGAGATCCTCGGCCGACACCACCTCGCCGGTCGCCGCCTTCACCAAAGGCGGGCCGCCGAGGAAGATGGTGCCCTGCCTGCGCACGATGATGGTCTCGTCCGACATCGCCGGCACATAGGCGCCGCCGGCGGTGCACGAGCCCATCACCACCGCGACCTGGGCGATGCCGGCCGCCGACAGCTTGGCCTGGTTGAAGAAGATGCGGCCGAAATGGTCGCGGTCCGGAAACACCTCGGTCTGGTGCGGCAGGTTGGCGCCGCCGGAATCAACCAGATAGACGCACGGCAGCCGGTTCTCGGCCGCGATCTCCTGGGCGCGCAAGTGCTTCTTGACGGTGAGCGGGTAGTAGGTGCCGCCCTTGATGGTGGCGTCGTTGCAGACGATGACACACTCGCGCCCTTCGACGCGGCCGATGCCGGCGATGAGTCCGGCGCCATGGACGTCGCCCTCGTACATGCCGAACGCGGCAAGCGGGGCGAGGTCGAGGAACGGCGTGCCGGGGTCGATCAGCCGCATCACCCGCTCTCGCGGCAGCAGCTTGCCGCGGACGACGTGGCGCTCGCGCGTCTTGGCGTTGCCGCCCAGCGCCGCCTCGGCGCGCCGCGCCGTCAGCTCCTCGACCAGCGCCGCCATGGCGGCCCGGTTTTCCGCAAATACCGGCGCGCCGGTGTCGATGCTGGACGCAATGACAGCCACCAAGGCCTCCCGAACAGCCCGGCACTTTTTTGCGGCCGGTTCCCCGCATTTATGACGCAAGCGCAGGGGTGACGGAAGTTGACCGTTGGTTCAGGTCGCAACCGGTCGGAAGGTGCGGCCGGGACGGACCGTGGTCCGCATCAGCTCATGCGCTTGACCTCGGGCCAGTCGACCTCGCTGGCTTCGATCACCCACGGCTCCTTCAATGCCGCGGCCTTCCAGGCCTTGAACGCCGGCAGGCTCTCGACCGCCGCCATGTAGGCGGCAGCGTCCTCGTCGACCGCAACGTCATAGGTGCGAAAGCGCGTCACCACCGGCGCGAACATGGCATCCGCCGCGCTGAACGCGCCGAACAGGAACGGCCCGCCGGCGCCGAACCGTTCGCGGCAACTGCGCCAGATGGCGAGGACACGCGTCACATTGGCGGCGGCCTCCGACGTCAGCGCCCGCGGTGCAATCGGCCGCGCGAGATTCATCGGCAGAAGGCGGCGCACGGCGGAGAAACCGGCGTGCATCTCGGCGGCAACCGAGCGCGCCTCGGCCCGCGCCGCACCATCGGCCGGCCACAGCCCACGGTCCGGAAAGCGCTCGGCGAGGTGCTCCAGGATCGCCAGCGATTCCCACACCCGGAGATCGCCGTCGATCAGGCATGGCACCTTGCCCGTCGGCGAATGGCGAAGGATCGCGGCCTTGTAGTCCCCGTCATAGAGCGGGATCAGCACCTCGTCGAAGGCAATGCCGGCGACCTGCATCGCCAGCCACGGCCGCATCGACCACGACGAATAGTTCTTGTTGCCGATCACAAGGCGCAGCATGGCGAAGCTCCAGCCGAAATTCGCCCCGGCATCCCCGGCCAAGGCCCCTTTCCGTTCGCCGAAAATCCCGGCCGCGACAACACAATTCAGCGGGATGTTCGGCCCGCGCGTGCCGCGGCGCTCCTGCCCTGCCCGCGCTTCGGTGCGCAAGGCATGACCATAGGTCACCCGGACAGCGTCGCTTGGCCGCGTCGGCTCGCTGCTTGCATTGGCGCCGATCCTGCCGCAAGAGCGGAGCCATGTTTGGCCTGACCCCGCTCGACCTTGGCGCGATCACCATCTTCGCCCTCGCGTGGCTGTGCTACCACGCGGTGCTGGAGTGGAGCCCGTACGGCGCGCGCAACCTCAACCACGTCATGGACCGCTACCGGCACGCCTGGATGCGGCAGATGCTGAGCCGTGAGGTCCGCATTGTCGACACCCAGATCACCGCCAGCCTGCAGAACGGCAGCGCGTTCTTCGCCTCGTCCTCGCTGTTCGCCATCGGCGGGGCGCTGGCGCTGCTGCGCTCATCGGCCGACGTGCAGAAGCTGCTGGTCGAACTGCCGCTGGCGATCGACGCCACCCAGGGCACCTGGGAGCTGAAGTCGCTGGGGCTGACGGTGATGTTCGTCTACGCCTTCTTCAAGTTCGCGTGGTCGTACCGGCTGTTCAACTACGCCGCCATCATGATGGGCTCGGTGCCGCCCGCGGCGTACAAGGACGACCCGGCGGCGCTGGCGATGGCCGACCGCACCGCCAAGGTCCACATCATCGCCGCCCGCCACTTCAACCGCGGCCAGCGCGCGCTGTTCTTCGCGCTCGGCTATCTCGGCTGGTTCGTCAACGCCTGGATTCTGCTGGCGACCACGCTGGCGGTGCTGGTGGTGATGCTGCGACGCCAGCACGGCCCGGAGTTCGGCGACGTGTTCGCCGGCGACCCGGTCGCCTTCAAGTGAAGCTGGCCATCGCCGCCAGCACCGCGAACGCCAGCGCCGCACCGCCGGTAAAGGCCACCGCCTGCCAGCCCTCGCCGCTGTTTGGGGCGTCGTCGGCCGGATCGTTCACGGCCCGATCGTCAACGGGGGTGTCCATCGCGCGCTCCTGTCGTATGGCCTGCATGGTCCACCCGCGGTGAGTCTGCGCCACGGGCGTCGGACTTCGCCCTCAACCGCCGAACGCGCCAGCCGCCGTCCGGTTCCTCGCATCAAGAACGCCCCCGCCATGACCGATATCGACGAGGACGCGGTCGCCCGCACCATCCTCAGCCTCGCCACCGCCCGCGCCGGCGGCACCATCTGTCCGACCGACGCCGCCCGCGCCGCCAGCGGCACGCCGGACTGGCACCCCCTGTTGCCGGTGGTGCGCCGCGTCGCGGTGCGCCTCGCGCTCGAAGGCCGCCTCGTCATCACCCGCAAGGGCAAGCCGGTCGACCCCACCGACTTCAAGGGGGTCTATCGCCTCGGCCTGCCGCGCAACGACTAGAATTCTCAGAAAAACGCTTCAACTCAAATGCTTGGAGCGACCGCCCTGGTGCCGCCAGATCGGCGGACGCTCGCGCAAAACCGCCCAAAGGCCGGCGAGCCGGCGTCACGGCGCCGGGAACAGCGTGTCGATCCGCCCGGTGGCGTAGTAGCTGGCCAGGCCGATCCACTCGCGGCTGGCGAGGTCGAGCCGGCGCAGCCCGTCCGAGACGAAGAAGAACGGCCACAGCGTGCCCTGCCCCGGCAGGCGGAAATCGACCGGATAGGCCTCGGTTGCGAACCCCGCGGCGCGGAAGCAGCCGATCGCGCGCGGCATGTGCCAGGCCGAGGTGACCAGCAGCCAGCGCTCGCCGAGCTTGGGCTGCACCAGCGCCTTGGTGAACGCGGCGTTCTCGACGGTATTGCGCGAGCGGTCCTCGACCTCGATTCGCTCCGGCGCCACCCCCATCCGCGCGAAGAACGCCCGCGCCGCGTCCGCCTCGGTAGCGCCGCTGTCGACCAGCCCGCTGCTGCCGCCGACGAACACCAGACGCGCCGCCGGATAGGCCCGCGCCAGCGCCACCGCGTCCGTCATCCGCTCCGCCGCCTCGTTGAGGGCGAGGTCGCCGGTCCGGGCGAAGGCGGCATTGTCGATGGCGCCGCCGAGCACGACGATGCCGTCCGGCAGGCCGCGGCCGGCATCCCAGCGTGGAAAGCGCTGCTCCAGCGGCGCCAGCAGCACATTGGCCAGCGGCGACAGCCCGCACACCACCAGCAGCACCGTCGCCAGCGCCGCCAGCCGGCGGCCGAACCGCCAGCGCAAAGTGGCGACGCCGAGCAGCAGCAGCAGGATCAAGGCGTTGGCCGGCGACACCACGAAGCCGATCAGCTTGGAGATCAGGAAAAATGCGTCCATGCCGCCGCCTCGTCCATGTCCAGGAGCATGGGTCACAAAAGCCGATACCGGCTTGGCAAGAATGAGACGACCCAAAGGCTCAGCGCGACCGCCCGGCGCAATCGGACCGGCGGCCGCTATCTTGCCCGGTCGTCCGGACGTGGTGCGACCGGCCGGATCAGGCGGCCGCCAGCCCGGCGCGGGCGTCGCGGCGGCGCAGCCACGTCACCACCGGCACGCTGAGCGCCACCATCCACGCCTTGCCGAGCACCTGGCCGGCCAGGAAGTCGAGCGAGCCAAACGCCAGCCACAAGAACACGATTGAATCGACCACCAGGCCGGCGACGCTGGAGGCCACCACCGCGGCGACGAACCCGCGGCGCTGCAGCGGGGTGTAGACGGCAAGGTCGGCCAGCTCCGACACCAGGAATGCCATCGCCGACGCCACCACCAGCGCCGGCGGTGCCACCAACGCCGACAGCGCCGCCCCGGCCAGCACCGCCAGCACCGCGACACCGGCGCCGAGCCGGCGCTGCACCAGATCGCGCAGCACCAACGCGGCCCCGATCATCAACACCCCGGAGGGCGCGGTGAGGTGCGGCGCCACCGGCACCAGGCACGGGCCGTCCGCCACGCACACCGTGCCGACATTGCCGACCATCCAGTTGGCAACCGGAATGGTCAGCGCGAACAGGACGAGGAAGGCGGCGCCTTCGATGCGCCGGCGGGTATCGATCTGCATCACCGCACCTTCTGGAATCGCGCCCAGCCCTCGGCGCGCAGCCGGCAGGCCGGGCAGCCGCCGCAGCCATACCCCCAGGGGTGGCGCGTGGCGCGGTCGCCCAGATAGCAGCTATGGGTGTCTTCGACCACCACGTCGAGAAAGGTCGGACCGCCGATGGCCTCGGCCAGCGCGAAGGTAGCGGCCTTGTCGACCCACATCAGCGGGGTGTGGACGGTCACCGGCCGGTCAAGGCCGAGCGACAGCGCCACCTGCATCGCCTTCACGGTGTCGTCGCGGCAGTCGGGATAGCCGGAATAGTCAGTCTCGCACATGCCGGCGACGAGGTGGCGGATACCGCGCCGGTAGGCCAGCGCCGCGGCGAAGCTGAGAAAGATCAGGTTCCGCCCCGGCACGAAGGTGGTGGGCAGGCCGCTGTCGGCCAGCCGGATCTCGACGTCGCGGGTCAGCGCCGTCTCCGACAGCCGCCCCAGCACGCCAAGGTCGATGATGTGATCGTCGCCGAGCCGGCCGACCCAGTTCGGCTTCAACGCCTCCAGGCGGGCGCGGATGCGCGGGCGCACCGCCAGCTCGACATGGTGGCGCTGGCCGTAGGCGAAGCCGACCGTCTCGACCGTGTCGAAACGGTCGAGCGCCCAGCCGAGACAGACGGTGGAATCCTGGCCGCCGGAAAACAGCACCAGCGCCGCGTGGTCGGGGGTCGGCATGTCAGAACCCGGCAGTCAGAACCCAGCTTGGCGGCCCGATTAGCACGGCCGGCTGCGTGCGCCCATATCAAGCGCGGTCGGTCGTCAGCGCAGCACGCGCAGGTCCTGCATCACCTGGGACGGCCAGAACACCGAGAACGGCATCTCGTCCCGCCGCAGCGGCACGATGTTGTCGCGGCCAAGCAGCTCCTGCGAGGCCAGCGGCACCGAGCTGGTCAGCACCGGGTCGCTGGCGGCGGCGGCACCGGCGTCGGCGCGCGGTCCCGCCGGCGCCGCGGACTCCGGCAGCACCGGGTTGGCCGGCTTGGGGATCGGCGGCGCGGTGACCGGCATCGGCATCACCGGCTGGGAGAGCGGCGGCGCCGACGTCGCCGGCTGCTTGGCCATCGACGGCACCCGGACGCGGGTCTCGGCCTGGGCCACCTCGACGTTGGGCGTGCCGAGCGGCACCATGTGCACGACCTTGTAGCCGCGCTCCTTCAGCGTGCGCAGCAGCCGCGGCAGCATCGCCACGGTCGAAGGCTGGATGTCGTGCATCAGGAACATGCCCTTGCCGTTGGCCTCCAGCCGCGCCAGCGCGATGTTGTAGACCTGATCGGCCGAGCGATGCAGCCAGTCGTCGATCGGGAAGTCGGCGCTCATCGCCACGATGCCGCGCTCGGCGAGGTATTTCTCGAACGCAGCGGTGCGGCCGAGGCCGGGGAAGCGGAACCACGGCGCCGCCTGGCGGCCGTCCTGGGCCAGGATCTCGTTGACGATGGTGAAGCCGTCGTCGATTTCCTTCTTGCCCTTGTCGAAGCTCTGCTTGGGGAAGATCAGCGGATGTGTGACGGAGTGGGTGGCGATCGAGTGCCCCTCCGCCGCGACCTGGCGCAGCATGGCGGGATAGGCCTTTGCCATGCGGCCGACGATGAAGAAGGTCGCCTTGACGCACTCCTTGCGCAGCGTCTCCAGCACCGCGCTGGTGGTCTTGGTCAGCGGGCCGTCGTCGAAGGTGAGGATCACCTCCTTCGGCTTCAGCTCGACCATTTCCTTGTACTGCATGAAACCGACGCGCGGCAGCGTCGCCGGATCGACCGCAACCACGCGCGAGGTGCCGAGCGCGTCAGGATTGCCCGGACACTCTTCGGATGCGTAGGTCGGTCCGGCAGCCAGCGATGCGACGATCGACACGGCCGCGGCAGAAGCGAGCAGACATTTCATTGGATGCGTCCCAGTTGCCGCATTTTAGAAAGTCTAAATGCGGCAAAATCGAGCTGGAGGGTATCGGCGCGGCCGATAACGATCAGTAAACCGGTCGTCCCGGAATGGTCTGGGCAGGTATCCGCTCAGGTCCGATCCGCTCAGGTACGATGTGAACCACGCGGTAGCCGGCGGCTTTGAGCGCGCGCAGAAACGCCGGCATCATCTCCGCGGTGTGCCGCTTGGTGTCGTGGAACAGCACGATGCCGCGACCGGCGTCGCGCAGGCGCAACATCACGAGGTCGAGCTCGGCCTCCGGCGTCATCTGCCGCCAGTCGCTCGCCCACAGATCGGCGCCGAACACCGCGACGTTGCGCCGCGCCAGTTCCTCCAGCAGCGCCGGGGTGTCGGCGAAACCGGGGAAGCGGAAGAACGGCACCCGCGGCGCCGCTGCCGCGCCATAGGAGGCGCGGTCGTCGGCGGCCATGCCGCGCTCGATCTCGGCCAGGGCGTCGGCGGTCGCGATCTTGGTCAGGATCGGGTGCGACCAGGTGTGGTGGCCGACGGTGTGGCCCTCGGCCACGATGCGCCGCGCCAGCGCCGGCCGCGCCTCGGCGTTCTCGCCGATCAGGAAGAACGTCGCCTTCACGCATTCGCGCGCCAGCGCATCGAGCACCGCCGGCGTGGTGGCCGGCCACGGGCCGTCGTCGAAGGTCAGCACCACCTCGCGGTCGGCCAGCGCCAGGGTGTCCGGATAGCTCTTGGTGCCGACCCTGATGCCGCCCCCGACCGCCATCACCCGCGCGGTGCCGAGCGCGTCCGGCCCGCACGCCGACGGCGGCGCGACGTCGGCAAGAGCGACGTCGGCAAGAGACACTGCGGCCACAACGATGGCGATACCGGCCGCAAGGCGGCGGAGAAGGCAGCGGCGCACGATGAATACTCCCGGCAGGGCCTGCCAGCGAAACGAACATGACGGAGAAATGGCGCATCCAGCACATGCGGCAGCGCGGCGCAGCTATAGCAGCACCGCCCGCGCGCGACCAACGCCCGCGTTGCCATCGCCCGGCAGCCTTCCTACAACCGCTTTCGAATCCCTTGAGAATCCCCCAAGAACGATCGCCACGCCGAAAGGAGGCGCCCATGCTCGATGAGGCCACGCGCGAGCATATCACGGACGGCGCCGGACCGGGCGTGCGCGATACCGACGGCGACCTCCGGCCCGAGTTGATCGAGCAGGTCGCGAACGCGGTCGAGGCCAGCGACGCGGCGCGTCTCAAGGCGCTGTTCGCCGACCTCCACGCCGCCGACCAGAGCGACCTGCTGGAGGTGCTCGCCCCCGACGACCAGCCGCGGCTGATCGAGCTGTTGGGGCCGGTGTTCGACTTCACCGCGCTGACCGAGCTGGACGAGACCGTCCGCACCCGCATCGTCGAGGCGCTGGAAACGCACACCCTGGTCGAGGGTATGCGCGAGCTCGATTCCGACGACGCGGTCTACATCCTGGAAGACCTCGACAAGGCGGATCAGGCCGAGATCCTCGACCAACTGCCCGAACTCGACCGCGCCGCGCTGAGTCGCAGCCTCGATTACCCTGAGGAAACCGCCGGCCGGCGGATGCAGACCGAGTTCGTCGCCGTGCCGGCGTTCTGGAGCGTTGGCCGCACCATCGACCATCTGCGCGAGACCGAGCACCTGCCCGAACGCTTCTACGAAGTGTTCGTGGTCGACCCGCTCTATCGCCTCAAGGGCGCGGTGGCGCTGGACGTGGTGCTGCGCTCCAGGCCTGGCGTGACGATCGGTGAAATCCTGTCCGACGAGTGGCACCAGGTCCGCGACACCGACGACCAGGAGGATGTCGCCCGGTTGTTCGAGCGCTACAACTGGGTGTCGGCGCCAGTGGTCGACGACACCGGACGGCTGGTCGGCGTGATCACGGTCGACGACATCGTCGACGTCATCGCGGAGGAGGCCGACGAGGACCTGAAGGCGCTCGGCGGCGTCAAGGCCGATGAAGAGCTGTCGGACTCGGTGTGGTACATCGCCAAGAGCCGGTTCTCCTGGCTGTTCCTCAACCTGCTCACCGCGATGCTGGCCTCGGTGGTGATCGGCCTGTTCGCCGGCGAGATCGAAAAGATGGTCGCGCTCGCCGTGCTGATGCCGATCGTCGCCAGCCAGGGCGGCAACGCCGGCACCCAGACCATGACGGTGGCGGTGCGCGCGCTCGCCACCCGCGAGCTCGGCCACGGCAACGCCATGCGCATCGTGGTGCGCGAGGCGGCGGCCGGGCTGATCAACGGCCTCGCCTTCGCCGTCATCATGGGCGCGGTGGCGGTGGCGTGGTTCGGCATCCCCGACCTCGGCCTGGTGATCGGCCTTGCCATGGTCATCGTGCTGGTGGCGGCCGCGCTCGGCGGCATCCTGATCCCGCTGGCACTCCACCGGCTCGGCGCCGACCCGGCGGTGTCGTCGGGACCGTTCGTCACCACCGTCACCGACGTCGTCGGCTTCTGCGCCTTCCTCGGCATCGCCGCGCTGTGGTTCGGAAAGAGCTGAACGTGTCCCGCCGCCGAACCGGCGCCTGCGGTCGGCAGACGACGCCCGGCGGCAACGCATGCCGTTGCCTTTAGCCGGCTCATAGACTTGCCGCCCGCGACATCGCCCGGCTCAACATGTCCCATTAACCGGTTTCGATGACCTGGCGTTAAGGCATTACCGTTACATAGGTTCCGCAACTGGGGATGCCGGACCCATGACGAGGGCGGACACTTCGACCCGAGCGGTGATGCGGCCACGCATCAGCGAATTTATCGCAGCACTCATCGCGATCGGCGCCATCATCGTCATCGTCGTCACGCTGCACACCAATGCCCGCATCGAGCGCGTGGCGGTGGAACGCGAAACCCGCGCCGCCAAATCGATCACGTCCGAGCTGCTGAAGCGGCAGGCATCGCTGGCCGACCGCGTCGCCATTGAGCCCAGCCTGCTCGGCTTCGGCCCCGAACTGCCGCAGGACCGAGCGCTGCGCAGCGTCGTCCTCGCCGAGCGAATCCGCGAGATCCGCGGCTTCATGATGTCGTCGCAGGGTGGCTTGCTGGCGGCGACGGTCGCCGGCGAGCCGGCCGAGTCCGAACTGCCGGAAGAGCTGGCCGCCAGCGTGGTGGCGCTCAGCGACGCCGCGCTGGGCCGTGGCGGCGACGACGGCATCACCGGCTTCGGCCGGGTGCACGCCGGGTTCGCCACCGCAGGCGGCCGCCTGATGATCGCTGCGGCGGCGCCGCTGGTCGAACGCGACCCGCTGCTCGGCACCACCGGCGCGGTGGTGGTGCTGCGCACGCTCGACGACGACACCCTCCGCACGCTGGCCGAAACCTACGGGCTGGAGGCGCTGTCGTTCCAATCCCAGCTGTGGGCGCCCGCCGGCCGGGTGGTGCTGCCGCTCGCCGGCGTCGCCGGCGGCAGCGTCGGCGCGCTGGAATGGCGCAACGCCAACCCGGGCAAGCCGCTGCTCGACGTGCTCGGCCCCACCGCCGTGGTGGTGCTGACCGCGATCGGCGCGCTGCTGATCTTTCTTCTGCGCGACGTCGACAAGGCCGCGCGCGAACTCGCCGCCAGCGAGGGCCGCTCGCGGGCACTGGCGACCTCCGACCCGCTGACCGGCGTCGCCAACCGCCTCGCCTTCTTCGAGGTGTTGCAGGAGCAGACCCGCAAGGCGCGGCGCGGCGGCGGCTTCGCGCTGATGCTGGTCGACCTCGACCGCTTCAAGGAAGTCAACGACACCTTCGGCCACCAGACCGGCGACCGCCTGCTGATGGACGTGGCGCGGCGTCTGCGCGAGGTATGCGGTGCGTTCGTCAACGTGGCGCGGATCGGCGGCGACGAGTTCGCCGTGCTGGTCGACGGCCCGATCAGCCGCGAACTGGCGTCCCGCTTCGCCGTGCGCATCGTCGAGGAGCTGAGCCGCTCGGTGCCGATCGACGGCAAGCAGATCGAGATCGGCGCCAGCATCGGCATCGCGCTGTCGCCCGAGCACGGCGCCGAGCAGCACCTGCTGGTCCATCGCGCCGACCTTGCGCTCTACGTCGCCAAGTCGAGCGGCCGCGGCCGGGTGACGGTGTACGACGCCGATCTCGAAAAGGACTCGCGCCACCGCCGCTTCATTGAGCGCGAGCTGCGCGCCGCCATCCTCACCGGCGAGTTGCTGGTCGAGTATCAACCGGTCTACGCCGCCACCGACAACGTGTTGACCGGGGTCGAAGCGCTGGTGCGCTGGCGCCACGCCTTGCGCGGGGTGATCCCGCCCAGCGACTTCATCCCGATCGCCGAGGAAACCGGCCTGATCCACAAGCTCGGCGCCGCCGTGCTGGAGCGCGCCTGCGAGGATGCCCGGCGCTGGCCGGGGCTCACCGTCGCCGTCAACCTGTCGCCGATCCAGGTCCTGAAGGGCGACATCGAGAGCACCGTCAAGCGCATCCTGCAAGCCACCGAGGTCGCGCCGGAACGGCTGGTGCTGGAGATCACCGAGGGCGTGCTGATCGAGGACCCGGAAATGGCGCTGGCGGTGATCAACCGGCTGCGGGCGCTGGGCTGCCGGGTAGCGCTGGACGATTTCGGTACCGGCTATTCCAGCTTCGGCTATCTGAAGCGCTTCACCTTCGACAAGCTCAAGATCGACCAGAGCTTCGTGCGCGACCTCGCCGATTCGGCCGATTCGGCGATGATCGTCCACGCCATCGTCTCGCTCGCCCGCGGCCTCGGCATGACGGTGGTGGCCGAGGGCGTCGAGACCCCCGAGCAGGTCCGCTTCCTGCAGGCCTCCGGCTGCCACGAGTTGCAGGGCTACCTGCTCGGCCGGCCGATGCGGGCCACCGCGATCGACCACCTCGTCACCGGCGCCAAATCGCCGGCGCTGGTTTCGGTCTGCGCCTGACGAAGGTCGGCCTGACGAAGGTCGGCCTAGGCTGCGACGGTCGCCCCGCTCTATAACGGTCGCAAAAGCAACCAATGCGGGGAGGTCCATCATGCTTGCCGACAGCGCGCTGCCGTTCGACTTCGGCCTCGGCGACACCGCCGACGCTATCCGCGACACCGTAAGCTCCTTCGCCCAGGACAGGGTCGCCCCGCGCGCCGCCGAGATCGACCGCCAGAACCAGTTCCCGCGCGAGCTGTGGCCGGAGATGGGCGCGCTCGGCCTCCACGGCATCACCGTCGAGGAGGCATTGGGCGGCTCGGGGCTCGGCTATCTTGAGCACGTGGTGGCGATGGAGGAGATCAGCCGCGCCTCCGGCGCGGTCGGCCTCTCCTACGGCGCCCATTCCAACCTGTGCATCAACCAGATCAGCCGCAACGGCACCGCGCAGCAGAAGGCCCGCTACCTCCCCCGCCTGATTTCCGGCGAGCATCTCGGCGCGCTCGCCATGTCCGAGCCCGGCGCCGGCTCCGACGTGGTGTCGATGAAGACCCGCGCCGACAGGCGCGGCGACCGTTTCGTGCTCAACGGCTCGAAGATGTGGATCACCAACGGCCCCGGCGCCGACACCCTGGTGGTCTACGCCAAGAGCGATCCCGCCGCCGGCCCCAAGGGCATCACCGCCTTCATCGTCGAGAAGGGCATGGCGGGGTTCTCCACCGCGCAGAAGCTCGACAAGCTCGGCATGCGCGGCTCCGACACCTGCGAACTGGTGTTCGAGGACTGCGAGGTGCCGGAGGAGAACGTGCTCGGCACCGTGAACCGCGGCGTTGCGGTGCTGATGAGCGGGCTCGACTACGAGCGGGTGGTGCTGGCGGCGGGCCCGCTCGGCCTGATGCAGGCGGCGCTCGACCTCGTGCTGCCCTACGTCCACGACCGCAAGCAGTTCGGCCAGCCGATCGGCACCTTCCAACTGGTCCAGGCCAAGATCGCCGACATGTATGTCGGCATGAACGCGGCGAAGGCCTACGTCTACGCCGTCGCCAAGGCCTGCGACCGCGGCCGCACCACCCGCGAGGACGCCGCCGGCGCCATCCTCTACGCCGCGGAATTGGCGACCAAGATCGCGCTCGACGCCATCCAGCTGCTCGGCGGTAACGGCTACATCAACGAGTATCCGGCCGGGCGCCTGCTCCGCGACGCCAAGCTTTACGAGATCGGTGCCGGCACCTCGGAAATCCGCCGCATGCTGATCGGCCGCGAGCTGTTCGGCAAGGCCGGCTGAGCGCCACCTCAGCGCGTCATCCTCGGGCGCGGGAACCTCGACGCGTCATCCTCGGGCGAGGCTTTGCCGAGACCCGAGGATCCATTATCCGCGACCTGAAGCCCTTCGCCGCCACGCCGGCCGTGGCGAATATCCCGCAAGCCCGCGGATCATGGGTCCCCTTCCCTCGCATCGCTTTTCGCGATGCTCGCCGGGGACGACAGGTCGAGCCTCGCGCATTAACCTGAGCGCGTCATCCTCGAGCGAGCCCAGCGCTCCAACCCCGACGGGTTCATCCTCGGTCGAGGCGCGCGCATTAACTTGAGCGCGTCATCCCCGGGCGAGGGACCCTCAACACGTCATCCTCGGGCGAGGCTTTGCCGAGACCCGAGGATCCACGATCCGCGACCTGATGGCGTTCGCCGCCACGCCGGCCGTGGCGAAGATCCCGCAAGCCTCGCGGATCATGGGTCCCCTTCCCTCGCATCGCTTTTCGCGATGCTCGCCGGGGACGACAGGTCGAGCCTCGCGCGCGCCACCTCAACGCGTCATCCCCGGGCGAGCCCAGCGCTCCAACCCCGACGGGTTCATCCTCGGTCGAGGCGCGCGCATTAACTTGAGCGCGTCATCCCCGGGCGAGGGACCCTCAACCCGTCATCCTCGGGCGAGGCTTTGCCGAGACCCGAGGATCCATGATCCGCGACGTAAATGCCGTTCGCCGCCACGCCGGCCGTGGCGAAGATCCCGCAAGCCTCGCGGATCATGGGTCCCCTTCCCTCGCATCGCTTCGCGATGCTCGCCGGGGACGACAGGTCGAGCCTCGCGCGCGCCACCTCAACGCGTCATCCCCGGGCGAGCCCAGCGCACCAACCTCGCGTCATCCCCGGGCGAGGGACCCTCAACCCGTCATCCTCGGGCGAGGCTTTGCCGAGACCCGAGGATCCATGATCCGCGACCTACGTCGCTTCGCCGCCACGCCGGCCACCGCGCATTCCCCGCACGCCCAGCCGGCGGCGCCGTTATCGCTGCGGCAGGCTGGCCGGCGTCAGCCCGGTGCGGCCCGGCGCCGTCGCCAGCGGCCGTTCCGGCTTGACGCCATCGGCAATCGGCCGGTGCGGCGGCACGGTGGTGCGGTGCTCGATCGCCTGCAGCGCGGCGGCGGCGTCGGCGGCGCCGGCGCCGAACACCGGGTCGGGTCCTTCCGGGCCGAGGTCGCGCGCCGAGCTGATCAGCGCCTGCCGAATGTCCTCGGCGCTGGCGACGGGGTCGCGCTCCAGCATCAACGCCACCAGGCCGCTGACCTCGGCAGTGGCGACCGAGGTGCCGGAGGTGAACTCGTAGGCGTTGCCCGGCACCGGCACCAGCACGTCGACGCCGGGCGCAGCGACGGTGACGTAACTGCCGCGGTTTGCCATGGCGAAGGCGTTGTCGTCGGCGTCGATGGCGGTGACCGCGATAACGTTGGGGTCGGCCGCCGGATAGAGCGGCGGCGACTGCGGACCACCATTGCCGGCGGCAGCGACCAGGATCATGCCGCGCCGGCGCGCCTCGGCGATGGCCCGCGACAGCAGCGGATCGCGCGGGCCGGCGAAGCTCATATTGACGACGCGGGCGCCCTCGCGGTGGGCGAGGTCGAGCGCGGTGAGGATCGACAGCGTGGTGCCCTGGGTGCCCTTGCCGTCGTTGCGGAACGCGGTGATGCCGAGGATCGTCGCGCCCGGCGCGGTGCCGGTGAGCGACGCCCGCGCCGCCAGAGCGCCGGCCATGCCGGTGCCGTGGACGTCTGGCGCCGCCTCACCGCCGCCGGTGGCGTCGATCACCTTGTGCAGCGCGTCCTTGATCTCGGGATGGCTGGCGTCGATCGGCGAGTCGATCACCGCCACCACCACCTCGCGGCCGCGGGCCTGCCGGTGCGCCTCGGCCAGCCGCAGCTTTTCGACGGCGTATTGCAGCTGCGGGCCGCCCGGCAGCCCGTGGGCCGGCGCCGAGGCCGGCTGCGAGCCCTCGGCCGGCGCAGTCCGGGCAGCGTCCTGCCCCGCCGCATCCTCGCTGAGCGCATAGGTGTAGTTCGGCTGGCCGACCATGACGCCGCGATTGCCGGACAGCGCCGCGATCACCGCCCGCAAATCCATGCCGGCCGGAATGCGGTAGCGGCCGAAGCTGAAGCCGCCGAGTCCGAAACTCTGGCGGGCGAGCGGCGTCAGCCCGAACTGGCGCTCGATCGCCGCAACCTGTTCGGGCGACAGCTTGGGGTCGACGTGGACCAGCACCTCGTCGCGGAGGAAGCGGGTCTCGGTCGGCGGCGGCACGTCGAAGGTGCGCGGCATCGGCGGCAGTGCCCCGGTCAGATCGCCGTGGCCGCCGGTGCCGCCCGATCCCGGTCCACCCTGTCCACCGCCACTTTGCCCACCTTGTCCGCCGCCGCCTTGTCCGCCATCGCCGGCGGGCTCCGACAGCTCGACCACCGCGCGATCGTCATTGCCATCGCCGGCGTTCGGCGACGGGATCACGATCTGCCGCGCGGGATCGGCGGTGGCCGCGGCCGGCGGGGTGACGGGCTGGTCCACCGTCGGCGGCGCCGGCACGTCGATGCCGCGCGAGGCCAGTGCATCACGGCTCAGTGCGGCGGTGACCGGTGCGAGCTTCGGCACATCGCCGGCGCCGGTGAGCTGCGCCAGCGGCGCGAACGCGGCGGCAAGGCCGCTCGCGGTCAGGCCGTCGAGATAGGCCGCGCCTTGCACGTCCGCCGTCTGCTCGACGATGGCGATCGTCCCGGTGCCGGCTGCACTGCGGCCGATGCGGGTGTTGCCGCCGGCCGTGGCGCCCGGCTCGCGCGGAACGCCGCGACCGCTCACGGTGGCGCCCACCGCCACCAGCACCGACTGGCCGGCCAGATCCAGACCCGCGGGCCGCGCCACCGCGTCCGGCAGCGTGACGTCGGTGAAGCCGATATCGCCGAGGATGCGCAGGTCGGTGCCGGCATAGAGCAGCGTGGCGCCCTGCACCGCGAGCGCGCTCTCGACCGTGAGCGCACCGCTCGCCACCATCGACACCAGCGCAGGATGCCCGGCCGGCAGCGCCAGCACCGCGGCGAAATCGACCGAACCGGCAGTGTTGACCACCGACAGCCGGCTGGCCGGGCCGCCCGCCAGCAGCTCGATGGTGCCGCCGACCGCGAGCGCACCGCCCGCCGCCGAAATCTCGACCGTGGCGCCAGCGATGGTGCCGCGATTGTCGAGCCCGCCCAGACCGGGCTGCTGCGCCGGCGTCAGCCGCAGCCGGACGCTGTCGCCGCGCAACAGCCCGGTCGAGGCCAGCCATTGTGCCTCGATGTCGAGCGCACCGCGCGCCGTCACCGAGCCGGCCACCGTCGCGGTATCGGCGTCGAACCTCGCGTCGGTAGCCGATACCGTCGCGCCGGCGGCGATGTCGAGCCTTGGCGCCGTTACATCGAGCAATCCCGTGGCGGCAACGGTGCCGCCGAACCTCACCCGCTCGCTGGCGTCAAGCTCGATGGCCGCGCCGCGCAGCGTGCCGGGCAGATCGATGGCATCGGCGGCAATCGCCAGCCGGCCGCGCGCCACCACCGAACCGGCCACCGTCGCGGTATCGGCGTCGAACGTCACGTCGGTGGCCGATACCGTCGCGCCGGCGTCGATGTCGAGCCTTGGCGCCGTCACTTCGAGCGATCCCGTAGCGGCAACGGTGCCGCCGAGCCTCACCCGCTCGCTGGCATCAAGCTCGATCGCCGCGCCGCGCAGCGCCGCATCGATATCGATAGTCCCGGCCAGGATGGCGACGCTGCCGAGAACGGTGGCGTTCGCGCCAATTGTCACCGCCCGCCGTGCATCAAGGTAAAGGTCGGTGGCGGCGACGGCAGCAGCGATATTGATGTCGCCGCGGTCGGCCCACAGCGTCAGCGCCTCGCCGGCGGTGAGGCCGGCGTTCACCTGCACGCTGTCGCGGGCAAAGGCGAACAGGTCGCGGGTCGCGGTGACCTTGGCGTCGAACACCACCGAGCCGCCGGACGCGACGAAGACGACGTCGCGGGCGCTGAACGCCGCCTTGACATAGATGCTGCCGGACAGCGACAGCGCGACCACCGCACCGCCAGTGGTGAAGGCGGTGTTGAAATAGATGTCGCCCCACGCAACCGCAAAGATACCGCCGCGCGCCTGCCCCACCGTGACGCAGCTTCGTCCCGGCCGGCAGTCCTGCGCCGATCGCGCGACGTCCAGGCTGTCGGGGTCGAGCAGGATGGTGCCGATGGTACCGGCAACCGCCGACACGTCGACGGCGAGGTCAGCGGTCAGCAGCCCGGCCGAGCTGATCTCGACGAAGCCGCCATTGCCGCCGTTCGGACCGCCGGTGGCAAGGATGGTGCCGGCGAAGGTGGTGTCAGTGTCGCTCCACACGATCGCCTTGCCGCCGTCGCCGCGGTCGGTGGCGGAAACGTCGATGGTCACCGATGGCTCGATCACCACCCGCGACGCGGTCGGCACCGCCTCGCTCTCCAGCGCCGCTAGCGGATGGTCGAGCCCGGCCGGCGCGGCCTTGCCGCCGGAGCGGTCGCCGCCGACCAGCACCGTGCCGCCGCCGGCCGCTCCCGAAGCGTCGAGCCGGGCATCGGCGATCCGGATCTGCTCGCCGGTGACCTGGATTTTGCCGCCGGTCTGGCTAGCGCCCTGCCCGGCCGCCGTCAGCTTGCCGGACACCTTCACGGTCTGTGTCGGCGCACCGGTGGTCTTGGTCGAGGCGGTGGCGGCGCCGAGGATAATGGTGCCGCCCTTCCGTGCCACAGCGTTGGCCTCGATCACCCCGCTGTTGTTGATGACGCTGTCGACCACCCGCCGCGCCGTCACCGCGGTCAGCGCCACCCGGCCGCCATCGGCCTTGAGGGTGCCGGCGTTCGACACCAGCGACGACAGCGCCTTGCCGCTGCGCATGTCCATGACCTCGGCGGCGATCTCGTCGCCGACCTTGAGGTTGATCAGGCCGTCGCCATAGAGGTCGAGGGTGAAGCCGTTGCCGGCGGCGAGCCCGACCTTGCCGAGCCGGGCCGAGATGATGCCCTCGTTGCGCACGCCCGGCGCCACCAGCGCGGCGAAGCCGCCGTCGCTGACGGTGATGGTGCCGGCATTGATGACCGCGGCCGACGGGTTGCCCGGCAGGTCGAACACCATGCCGCCGGCCATGAAGTCGGCATCGGCAATGTCGTGGCTGGTCGCCACCAGCCCGGCGGCGTCCACCACCGCACCGGCGCCGAACAGGATGCCGTTGGGGTTGATCAGCACCAGCTGGCCGTTCGAACTCAGCCGGCCGTAGATCGACGACGGTCCCAGCCCGCCGGTGATGCGGTTCAGGGTGATCGAGCCGGCTTTCGGCACGGCAAACCGGGTGGACTCGTCGGCCCCGATGTCGAAGGTGCGCCAGTCGATCACCGCGCGGTCGGTCGACTGCGTCACCGTTACCGTGGCGGTGCCCTCACCGGCGATGGTCGCGGAGCCGCCTTTGACCTGGCCGCCGAGCGGATTGGCGGTCGCGGCGGTCGCGACCAGCGCCAACGCCGCGGCGGTGAGGATGCTCAGGGTGCGGACCATGCGTCGGCTCCCTAATATTTCGCCACGGCGGCGACGAAGACCCGCCAGTCGTCGTCGGCCCGGCCGTCGATCGGCTTGGCGGCGGAGAGGTCGACCAGCAGATTGTCGTTCCAGCCGAGCCGGATGCCGACGCCGGCCGAGCTGCCGTGCTGGGTCTTCGACGGCCAGTCGGTCCAATCGTCGTGGACCACCTCGCCATGGTCGAGGTAGCCGTAAAGCTGGGTGCGCGACAGCAGGTTGTTCGGGATCGGCAGATCGTAGCGCAGTTCGCCACTCACCGCCCAGCACGAGTCGCCGACCAGTTCGGAAGGGTCGAACGCCCGGCCGACGGTGCGGCCGCCATACGAGCATTCCTCCGGCGCCAGCAGCGTCACGCCGCTGACCTGCGCCTCGGCATAGGCGAACACCGAAAAACCGCCGCCCAGCGGCTGCAGCCGGCCGATGCTGACCTCAACCTTGGTGAAGTCGACCCGGCCGCCGGTGCGCGAGGCGTGCGGGCTGTCGTTCGGGGTCGAGCCGAGCCCGTCGATGCCGAAGCTGGCGGTGGCCGACAGCTGGGTGATGCCGGCGAGGCGATCGGCGACGTCATAGTCGAGCCGCAGCCGGCCACCGCGCAACCGGTCCTCGGTATAAAGGTCGGCATAGGCGAATTCGCGGTAGTCGCCGTGGGAATCGGAGGCGAACACCAGCCCGGTGACGGTGAGGTTTTTGTCGCGCGAGCGGATCACCGGATAGGACAACCCGGCCTCGAACACCGAGCTACGGCTGGCGAACCGCAGCTGCTTCAAGAGCTCGGTGCCGGGCTTGCCGTCCGACCAGCCATAGGATGCGGTGGCGGTGAGCCCCTCCGCGGTCAGCACCTGACGCCATGCCCCGGCGAGATATTGCAACTCTCGGGCCTCGAAGGTGCCGGCATAGGTGACCTGCAACGCCTCATGCCGGCCGAACAGATTGTTGAGGCTCGCCGCGGTGAGATACTGCTCCGGCCCGCGCGAGGGCGTGCCGCGGTTGTCGACCCGCAGCTGGAGGTCGAGCGGCTTCTCCTCGGCCTCGACCACCAGGGTGGCGGCGCCGGTGTTGACGTCGGACGGCTTCAACGTCGAGCGCAGCCTGAGCCCCGGCAGGTCGTTGCCGAGCAGCAGGTAGCGCTCGAGCGTGCGGATGTTGGCGGGGCGGTCGGCAGTGATCCGGGCGGTCCAGGCCGAGAACACGTCGCGGTAGCGTTTCAGCTGGTCCGGCCACACCACCTTGTCGACATAGCCCTCGACCACCCGCAGCCGCACCACCGCGCCATGGCTGGCAAGCTGCTGCGGCGGCACCACCGCGCGCGACAGCACGTAGCCGTCGGCGCCGTATTTGGCGGTGATGCGCTGGGCGAGGTCATAGACCGCCTTCAGCGTCACCTCGCGGCCGACGATATCCTGATAGAGCGGTGCGAACGCCTCGGGGGGATAGACCGTCGCGCCCTCGATGATAACGCCGCGTACGGTGAGGCGGATGGCGTCGGCCTGGTCGGGCGCCGCGGTCGAGCGCAATTCCACCACCGGCCCGCGCGGCTCGGCCCGTGGCGCGACCGGCTCGCGGAATCGCTCCTGCTCGCGGCCGGGCGCCTCGCCGATCGGCACCGGCTGCGCAGCCGCGGCGCCGGCGGCTGCGACGATCGCCAGTCCCGCGATCGCAAGTTCCGCCATTGCCAGCGCACGCACGATAAACACCGCCAGAGCCTCATCGGAAACCAAGCGGTAACTATTCTGGGGTTGTGGAGGGCGGTCAATCGAACCGCGGCCACACATGGATAAAATTTCGCTTACCCAATCTCCGATTACCGCCAGAACATCACGCTCAATCGAACTCTGGTTAATCGGAGGTAAACTTTCCCGGCGAAATTCTACAACCGGCGGGACACAACCCTTACGTCAAGACGCGCCGTGCGTCAGCGGGGCGACGCGCGGGTTTTACAGCGCTGCGCGACGTTACCACCGGGGCGGCCAGCTGCCGCCCAGCCTGCGAGCGCCGCCCGAGGGGTGACGGTGCCGGCCGCCGGGCACAGCCCAAACGAAAATGGCCCCGGTCCTTGGGCTGGGAGCCTTGGGACCTGAGGCCATTTTTCGCTACCCAAAGAGGGGCAATTGGTGCGGCCGAGAGGACTCGAACCTCCACTCCGTTAAGAACTAGCACCTCAAGCTAGCGCGTCTACCAGTTCCGCCACGGCCGCGTTATTGCTTCGGGGGGCGCCCCGAGGTGGGCGGTTGTTAGCAAAGCTCGCCGGCCACCACAAGCCGCCTGCCGACATTCTGTGCGCCGATCGGACGAAGCCGTGGATATCTTTCTCCAGCCAGCCGCCAAGCGGACCGCCTCCCGCCCACGTTTCCGTTCACGCTACCTGGATTGTGCGCGGCAACAGCCGCGTAACGTTCACGGCAATACGATTGCCGCTCACCACCACCGCCCCCTTGGCCACCGGCAGATTGTTGGCGAGGATGGTCACCTCGTCATCTTCGGTGGCGTCGAGCTCGATGATCGCGCCGCGGCCCATGCGCAGCATCTGGTGGATGGGCATCACGGTCGACCCGAGAACGACGGAAATCTCGAGAACAACATTATCGATATTCGCCACGGCACCCTCGAAACCTGCGAGCCCGCACCTCACCACGCGCTGGCGGACACCCGCCGAATTCAACAGGTTATGGTTAAGAACGAATGAATTCCCGTCTCAACCCAGCCTGCCTCGCCGCCCTGCCGACGCCACCAGCCGGAACATCGCCGGTCGAATGGCGAATTGAGGACGGGCTCGTCCCCTACGAGTCGGCAGTGGCCTCGATGGAGGCGCACGTCGCGGCGATTCGCGCCGGCGACGCGCCGGAGCTGGTGTGGCTGCTCGAGCATCCGCCGCTCTATACCGCCGGCACCAGCGCCACCGAGGCCGACCTGCTCGCGCCGGGCCGCTTCCCGGTGTTCCGCAGCGGCCGCGGCGGCCAGCTCACCTATCATGGCCCCGGCCAGCGGGTGGCCTACGTCATGCTCGACCTCAGCCAGCGCGGCGCCGACGTAAGGCGGTTCGTGGCGGCGCTGGAGGGCTGGATCATCAAAACCCTCGCCCGTTTCAACGTCCGCGGCGAACGGCGCGAGGACCGCGTCGGCGTCTGGGTGCGGCGCCCCGACAAGGGGCCGGCCCACGAGGACAAGATCGCCGCCATCGGCATCAGGGTGCGGCGCTCGGTGACCTTCCACGGCATCTCGCTGAACGTCGAGCCCGATTTGTCGCATTTCGCCGGCATCAACCCGTGCGGCATCACCGACGCACGCTACGGCGTCACCAGCCTGGTCGACCTCGGCCTGCCGGTGACCATGGCCGAGGCCGACATGGCGCTGAAGGCGGCGTTCGGCGAGGTGTTCGAGCCGCGCGACTAAACGGTTTGGCCGCCGCTCACCGCGTCGCCAGCACCGAGAACGCCTCGCCCGGAGGTCGTCCGGCAAGGTCAGCTTCGCCGGCGCCGGCGACCTCGAGCGAATCGACCCGCGCCGCTGGCGGCCCGCGCCGGCAGGCTTCGATCATCGCCGCGACCGCAGCATCTTCGCCAGCCGCAACCGCCTCGACCGAACCGTCGGCGCGGTTGCGCACCCAGCCGTCAACGCCGAGGCGGGCCGCGGTCCGCTCGACGAAATAGCGGAACCCGACGCCCTGCACCCGCCCGCGCACCGTCAGCCGCACCACCGTCATGGCCACTCCCCAAATCGCCCCGCCCGGTCGCCACGGCTGCCCCGGACGCCCAACCCTGGCGGCATTCCTTGCGTGGAATCGAAGCACCGGCGACCGCAATCCAATGGCGGACCGCTTCCGCGGCGTGTGCGACACCCGCGATACTGCCCTTCCTGCCTCGACTCCGTCGAAATCCCCGCGCACGATCAGACTGCTGCAGGATGGCGAGATGCATCAAGCTGCCACGATATTTGGGCGGCGCGCGCCGTTGATCGCGGCCGCGCTGCTGTATGCCTCGCTTGCCTATGGCCAAGCCGAGCCGCCGGTCGCCTCTCCTCCCACAGCGTCGCCGCCGGGGTTCGGCATGGTGCCGCCGGCCGAGGCGCCGCTTGCCGGCGGCCCGCCGGCGCCTGGTGAGCCCGCTCCGCCACGAGAATCGCAGCCACGCCCCATTAAACCGCCGGACTTCAGCTGGGAGGCGCTCGGCGACGCGAGCAAGCGGTTCTGGGGCCGGGTCTTCGACCCCAAGGCGCTCGAATCCCAGCCGCTCGACCCTGCCCTGACCCGGACACCCGGCACCGTGGTGCGCGAGATGACCTCCTGCCCGAGTTCGTCCGGGGTGCCGGACTGCGACCGTGCCGCCAAGACCGCCTGCACTGCCAAGGGCTTTGCCGATGGCCGGCCGCTCGACACCCAGTCCAAGCGGACCTGCCCGCCGGAGGTGACGATCGGGCTGCGCAAGGGTGAGCCGGGAGAGTGCCGGCTCGACTATATGGTGTCGTCCTCGGTGTGCTGGTGAGGATCAGCCCCCTTTGCCCGCCAGCGCCCGCTCGGCGTCGGTGATGTAGTCGCGGATCACCGGCACCGAATCGCGCTTTTCGGCCAGCAGAAGCTGGAACACCATGTTGGAGCCGTCCAGGAAGCCGAGTTCCACCGCGGCGAGGTAAAACTCCCACATCCGCGCGAACCGCTCGCCCATCATCGCCACCACCGCGTCGCGCTCGGCCGCAAAGCGCTCGCGCCAGTGCTTGATGGTCCAATAGTAATGCAGCCGCAGCACCTCGCAGTCGGCAACCCATAGCCCGGTGCGCTCGGTCGAGGCGAACACCTCCGACAGCGCCGGCACATAGCCGCCCGGAAAGATGTGCTTGCGGATGAACGGCGCGGTCGAGCCCGGCGGCGACATGCGGCCGATGGCGTGGACCAACCCAAAGCCGCCGGGCTTCAAGAGGCGCTTCACGGTCGAGAAATAGTCGTCGAAATAGGCGACGCCGACGTGCTCCATCATGCCGACCGACACCAGCCGGTCGAAGGTGCCGGCGAGTTGGCGGTAGTCGGTCTCGACGAAAGTGACGCGATCGGCCACGCCCTCGGCCTCGGCGCGCTGCCTTGCCGCGGCGATCTGCTCCGGCGAGACGTTGATTGCGGTCACCGTCGCACCGCAGACCTTGGCGAGATAGCAGGCCAGCCCGCCCCAGCCCGAGCCGATCTCCACCACGCTCATGCCGGGCGCGATCTTCAGCTTGGCGGCGATGTGGCGCATCTTGGCGCGCTGCGCCTCGGCCAGCGGCATGTCCGGCGCCGCAAAGTAGGCGCAAGAATAGCTCATCGTCTCATCGAGCCACAGCCGATAGAATGCCGCCGGGTGGTCGTAGTGGTGACGGGCGTGCTTTGCGGCGCGGCCAAGGGGATTCGACTGGTGGACCCGCTTCAACGCCCGCCAGACCCGGCGCAGCGCCTGCTGCAGCGGATGCGACGCCAGCCCCGAGCGGTTGACCGAGAACAGCCGCAGCAGGTCGAAGACGGTGCCGCCATCCTCGACGGTCAGCCGGCCGTCCATATAGGCTTCGCCGGCCGCAAGCTCCGGGTTGAGGAATAGCTGGCGCGCGACCTTGTCGTCGTGGAAGCGGACAGTGACGGTCGGCCCATCCTGGCCCGAGCCGAACGCACAGGTGGCGCCGTCATGGTCGATGACGGTCAACTTGCCGTTGCGGACGAAGCGCTTCAGCAGCGTGGCGAGCAGTCGCATGAGTCGCCTCCAGCGGAGGCGGTGATTGTACCACGGGACGTGATCGTGCAACTTGACGGCGCGCGCTTTTGGGCTGCACCGTCATCCCGGCCCAGCGCCGAAGGCGCGCGAGCCGGGATCGTCTTCAGGAAGCGGTCTTGGTCTGCGGACGGTCCCGGGTCTTGCTCCGCTCGCCCGGGACGACGGGATATCGCTCAGGCGAATTCCATGATCACCGCATCGACTGCCATCGAGTCGCCGGGTGCGGCCTTGATGGTCTTGATGGTGACGTCGCGCTCGGCGCGCAGCACGTTCTGCATCTTCATCGCCTCGACGATGCACAGCGCCTCGCCGGTCTTGACCTCCTGGCCCACCTTGACCGCGATCTCGACCACCAGCCCCGGCATCGGGCAAACGAGTTCCTTGCCGTGGTCCGGCCCCTTCTTCTGCGGCATCAGCGCGGCAAGCTTGGCTTCGCGCTCGTTGTAGACGAACGTTACCGCCGACACGCCGCGGTAGGACACCTTGAAGCCATTCGGCACGGTGCGCACCTGGGCCGTACGCGGCACGCCGTCGATGGTGCCGCGCCACACCAGGTCGCCCGGCTTCCAGAACGAGGCGAGCCGATAGGTGTGCTGCTCTCGGCCGCGCAGCGTCAGCAGCGACACGTTCCACTCCTCGGCCTCGGTACCGCTGCCGCCGACCTCGGACACCTTGACGTGGAATTCGAGGTCCTTCTCGAACACCACGCAGCGGAACGGATCGACCGGGATCGGCCGGCCCACGATCTGGCCGGAGATCAGCCGGCGCCGGCGGGTGGAGATGAAATCGATCGAGGCCGCCACCGCCGCGATGATGCGCGCCGCCTCGTCTTCCGGATGCTGAACCTTGAAGCCGTCCTTGTATTCCTCGGCGATGAAGCCGGTCGACAGCTTGGCGGAGCGCCAGCGCGGATGCTGCATCAGGGCGGACAGGAACGGGATGTTGTGCTGGATGCCCTCGATGGCGAACGCATCGAGCGCATGCGCCATGGCGTCGATTGCCTGATTGCGCGTCGGCGCGTGGGTGACCAGCTTGGCGATCATCGGGTCGTACCAGATCGAGATCTCGCCGCCCTCGAACACGCCGGTGTCGTTGCGGATCACCGAGTCCTCGAACGGCCCCTCGTGCGGCGGGCGATAGCGCGTCAGCCGGCCGGTCGACGGCAGGAAGCTGCGGAACGGGTCCTCGGCGTAGATGCGGCTTTCGATCGCCCAGCCATTCAGCTTGATGTCGTCCTGGGCAAACTTGAGCGGTTCGCCGGCGGCGACGCGGATCATCTGCTCGACGAGGTCGATGCCGGTGACCATCTCGGTGACCGGATGCTCGACCTGGAGCCGGGTGTTCATTTCCAGGAAGTAGAAGCTGCGATCCTGGCCGGCGACAAACTCGACGGTGCCGGCCGAGTCGTAGCCGACGGCCTTGGCCAGCGCGACGGCCTGCGCGCCCATCTTGGCGCGGGTTTCCGGGTCGAGCAGCGGCGACGGCGCTTCCTCGATGACCTTCTGGTTACGGCGCTGAATCGAGCATTCGCGCTCGCCGAGGTGGATGACGTGGCCATGCTTGTCACCGAGCACCTGAATCTCGATGTGGCGCGGCTCGATGATGAACTTCTCGATGAACACGCGGTCATCGCCGAACGAGGCCTTGGCCTCGGCCCGTGCCAGCTTGAAGCCGTCGAGCACCTCGGCCTTGGAATGGGCGACGCGCATGCCCTTGCCGCCGCCGCCGGCGGAAGCCTTGATCATCACCGGGAAGCCGATTTCCTCGGCGATCCGCACGGCGTGCTGCTCGTCCTCGATCACGCCGAGATAGCCCGGCACCGTCGAAACATTGGCGGCCGCGGCTGCCTTTTTCGACTCGATCTTGTCGCCCATGGCCGCAATCGCCTTGGGATTGGGACCGATGAACACGATGCCGTGCTTGGCAAGCTCGACCGCAAACGCCTCGCGCTCGGACAGGAAGCCGTAGCCGGGATGCACCGCCTCAGCGCCGGTTTCCTTGCAGGCGTTGATGATTTTTTCGATGACGAGGTAGGATTCCGCAGCGGCCGGCGGCCCGATGTGGACGGCTTCGTCGGCCATGTCGACGTGGAGCGCATCCTTGTCGACGGCAGAATAGACCGCGACGGTTTTGATACCCATCCGCTTCGCGGTTCGGATGATGCGGCAGGCGATCTCACCGCGATTGGCGATCAGTATCTTCTTGAACATCCTGCAACCCTTCCCCCGTACTCGGCGGGTGTGTGTTGCGACCTCGTCATCAGCTTGTCAATGTGGGCCTTCGTTGCAGTCACCGGATTACGACCGCAGCGAGCCCGCCAGCGGCAAACATCACCGCCGAACCGGCCAGAAGCGGACCGGCGAACCGCCGGCCGCCCAGGACTGAGCCCATCACCGCCTTGGCCAAGGTGTTGGAGCCGGCCGCGACCACGACGCCAAGCGCCGCCAGTGCCGCCGTGCCGTCGTCCTGGGCGAGTTTCGCCATCGCGAACGTCGCAGCGTCGAGGTCGGCCAAGCCCGCGATGCCAGCCACCGCCAGCGTCGCCCCCGGCCCCAACCAGGACGATGCCGCCCGGCTGATCACGACGACAACCGCCAGCGCCGCCGCATAGCTCAGCACCGGCCCCAGCGCGAATGGATTCGACAACGCAGGCGCGCCATCGCCCGAGCCGGCACTGCGCCGGGCGAATACCAGCCCGCACACAAGCGCAGCACCGGCCGCTGCCAGCAACGGCGGCGCCGCCTTCATCGCCGCGCCGCTCAAGACTGCGAGCAGAACCAAGGTCCGCAGCAGCGACACCGTTCCGGCGATCAAGGTCGCGCCGGCGAGCAGCCACGGCTCGCCCTCCCCGCTGGCGGCGCGGCGGGCATTGGTCAACGTGACTGCGGTCGACGACACCAAGCCGCCGGCTGCCGCGGCAACCAGGACACCGCGGCGCGCGCCGAGCACCTTGACCGCGACATAGCCGCCGAACGCGACAGCGGCGAGCACGATCACCACCAGCCAGAGTTCGCGCAGGTTGAGGCCCTCGAACCCGCCGATTCCAATGGTCCGATCCGGAACCAAGGGCAGCGCGATGAAGCTCATGCCGAGCAGCAGGATCGCCGAGCGCAACTCGGGCCAGGTGACGCGCGCGATGAAGGCGTGAAGCGGCTCGCGCGCCGCCAGGATCGCGGCGGTGGCAACGCCGCCGGCCGCGGCAAGGTGGCGATCGCCGAGCAGGGCATAGCTGCCGAGCGCGAAGGTGACGAGGCCGGAGATCACGCTGGTAACGCTGAAGCTGCCCTCGTGCACGCTCTCGCGAAACTGGAACACCCCGAGCACCGCGCCGAGGGTGAGGAACGACAAGCCGAGCAATAGGCCGCCGCCTCCGGCCGGCAGCGTCGCGGCGATGGCGCCCTCGATGCCGCCGAGCAGGCCGATCAGCGTAAACGTGCGCAGACCGGCAGTGCGCTGCCCCGGCGCATCCTCGCGCTGGCGCCAGCCGCGCTCCACCCCGACCAGAAGGCCGATGCCAAGCGCCAATGCCAGCCGCTGGAACAGTTCCGTGGGCTCCATCCCGGCCGTGCCTCCCGCAATTTCCGACCACGTTGCCGGCGATTGTGCTCCCGGCGCGAGATCACCGGACCGTGACCCTCGGCAGCGAGCGTTGGGTCGGTCGCAGACGTTGCCGTCGCACCAGTTCGTCAATCGCCCGGAGCCCGATATGCATACCACCAGCGCCGGCCTTCATCACATCACCGCCATCGCCGCCGACACGCCCCGAAGCCTCGCGTTCTACCGCGACGTGCTGATGCTGAGGCTGGTCAAGCGGACGGTCAATTTCGACGATCCCGCCACCTCCCACCTCTATTATGGCGACGCCGGCGGTCACCCCGGAACCATCCTGACCTTCTTCACCTGGCCATCCGCCGCCGCACACCGCATCGGCTCCGGGCAGGCCAGCGAGGTCGCATTCCGCATTCCCGAGACGTCGGTCGCGGCCTGGCTGCCGCGACTGGTCGAGCGGTCGGTGCCGCACGAGATGACGCGGCGGTTCGGCCGCACCGCGATCACGCTGCGCGATCCCGACGGGTTGGAGCTGGCGCTGGTGGCCTCGCCCGACCCGCCGCCAGCTCCCCGCGACGACGCCACCGCCATCCTCGGCCTCGACGGCGTGACGCTATGGCTGCGCGACATCGAGCCCACCGCCGCGCTGCTCGGCGAGGTGCTGGGCTATCGCGAGATCGCCCGCGAGGGCGACGTCGTGCGCTTCGAGACCGGCAGCGGCATCGGCAACGTCGTCGACCTGAAGGCTGCCGGCACCGCGCCACTGGGACGGCTGGGCCGCGGCGGCGTCCACCACGTCGCGTTCCGGGTGGCCGACACCAACGCCCAGGCTGACCTTTCGGCATGCCTGCGCGCCCGCGGTCTCACCGTCACCGACCCAATCGACCGGCTCTATTTTCGCTCGGTCTATGTCCGCGAACCCGGCGGCGTGCTGTTCGAGATTGCCACGGACGCACCCGGCTTCACCGTCGACGAGCCCGCCGAACACCTGGGAGAAGCATTGAAGCTGCCGCCGAAACTCGAGGCGCACCGCGCCGAGATCGAAGCGCGGCTGCGTTGATTCGGCATCACAGATAACCGCCGCAACCGATTCTATGCGGCCGGGAATCGGCCGCGACGGCTCCGTCAGCGGCAACCGTATTGGCGCTCGAGCGAGCGAATCTGCTCAATCCGAATGCGCTCGCCCCGCGACAACGGCACCTGCGATTCGTAGCTGTACATGCAGCCCTGGTTGCCGAAATAGGAGATCGCCCGGGCGGTCTTGAAGCAAAAGCCGTTGGCTTTGTAGATCGAGTTCCGCTCAACCCACAGGTCTCCGCAGATCCCAGCCTGCGCCCGAACCGGGGCAGAGACGGCGACGAGGATCAGGCATCCCATCACGATAGCGACTGCGCTGCGCATGGCGTTTCCTCCGGCACATGGTTGCGGTGGGCCGTTAACGCATAGCACGCGCTTGTGTTTTCCGGCAGCGGGTCCGGGAGCGTGCTGAGCGGATAATTGCAGCATTGCCAACGTCCAAGGAACGAGGCCGCGGCGGTTCGCCGTCAACGCGTCAGAACCACGGCCGCACAAGCAAAAGCGGACCTCCGGTGCGCCGGAGGTCCGCTGAACCGTTCAGCCGTGCCCGCTCTGCTCACCTGCCGGGCGACGGACACGATTGCCGCGGAGGACCGGCGCGATCAGATCACGTTGCCGCGCTTGGGTCCGCCGGGGAAGAAGCACCGACACGGCGCGCCACGCGGCACCCGTTCCTCCAGGCCGCAGGTGCCGCGGGTGGTGTAGCAGGCCCGTCCCCACCGGCGCGGCGGAGGCGGTCCCCACCGGCGCGGCGGCGGATCGCCCCAATACTGCGCCAGCTGGAATTCGCTGTCCTCGGCCGATGCCGACGACGGCCCGGCGGTGATGCCGAGCGCGAGAGCCGCTGCAACACCTGCGATCACAAGTCGCGATAGCATGTCAGGTCGTCCGTTTCTGCCCGGAGCTCGGGCGGTCGATTGGCGAGTCCGCGCCGATGCCGGCGCGGCTGCCGAAATTTCGGGCACCGTTCATGAACGACGCCTGAACAAACCACAGCTCACAGCGGCAGGTTATCGTGCTTCTTCGGCGGCTGTTCGAGCTTCTTGGTGCGCAGCATGGCCAGCGCGCGCGCCACGCGATGGCGGGTGGCGTGCGGCATGATCACCTCGTCGATGTAGCCGCGCTCGGCCGCCACGAACGGCGACAGGAAGCGCTGCTCGTACTCCTCGGTGCGCTTGGCGATCTTCTCGGGATCGTCCATGTCCTGCCGGAAGATGATCTCGACCGCGCCTTTGGCGCCCATCACCGCGATCTGCGCCGACGGCCAGGCGTAGTTGACGTCGGTGCCGATGTGCTTGGACGACATCACGTCGTAGGCGCCGCCGAACGCCTTGCGGGTGATCACCGTCACCAGCGGCACGGTGGCCTGGGTGAACGCGAACAAAAGCTTCGCGCCGTGCTTGATCAGACCGCCATATTCCTGGGCGGTGCCCGGCAGGAAGCCCGGCACGTCAACGAACGTGACGATCGGAATCTCGAAGGCGTCGCAGAACCGCACAAAGCGCGCCGCCTTGCGCGAAGCGTCGGCGTCGAGAACACCGGCCAGCACCATCGGCTGGTTGGCGACGATGCCAACGGTGCGGCCTTCGATGCGACCGAAACCGGTGACGATGTTGCGGGCGAAATTGGCCTGGATCTCGAAGAAATCGCTCTCGTCCACGACCTTCAGGATCAGCTCCTTCATGTCGTAGGGCTTGTTCGGGTTATCCGGAACGATGGTGTCGAGCGAATAGTCGATGCGGGCCGGATCGTCGAACGAGGGCCACATCGGCACGCCGTCGCGATTGTTGGACGGCAGGAAGTCGAGCAGCCGCCGGATCTGCAGGAGGCACTCGACGTCGTTCTCGAACGCACCGTCCGCCACCGAAGACTTGGTGATGTGAACCTGCGCGCCACCCAGTTCCTCGGAGGTGACGGTCTCATTCGTCACCGTCTTCACCACCTCCGGACCGGTGACGAACATGTAGGACGAGCCGCGCACCATGAAGATGAAGTCGGTCATCGCCGGCGAGTAGACGTCGCCGCCGGCGCACGGCCCCATGATGACGGAAATCTGCGGCACCACCCCCGAGGCGATGACGTTGCGCTTGAACACCTCGCCATAGCCGCCGAGCGCCGCGACGCCTTCCTGGATGCGGGCGCCGCCGGCATCGAACAGGCCGACGATCGGAGCGCGCACGCGCAGCGCCAGCTCCTGGATCTTCACCATCTTCTGGGCGTGCGCTTCCGACAGCGAGCCGCCGAACACGGTGAAGTCCTTGGCGAAAACGCAGACGGTGCGGCCATTTACGGTGCCCCACCCGGTGATCACACCGTCGCCGGGAACCTTGCTCTTCTCCATGCCGAAGTCGTCGCAGCGATGCTGGACGAACATGTCGAACTCTTCAAACGAGCCGGTATCGAGCAACAGCTCGATACGCTCCCGCGCGGTCAGCTTGCCGCGGGCATGCTGTGCTTCGATGCGTCGGGTGCCGCCGCCGAGACGGGCATGCGCGCGTCGTTCTTCAAGTTTTTCCAGAATGTTCTTCACCACCAGCTCCTGCCCCCGTGATGTCGCGAGGTGCTTAACACCAACCTGCGCCGAGGCAAATCCCACCTTGGGACCATGGCGCCGTTCTGTGTGCACCTTGCGATGCCAAACGGCAAAGACGGTCTGGCAACGGCCGAGCGCGACCGAACGGCAACGCGCGCAGCGAAGCCGAGGTGCCAAAGTCATCTTTGCTATCGAGACGATGTCTCGTGCGAAACCGCAGCAGCAAACGCGCCAATCGAGGCGGCTGCAATGTTCTGGTAACCATACCCGCGCATTCGCGAGGCCGCACGCGGGTTTCGCGCCAGCCGAGACAATTCGCGGCGTTAAAGGCAGGACACACCGGCCGGGACGCACGCGCACCTGCCGCGCGCCGTTTACCGCCGGCTCGCGCGCACGCCGGCGTTCCGACACAGCGTCAGGCCGCAAGTAAATTGAGACCGAGAAAGGTCATCTTTCAGGGTCTTGGGTGTTACGCCGACGATGTCTAACTGGATTTTAGACTCTGTCGCCTGTCATAAATACGATACATCACCACAAATAACGGCTCAATCTGGAACATACCACAATACAAAACTCATATATAATATTGTTAATCATATTAATTTGCATGGCATTACCGCAAAAATAACAGACCGCAAATAGAGATTCACGCGTTCAATGACACGGAGACATGATCTCCATCGAACAGCCGCAGCTTCCAACATAGGTCATCTATCTCAGCCTTTCACAATGATAACATCGTCACAGGGGCTCTGAGAAACCTTCGGGCTGCGGCGGTCAGTCCGTGCGGCGCCGTCTCCGGTGGTCGCACTTCATACTAGGAGGATTTTCATGTCCGTCTCTAGCATCGGCTCGTCGGGGGCATCAGGCCTTTGGCAACTGCTCAAGACGCTATCGTCATCCTCGACCGAGTCGACGTCGAGTTCGACCACGGCAACCAGCGCGACCACCACCACCTCGACGACGTCGGCTTCAACCGATGACTCGTCATCGACCTCGACGACGCAGTTCGGCGCCGAGGTGCTGGCATTCCTGCTCAGCCTTCAGCAGATCGGTCAACCCGACGCCGCCTCGAACGAGGAAGACACGCCGATCTCGAAGCTGTTCAGCTCGATTGATTCCGACGGCGACGGCAGCCTGTCTGCCGACGAGTTCTCCACCTTCGTCCAGTCGCTGGGCGGGTCGGCCGAGGATGCCAGCGAGCTCTATTCATCGATCGACAGCGACGGCGACGGCGCGGTGAGCGAAGAGGAACTGGCCAGCGCCCTGCCGCCGCCCCCGCCGCCGCTTGCGGAGGATGCCGCCGGCAGCATCGTCTCGGCTCTCGATAGCGATGGCGACGGCGCGTTGTCCAAGAGCGAACTGGAGGCATTCGCCACCAGCGTCGGCGGAAGCTCGGAGGAGGCTGAGTCCATTCTCGAAGCGCTCGATACCGACGACAGCGGCACCGTCAGCACTGCTGAACTGACCCAGCGGATCCAGGCCCTGCTGCAGTCGTTCGAGAACGTTGCGCGCTCAAGCACCGAGACCTCGACCACCGAGATCGCAGCTTGACCTCGCAGTGACCGGCGCGACCCGGTTTGCGGGTGAATATCGAGCCGGCCTGACCTCAACAAACGTCGCGGATCACCCGAACCGCGGCGTCCCATTCGGCCTTGCGGAAGGCACGGCGGGCGGCGGCCTCATCGTCCCCACCCCAGAATGCCATCTGCCAGTCTTCGTCGACGTGCGCGGCGTCCCAGCCGGCCTCGGACGTCAGCCCCTCCCCGGCGACTGCGAGCGGGATCAGGACGGATCCGGCCAGCGCGGTCAGGGTGTAGAGCCCGCCGAGCGCGAATGGCGGGGTTGCCTCGACCGCCCGCCGCACCGCGTCGATTGCCGCCGCGGTCTGGTCGACGAAGGTCACGCCCTCGGCCAGCATGAAGCGTGCGCCGAGTCGCTCGCGGGCGAACGCGAGCACCGGATCCCACGCCTCGGCCTGCCGCGTCACCAGCCCGGCAGGCTCGCCCGCCCGGTAACAGACAAGGTCGGAGCCGGCGTATTTGACGATCTCGTCGATCGTCGCCTGCACCCTGCCATTACCCGTAACCTCGTCGATGGTGACGTTGATGAGCCGGGTCAACGGCATGGTGGCGGGGTCGATCACCTCCGCCTGCGCCACCCACTCCGCCGCCAGCGCCTCCGCCAACGTCCGAGTCGGCACCGTCAGGGCGCGGCCACGCGGCGTCTTGGGCCGGCGGCCATCGAGCGTGACGGTCCAGCCGCCCTCGTCTTCGGCCACCGCGACATCGGCGTAGAAGCGTTTGGGCAACTGCGGCCGCATCGCGCGCTGGGCGGCGCGCATCGGGTCATGCTCCGGCCCCGGCGTCTCCAGATCGGCAAGAAGATCGCGAATGCTCATGTCGTGGCCTCGCCCAGTCGCTCGATCGCCGGAAGGAAGCCGGCGAACTCGTCGAGCACGATATGAGCGCCGGCAGCGCTCAACTCGTCAGCCGGATGGTAGCCCCACCCTGCCCCGATCGGCACCGCGCCGGCCGCCCGTGTCATTTCCATATCGAAGGTGGTGTCGCCCAGCAGCACCGTGGCCGCTGCGCTCGCACCAGTCTCCGCCATGGCGGCGAACACCATGTCCGGCGCCGGCTTGGAGGGATGATCGTCGGCGGTCTGCACGGTTGCGAAAACGCCTTCGAGGCGATGCAGGTCCAACATGCGGTCGACGCCGCGCCGCGACTTGCCGGTGGCAAGCCCGAGCACGACGTCGCTCCGCTGTGACAGCGCCTCGATCACCTCCCGCGCTCCGGGAAACAGCGGTGCCCCCTGCCCTGGGTCGGAATTGAGCTGAAAGAACGCTTGCTTATAGGCATCGGCGAAGCTCGTCGCCGGAAATTCCGGGTCCGCGCCGGACAGAACGGCAAACGCCTGCGGCAGCGATAATCCGACCACCGACAGGATGGTCTCGCGCGGCGGCGCCGGCCGATCGTGCGCGGCATAGGCCATGGTCATCGCCCTGACGATGACGTGTTGGCTGTCGATCAGCGTTCCGTCGACGTCGAACAGGATCAGTTTCAAGGTCTTGTCACCCGGTCCTCGGACGCCGTGTCACCCGTCCTCCAGGCGCCGCATCAGCCGGTCCTGGGCCTCGGCCAGCGCATTGATGCGCGAGCGCAGAGCCTTGACCTCGGCAACCAACTCGCCGATCCGCGGATCGCGGAACGGCGCGGCCCACGGGCTGCGGCGGGCGAAGACGACGACCATGCCGGTGATCAGCAGCATCACGACGGCGAGCGCAATGATGGTCAGGGCAGAGTCCGGCATCGGCATATCCATCACAGTCGCCGAGACTTAGAGCCTTTTGCCGCAAAGTGGAAACCGGATTTGCGCCAACCCGCCGGCCGCCGCCGCGACCCCGCGTCGCCCCCCGCTGTGGCGGGGACGGCGCGAGCGCCAGAAAGCGGTCCGCCGATCGATCGCTGCGCCGTCTACTCCTCCGGCGCGTCCTCGATCGGGTCGTAACGCTTGGCGTCGAAGCCAAGCAGGTTCCAAGACTGCGCCATATGGTCCGGCAATGGCGCCGTCACGTCGATGGTACCGCCGCGCGGGTGCGGGATCACGATGCGGCGGGCGTGGAGGTGCAGCCGGTTCTGCATGCCGCCCGGCAAATCCCAGTTCTCGACCTCGAAATATTTCGGGTCGCCGACGATGGGGTGGCCGATGGTGGCGGCGTGGAGGCGGAGCTGGTGGGTTCGGCCGGTCACCGGCTTCATCGACAGCCAGCTGAGCTTGGCGCCGGCGGTCTCCACCACCGCGTAGTAGCTGACGGCGTGGGCGGCGCCCTCCTCGCCGTGGCGGGCGACCCGCATGCGCTCGCTCTCCTCGCCCTCGCCACGGGCGATGAAGGTCGAGACCCGGCCCTGCTTGGGCTTGGGCACGCCCTTGACCAGCGCCCAATAGACCTTGCGGGCCCCGCGCGCGCGGAAGCTCTTGGTCAGCTCGCTCGCCGCCTTGCGGGTCTTGGCGATGACGAGGCAGCCGGTGGTGTCGCGGTCGAGACGGTGGACGAGGCGCGGCCGCTCGCCGCGGGCGTCGGCCATCGCCATCAGCAGGCCGTCGACGTGGCGGGTCATGCCGCTGCCGCCCTGCACCGCAAGGCCGAACGGCTTGTTGATCACCATGACGTCGGCGTCCTCGAACAGCACCAGCGGCGCCAGGGTGGCGCGCGCCTTGGTGGCGGCCTCGTCGTCGCGCTGGGGCGGCGGCGCCACCGACAGCGGCGGCAGCCGAACCTGCTGGCCGGCATTGACGCGGTCCTTGCCGTCGGCGCGCTTGCCGTCGAGCCTGACCTCGCCCTTGCGCACGATGCGCTGGATGTGGGCGAACGACAGGCCGGGGAACTTGGCCTCGATGAAGCGATCGAGCCGCATGCCGGCCTCATCCGGCTTGACGCCGATCACCTGGACGGAGGTGGTGATGGGCTCGGGCGCGGGCGCGCTCTTCACCGGCCTGATGGCCGCCCGCACCGGCTTGTCGAACCCGGCCTTGGCCCGGCCCGGCCCCGGCCGGCCGGCGCCAAGCTGGCCGGCGGCGGACCGGCTGCCGGAGCCGGCATCTGCGCGCCGCGCGCCCGCCGCCTTGCCGCCCGGCCGGCCGCTGCGCGGCGCCTCATCAGTAACGCCTTCGGCGTCGGACCGCGACCGTTCGACCCGGCGCCCGCCGGACCGCGGCTTGGTTGGGCGGCCGTCCGACTCCCAGTCCCGGTCCGGCTCCCAGCCCCGGTCCGGAGTCCGGCCTGGCATCCGCCCCTCGGCCGACTTGAACGACGCCCGGCCCTTCGGCGCGGTGGCGTCGGCCCGATCGTCGAACCGCGGCTTGTCACCGAACCGAGGCTTGTCACCGAACTTGGCGGGCCCTTTGGCCGGCCCCTTGCCCGAGGCCCGCCCCGGCTTCGCATTGCGGTCGCGCGGCCCGGCGATCTGCCGGCCGCCGCCGGGCTGGCGCGGCCCCTGCCGTCCGCTTCTCATGACACGTTCTTTCGTTTGAAACCCATCGCTGGGCCATAGCACGCCCGGTTGGCGGCGGGAACGCCGCTGCTCCCGTCGTCGCGGAGCGGAAGCGAAGGGCTCGGAGCGGGATTACCCCCCGGCCCGCTCGCGCCTGAGCTTGGCCCAATACTCCAGCCGCTTGATCAGCTCGCGCTCATAGCCGCGCTCGACCGGGTGGTAGAAGCTCCGCCGGCCGAGTTCTTCCGGAAAATAGTCCTGGCCCGAAAACGCCTCCGGCAGGTCGTGGTCGTAGGCGTAGCCGGCGCCGTAGCCTTCCGACTGCATCAGCTTGGTCGGGGCGTTGAGGATGTGCTTGGGCGGCATCAGCGAGCCGCCCTCCTTGGCGGCGCGGCGGGCGGCACCAAATGCCTTGTAGGCCGCGTTCGATTTCGGCGCGGTGGCGAGGTAGATCACCGCCTGCGCGATCGCCAGTTCGCCCTCCGGCGAGCCGAGAAAATCGAAAGCATCCTTGGCAGAATTGGCGACCACCAGCGCCTGCGGGTCGGCGAGGCCGATGTCCTCCACCGCCATCCGCACGATGCGCCGCGCCAGGAACAGCGGGTCCTCGCCGGCATCCAGCATGCGCGCAAGGTAATAGAGCGCGGCGTCGGGGTCGGAGCCACGCACCGATTTATGCAGCGCCGATATGAGGTTGTAGTGGCCTTCTCGATCCTTGTCATAGATCGGAGCACGGCGCTGCACCACCACCGTGAGGCCGGTGACGTCGAAGGTCTCGCCGGGCTTGGCAGCGCGCCACACCTCCTCCGCCAGCGTCAACGCGGCGCGGCCGTCGCCATCGGCCATGCCGACCATGGCCTCGCGCGCGCCGTCCGTCAGCGGCAGCGGTTTTCCCTCGACCAGTTCGGCCCTTGCGAGCAGATGTTGAATCGCCGCCGCATCGAGCGGCTGGAACGTCAGCACCCGCGCCCGCGACAACAGCGCGGCGTTGAGCTCGAACGACGGGTTCTCGGTGGTGGCGCCGACCAGCGTCACCGTGCCGTCCTCGACCACCGGCAGGAAGGCGTCCTGCTGGGCACGGTTGAAACGATGGATCTCGTCGACGAACAACAGCGTGCCCTGGCCGATCTCGCGGCGGGCACGGGCGGCCTCGAACACCTTTTTCAGATCGGCGACGCCGGTGAAGATCGCCGAAATCTGCTCGAAGTGAAGGTCGGTTTCCTGCGCCAGCAGCCGTGCCACCGTGGTCTTGCCGGTGCCAGGCGGACCCCAGAAGATCAGCGAGCCGAGCGAGCGGCCGGCCAGCAGCCGGCTCAGCGCGCCGTCCGGCCCGACCAGATGGTCCTGGCCCACCACCTCGGCCAGCTTCTTGGGCCGCAGGCGGTCGGCCAGCGGTCGCGGCGCCGCCGTCTCGAGGCCGGCGGCGGCGAACAGCGAAGGGGTCGGTTCGGACCGTCGGGCCATTTCAAAACCGGGTCAGCCGCCAAACACCATGCTGACGGTCTGGCCGTCGCGCTGCACCACCAGCCGCCACAGCCGCGCGCCGGCCTTGGTGACACGGTCGAGGTCGCTCGGCGTGCCGATGTTCACGCCATTGACCTGGAGCACGAGATCGCCGGCCTGGAAACCGACATGTTCGGCCGGCGAGCCGCGTTCGACCTTCACCACCACCACGCTCTGGCCGTTGAACGGCAAGCGCATTTCGTCGGCCAGCGCCGCGTCGAGCGCCGCCACCGTGACACCCGCGAACGGCGAGCGCGCCTTGATGACGAGCTGCTCACGCCCGCTCGACTCCGGCGGCGCTTCGAGGGCGATGGTCAGCTGTTGCTCGCGATTGCCGCGGTGGACCGTGAAGGCCGCCTTGCCGCCGACCGGCCGCGTCGCCAGCTTGAAGCCGAGGCCGGCCGGATCGTCGACCGGCTGGCCATCGACGGCGATAATGACGTCGCCGCGCTGGAGCCCGCCCTTTGCCGCCGGCGTTCCCGCCGGAACATCCGCCACCAGCGCCCCGACCGGGCGCGACAGTCCCAGGCCCTCGGCAATCTCCAAGGTGACCGGCTGAAGCTGCGCGCCGAGCCACGGCCGCTTCACCCGGCTGCTGCCGCTACGTGCCGACTCCACCACCACCCGGACCATGTTTGACGGAATGGCGAAGCCGATGCCGTGGCTGCCGCCCGACCGGCTGAAGATCGCGGTGTTGATGCCGACCAGCTTGCCCGCCATGTCGACCAGCGCGCCGCCCGAATTGCCGGGGTTGATGGCCGCGTCGGTCTGGATGAACGACTGAAAGTCGGTGACGCCGACCTGGCTGCGCGCCAGCGCCGACACGATGCCCTGCGTCACGGTCTGGCCGACACCGAACGGATTGCCGATCGCCAGCACCAGATCGCCGACCTGGAGCGCGTCGGAATCGCCCAGCTCGACGGTGGGAAACTTGCCGGGATCAACCATGCGCAGCACCGCAAGGTCGGAACGCGGATCGCGCAGCACCAGCTCGGCCGCAAGCTCGCGTTTATCGGTCAGCACCACGCGGATTTGGTCGGCGCCCTCGATGACATGATGGTTGGTGACGACGAGACCGCTGGAATCGACGATGACGCCGGAGCCGAGCGAGCGCTGCACCTTCTCGCGCGGAACGCCAAAGCCACGGTCGCCGAAGAAGCGGCGGAAGAACGGATCTTCGAAAAACGGATGGTTGCTCGGCTGCGGGCTGGTCTTCAGCGCAAACACGTTGACGACCGCCGGGGCGGTTCGCGCCGCGACCGGCGCAAACGACAGTGCAATCTGCTGCGGCGACTCCGGCGTCGCGCGCAGAAAAGCCTCGGCCTGGACCGGCGCGGCAGCAAGGGCCGCGGCAAACGCGGCGGCGAGGCAAACGGGCGAATGGCGCTGCATGGTGAGCCTTAACCCTCAAGGCGGTGTGGCGGCGAGCCCGCCGGACATTCCCGGTCGATATAGGCGCCCCCAAGATTCGAAAAAAGAGCGGACCGTGGCACACGGGCCGCCAAGATCACCTCGCCGCGTTGCGCCAGGCTCGCGCCGACATTCTCGCACGGGTTGCGGCGATTGCCAGGCCCGCGGTCAGGGTCGGCCCTCGCACCTCGTCGCTTGAACCGAGACAGGAACCATGTACCATAATTAGACTGCCGTCCGACACTGAAACCAGCCTCCCCATCGTAAAGTTCGGCTCTATTTGGCCATCCGTGCCGTCGATACCCAACACGCTCAAGCTCAGAACCAAACCAGATCGAACGCCGACTTCATCTCGCACAAGCTTGGCTTTAGACGCGCGCTTACTCAGGCGACTTTTGTGACGAACGGCATATTTTCGTCTTGTGACAACTCGAACCAGACCAGGTGACGATATGACCAAGACATCTTCGAGCCTCCGGACCAGCCCGATATTCGCGGTTGCAGCGCTGGCGGTGTGGTCAGCCTCGGCGCTCGCGGCCGATCCCACTCCCGACATCAAGGGCAAATGGGTCGGAAAGACCCATACCATCGTCGCCGGCAGCGGCGGACATTGGCCGACCAGCAGCGGGACCTTCGAGAAGCCGGCCTTTCACGAAAAAGACTTGGTGTTCAACGTCACCGGCCAGGACGGCCGCCGCTTCTGGGGGGTGACGACCATCTCGAACCGCGACGAGAAGACCGACGAGCCCTTCATCGGTGAACTCACCGGCCGCGGCAACAAGACCCTGGTGATTGCCGACACCGACGGCTACCTCAACGGCCAACTCGACGACAACGACACCGTCTCGTTCTGCTATTCGCACGCCGGCGGCAAGACCAACTCCACCGTCATCAGCTGCTCGGAGGTCAAACGGGCGCCCTAGAGCATTTTCCGCACAAGTGGGTTCCGGTTGTGCGAAAGAAAATGCGATATCTCAAAGACATATACCCGCGGCCCTGAAGGCTGAGCTTTTTTCGGCCTCATGGTGAGGAGGCTGCGACGCAGCCGACCCGAAGCATGGGGCCGACCTCGGCTCTTGAGTCCACTCATCCTTCGAGGCGCCCGCTGTCGCGGGCCCTCAGGATGAGGCGATCTGGCGTCGGTGGAAGGCCAAGCTCAACGGCCGCCGGCATGAATTCGGCTCGCTGCCGCCACCCGCGTGGCGCGGGCAAGCGGCCGCGCAGTGGCGGGCACCGAGGTCGCGCCAAACAGCCCCAAAACGAAAAGAGGCAGCCGAAGCCGCCTCATCATTGAGTAACGTGAGGTTTCACCGATCACGTCGTGATCGGGAAACCGCCCGCAAACGTCACGCCGCAGCGGCCTCGACCGGACCGGAGTCCTTGCCCTTCGCGGTGACGTCACGGTCGACGAACTCGATCACCGCCACCGGGGCGCAGTCGCCGAAGCGATAGCCCGCCTTCACGATACGGCAATAACCGCCGTTGCGGCCCGCGTAACGCGGCCCGAGAACGTCGAACAGCTTCTTCACCATCGCGACGTCGCGGATCTGGGCGATGGCCTGACGGCGGGCGTGCAGATCGCCGCGCTTGCCGAGCGTCACCAGCTTTTCGACCACCGGACGAAGGTCTTTGGCCTTCGGCAGCGTCGTCAGGATCTGCTCGTGCTTGATCAGGGCCGCCGCCATATTGGCGAACATCGCCTTGCGGTGCTCAACTGTCCGGCTGAAGCGCCGGCCGGCCTTGCCGTGGTTCATGATGCTCTCGACCGGCGCCGCGGTCGTCCCTCGTGCCCGGCGAACCGGGGCCTATGGCTCAATAATGATCTTCGAAACGCTTGGCGAGATCGTCGATGTTCTCGGGCGGCCAGCCGGGCACTTCCATGCCCAGGTGCAGGCCCATCGCCGCCAGCACTTCCTTGATTTCGTTCAGCGACTTGCGTCCGAAGTTCGGGGTGCGGAGCATTTCCGCCTCGGTCTTCTGGATCAAATCGCCGATATAGACGATGTTGTCGTTCTTCAGGCAGTTCGCCGACCGCACCGACAGTTCGAGTTCGTCGACCTTCTTGAGCAGAGCCGGATTGAACGGCAGCTCCTGAATGGCCGGCGTCTCGACCGCCCGCTTGGGCTCCTCGAAATTCACGAAGATGTCGAGCTGGTCCTGCAGGATGCGCGCGGCGTAGGCCAGCGCATCGTCAGGCGACAGCGCGCCATTGGTCTCGACCGTCATCGTCAGCTTGTCGTAGTCGAGAATCTGGCCCTCGCGGGTGTTCTCGATGCGGTACGACACCTTCTTGACCGGCGAATAGAGGCTGTCGACCGGAATGAGCCCGATCGGGGCATCCTCCGGCCGGTTGCGATCGGCGGCAACATAGCCCTTGCCGGTGGCAACCGTGAACTCCATGCGGATCTCGGCGCCCTCGTCCAGCGTGCACAGCACCAGATCCGGATTGAGGATATTGATGTCGCCAACCGTCTGGATGTCGCCCGCCGTGACCACGCCCGGCCCCGACTTGCGCACCACCATGCGTTTCGGCCCGTCGCCCTGCATCTTGATGGCGACGTCCTTGATGTTGAGCACGATGTCGGTGACGTCCTCGCGGACACCGGGGATCGACGAGAACTCGTGCAGCACGCCGTCGATGTGGACGCTGGTCACCGCCGCACCCTGCAGCGACGACAGCAGCACCCGGCGCAGCGCATTGCCGAGCGTGGTGCCGAAACCGCGTTCCAGCGGCTCGGCAATCACGGTCGCGATACGGCGCGGGTCCGTTCCCGGCTGCACCTGCAGCTTCTCGGGCTTGATCAGCTCTTGCCAGTTCTTATGGATCACGGGGTCTCACCCTTCAGGTGGGCGGCGGGCCGGCGACCGGCCCTCGGGCTGGGGGGAACGCGCCAAATCAACGCGCAGAACGCGCACGAGGGTCAGACGCGGCGCCGCTTGCGCGGCCGGCAACCATTGTGCGGGATCGCCGTCACGTCGCGGATCGAGGTCACGGTGAACCCCGCGGCCTGCAGCGCGCGCAGCGCCGACTCGCGGCCGGAGCCCGGCCCCGCCACCTCGACCTCCAGCGTGCGCATGCCGTGTTCGGCGGCCTTGCGGGCGCAATCCTCGGCGGCGACCTGGGCCGCGTAAGGGGTCGACTTGCGGGAGCCCTTGAACCCCATCTGACCGGCCGACGACCACGCAATGGTGTTGCCCTGGGCATCGGTGATGGTGATCATGGTGTTGTTGAACGAGGCGTTCACGTGCGCCACGCCCGAGGCGATGTTCTTGCGTTCGCGGCGACGGACGCGACCGGTAGCTTCTTTAGCCATTAGCTCTGATCCTTCAGGCGCGCCCGTCGTTCCAGGCGCTCGGGACTATCGTTGTTGAGTCGCGGCCGGGCCTGTCCCCCGCCACCTCGTTCCATTCGACGTGCCGACGCGGCACGAACGTTCCGGGCGAGCGACGCTCGCCCAGGCCGTACCGAGCGCGGCCCAGCCGCGCCCGACATCACTTCCGCTTGCCGGCGATCGGCTTCGCGGGACCCTTGCGGGTGCGCGCATTGGTGTGGGTGCGCTGACCGCGCACCGGCAGACCGCGGCGGTGACGGAGGCCGCGATAGCAGCCGAGATCCATCAGACGCTTGATGTTGAGCTGCACGTCACGGCGCAGATCGCCCTCGACCATGTAGTCACGGTCGATGGTCTCGCGGATCTGGAGCACTTCCTGATCGGTGAGCTGGTTGACCCGCCGCTCGGCCGGAATGCCCACCTTTTCGGTGATTTCCGAGGCCTTCTTCGCCCCGATGCCGTGGATGTACTGCAGCGCGATGATGACGCGCTTGTTGGTCGGAATATTGACGCCTGCGATGCGGGCCACGGTTGTTCTCTCCTGCGGCGGCCTAGCGGCCGGTCTCATGGGTCTCAGGCGACCGAAGCGGACCGACGAAACGGGTACGCGGCACCCGGCCCTCCTCGGAAGACCCGGCGCCGTCGTGATTGTTCGCCGGGTCATACTGTCAGTTGCGAGGTCCGTCAACCTCTTACCGGGCAAACCGCCCCTATCGGCGTGCGCCGGTAGGGAAAATTCACCCAGAGCGTGGCCTCAGCCCGCCGGCCGTCCATCCCGGACGGTCGTCAGGCGGCAACGCCGAGCACGCGGTCGATCGATTCGGTGACCTGGTCGATCGTCTGCATGCCGTCGACCTCTTTGAGGAGGCCCGTCTTGCGATAATGCTCCGACAGCGGCGCGGTCTGAGCCTTGTAGGCGTCGAGCCGCTTGGCCAGCGCCTCCGGATTGTCGTCGGCGCGAACCGCCTCGCCGCGCGCCGTCATTTCGGCAACACGGGTCTCGATTCGCTTCACCAGCGCCGAATGGTCGACCACAAGTTCGACCACGCCGTCGAGCTTGAGCCCCTTCTCGGTCAGCATCGCCCCCAGCGCCTCGGCCTGACCCGGCGTGCGCGGGAAGCCGTCGAGCACGAACCCCTTGGCGCAGTCCGGCTGGTCGATACGGTCGGCGACGATCGCCACCACCACCTCGTCCGGAACCAGCTCGCCGCGGGCCATGATGTCCTTGGCCTTCAGACCGACCGGCGTGGCCGCTGCCACCGCGGCCCGCAGCATATCCCCCGTCGACAACTGAACGATGCCGTGCCGTGTCGTCAGGCGTTGTGCTTGCGTGCCCTTTCCCGCCCCCGGCGGCCCCAGCAGCACCAGCCTCATCGACGTCTCCCCTTCAGATTCGCCTTCTTAATCAGGTCTCCGTACTGGTGGGCATAGAGATGTCCCTGGACCTGGGAGACCGTATCCATCGTCACCGTCACCACGATCAGGATCGACGTGCCGCCGAGATAGAATGGCACCGCCGCGTACGAGATCAGGATCTCGGGGATGACGCACACCAGCGAGATATAGAGCGCGCCGAGCACCGTGATGCGGGTCAGGACGTAATCGATATATTCCGCCGTCCGCTCACCCGGCCGGATGCCGGGGATGAAGCCGCCGTACTTCTTCAGGTTGTCCGCAGTCTCCTGCGGATTGAACACGATGGCCGTGTAGAAGAACGTGAAGAACACGATCATCGACACATACAGCACCATGAACAGCGGCTGGCCATGGCCGAGCAGCGACGTGATCGTGGTCAGCCAGCCCCCGCCCTGCCCGGCGCTGAAATTGGCAGCCGTGGTCGGCAGCAGCAGCAGCGAGGAGGCAAAGATCGGCGGAATGACGCCAGCGGTATTGATCTTCAGCGGCAGGTGCGAGGATTGCCCCTCGAACATCCGGTTGCCGACCTGGCGCTTCGGGTACTGGATCAGCAGCCGGCGCTGCGCCCGCTCCATGAACACCACGAAGCCGACCACCACCGCCGCCATCACCAGCAGGATCAGGATCACCGCGGTCGAAATCGCGCCTTGGCGGCCGAGTTCGAGCGTGCCGGCAATGCCCGACGGCAACTCCGCCACGATGCCGGCAAAGATGATCAGCGACACACCGTTGCCGACGCCGCGCGCGGTGATCTGCTCACCGAGCCACAGCAGGAACATGGTGGCACCGACCAGCGTGATGGTGGTCGAGATCAGGAAGAACAGGCCGGGCTCCGACACCACGTTGCCCGAGCCCTGCAATCCAACCGCAATGCCCCACGCCTGGAACGACGCCAGCACCACGGTGAGATACCGGGTGTACTGGTTGAGCTGCTTGCGGCCCTGCTCGCCTTCCTTCTTAAGCGCTTCCAGCGTCGGCGACACCGACGTCATCAACTGAATGATGATCGACGCTGAGATGTACGGCATGATGTTGAGGGCGAAGATGGCCATACGGCCAACCGCTCCGCCCGCAAACATGTTGAACAGGCCAAGGATTCCGCTCTGCTGCTGCTTGAACAAGTCAGCGAGCGCCTGCGGATCGATGCCCGGCAGCGGAATATGCGTGCCGAGCCGATAGACCACCAGCGCGGCAAGCGTGAACCAGATACGCCGCTTCAGCTCTTCGGCCTTGCCGAGAGCGGAGAAATTCAAGTTCGCTGCGAGCTGTTCCGCCGCCGACACCATGACCCGTGCTCCTGCTCTCTGCTCGTCTCAGTTGACGCGCGGAAGCTCGAAGTTCAAGCCGTCTCAGCGGCAGCTGACGGCTTCTCGATCACCGTGACCGAGCCGCCGAGCGCCTCGACCGCGGCCTTTGCCGACGCCGTGGCGTGATCGACGACCAGATCGACCTTGGTGGTGATCTCGCCGGTGCCAAGCAGCCGGACGCCGTCCTTGACGCGACGCAACACCCCGGCCGAAACCAGCGCCTCGACCGTCACCGGCTGGCTGACGTCGAGCTTGCCGGCCGTCAGCGCGCGCTGCAGCCGCTCGAGCGTCAGCTCGTTGAAGTCGAGCCGGAAGATGTTGTTGAAGCCACGCTTCGGCAGACGCCGATGCAGCGGCATCTGGCCGCCCTCGAAGCCTTTGATGCGCACGCCCGAACGCGCGGTCTGGCCCTTGCCGCCGCGACCGCCGGTCTTGCCCATGCCGGAGCCGATGCCGCGGCCGATACGGAGCCGCGACTTGCGCGAGCCTTCGTTGTCTTTGATTTCGTTGAGCTTCATCGCTTGATCTCCGCTCGCGCGCTTCAAGCGCCGTTAACGACACGCACGAGGTGCGCGACCTTGTCGATCATACCGCGCACGGACGGAGTATCCGGCAACGTGCTGCGGCGCCCGATCTTGTTGAGGCCGAGGCCGATCAGCGTGGCGCGCTGATCCTGCCGGCGCCGGATCGGGCTGCCGGTCTGCTCGACCGTTACGGTGTTCTCCGCGGAACTGGCCATGGGGCGACTCCGTTCGTCCTGTTCTTCGCTCAGTCGGTCGCTTCGGCGTCGACGTCACGGCGACGGCTTTGCAGCGCCGACACCTTGAGACCGCGCCGCGCCGCCACCGAGCGCGGATTGTCCTGGTGCTTCAGGGCGTCGAAAGTCGCCCGCACCATGTTGTAGGGATTCGACGAACCCATCGACTTGGCCACAACGTCGGCCATGCCCAAGGTCTCGAACACCGCGCGCATCGGGCCGCCGGCGATGATGCCGGTACCGGCCGGGGCAGCGCGCAGCAGCACACGTCCGGCGCCGTGATGGCCGGCAATGTCGTGATGCAGCGTGCGGCCTTCGCGCAGCGGCACCCGGATCATGCCCCGCTTGGCCGACTCGGTGGCCTTGCGGATCGCCTCCGGCACTTCGCGCGCCTTGCCATGGCCGAAGCCGACCCGGCCCTTCTGATCGCCAACCACCACCAGCGCGGCGAAGCCGAACCGACGGCCGCCCTTCACCACCTTGGCGACGCGATTGATGTGGACGAGCTTGTCGACGAAGCCGCTGTCGCGATCTTCGCGCTCACGGTCCCGGTCGCGCTGACGCTCTCTCGCCATTTCTTCTATCTCCTCGGGACGTCCCGTCCGCTAAGATCCGTCAGAACTCCAGGCCACCCTCGCGGGCCGCGTCGGCGAGCGCCTTCACGCGCCCATGATAGAGGTAGCCGCCGCGGTCGAACACGACCTGCTTCACGCCCTTTGCGACGGCGCGCTCGGCCAACACCTTGCCGATGGTCTTCGCCGCCTCAACGTTGGCGCCGGTCTTCAACGTGCCGCGCAGGTCCTTCTCCAGCGAGGACGCCGAGCAGACCGTCACGCCCTTGGTGTCATCAATGACCTGGGCGTAGATATGAAGACCCGAGCGATGCACGGACAGCCGCAAACGCCCGTTCGCCGCTGCCTTGAGGGCGCGGCGCACGCGGTGGACGCGCCGGGCCGTAACGACAGAATTCTTGGCCATCTCAGCGCCCCATTACTTCTTCTTGCCTTCCTTGCGGAAGATGAACTCGCCAGCGTACCGAACGCCCTTGCCCTTGTAAGGCTCCGGCGGACGGAACTCGCGGATCTCGGCCGAAACCTGCCCGACCTTCTGCTTGTCGATGCCGGACACCACGATCTCGGTCGGCTTCGGCGTCGCGATCTGGATCCCGTCCGGGATCGGAAAGAGCACGTCGTGCGAATAGCCGAGCGCGAGCTGCAGATTCTTGCCCTGCACCGCCGCGCGATAGCCGACGCCGGTGATCTCGAGCTTGTCTTCGTAGCCCTTGGTGACGCCAACCACCAGGTTGTTCACCAGGGTGCGGGACAGGCCCCACATCGCGCGATGGCGCTGCGTTTCGGCGCGGGGCGTAACCTTGATCTCGCCGCCGTCGAGTGCAACCGCAACCTCGCCGACCAGCACAACCGAAAGCTCGCCCTTCGGGCCCTTCACCTTGACGGTCTGGCCATTGACCGAAGCGGTCACGCCGCTCGGCACCACGACCGCCTTTTTACCAATTCGAGACATGTTAAATCCCTCCCCCGCTTAGAACACGGTGCAGAGGATTTCGCCGCCGACGTTCTGCGAGCGCGCCTCGTGATCCGCCATCACGCCCTTCGGCGTTGAGACGATCGCAACGCCGAGCCCGTTCATAACGTGCGGCAGCTTGTCGACAGACGCATAGACACGCCGGCCCGGCTTCGACACACGGTCGATGCTCTTGATCACCGGCAGTCCGTCGAAATACTTCAGCTCGACCTCGAACTCGGTGCGGCCGGAGGCGTGCTCCGTCGTGGTGTAACCGCGGATGAAGCCTTCCGACTTCAACACTTCCAGCACGCGGCCGCGCAATTTCGAACCCGGCGTGGAAACCGAGTTGCGCCGCCGAAGCTGGGCATTGCGGATGCGGGTGATCATGTCCCCGATCGGATCGTTGAGCATTTACGCGACCCTCCTCACCAGGACGACTTGACGAGGCCGGGGATCAGCCCCTGCGAACCGAGCTCGCGCAGCGCCACGCGGCTCATCTTGAGCTTGCGGTAGTTGGCGCGCGGGCGGCCGGTAACCTCGCAGCGGTTCCGGATGCGGGTCTTGGACGAGTTGCGCGGCAGCTCGGCCAGCTTCAGCCGGGCGGCAAAGCGCTCCTCGATCGGCAGCGACTTGTCGTCGGCCGTCGCCTTCAGCTTGGCGCGCCGAACCGCATACTGCTCAACCAGCTTGCGGCGAAATTTGTTCTTCTCGATGGCACTGGTCTTGGCCATGTGTCACTCCGTGTTCCGCGTCTGAGACGCTCGTCTCACTGCCGGAAGGGGAAATTGAAGTGGCGCAGCAGCGCGCGCGCCTCGTCGTCGGTGCGCGCGGTGGTGCAGACGACAATGTCGAGACCCCAAATCTGCTCGACCTTATCGTAGTTGATCTCCGGGAACACGATGTGCTCCTTGAGACCGAGCGCATAGTTGCCGCGCCCATCAAAGCTCTTCGGCGACAGGCCGCGGAAGTCACGCACGCGGGGCAGCGCCATGTTCACGAGCCGGTCCAGAAACTCGTACATGCGCGCCTTGCGCAGCGTGACCTTGGCACCGATGGCCTGGCCCTCGCGCAGCTTGAACGTCGCGATCGACTTGCGCGCATTGGTGATGACCGGCTTCTGACCGGCGATCAGCGCGAGATCGGCCGCCGCGTTCTCGACCTTCTTGCGGTCCGCAGTGCCCTCGCCCACGCCCATGTTGAGCACGATCTTTTCGATCACCGGCACTTCGAACCGGTTCTTGTACCCAAACTCTTCGATCAGCTTCGGACGAACCACCTCGTCGAAGAAAATCCGCAGGCGCGCCGGCGGCACGGCGATCTCCACGCCGCCAGCCGGCTTCGCCTTCGGCGTAGCCTTGGCTTCCTTGGCGCCCTTGCCAGCGCCAGCCTTGTCCTTCTTCGGCGCCTGCACGGCACCGGTCTTCGGATTCTTATCAGCCATCGATCCGTTCTCCCGACCGCTTGGCGATCCGCACCTTGCGACCGTCATCGAGCACCTGGAAACCGACGCGGCTCGGCTTGCCATCCTTAGGGTCGGCGACCGCGAGATTGGACAGCTGGATCGGCGCCTCCTTGGAGATGATGCCGCCCTGCTGCGTCTGGGTCTGCCGCTGGTGGCGCTTGACGATGTTGACGCCGCGCACCAAAGCCCGTCCCTCGGTGGGACGAACCTCGATCACCTCGCCGCTGCGGCCCTTGTCGCGGCCGGTCAGCACGACAACCTTGTCGCCCTTGCGAATTTTCGCCGCCATCACAGCACCTCCGGGGCGAGCGAGATGATCTTCATATGGTTCTTCGCCCGAAGCTCGCGCGGCACCGGTCCAAAGATACGGGTGCCGATCGGCTCTTTCTGGTTGTTGATCAGCACGGCCGCATTGCGGTCGAACCGGATCACCGATCCGTCAGGCCGACGGATATCCTTCGCCGTGCGGACGACGACCGCCTTCATCACGTCGCCCTTCTTGACGCGACCGCGCGGGATCGCCTCCTTGACCGACACCACAATGATGTCGCCGACATGGGCGTACTTGCGCTTCGAGCCGCCCAGCACCTTGATGCACATGACACGGCGCGCGCCGGAATTGTCCGCCACGTCGAGATTGGTCTGCATCTGAATCATGACGCACCGTCCTCTCGCGGTCGCGCGACACTCTCATGGTGCCTCGCGGGGATTCAAATTTATTCGACGGACGATTCCGTCACTTGCTCTCGTTTTCGACCACGATCCAGCGCTTCAGCTTCGAGATCGGGGAGTGCTCCTGGATGGAGACGGTATCACCGACCTTGAACTTGTTCGCCTCGTCGTGGGCGTGAAACTTCTTCGACCGCCGGACGGTCTTCTTCAGCACCGGATGGGTAAAGCGCCGCTCGACACGAACCACGACGGTCTTGTCCTGCTTGTCGCTCACCACGGTGCCTTCCAGCACGCGCTTCGGCATAGTCGTCTCCTCAACCCTTGGCCGGCGCAGCGGCGCGCTTTTCGGCGGCGATGGTCTTCAGCCGCGCGATATCGCGGCGCACGGCGCGCACGCGCGCGGTATTTTCGAGCTGTCCCGTCGCCCGCTGAAAGCGCAGATTGAACTGCTCCTTCTTGAGCTTCAGGACCTCGTCTGCGATCTGGTCGGGCGTCATCACCCGCACGTCGGACGCCTTCACGGCAACCTCCTCACTCGGCGATGCGCGCCACGAAGCGCGTCTTGATCGGCAGCTTCGCAGCCGCCAGGGTCAGCGCTTCGCGCGCCAGTTCGTTCGACACGCCGTCGATCTCGAACAGGATGCGGCCGGGCTTCACCCGAACCACCCACAATTCGGGAGCGCCCTTGCCGGAGCCCATGCGGACTTCGGCCGGCTTCTTCGACACCGGCACGTCCGGAAACACTCGGATCCAGACGCGCCCGGCGCGCTTCATGTGGCGCGTCATCGCGCGGCGGGCCGCTTCGATCTGACGCGCGGTGACACGCTCCGGCTCCATCGCCTTCAGGCCGAACTGGCCGAAATTGAGCGAGGTCCCGGCGGTGGCGACACCGTGAATGCGGCCCTTGTGGGCCTTGCGAAATTTCGTTCGGTTGGGCTGCAGCATGGCTCGCCGTCCGTTTCCCTATCTTCAGACCGCCTGGTCGCGACGCGAGCGACCAGAGGACGGCTCGGCTTCCGCCAGGCGCTTGTCCTGCGCCATCGGGTCGTGCTCGAGGATCTCGCCCTTGAAGATCCACACCTTCACGCCGCAGGTGCCGTAGGTCGTGAACGCCGTGGCCTGACCGTAGTCGATATCCGCGCGCAGCGTGTGCAGCGGCACGCGACCTTCGCGATACCACTCCATGCGCGCGATCTCGGCACCGCCAAGACGCCCCGAGCAGTTGATACGAATGCCCTCGGCGCCCAGACGCATCGCCGACTGAACGGCGCGCTTCATGGCCCGGCGGAACGCCACGCGGCGCTCCAGCTGCTGGGCGATCGACTCGGCCACCAGCTTGGCATCGACCTCCGGCTTGCGGTTCTCGACGATATTCAGAACCACTTCCGATTTCGTCAGCGCACCGATGCGCTTACGCAGCTTGTCGATGTCGGCGCCCTTCTTGCCGATCACCACGCCCGGACGAGCCGAGTGGATGGTGACGCGGCACTTCTTGTGCGGACGCTCGATGATGATGCGCGACACCGCGGCCTGCTTCAGCTCCTTCTGGAGCTGACGCCGGATTTCCATATCCTCATGGAGCAGCTTGCCGTACTCGCCCTTTGTGGCGAACCAGCGGCTGTCCCAGGTCCGGTTGATGCCGAGCCGAAGCCCGATCGGATTGACCTTCTGACCCATGTTGCTCTCCGGCCTCTCACTCGGAGGCAGCCGCCTCGACCTGGCGGACGACGATGGTGATATTCGAAAACGCCCGCAAAATCCGTCCGACACGACCACGGCCACGCGGAACGAACCGCTTGATGACCATCGACTTGCCGACGTGGGCGTCGGCGACGATCAGATCATCGACGTCCAGATTGTGATTGTTCTCCGCATTGGCGATAGCCGATTCCAAGCACTTGCGAACGTCTTTTGCGATGCGCTTCTTCGAAAATTCGAGGTCGGCCAGCGCGCTCGCAACCTTCTTGCCGCGGATCAGGCCCGCAACCAGGTTGAGCTTCTGCGGGCTGACGCGCAGATTGCGCGCCTGGGCCATCGCCTCGCTATCTTTAAGTGTGCGCTCGCGCGCCGGCTTACCCATGACGACCTCGCCTCACTTCCGCTTGGCTTTCTTGTCGGCCGCGTGGCCGTGGAATGTCCGGGTCGGCGAGAACTCGCCGAACTTATGCCCGACCATGTCCTCGCTCACGTACACCGGAACGTGCTTGTTGCCGTTATAGACGCCGAAGGTGAGGCCGACGAACTGCGGCAGGATCGTGGAGCGGCGGCTCCAGATCTTGATCACCTCGGCGCGGCCCGAGCCGCGCGCAGCTTCTGCCTTCTTGAGCAGAAAGCCGTCGACGAACGGGCCCTTCCAGACCGAACGCGCCATCGCCAATCCTCACTTCTTCTTGCGAGCGTGACGGCTCGACACGATAAACTTGTCGGTCCGCTTGTTGCTGCGCGTCTTTTTGCCCTTGGTCGGGAAGCCCCACGGCGTCACCGGATGACGGCCACCCGAGGTACGGCCTTCACCACCGCCGTGCGGATGATCGATCGGGTTCATCGTCACGCCGCGGTTGTGCGGGCGGAACCCGAGCCACCGCGAGCGTCCGGCCTTGCCGCTCGAGACGTTCATGTGATCGGCGTTGGACACCGCACCGACCGTCGCGTAGCAGGCACCCGAGACCAAGCGCTGCTCACCGGAGTTGAGACGCAGGATGACGTAACCCTGGTCGCGACCGACGATCTGCGCGTAGGTGCCGGCCGAGCGCGCAATCTGCCCGCCCTTGCCCGCCTTCATCTCGACATTGTGCACGATCGTGCCGACCGGCGCCGAGCTGAGCGGCATGGCGTTGCCCGGCTTCACGTCGACCTGACGGCCAGCGATCACGGCGTCGCCCGGCGACAGCCGCTGCGGCGCCAGAATGTAGCTGAGCGTGCCGTCCTCGTACCGGATCAGCGCGATGAACGCCGACCGGTTGGGATCGTACTCGAGCCGCTCAACCGTCGCCGGCATATCGCGCTTCAACCGCTTGAAGTCGACCAAGCGGTAGGATTGCTTGTGGCCGCCGCCGCGGAAACGGACCGTGATCCGCCCCATATTGTTGCGGCCGCCGCTGGACGACTTGCCGACCGTCAGCGCCTTGACCGGCTTGCCCTTCCACAGCGTCGACCGGTCGACCAGCACCAACTGGCGCTGCGACGGCGTGACGGGCTTAAATGTCTTCAAAGCCATTTTCAGTCTCCCCGTCGCCTCACAGGCCCGTCGTCACGTCGATCTTGTGGCCCTCGGCGAGGGTCACGATCGCCCGCTTGACGTCGGACTGTTCGCCGATCCGGCCACGGAACCGCTTGACCTTGCCCTTGCGGACCAAGGTGTTGACGGCCTCGACCTTGACCTCGAACAGCTTCTCCACCGCTTCCTTGATCTGCGGCTTCGTCGCGGTCCGGGCGACCTTGAACACCACTTGATTGTTCTCGGACGCCATCGTCGCCTTTTCGGTGATCACCGGAGAGACGATGACATCATAGAGGCGCGGGTCGATGCTCATTTGAATCGCGCCTCCAGCGCCTCAACGGCAGCGCGGGTCAGCACCAGCTTTTCGCGCCGCAGAATGTCGTAGACGTTGATGCCCTGCACCGGCAGCACGTCCAGGTTCGGCAGGTTGCGCGCGGCGAGGCCGAAATTCGTGTTCACCTCGGCCCCGTCGATCACCAGCGCGTTGGCCAGACCGAGCTTCGACAGACGCTCGCTCAGCGCCTTGGTCTTCGGCTCGGACAGGCTCAGCGCGTCGAGAACGATGATCGCCTCGCTCTTCGCCTTGGTCGACAGCGCATGCTTGAGACCCAGCACGCGCACCTTCTTCGGAAGATCGATGGCGTACGAGCGCACCAGCGGGCCGAACGCGCGACCGCCGCCACGGAACTGCGGCACGCGGGCCGAGCCGTGACGAGCACCGCCGGTGCCCTTCTGCTTATAGATCTTCTTGGTGGTCCGGTTGATTTCCGCCCGGTTCTTCACCTTGTGCGTGCCAGCCTGCCGCTTGGCAAGCTGCCACGTCACCATGCGGTGCAGGATGTCCGCACGCGGCTCCAGGCCGAAAATGTCGTCGGACAGCGTGACCGAACCGGCCTCGGCGCCGTCGAGCGTCTTGACCTTGATTTCCATCACGCGCTCTCCCCGCTCTCGGCAACGCCGCCATTGCTCGGCAGACGGAACTTGCCGGGCTTAGGCGCATCCTGCGGCAGCTTACGCTTCACCGCATCGCGCACCGTGATCCAGCCACCGGCGACGCCGGGAACCGCACCCTCGACCAGGATCAGACCGCGCGCGACATCCGTCTGCACGACCCGAAGGTTCTGGGTGGTCACCGTCGTGGCGCCCATGTGACCGGGCATCCGCTTGTTCTTGAACGTCTTGCCAGGGTCCTGACGACCGCCGGTCGAGCCGATCGAGCGGTGCGAAACCGACACGCCGTGCGTTGCACGCAGGCCGCCGAAATTGTGCCGCTTCATGCCGCCGGCGAAACCTTTACCCGTCGAGGTACCGGTCACGTCGACAAACTGGCCCACCACGAAATGGTCGACCGTGATCTCGGCACCAACCGGGATCAGACCGTCCTCTTCAACGGCGAATTCGGCAAGCTTGCGCTTGGGCTCGACATTCGCAACCGCGAAGTGCCCACGCTCAGCCTTGCTGACGTTCTTCACCTTCGCCTTGCCGACGCCAAGCTGCAGCGCGACATAGCCGTTCCGTTCGGCGGTGCGATGAGCAACCACCTGGCAATTTTCGACTCGCAGCACCGTGACCGGCACATGCTCACCGCCGTCTGTAAAGACGCGGGTCATGCCGACCTTCTGGGCGATGACTCCGGAGCGCATAGCCCTCTTCCTTCCTGTCGCCTCAGAGCTTGATCTCGACATCGACGCCGGCCGCAAGGTCGAGCTTCATAAGCGCATCGACCGTCTGCGGTGTCGGATCGACGATGTCGAGGACACGCTTGTGGGTACGGATCTCAAATTGCTCGCGGCTCTTCTTGTCGATGTGCGGCGAGCGGTTCACGGTGAACTTCTCGATCCGCGTCGGCAGCGGGATCGGACCCCGCACCTGCGCGCCCGTCCGCTTCGCCGTGTTGACGATCTCGCGCGTCGAGGCGTCGAGAATTCGGTGATCGAACGCCTTCAGGCGGATCCGAATGTTCTGACCGTTCATCGTTCTTGCTTTCGTTCGCGAGACCGGTGCAGACGGCGCGCCACGCAAAGCGTGACGCGCCGCGCTGCGTGACACTTACTCGATGATGCTGGCAACGACGCCGGCGCCAACCGTGCGGCCACCTTCGCGAATGGCGAAGCGGAGCTTCTCTTCCATCGCGATCGGCACGATCAGGTGGACTTCCATCGAGACGTTGTCGCCAGGCATCACCATCTCAGTGCCTTCCGGCAGATGGACGACACCGGTCACGTCGGTCGTACGGAAATAGAACTGCGGACGATAGTTCGTGAAGAACGGCGTGTGACGACCGCCTTCCTCCTTGGTGAGGATGTACGCCTCAGCCTTGAACTTGGTGTGCGGCTTCACGGAGCCCGGCTTGCACAGCACCTGGCCGCGCTCGACGTCCTCGCGCTTGGTGCCACGCAGCAGGCAACCGACGTTGTCGCCAGCCTCGCCCTGATCGAGCAGCTTGCGGAACATCTCGACGCCGGTAACCGTCGTCTTGGTGGTCGGACGGATGCCGACGATCTCGACTTCCTCGCCCACCTTGACAACGCCGCGCTCGATACGACCGGTCACCACGGTGCCGCGGCCGGAGATCGAGAACACGTCTTCCACCGGCATCAGGAACGGCTGATCCTTGGGACGCTCCGGCTGCGGAATGTAGGCGTCGACCGCCTCCATCAGCTTCAGGATCGCCTCATGGCCGATCTCCGGGCTCTTGTCTTCAAGCGCCATCAGCGCCGAGCCCTTGACGATCGGAATGTCGTCGCCGGGGAAGTCGTACTTCGACAAAAGTTCGCGAACCTCGAGCTCGACGAGGTCGAGCAGCTCGGGGTCGTCGACCATGTCGACCTTGTTCATGAACACCACCAGCGCCGGCACGCCGACCTGACGGGCGAGCAGGATGTGCTCGCGGGTCTGCGGCATCGGGCCGTCAGCGGCGGAGACCACCAAGATAGCGCCGTCCATCTGCGCCGCGCCGGTGATCATGTTCTTCACATAGTCGGCGTGCCCGGGGCAGTCGACGTGCGCGTAGTGGCGCTTGGCGGTCTGATACTCGACGTGAGCGGTCGAGATCGTGATGCCGCGCGCCTTCTCTTCCGGCGCCTTGTCGATCTGGTCGTAGGCAGTAAAGCTCGCGCCACCCGTCTCGGCGAGCACCTTCGTGATCGCAGCGGTCAGAGAGGTCTTGCCATGGTCGACGTGACCGATGGTGCCGATATTGCAGTGCGGCTTATTCCGCTGAAATTTTTCCTTCGCCATCGCTCGTAATCTCCGTCGATGTCAGCCTGTCGTACGGTCCATCCGGCTGGGTCTTAAGCAAACTTGGCCTGGACTTCCTGGGCCACGTTCGAGGGTACTTGTTCGTAGTGATCGAATTGCATGGTGAACGTCGCACGGCCCTGGCTCATCGAGCGCAAGGTGTTGACGTACCCGAACATGTTGGCGAGCGGCACCATCGCATTGATGACGACCGCGTTGCCGCGCATGTCCTGGCCTTGAATCTGGCCGCGCCGTGAATTCAGGTCGCCGATGACGGAGCCGGTGTAATCCTCCGGCGTCACCACCTCGACCTTCATGATCGGCTCGAGCAGAACCGAGACCCCCTTCTGAAGCCCCTCGCGCAATGCTGCGCGTGAGGCGATTTCGAACGCCAACGCCGAGGAATCGACCTCGTGATAGGCGCCATCAACCAGCTGGACCTTGAGGTCCACCACCGGGAAGCCGGCGACGACGCCGGATCCAAGCACGGACTGCAGGCCCTTTTCGACGCCCGGCAGGTATTCCTTCGGAACCGAGCCACCAACGACCTTCGATTCGAACTCGAAGCCCTTGCCCGGCTCGTTCGGCTCGCACACCAGCTTGACGCGGGCGAACTGCCCAGTGCCGCCGGTCTGCTTCTTATGCGTGTAGTCGATCGTGGTCGCCCGCGTGATCCGCTCGCGATATGCCACCTGCGGCGCACCGATATTCGCGTCGACCTTGTAGGTGCGGCGCAGAATGTCGACCTTGATGTCGAGGTGCAGCTCGCCCATCCCCTTGAGGATGGTCTGGCCGGACTCCTGATCGGTCGACACGCGGAAGGACGGATCCTCCGCTGCCAGCTTCTGCAGCGCTACGCCGAGCTTTTCCTGGTCGGCCTTGGACTTCGGCTCGATCGCGATCTCGATGACCGGATCGGGGAACTCCATCTTCTCCAGGATCACCGGCTTCAGAGGATCGCACAGCGTGTCGCCGGTGCGAGCGTCCTTCAGGCCGGCCAGCGCGACGATGTCGCCAGCAAAGGCTTCCTTGATGTCCTCGCGCGAGTTCGCATGCATCAGCAGCATGCGGCCAACACGCTCGCGCTTCTCCTTGATCGAGTTGAGAAGCTGCATGCCGCTCTCGAGCTTGCCCGAGTAGATGCGGCAGAAGGTGATGGTGCCGACGAACGGGTCGTCCATGATCTTGAACGCGAGCACGGAGGTCGGCTCGTCGTCGGACGGATTGCGGACAACCTCTTCCTCGTTGCGCGGGTCGGTACCGCCGATGGCACCGCGATCGAGCGGCGACGGCAGAAAATCGACCACCGCATCGAGCAGCGGCTGCACGCCCTTGTTCTTGAACGCCGAGCCGCACAGCACCGGGTTGAACGTCCGGGTGACCACGGCTTTGCGCACCAGACGCTTCAACGTCGCCTCGTCGGGCTCGACGCCCTCGAGGTAGGCGCTCATCACCTCGTCGTCGAGATCGACCGCAGCCTCGATCAGCTTGGTACGATATTCGGCCGCCTTGTCGGCGAGATCGGCCGGAATGTCGTCCTCGCGATACTTCGCGCCGAGCGCCTCGTCGTCCCAAATGATGGCGCGCATGCGGATGAGGTCGATCACGCCGCGGAAATTGCTTTCCGAGCCGATCGGCAGCTGCAGGCACACCGGCTTGCCGGCGACGCGTGTCACGATGTCGTCGACGCACTTGAAGAAGTCAGCGCCGATCTTGTCCATCTTGTTGACGAACACGACGCGCGGCACGTTGTACTTGTCGGCCTGGCGCCACACCGTCTCGGTCTGCGGCTCGACGCCCTGGTTGCCGTCGAGAACGCACACCGCACCATCGAGCACGCGCAACGACCGCTCGACCTCGATGGTGAAGTCGACGTGACCTGGCGTGTCGATGATGTTCAGACGCTTGCCATTCCAGAAGCAGGTCGTCGCGGCGGACGTGATGGTGATGCCGCGCTCTTGCTCCTGCTCCATCCAATCCATCGTCGCGGCGCCGTCGTGCACCTCGCCGATCTTATGGCTCTTCCCGGAGTAATAGAGGATCCGCTCCGTGGTCGTCGTCTTCCCGGCATCAATGTGGGCCATGATGCCGAAATTGCGGTAGTCCTCGATCGGATGGCTACGGGGCATGAGAATGTCCTCGACGGGCGCGCGCGACCAGCGTCACCAACGATAGTGAGAGAAGGCGCGGTTCGCTTCCGCCATCTTGTGGGTGTCTTCGCGCTTCTTAACCGCGTTGCCGCGATTGTTGGAAGCATCGAGCAACTCGGCCGACAAGCGGTCGATCATTGTCTTTTCGTTGCGGTTGCGCGAAGCGCCGATGATCCAGCGGAACGCCAGAGTCTGGCGACGCTCCGGCCGAACCTCGACCGGCACCTGATAGGTGGCACCGCCGACGCGCCGCGACCGCACTTCGATCGCAGGCATCACGTTTTCGAGCGCCTGCTGAAACACGCCGAGCGCGTTCGCCTTGGCGCGTCCTTCGATCACATCGAAGGCGCCATAGACGATCTGCTCGGCAACCGACTTCTTGCCCTGCTTCATGATCGAATTCATGAAGCGCGAAACGACGACATTCCCGAACTTAGGATCGGGAAGGACTTCGCGGCGCTCGGCACGATGACGACGGGACATCGTTGGCTCCCTTACTTCGGCCGCTTGGCGCCGTACTTCGAACGGCGCTGCTTGCGATTCTTGACGCCCTGGGTGTCGAGCACACCGCGCAGGATGTGGTAGCGCACGCCCGGCAAGTCCTTCACGCGGCCGCCACGGATCATCACCACCGAGTGCTCTTGGAGGTTATGACCTTCGCCCGGGATATACCCGATCACCTCGAAGTGGTTGGTGAGGCGAACCTTCGCGACCTTGCGGAGGGCCGAATTCGGCTTCTTCGGCGTGGTCGTGTAGACGCGCGTGCAGACCCCGCGTTTCTGCGGGCTGCCCTCCAGATGGCGGGCCTTTTCGCGATAGACGCTCGCCACGCGGGGCTTGCGGATCAGCTGGTTGATCGTCGGCATGGTTCGCCTTCGGACCCTTTTGTTTCGTCTCTCGACCGAACTCACCCGCGACGGCGGGTGTCATACCCGCAATCGCGAAACGGCCGCCCATGTTCGAACAGCCCAAACGCCGTAAACGCCGCCCGCCATTTGGCGGAGAGCGTTTCGCTGCAAAAGAGGACCGCAGCAGAAATTCCACTGCGTTCATGCAACCTGGGGCTTGCGCCTGGTTTCAGCTTTCGCCGGCTACTGCGACAGCGTCTCGGATCCCTGCGTCCACGCTAGGCGCGCGGATCGGGCGGAACCGACCGCCTGTCGAAAGTCCGGCGTTTCTAGAAGCTGTGCTGCGAGGCGTCAAGCCTGAAAACGCTTGGAAACCATCCCGGTCGGACGATCGATGCATTCCGCCGCCATTTCAGGTGGTATTTACTCACGCCCCAGGTGCACGGCAGCTATGCCCGCCTCGCCTTAAGCCGCCTTTGGGTGCCTTCACCGCGCCAAACCGGCCGGAATTTCCCGCGAAACGGTTAATTTTGCGCCAACTCACCGCTGCATTTGGAAACGATTCTTTCCTGAGACGGAATCGTCACCGTTGCGACCAAAGCCCGCACGGAGGGGGAATCGCGGCCTCGCCGGTCACAATGACCCCCGCCAATGCTGATCGGCGCCGCTAACCCTCGTGCCGGATGATTCGAAATGCGCAGATGATTCGAAGAAAATCCCGGCGCAGACGCAACGTTCCGATTCGAAGCAGGTGCTTTCACTGCAGCCGGTGCTGACGGGCGATCAGCTTCCTGACGTTATAGACCGCGACCGTCGAGTCGTTGACGCGGCGATAATCCAGGCAAATCTCGTTCTCCTTCGGCCGATCGAACCGACGGCAGAACTGATTTCCGCGAACGGTCCAGATTCCATTGATTCGCGTCTTCTTATCGCCGCGAACCAGCTCGTAGACGCTGGTACCGTCCGCCCTGTGGGTGACGATGGCGCGCGCGCCGTCCGGCGCCACCGACTCCAGCCGGACGCCGACCGCAAAAGTCTGGATTTCCGTCGCAGTCATCGCCGTACCCGGCAGCGACGCCTTGCGGACGCCCTCCGCGGCCATCGCCCCTGCCCCGGACAGCGCCGCCACCATCCCAGTGACGACCAGCCCCAACATCAGCCGCACCATCGCCCAGCCCTCCACAGCGTGCCCACCAACCCGCAGCGTCTCGCCGTGACGGAAGCGTAAGCACTCTCGCGGCTGCGGCCAAGTCGCCCCGGCCAAGTCGACCTCGGCCAGGTCCTGGCGGGGCCGGGACGGTCGGCGGTAGCGGCGCCGGCACGCCTTGGCTCGGCCAGCGTCCGAAACGCGAACGGCCGCCCGAGGGCGGCCGTTCCAGTCTTGTCAGCGCTGTCGGTCGGAACGGCCGCGGCCTATGCGGCTCGGCGACGCGATCCGCCCCAGCCGGCTTACTCCGCCACCGGCAGGCTTGCCGGCGGCTCGGCCCGCACCGCCGACGCTTCCTTCTCGCGCTCGGTCTGGATCAGATCGTCGCGGCGGATGGCGACCTCGCGCAGGCGGGTCATCACCGCGCCGGTACCGGCCGGGATCAGCCGGCCGACGATGACGTTCTCCTTCAGGCCGTAGAGGTCGTCGACCTTGCCGGCGACCGCCGCCTCGGTGAGCACGCGCGTGGTCTCCTGGAACGAGGCCGCGGAGATGAACGAGCGGGTCTGCAGCGAGGCCTTGGTGATGCCGAGCAGAACCGGGCGCCCGGTTGCCGGCTTCTTGCCCTCGTTGGCTGCCTTGGCGTTCTCTTCCTCCAGCTCGACGATGTCGACCTGCTCGCCCTGGATCAGATCGGTCTCGCCGGCGTCGTCGATCTCGACCTTTTGCAGCATCTGGCGAACGATCACCTCGATGTGCTTGTCGTTGATGCTCACGCCCTGCAGCCGGTAGACCTCCTGGATCTCGTTGACCAGATAGGCCGCGAGTTCCTCGACGCCCTTGATCGCCAGGATGTCGTGCGGCGCCGGGTTGCCGTCGACGATGAAGTCGCCCTGCTCGACGATGTCGCCGTCCTGAAGGTGGATGTGCTTGCCCTTCGGGATCAGGTACTCGATCGGATCGAGCTCGGGATCGTTCGGCTCGATGGAGAGCCGACGCTTGTTCTTGTAGTCGCGGCCGAAGCGGATCGTGCCGGAGATCTCGGCGATGATCGCCGCGTCCTTCGGCCGACGCGCTTCAAACAGCTCGGCGACGCGCGGCAGACCGCCTGTGATGTCGCGGGTCTTGGCGCTTTCGAGCGGCACGCGGGCCAGCACGTCGCCGGCCTGCACCTTGGCGCCCGGATCGACCGCGATGATCGAGTCCGGAATCAGGGTGTAGCGGGCGTCGCTGCCGCGCGGCAGCTTGGCGATCTTGCCGTCCTTGCCCTTGACCACGATGGCCGGCCGCAGCTCGGAGCCGCGGTTGCCACCGCGCCAGTCGGCGACCAGGCGCTTGGCGATACCGGTCGACTCGTCGAGCGTCTCCGCCATCGACTGGCCTTCGACCAGATCCTCGAACGCCACCGTGCCGTCGGCCTCGGTGAGCACAGGCCGAGTATAGGGGTCCCACTCCGCGATACGGCTGCCGCGCTTGATCTTCTGGTCCTCGTCGACCTTCAGGCGCGCGCCATACTGGATGCGGTGCACCGCCCGCTCCGTGCCGTCGGTGTCGACGATGACGATCGACACGTTGCGGCCGGTGGTGATCAGCTCGCCCTCGGAGTTCCGCGCCACGGCTTTGTTGCGGAACTTCACCGTGCCATCGAAGTTCGACTCGATGAAGGACTGCTCGTTGATCTGCGCCGCGCCGCCGATGTGGAACGTGCGCATGGTGAGCTGGGTGCCCGGCTCGCCGATCGACTGGGCCGCGATGACGCCCACCGCCTCGCCCATGTTGACGGGCGTGCCGCGCGCAAGGTCGCGACCGTAGCAGGTGCCGCACACGCCGGTCTTGGCCTCGCAGGTCAGAACCGAGCGGATCTTGACCTCCTGGACGTTGGCCGCGATCAGCTTCTCGACCTCCGGCTCCTCGATCAGCGTGCCGCGCGGGATGATCACCTCGCCGGTCGCCGCGTCAACCACGTCGTCGGCCGTGGTGCGGCCGAGCACGCGGCTGGCCAGCGACGCCACCACCTGTCCGGCGTCGATGATCGCCCGCACCTTGATGCCGTTGTTGGTGCCGCAGTCGACCTCGTTGATGATGCAGTCCTGCGCCACGTCGACCAGACGGCGGGTGAGATACCCCGAGTTGGCGGTCTTGAGCGCGGTATCGGCGAGCCCCTTACGAGCGCCATGCGTCGAGTTGAAGTACTCGAGCACGGAGAGCCCCTCCTTGAAGTTGGAGATGATCGGGCTCTCGATGATCTCGCCCGACGGCTTCGCCATCAGGCCGCGCATGCCGGCAAGCTGCTTCATCTGCGCCGGCGAACCACGGGCGCCGGAATGGGCCATCATGTAGATCGAGTTGATCTGCGCCTCGCGCCCGGTCAGCTCGTCGAACTTCGCCGACTGGATCTCCCGCATCATCTCTTCGGCGATGCGGTCGGTGCACTTGGCCCAGGCGTCGACCACCTTGTTGTATTTCTCGCCCTGAGTGATCAGGCCGTCATTGTACTGCTGCTCGTACTCTTTGACCGCCGCGCGGGATTCCTCGACGATCGACCACTTCTTGGCCGGCACCACCATGTCGTCCTTGCCGAACGAAATGCCGGCGCGGAATGCATGGTAGAAGCCAAGCGCCATGATGCGGTCGCAGAAGATCACCGTCTCCTTCTGGCCGCAGTGGCGGTAGACCGTATCGATGGCGCCTGAAATCTCCTTCTTCGTCATCAACTTGTTGACGACGTCGAACGGAGTCTTCGCGCTCTTCGGCAGCAGCGCGCCGAGCAGCATGCGTCCGGGCGTGGTTTCGACGATCCGGGTGCTTTCGACGCCGTTCTCGTCGATGAAGGGCACACGGCCCTTCACCTTGGCGTGCAATGTCACCGCCTTGGCGGCGAGCGCGTGCTCGATCTCGCCGATGTTGGCGAACGCCATGCCCTGCCCGGGCTCGTTGTCACGCATCAGGCTCAGATAATAGAGTCCGAGCACGATGTCCTGGCTCGGCACGATGATCGGCGAGCCGTTGGCCGGGTGCAGGATGTTGTTGGTCGACATCATCAGCACGCGGGCTTCGAGCTGGGCTTCCAGCGACAGCGGCACGTGCACCGCCATCTGGTCGCCGTCGAAGTCGGCGTTGAAGGCCGAGCACACCAGCGGGTGAAGCTGGATCGCCTTGCCTTCGATCAGCGTCGGCTCAAATGCCTGAATGCCGAGACGGTGCAGCGTCGGCGCGCGGTTGAGCAGCACCGGGTGCTCGCGGATCACCTCGTCCAGGATATCCCAGACTTCGGGCCGCTCCTTCTCGACCATCTTCTTGGCCTGCTTGACGGTCGCCGACAGACCCTTGGCGTCGAGCCGCGAATAGATGAACGGCTTGAACAGCTCGAGCGCCATCTTCTTCGGCAGGCCGCATTGGTGCAGCTTCAGCTCGGGACCGACCACGATCACCGAACGGCCGGAATAGTCGACGCGCTTGCCGAGCAGGTTCTGGCGGAAGCGGCCCTGCTTGCCCTTCAGCATGTCGCTGAGCGACTTCAGCGGCCGCTTGTTGGCGCCGGTGATGACGCGGCCGCGGCGGCCGTTGTCGAACAGCGCGTCGACCGCCTCCTGCAACATCCGCTTCTCGTTGCGGATGATGATGTCCGGCGCCTTCAGCTCGATCAGCCGCTTCAAGCGGTTGTTGCGGTTGATGACGCGGCGGTAGAGGTCGTTGAGGTCGGAGGTCGCGAAGCGACCGCCGTCGAGCGGCACCAGCGGCCGGAGATCCGGCGGGATCACCGGCACCACGGTGAGGATCATCCATTCCGGCTTGTTGCCGGACTCAATGAACGACTCGATCAGCTTCAGCCGCTTGGCGAGCTTCTTCGGCTTCAGTTCGGAGGTGGTCTCCTGGATCTCCTGGCGGATATCGACCGTCAGCTTCTCCAGGTCGAGCGCCTTCAGCATCTCGCGGATGGCTTCTGCGCCGATCATGGCTGTGAAGGAGTCCTCGCCGAACTCCTCCTGGGCGCGCAGGTAGTCCTCCTCCGACAGGAGCTGACGCTCCTTCAGGGTGGTGATGCCCGGCTCGATGACGACATAGTACTCGAAGTACAGGATGCGCTCGAGATCCTTGAGCGTCATGTCCATCAGCATGCCGATGCGGCTCGGCAGCGACTTCAGGAACCAGATGTGCGCCACCGGAGCTGCAAGCTCGATGTGGCCCATGCGCTCGCGCCGCACCCGCGACAGCGTCACCTCGACGCCGCACTTTTCGCAGATGATGCCCTTGTATTTCATGCGCTTGTACTTGCCGCACAAGCACTCGTAGTCCTTGATCGGCCCGAAGATGCGCGCGCAGAACAGGCCGTCGCGCTCGGGCTTGAAGGTCCGGTAGTTGATTGTCTCCGGCTTTTTGATCTCGCCATAAGACCAGGACAGAATCTTCTCAGGGCTGGCGATCGAAATCCGAATTTGGTCGAAAGTCGGCGCCGGCGTCTGCGGGCCGAACAGGTTCAAGACCTCTTGGTTCATCACCGTCTCCTTGCGCCGGTCATCCGAGGCACCGCCTTTGCCTGGACCGTCGGCCGAATTCCACTCATTCGGGTCGGAACGGGGCGGCCCAGCCGCCCCGCGTCACGCGCCTCATTCCGCTGCCGGCGGCAACTGCTCGAATCCGGCAGCGTTGTAGTTCTTGCTCGACTGCAGCTCGACGTTGAGGCCAAGCGAGCGCATCTCCTTGACCAGCACGTTGAAGCTTTCCGGAATGCCGGCCTCGAAGGTGTCGTCGCCACGGACGATCGCCTCGTACACCTTGGTGCGGCCGGCGACGTCGTCCGACTTCACCGTCAGCATTTCCTGCAGCGTGTAGGCCGCGCCATAGGCTTCGAGCGCCCACACTTCCATTTCGCCGAAGCGCTGACCGCCGAACTGCGCCTTGCCGCCCAGCGGCTGCTGGGTGACCAGCGAGTACGGGCCGATCGAACGGGCGTGGATCTTGTCGTCGACCAGGTGGTGCAGCTTCAGCATGTAGATGTAGCCGACCGTGACCTTACGGTCGAACTGCTCGCCGGTACGGCCGTCGAACAGATCGCTCTGCCCGGACTTGTCGAGGCCGGCGAGTTCCAACATCCGCTCGATGTCGTTCTCGTGCGCGCCGTCGAACACCGGCGTGGCGATCGGCACGCCGCTGCGCAGGCCCTGGCCAAGCTCGATGAAGCCCTGGTCGTCCAGCGTCGCGATGGCGGGATCGTTCGGCGCGTAGACGTCCTTGATCGTCGCCTTGAGCTTCTCGATCTCGTTCTGCGCCAGATAGGCATCGACCGCCTGGCCGATCTGCCGGCCGAGGCCCGCGCAGGCCCAGCCGAGGTGGGTTTCCAGGATCTGGCCGACATTCATGCGGCTCGGCACGCCGAGCGGGTTCAGCACCATGTCGACCGGGGTGCCGTCGGCAAGGAACGGCATATCCTCCGCCGGCACGATCTTGGACACCACGCCCTTGTTGCCGTGGCGGCCGGCCATCTTGTCGCCCGGCTGGATCTTGCGCTTCACCGCCACGAAGACCTTGACCATCTTCATGACGCCGGGCGGCAACTCGTCGCCGCGCTGCAGCTTCTCGACCTTGTCCAGGAAGCGCTGTTCGAGACGCTTCTTGGAGTCGTCGTACTGCTTGCGCATCGCCTCCAACTCGCTCATCAGCTGGTCGTCGGCGAACGCGAACTGCCACCACTGCACCCGCGGGAAATCGGTGAAGATTTCGCGCGTCAGCACGGTGTCCTTCTTGAAGCCCTTCGGCCCCGCCACCGCGGCCTTGCCGTCGAGAATGTCGGCCAGGCGGGTGTAGACGTTGCGGTCGAGGATCGCGAGCTCGTCGTCGCGGTCCTTGGCGAGGCGTTCGATCTCCTCCCGTTCGATCGCCAGCGCACGCTCGTCCTTGTCGACGCCGTGGCGGTTGAACACGCGGACCTCGACCACCGTGCCCTGCACGCCGGGCGGCACGCGGAGCGAGGTGTCGCGAACGTCGGCAGCCTTCTCGCCGAAGATGGCGCGCAGCAGCTTCTCTTCCGGCGTCATCGGGCTTTCGCCCTTCGGCGTGATCTTGCCGACCAGAATGTCGCCGGCGTGGACGTCGGCGCCGATATAGACGATGCCGGCCTCGTCGAGGTTCTTCAGCGCTTCTTCGGAGACGTTCGGGATGTCGCGGGTGATTTCCTCGGGCCCGAGCTTGGTGTCGCGGGCCATCACCTCGAATTCTTCGAGGTGGATCGAGGTGAACACGTCATCCTTCACGATCCGCTCGGACAGCAGGATCGAGTCCTCGAAGTTGTAGCCGTTCCACGGCATGAACGCGACGAGGCAGTTGCGGCCGAGCGCCAGTTCGCCAAGTTCGGTCGACGGCCCGTCGGCGATGACGTCGCCCTTCTTCACCGCGTCACCGACACGAACCAGCGGGCGCTGGTTGATGCAGGTGTTCTGGTTGGAGCGCTGGAACTTCTGCAGGCGGTAGATATCGACGCCGGGCTTGGTCGGGTCGGTCTCTTCGGTGGCGCGGATGACGATACGGGTGGCGTCGACCTGATCAACGACGCCGGTGCGACGCGCGGGAATGGCGGCGCCGGAGTCGCGGGCGACCACCGCCTCCATGCCGGTACCGACCAGCGGCGCCTCGGCGCGCACCAGCGGCACCGCCTGACGCTGCATGTTCGAGCCCATCAGCGCGCGGTTGGCGTCGTCGTTCTCAAGGAACGGGATCAGCGCCGCGGCGACCGACACCAGCTGCTTGGGCGACACGTCCATGAAGTCGACCTTGTCGGGCGACACCATCAGCACGTCGCCGCCGTGGCGGCACACCACGAGGTCTTCGACGAAGCGGCCATCCTTGTCGAGCGGGATGTTGGCCTGCGCGACGTAGTACTTCCCCTCCTCCATGGCGGAGAGGTAGATCACGTCCTCCGTGACGTGGCCGTCCTTGACGCGGCGATACGGCGTCTCGATGAAGCCGTATTTGTTGACGCGCGCGAAGGTGGCGAGCGAGTTGATCAGGCCGATGTTCGGGCCTTCGGGCGTCTCGATCGGGCAGATGCGGCCATAGTGCGTGGTGTGGACGTCGCGCACTTCGAAGCCGGCGCGCTCGCGGGTCAGACCGCCCGGACCGAGCGCCGACAGACGGCGCTTGTGGGTGATCTCCGACAGCGGGTTGGTCTGGTCCATGAACTGCGAGAGCTGCGAGGAGCCGAAGAACTCGCGCACCGCCGCCGCCACCGGCTTGGCGTTGATCAGGTCCTGCGGCATCACGGTGTCGATGTCGACGCTCGACATGCGCTCCTTGATGGCACGCTCCATACGCAGCAGGCCGACGCGATATTGGTTCTCCATCAGCTCGCCGACCGAACGGACACGCCGGTTGCCGAGATGGTCGATGTCGTCGATCTCGCCCTTGCCGTCGCGCAGCTCGACCAGCGTCTTGACCACTGCCAGGATGTCCTCCCGGCGCAGCACGCGGAAGGTGTCCTCGGCGTCGAGATCGAGGCGCATGTTCATCTTGACGCGGCCGACCGCGGACAGGTCGTAGCGCTCGGGATCGAAGAACAGCGAATGGAACATCGCCTCCGCAGTATCCAGCGTCGGCGGCTCGCCCGGACGCATCACGCGGTAGATGTCGAACAGCGCTTCTTCGCGGGCCGAATTCTTGTCGATCGTCAACGTGTTGCGGATGTAGGCGCCGGTGTTGACGTGGTCGATGTCGAGGATCGGCAGCGCGTCGTAGCCAGCATCGAGCAGCACCTTGAGGCTCTTTTCGGAGAGCTCCTCGCCAGCTTCGGCGTAGATCTCGCCGCTCGTCGGGCTCACCATATCCTCGGCGAGATACTGCCCGACCAGATCGCCGTTGGTGGCGCGCAGCGCCTTCAGGCCCTTCTCGATCAGTTGGCGCGCCTGGCGCGCGTTCAGCTTCTTGCCGGCCTCGATCACCACCTCGCCGGTATCGGCGTCGATGAGGTCGGCGGCGGCCTTGAAACCCTTGAACCGCGCGGGATCGAACGGCACACGCCAGCCGTCCTTGTCGCGCTTGTACTGGATCTGGCGATAGAAGGTGTTGAGGATGGTTTCGGCATTGAGACCGAGCGCGAACAGCAGGCTCGTCACCGGAATCTTGCGGCGGCGGTCGATGCGCGCGTAGACGATGTCCTTGGCGTCGAACTCGATGTCGAGCCAGGAGCCGCGATAGGGAATGATGCGCGCCGCGAACAGCAGCTTGCCCGAGGAATGGCTCTTGCCCTTGTCGTGGTCAAAGAACACGCCCGGCGAGCGATGCATCTGCGAAACGATGACGCGCTCGGTGCCATTGACGATGAAGGTGCCGTTCGACGTCATCAGCGGAATGTCGCCGGTGTAGACGTCCTGCTCCTTGATGTCCTTGACCGACTTGGCGCCGGTTTCAGCGTCGACATCAAACACGATGAGGCGGAGCGTCACCTTGAGCGGCGCAGCGAACGTCATGCCGCGTTGGCGGCACTCGTCGACGTCGTACTTCGGCGGCTCGAAGTCGTAGCGCACGAACTCCAGCATCGCGGTCTGCGAAAAGTCGGAGATCGGGAACACCGACTTGAAAACCGCCTGCAATCCTTCATCGGGCCGGCCGCCCTTCGGTTCCTGGACCAGCAGGAACTGGTCGTAGGAGGCCTTCTGCACCTCGATGAGGTTGGGCATCTCCGCGACTTCACGGATGCCGCCGAAGAACCTGCGAATACGCTTGCGACCGCTGAACGTCTGAGCCATCGTGTCCTCATTGCTCGCCGGCAGCCGCCGGCTGGAGGGTCGATGTTCCCGTCGAGAGGGAACGTCGCCGGCGGCGACCCTCGGTCCGCCGTCCCCGTTTTGTCGGGGCCTTAAGCACTTACCCGTCGAACCCGACCTGACGGGAAGAACCGGCACATCACCGGCTCCAGAATTCGACCGGCCCGAACGCGTGACCGGGTTTCAACGTATCACGAACGCAGATCCGAACCACAGGTTGCGGCCCGGGGTAAAACCCCGGACCGCACGGTGAGCGAACTCACTTAAGCTCGACCTTGGCGCCAACCTTCTCGAGCTGCGCCTTGAGCTTCTCGGCCTCGTCCTTGGACACGCCTTCCTTGACCGGCTTCGGCGCGCCCTCGACCAGATCCTTGGCCTCCTTCAGGCCAAGACCGGTGATGGCGCGCACTTCCTTGATGACCTCGATCTTCTTGTCGCCAGCGGCGGCAAGGATCACGTCGAACTCGGTCTTCTCCTCGACCGGCGCCGCGGCGGGGCCGGCAGCCGGCGCCGCAACCGCAACCGCAGCCGCCGCGGACACGCCCCAGCCTTCTTCGAGCAGCTTGGTCAGCTCGGCCATTTCCAGCACGGTCAGGCCGGAGAGCTCGTCATAAATCTTCTGCAGATCAGCCATTTAGATTGGTCCTTATCAGTTCGAACCGGAGTATTGGAAGCCTCACGCGGCTTCGCGCTTTTCGGCATAGGCCTTGAGCAGGCGGGCCATCTTGGCCGACGGCTCTTTCGACAGCTGAGCGAACTTGGTGGCGGGCGCGCTGAGCACGCCGACCAGCCTCGCACGCAGTTCGTCAAGCGACGGCAGCGAGGCAAGCGCCTTCACTCCGTCGACACTGAGAGCCGTCTTGCCCATCGCGCCGCCAAGGATCACGAACTTGTCGTTGGCCTTGGCAAACTCGATGGCGGCCTTGGGTGCGGCCACCGGATCGTCCGAATAGGCGATCAGGGTCGGCCCCTTGAGCAGGGGCGCGATGGCGCTAGCATCCGTGCCGTCGAGCGCGATCTTCGCGAGGCGGTTTTTCGCGACCTTCACGCTGGCGCCGACCTTCTTCATCTGCTTGCGCAGAGTCTGAAGCTGGGCGACCGTGAGGCCGGAATAATGGGCGACGACGACGACGCTCGAAGCTTTGAAAAGCTCGTTGAGCGACTCGACGACGACCTTCTTTTCCGCGCGATCCACGCTTCGTCTCCGTTGGCGGAACAATCAGGATTGTCCGCCGGTTGCACCTGCCGCCCCAAAGGCGGGACATTCCCACCCTTGAAGAACGGCGCTCGGGTTGCCCTGTCCCCCCGGGCGCCGCGCGAGCGGGCCGAGGTGCTGGTTCGAACCGATACCCGGGCTGACCCGGAACCGGTTGATCCCCGTCTGTGCAGGCCCCTAAGCCGGGATTAGGCCATTACTGGCACCCGCAGTCTCGGACAGGACGAGGCCGGACGGGCAAGCCCGCCGGCCCCACCGCGCCGGGGGGTCCCCGTCGCGGATCTGACATGACTCCGGCCGAAGCCGGAGCCAAACTCTCACATAAGCGCTCTTGATGCAGTTTGTCAGCCCCTAAACTGCCTTTTCGACGCCAATGACTGTGGACGGCTCCACCTTCACCCCCGGCCCCATGGTCGAGGAAATGGCGATACGCTGAAGATAGGTACCCTTGGCGCCGGTCGGCTTGGCCTTGACCACCGCGTCGGTGAAGGCGCGGATATTCTCGACCAGCTTGTCGGTCGCGAACGACGCCTTGCCGATGCCGCCATGGATGATGCCGGCCTTCTCGACGCGGAACTCCACCGCGCCGCCCTTGGCCGCCTTCACCGCGCCGCCGACGTCCATCGTCACGGTGCCGACCTTCGGGTTCGGCATCAGGCCGCGCGGCCCGAGCACCTTGCCGAGGCGTCCGACCAGCGGCATCAGGTCCGGCGTCGCAATGCAGCGATCAAACTCGATGGTACCGCCCTGCACGATTTCCAGCAGGTCCTCGGCGCCGACGATGTCAGCGCCAGCGGCTTTGGCCTCGTCGGCCCTGGCGCCGCGCGCGAACACCGCGACGCGCACGGTGCGGCCCGAACCGTTCGGCAGATTGCAGACGCCGCGGACCATCTGGTCGGCGTGACGGGGATCGACGCCCAGATTGAGCGCGATCTCGATCGTCTCGTCGAACTTGGCCTTGGCCCGCGACTTGATCAGGTCCACCGCTTCCGCCAGCGGGTAGAGCTTCGTGGGGTCGATGCCCTCGCGGGCGGCCCGGATACGCTTGCCAACGTTGCTCATGGCCTCACCCCACCACCTCAAGGCCCATCGAGCGGGCGGAACCTTCGATCATGCGCGCCGCCGACTCGACGGAGTCGCAGTTGAGGTCGGCCATCTTCTTCTGGGCGATCTCGCGAACCTGCTCGGCGGTGACCTGCCCGGCCTTGGCGCCACGTCCCGGCGTCTTGGAGCCGGATTGAAGACCGGCGGCCTGCTTCAGGAAGTAGGACACCGGCGGCTGCTTCATCTCGAAGGTGAAGGAGCGGTCCTGGTAGGCGGTGATGACGACCGGAATGGGCGTGCCCTTGGTCATCTGCGCCGTCTTGGCGTTGAACGCCTTGCAGAACTCCATGATATTAAGACCGCGCTGGCCAAGCGCGGGGCCGATCGGCGGCTGCGGGGTCGCGGACCCGGCCGCCACCTGCAGCTTGATGTAACCGACAATCTTTTTTGCCATCTTCCACTCCCGTGGCCGGCGACGCCGGCCTGGTCAGGGTTTCGTGGTTCGGTTCGGACACCTGGCGAGCGCCCTCTCCTCCCACTTCGAGCCGACCGACCCGGACGAGGCTTAACCCCGTCTCGGAACGCCGTAATCGCATCTCCCGGCGCGGACCAATTGCCGCCGCGGAAAACGCGATCAGAGCTTTTCGACCTGCCCGAACTCGAGTTCGACCGGGGTGGGGCGCCCGAAGATCGAGACCGCCACCTTCAGCCGAGACCTGGCATCGTCGACTTCTTCGACGAAGCCATTGAACGAGGCGAACGGGCCGTCCGCAACGCGGACCTGCTCGCCGACCTCGAAACTCACCGTCGCCTTCGGCCGCTCCACGCCCTCCTGCATCTGATGCAGGATGCGCTCGGCCTCGGCATCGGAAATCGGGATCGGCTTTTTGTCCGCCCCGAGGAAACCGGTCACCTTCGGCGTATTCTTGATCAGATGATACGCCTCGTCGGTGAGGCTGCACTTCACCAACACGTAACCGGGAAAGAACTTGCGCTCCGAATCGACCTTTCGGCCCCGGCGCATCTCGACCACCTTCTCGGTCGGCACCAGGATTTCCTCGAACAGATCGTCGAGACCGCGGGTATGAGCCTGCTCGCGAATCGACTCGGCGACCTTCTTTTCGAAGTTCGAATAGGCGTGGACGATGTACCAGCGGGGAGTCGCCATGCCTGACCTCAGGAGCCCAGTGAGAGCAGAAGCGACAGGCCGACGCGGATGAGCCAGTCGACCAGCATGAAGAAGATGGCCGACGCCACGGCCATGACCAACACCATCACGGTGGTGATGCCGGTCTCCCGGCGGGTCGGCCAAGTGACCTTTCCAACCTCCGACCGGACCTGCTGCAAGAATTCGAGGGGATTGGTCTTCGCCATGATGTCCGCTTGAACGATGTCCGCTTGACGTTCGGTGTTTCGCCGGGCTTGGGCCGTATTCTGTGCGTTGTCTCGTGCAGCGCCGTCCAGGGCTTCGGCCGGGACCGATTCGTCTTCGGCCGTACCGGCGCCTGCCGGCCGCGACCTGAATTGCCGGCCACGGGGCCGGGTCGATGCCGGGAGCCGGCGAGTCTCGATAACTGCCACGCCGACCCGAACGATCCGGGCCGAGGCTGGCAGGAGTGGAGGGACTCGAACCCCCAACCCCCGGTTTTGGAGACCGGTGCTCTAGCCAGTTGAGCTACACTCCTCCGGGCGACAGGAAGAGCGGCCACCGTTGGGCCATGACGCATCCTCCGTCGTTCCTCGGAATAAGGCATCACCTATACGACGTCTTTGCCCTTGTCCAGCCCCCGAAGCCGCCGCAAACCGCCGGAAAAACACCTCAAGCTCGGACGTTTCGACATCTTCCCGGCGATCCGCCGACGTTCGCCCTTCGTAAACGCACTGACCGTAGAACGGCAGCCGTGCCCTTAGGTGGCTGGCGGCACCCGGATCCGCCGGTACCCCAGTGTCAGAGACATTTCATCCACAGACCAATAATTTGTCGCGCCCCTTTTCCTGACGGCCGCGAATGCAGATGTCAGGGTCGGACCACTCGCATGCCCCCTCACAGCCCCTTGTGAACTCTAAAGGACTCGGGATCCGCAACGTCATGATGGAATACGAATCGCTGATCGCCCTCGGCGTCTTCGCCGTGATCTGCCTCACCGCTGCCTCCACCGGCGCCAAATACGGCCCTGACGAGTGGTACCGCAGCATCGACAAACCGTGGTGGATTCCGCCGAACTGGGCGTTCGCCCCGGCCTGGATGCTGTTCTACACCCTGCTCGCCGTCGCCGGGTGGGTGGCGTGGCGTGAAGGCGGCGGCTCCGCGGCCAACCCGCTGCCGGCGGCGCTGTTCGTCCCACTGGCGCTCTACGTCCTGCACGTCATTACCAATGCGGTGTGGTCGCCGCTGTTCTTCGGCATGCACCGAATCGATTACGCCCTGATCGACTCGGCCGCGATGTGGCTGACGCTGGTGGCCACCATCTTCGCCTTCGCCGAGGTCAGCACCCTCGCCACCTGGCTGCTGGTGATCTACCTCGGCTGGGTCACCTTCGCGTTCCTGCTGAACCTGTCGGTGCTGCGTCTGAACCGCGACCGCCTGCCGGAAACCGCACCGACCCGCCACTGACGTTATCGCCTTCTGTTCCCTTGGGTCGCATTGAGATCCAAGGGAACACCCTCAGCGGATACCCCTGATCGCAAAGGGATTTTCTGCGAGCAACATTCGGTCGCCGGCCAATTCGGCCGGATGACCAGTATGCCGGATGACCAGTATGAGGAATCACACCGTTATTACGACAAAACCGACATTCGGGCCGACATCGGACCGCAGCGCGACATCGTTCGGAATTTGATTTATATAACGCTGTAAGGTTTACGACACCGGCGCGAAGCATTTCCTGCAATGCCCCGCCTTCATGTTGCTCCGCGCCCGGCGCATCCCGCAACCCGCTGAAATATCACCTGAAATTTCCTTACCGTCTTGGCGTGATCTTTGCTTCGGGTTGATGGACAGCCCGGGAGTCCCCGACATGCCCTTGCGACATCGCCGCCCGCTCGCCGTGATCCTCGGCACCAACGAGATCGCCTCCGCGGTCGCGGTCTTTCTTCATCGCCAGCATTATTCGGTCGTGCTGTCATACGACCCGAACCCGCCGGTGATCCGCCGCGGCATGGCCTTCCACGACGTGCTCTATGACGATCCGTGCCAGTTGGAGGGGGTGGTCGGCCAGCGGGCGGAAACCTGGCCGGAGCTGGTCTATGCCCTCTCGGCGCCCGACGCGGTGGCGGTGACCAGGCTCGGCCTGACCGACCTCATCGTCCACGGCCAGATCGCGGTGCTGGTCGACGCGCGGATGCAGAAGTACGCCGTCACACCCGACCTCAGGCACCTCGCGGGCGTCACCGTTGGGCTTGGCCCCGGCTTTCGCGTCGGCTTCAACTGCGACGTCGCCGTCGAGACCCGCCCTGCCAACAACGGCAAGGTGGTGGATGCCGGCACCACCGACGCCGCCGACGGCATCCCGAGCCTGCTCGGCGAGTTCGGGCGCGAGCGGCTGGTCTATTCCGACCGCGCCGGTCGCTGGCGAACCGCCATCGAGATCGGCACGCGGGTGTTCCGCGGCTTCACCGTCGGCCACCTCGACGGCTTGCCGGTCGCGGCGCCGCTCGACGGCATGCTGCGCGGCGTGGTGCGCGACGGCCTGCTGGTCCCTGCCCGCACCAAGCTACTGGAGGTCGACCCACGCGGCCGCAAAGCGCGCTGGACCGGCATCGACGAGCGCCCGCGCGCCATCGCGTTCGCCACGCTGCAGGCGGTGCGGCGGCGTACCGAGGCTGCCCTGCCCCGCCCTGAAACGCTGCAGCCTGCGACCGCGTCTTGATTCGGTTTCTGAGCGATCGACCCGAAACCCTTGGCAACCGATCGCTGAGACGTTCTCGGCCAATCGGGCCGGCCCCACATGATTCGGATTGTCGGCCGGGCGCGATAACGCTCTCATTCATCTCACAGATCTCGCGGGCGGCCTCACGCCGGCACAATGCGCACCGCGACGTCGAGCGGCTTTGCCGCATACGGCGCCGAGGTGACGATGACCCGCGCCCCGGCCGCAACATAGGCGCCGGCGGTGGCGGCGGCGATGCCGCCGGCAGCGGCGATGATGGCGGGCAACTCCGCCGCCTTGAGACGCGCGGCGAGGTCGGCCACCGCATCGAACGCGAACTTCTCGGTTTGAATCACGTCGGCCCCGGCCGCCGCCCAATCGACCCCCTCCGCCACCGAGCCGACCTCGACCACGATCTTCTTTTCCGGCGCGCCGCGCTTCAGCCGCGCCACCGTTTCGGCCGGCGGCTCGCCGCCGAGGAACGCCCGGTGCTCGGCGAACACCAAAACCGTCTCCGACAGCCCCAGCCGGTGCGGCACCGCCCCGCCCGCGACCAAGGCCGCCATCGACAGCGCCTTGGCGCCCGGCATCGCCTTGCGGGTGCCGGCCACCGCGGCATTCGGATCGGCAGCCCGCGCCGCCTCGACGATGGCCCGCGTCGCGGTGGCGATGCCGGAGGCGGCCTCGACCATCAACTGCGCCATCTTCCAGCCCCGGTGCAGGGCGGCGGCCGGCGCCTCGGCGGTCAGAATCGGCGCACCGGCGGCGAGCGACTCGCCGGAGCTTGCGGTGCGCGCCACCGCACAGCCGGCGCGCTCGAGCAGCCGCGCCGCGTCCTCGACCGCCGCCGCCACCATCGGCCCGCGCGCCGAAAACGTCATCCGGCCCGGCTGTGCGCCGATGCCGAGCAACCGGGTGGTGAGGTCGCCATACGGAACATCGTCGGCGATCAGCGCGTCCAGGACACCGTCACCGAATGAAATCGTCATGCGTCTCGAGCCTCGCATCATCCCGGCCCGACCTCGACCGGACGCAGCCATTTCGCTATGCATATGCAGATACGGCGGTGGTGAGTTTGACCACGTGCCGTCGACCCCGCCAGTCGATCCAGGAGGATGACATGAAGATTTCCGCGCGCAACGTGCTCAAGGGCAAAGTGGTCGAGGTGACCAAGGGCGCCACCACCGCCCACGTGAAGATCGACGTCGGCGGCAACACCGTCACCGCATCCATCACCAACGAGTCGGTCGACGAACTCGGCCTCGCCGTCGGCAAGGATGCCTTCGCGGTGATCAAGTCCTCGGACGTGATGATCGGCGTCTGATCGAGGTCGGAGACCGGCTCGTCCGGCCTCCACCACGGCGGCCCCAGCGGCCGCCGTTTTTCGGAATGTCGTTATGTTCAATTGGATATAGCCGGACCTCGATCATGCTCGACAGACGCGCCCTCCTCGCCGGACTCGCCGGTACTGCCACCGCCACCGCTTTCGGGCAGCCTGCCTGGGGCGCTCCGGCCGCCGGGCTGGAGGTCCTGGGCGCACCCAACGGCGCGACAGTCGTGCTGGTGCGGCTCATCGAGTCGGGCGGCCTTGCCGCCGCAGCCCCCGGCGCCACCTTCCGCCTGTGGCGCGACACCGACGAGCTGCGCGCCGGCCTCGTCTCCGGCCGCTCGCGCCTGATCACCACCCCCAGCCACGTGCCGGCCAATCTCGCTAATCGCGGCCTGCCAATGAAGCTGCTCGCCATCCTCAGCATGGGCCACCTTTCGGTGGTCACCGCCAACGACCAGATCCGGTCGTTCGCCGACCTTGCCGGCAAGCCGGTTGTCGGCTTCTTCAAGAACGACATGCCGGACTTGGTCTTCCGCATCCTCGCCCGCAAGGAAGGCCTCGACCCCGATCGCGACATCCAGCTGACCTATGTCGGCTCGCCGATGGAAGCGGCCCACCTGCTGGCGGACGGGCAGGCCGAAACCGCCATCCTGTCGGAGCCGCCGGCCACCGGCTCGATCGCCAGGGCGGCGCGGGCGGGCCGCACGCTGCACCGCGCCATCAGCCTGCAGCAGGTTTGGGGCAAGCATTTCGCCAAGCCGCGCATTCCGATGGCCGGCGTCGCGCTGCACCAGAGCCTGATCGAGGATTCGCCCGAACTCATCGCCGCGTTGCGCGCCGGGCTCGCCCCCGCTAAGGACTGGGTGCTGGCCAACCGCTCGGAGGCGGCGCAGCTCGCCGAACGTACCATGAGTTTCCGCGCCCCGGTGTTCGAGCGCTCGCTCGACTTTTTCCACCTCGACGTGGTGTCGGCCGCCGAGCTGCGGCCGGAACTCGAGGCGTTCTACCGCGCCATTCTCGACCTTTCGCCCGAGTCCCTCGGCGGCAAGCTGCCGCCCGACGACTTCTATCTCGACCTGTGACGCAGCGGGCAAGGCACCTTCCTTCGGGCCGCGGCGCCATTGCGCGTCATCCTGGAGCGTCGTGGTCCCTGGGTCCCCTTCCCGACCGCCTCCGGCGGTCGCCGGGGACGACCCGTCGAGGCCGTGATGCGCCGGAGAGCGCCGCATCCGCACCGCGGTCGTCCCCGGCGAGCGCGGCGAAGCCGTGCGAGGGAAGGGGACCCAGGGACCATGACACCGCAAGCCTTGCCGCGAGAACTTCGGCATGACCCCCCTCCTCCGCCTCGCCTCAGGTGCCGCCGGGCTCGCCGCCCTGGTGCTGGCGTGGGATGCCGGCCACCGCGCGCTGGGGCCGCTGGTGTTGCCGGCACCGTCCGAAACGTTCGACACCCTGCTTCGGCTCATCGCGTCCGGCGCTGCGTGGCCGGCGCTGCGCGTGACCGCCGCCGACGCGCTCGGCGGCTGGCTCGCCGGCGCGCTGCTCGGCGCCAGCCTCGGCGTCGCCGGCGGCCTCGTCCCGCCGCTCGGCGCCGCGTTGCGGCCGGTGACCACGGTGGTGCTGGGAGTGCCGCCGATCGCCTGGGTGGTGCTGGCGCTGTTGTGGTTCGGGCCGACCGGCCTCAGCGCCGGCTTCACCGTTTTGGTCACGGTACTGCCGATCGTGTTCGCCGGCGCCTTCCAGGGCATCCAGGCCCGCAGCCCCGCGCTCGGCGAGATGGCGCGCGCCTTCGGCGCACCCCCTTTGCTTAAGCTCCGGGCGCTGATCGTGCCGCAATTGCTCGATCATCTGCTGCCGGCGCTCGCCACCGCGCTCGCGTTCGCCTGGAAGGTGGCGGTGATGGCGGAGGTGCTGGGCGGCGGCACCGGCATCGGCGGCGAAATCGCCACCGCCCGCGCCCATCTCGACCTCGCCGAGACCTTGGCCTGGGTGGTGTTGGCGGTGATGCTGATGCTCGCGTGCGACGCCACCTTGCTGGCGCCGATCCGGCGCCGGACGCGGGGGGCGTGATGCTGACCTTTGCCGATGTCCGCCTCGGCTTCAGCGACGGGCCGGTGTTCAACCGGCTCGACCTCGTCATCGCGCCGGGCAAATTGGTTGCGCTGCTCGGCCGCTCGGGCTGCGGCAAAACCACCGCGCTCAGGCTCGCCGCCGGCCTGATCCGGCCCGACGCCGGCCGGGTGGACATCCGCTTCCGCCGCACCGCGATGGTGTTCCAGGAGCCGCGCCTGCTGCCGTGGGCGAGCGCGCGCGACAACGCCGCGTTCGGCCTCGCCGCGCGCGGCGTGCCGCGCCGGGAGCGCCGTGCCCGCGCCGACGCGCTCCTGACGGCGTTCGGCTTCACCGCAGCCGACCTCGACAAGCGACCGGCGCAACTCTCCGGCGGCATGCAGAGCCGCGTCGCCATCGCCCGCGCCTTCGCCATCGAGCCCGACCTGGTGCTGATGGACGAGCCGTTCGCCGCGCTCGACATCGGGCTTCGCCGCGACCTGCAGGACCTGGTGCGTGAGACCGTCGACCGCCGCGGCAGCGCGGTGCTGTTCGTCACCCATGACATCACCGAGGCGGTCCGGTTGGCCGACCGCATTTTGGTGCTGTCACCGCGGCCGGCGCAGGTGGTGTTCGACCGCCCGTCGCAGCCGATCGCCGAGCCGGCGGCGATCCACGCCCAGGCCTCGGCGTTGTTCGAGCAACCGGCGGTGCGATCGGCGATGCTGGCGCGGTAGGCTTCACCGTCCAGCCGAATTCCGGCTGATCCGCCAGAAGCTGCTGCAACGCGCCTCTCTGCGCGGCGCGCCCGCTGATATCTGCAAATTGGCGGGAACCCGGAACCGCAGCGGCAAGCTGTCGCACCCGCATCTATTGGAGCATTCGTTGAGCGAGGCTGTTGCCACATTTTATAGTTGAGGTAGCTTCAGCAAGTTTCAGATACGGCTGACTTCAGAGCGTGCGGATGACGGTTCCCTCTCCTCGTTGGCCCGAGATCGCGTCGGCCGTATTCGAACATCTGCGCGCCCGCTGTCACCGCAGCGGCGGGAGACTGTCTTTGGCGGATCTCGAGGCCGCCCAGCGCGCGTTCCGGCTCGGACGGGTTCCCGTCGACGGCGAGGCGGGCGATGCGGACGCGGTGTCCCGGCAGACCGCGTTCGACCCCGCCAGGCTTCTGGCACTGTTTCTCTACGCCCACGCCTCGGGTCTGGCGGTTACAACCTTTGCGGGAACGCAGCCTCCAATCGACGCGGCGTGGATGAAACGGTTTTTCCACGCCCTGGCCGAATTCCTGATCGACTATTTCGACCCGGCGTTTCCGGCACGGATCGCCACCACCTACGCCGAAGCTGCCGCCCATGGCCACACCGTATCGAGCGTAAGCCTGATGAGCGGCACGGCGGGGCGCACCTCCGCCCGCCTCTGCCTGTCGCCACTGATCGCCGGGCCGCCGATCTCGCCCGGCGCCCTCGCCACATTCTGCTCGCGCGCCAACGCCGCCGACTATCACGACGGCGTGGCCTCACCGCCGCTCCGTGTCGGCCTGATCGAGGCTGAGCGATTCTTCACGCTGGTGCGGCAAACGCCGCGGCTGCGGTGCTGGCTGGACGACACGCCGGAACCCGCCACACCGCGCGATCGCGGCGAGCTCATCCACCTTGAGGACATCGCCGATCTGCTTGTTGCCGTGCAGCCGGCGGCACCTTGATCGCGCCATGCCGTTGCACGCTCCCAGGTCCGCTCGGTCAGCCGATTTCGCGCTGCCGGCCCGACCTGGCGGTCAGGGCGTCCAGCATCTGGTCCATCAGCCGTGACGGCTCGGAACAGCCGGCGTCGCCCACCACGCGCGCTGGCACGCCGGCAACGGTGGTGTTGTGCGGCACGTCCTTCAGCACCACCGATCCGGCGGCGATGCGGGCGCAGTGGCCGATCTCGATATTGCCGAGGATCTTGGCGCCGGCGCCGATCATCACGCCGCGGCGCACCTTGGGATGACGGTCGCCGCGCTCCTTGCCGGTGCCGCCCAGCGTCACCGAATGCAGCATGGAGACGTCGTCCTCGATCACTGCGGTGGCGCCGACCACCAGGCCGGTGGCGTGGTCGAGAAAGATGCCGCGGCCGATCTGTGCCGCCGGGTGGATGTCGCACTGGAACACCGACGACGACCGGCTTTGCAGGTACAGCGCGAAATCGCGCCGGCCAACCGTCCACAGCCAATGCGCCAGCCGGTGGGTCTGGATGGCGTGGAAGCCCTTGTAATAAAGCACCGCCTCGATGAACCGCGTCGTCGCCGGGTCGCGGTCGGCCACCGCCATGATGTCGGAACGGAATGCCGCGCCGATCGACGGATCGGCGTCGAGCGCCTCGGCATAGGCATGGCGGATCAGTTCGTCCGACACATCGGCATGGTCGAGCCGCGCCGCGAGCCGGTGCGCCACCGCCGCCTCCAGCGTGTCGTGATTGAGGACGCTCGTCATCACGAACGCCGCCAGCACCGGGTCGGCATCGATCACGGCTTCGGCTTCCCGTCGCAGCCGGTCCCACACCGGATCGGCATTGGGCAGAGGAGGAACGGCGCGACGAAACGAGCGATGGGGCATAACACCCTCCGCAAAGGACCAATTCAAACCATAGTCTACCATAGGGCCCCTGCCCGCCTGTGGTACCAAACCGGCCCGCGGCGCCTGAATTTCGTCGTTCGATCGGCACAAGGACGGGCGCTCCGGCGAGAAATTTCGGCGAGGCCGGTGGCGCGATCGCAACAGCACCAGCCGAGCCAGCATGATGGGGAGCCGCCATGTCTGAGAGCCTGCCCTCGCCGACCGAGAAGCTGACGGCCCGCGTCGAGGGCCAGATCGGCTGGCTCATCCTCGACAACCCCGCCCGCCGCAACGCCCTGACGCTCGCGATGTGGCAGGCGGTGCCGAAGTTGGTGGCGGCGCTTGAGCGTCACCGCGACGTGCGGGTGATCGTGGTGCGCGGCGCGGGCGATGGCCCGTTCGCCTCCGGCGCCGACATCTCCGAGTTCGAAACCGTCCGCGCCACCGCCGCTGGCGCCCGCGCCTACGAAGCCGTCAATGGCGAGGCATTCGACGCGCTGTGCCACGCCGCCAAGCCCACCATCGCGATGATCCGCGGCTTCTGCCTCGGCGGCGGTCTCGGGCTGGCGCTGGCCACCGACCTGCGCATCGCCGGGGCGAGCGCCGAATTCGGCATTCCCGCCGGCCGCCTCGGCGTCGGCTACCCCCCCGGCGCCATGGCGCAGGTGGTGGCCGCGCTGGGGCCGATGCGCGCCAAGGAATTGTTTTTCACCGCCCGCCGGGTCAAGGCCGACGAAGCATTGGCGCTCGGGCTGCTGACACGGGTGGTCGACGACACGACGCTTGAAGCCGACGTCACCCAGGCCGCGGAACTGATCGCCGGCAACGCACCGCTGACGCTGAAGGCCGCGAAGGCCGCCATCAACGCCGCGGCCGGCCTCGGCACCGCCGACGCCGGGACGCTTGGTGCGCTGGCGGACGCCTGCTTCGACAGCGCCGACTATGCCGAGGGCCGCACCGCATTCCTGGAAAAGCGCCCGCCGCTGTTCAAGGGGGCGTGATCCGAAACCCGGCCGTTCAGGCCGGAGTTTCCTTCCGGTCACCGGAACATCCCTTTCCGCCGGGCTCCCCGCTGGTCCGAATGGGGCGAGCGGGGGTACCCCACCGGTCAACCCGCCATTCTCCGCTGAAACGGCAATCTGAGCATCGGCTCGCAACCGATTCATCCGACTCTGGATTCGAGGCAAGCTCAACCGCCGTGCCAGCAACATGACTCGAACGTCACCCCGCTGCGTTACGGTCGCCGCTTCAGGAACTCCAGCACCCCGGCCTTGAACGCCTTGTCGCCTACCGCGTGCATGTGGTCGCGGCCGGGGACGCAAAGATGCTCGGCGCCGGGGATCAGCGCCACCAGCGCCGGACCGGAACCGGACACCTCGTCGGTCGAGCCCACCGCCACCAGCACCGGCACCGCCAGCGCGCGGGCCTCGTCCTCGGTCATGGTCTGGCGCGAGCCGCGGATGCAGGCGGCGAGCGCCTTGAGATCGCTGCGGGTCTGCTCGGCGAAGGCGCGGAAGGTGCGGCCCTGGCGGTCGCGGACATCCGCCAGCGTCGGGGCCTCCAGCGCCGCGGCGATCGAGGCCGGCAGGCCGACACCGTCGACCAGATGGATGCCGAGCCCGCCGAGGATGGCCGAGCGCACCCGCTCCGGCCGCTTGAGCGCCAGGAACGCGGTGATGCGAGCACCCATCGAATAGCCCATCACGTCGGCGCGGGGCAGGTCGAGGTGATCGAGCAGCGCCGCGACGTCGTCCGCCATCAGCCGGGTGCCGTAGAGGTCGGGCAGGTAGAGCTTGCCGGACTGGCCGTGGCCGCGATTGTCGAGCGCGATAACCCGGCGGCCGGCCTGGGTCAGCGTCGCCACCCAGCCGGGATAGACCCAGTTCACCTCCTTGGTGGAAGCGAAGCCGTGGACGAGCACGATCGGCTCGCCGTCACCCTGGTCGAGATAGGCAATGTCGAGGCCGTCGTGATGGAAGTTAGGCATCAATGATCAAACGCTTGGGAGACAGTAACGCCGGGCGGGGCAATTCGGCCAAGGGTTCCGGATTGGAATCCGGCGCAGCGGCCAACACGTCACCCCCTTCACCAGCATGCGCCCGTCGCGCAATCAATTGACCAAAGGACGCGGCGCTCACGCCGCCCGCACCGTGGCAATGAAGCGCTCGACCTCGGCCTTGAGCACGCCGGACTGCTGGGCGAGGTTGCCGGCCGCCGCCAGCACCTGAGCGGAGGCCACCGAGGAGTCGGCCGCCGCCTTGGTCACCCCGACGATGTTGCTCGACACCTCCGCCGTGCCGCTCGAGGCCTGCTGGACGTTGCGGGCAATTTCGGTCGTCGCGGCACCCTGCTCCTCCACCGCCGAGGCGATGGTGGTGGCGATCTCGTTCAACTGGCGAATGATCTCGGTGATCTGGCCGATCGCGGTGGCTGATTCCGCGGTCGAGGACTGGATCTCCTCGATCTGCGCCGAGATTTCCGCGGTGGCCTTGGCGGTCTGGTCGGCCAGAGACTTGACCTCCGAGGCCACCACCGCGAAGCCGCGGCCGGCGTCGCCCGCTCGGGCCGCCTCGATGGTAGCGTTGAGCGCCAAGAGGTTGGTCTGGCCGGCGATGGTCGAGATCAGCCCGACGATATCGCCGATCTTCTGCGCCGCCTGCGACAGCCGGGCGACCTTGCTCGCGGTTTCGTCGGCGTCCTTGGCGGCCTCGGCGGCGATGCGGGCGGATTCGTTGACCCGCCGGCCGATCTCCGACACCGACGCCGCCAGCTCCTCCGCCGCCGAGGCCACCGTCTCGACGTTCGACGTCGCCTCCTCCGAGGCGCTCGCCACGGCAACCGAACGCTGGTTGGTCTGGTCGGCCGCCGCCGACATGGTCTGCGCTGCGCCCTGCAACTGGGTCGCCGCGCTCGACACCGCGCCGATGATGCCGCCGACCGCACGCTCGAAGGTGTCGGCCAGCGCCCGCGTCGCCTCGGCCTTCTCGGCTTGAAGGCGGAGGTCGGCGGCCTTCTGCTCGGCTGCCATCTCGTCCATGCGAACCAGATTGTCCTTGAATACCTGTGCGGCACGGGCGGTTTCGCCGACCTCGTCGCCGCGCCCCACGAACGGGATGGTGACGCCACGGTCACCGCCAGCCAGGCGTTCGAGCACGGCGGCAATCTTGCCGATCGGACGCCCGATGGCGAACACGCCGAACACCGCCGAGCCGATCATCACCAGCACCGCCAGCGCGCCGAATGCCAGTGCACTCGTCTGCGCCGCTCCGATGGATGCGGTGACCTTCGCGGTGTTGCCGCTGTTGGCCGCCTCGACCGCGGCCACGGTCTCGGTGATCAGCCGGCCGGCAGTCTCGCGCAGCGGCTGCGCCGCCGCCGCCGCCGCGTTGCGCTGCGCCACCGCGGTCACCGCGGCATCGAGCGCCTGACGGTACCGCGCAACCGTGGCGATCAAGGTCTGCATCGCCTCGCGGACGCTGGGGTCGGTGCCGGCATTCTCCGACATCCGCACCCGCGCCGTCGCCATGTCGAACATGCCGACGATGCGCACGCGCAGCGTGGCATCCTCGGTGGCATACCACCGCCAGAACGCAGCGCGTGCATCGTTGACGCCGCTTTCGACACGGTCGACCGCGCTGGCGAGGTCGGGCGCATCCGCGATCTCGAACGAGTCGCGCGTGTTCGCCAGCGCCTGCATCCAGGTGCGGTCGAGGGTATGGATCGACGCGCCGGCCGCGATGACCGCGCCCTGCGCCGCCACGATCTCCTTGATCTTGCCGGCGTAGCCGTCGACAGCCGGCAATGCCTGGGCGATCCGGTCGCGGTTTTCGGCGCTGTCGGCGTGCTGGGCGAGCACGCCGATCCGCTCGCGCGTCGAGGCCGCCAGCGCGTCGAGTGCGGCGGCGATGGCGTCGACCGCGTCCTTGGTGGTGGCGGTGCGGGCATCGGCGGCGATGACCCGCAGCTGTTCCAGCGCAGTCTGCGACTGCAGCATTCCGACGACGATGGTGCTGCTCTTGTCGAGCGCGCCGGACGCCGCATCGATATCGTCGGTGGCGAACCGCGCGGACAACGACATGGCAACGACCAGGATCACCCCGACGGCCGCGCTGATGCCGAGCTTGGCACCGATCGTCAGCGCCAGCTTCGCCAACGTTGGTTTCGCCGCCCCGATGACCTCGGCCATACCGATCTCCCCGCTATTCGGCGCCCGCATCCCGTCCGTCGCCGACGGCCCGCTCTCCTGATGGCAAAGGCGTCAAAACAAAGCCCTAAGATGTTATCGACAATTGTTAAACGGTAACGGGATCGGCTTAACCGTTCGTCACTGTGCCGCGATCGCCGAGCGTCGGGTTGTTGCGCCGCCGCGCGGTCGTCGCCGCTGATCGTCCGCGCCGCCTGCGGGCGTGCGGATCATTCTCCTCGCATCGACCGCCGCGCCGGCGGTCGCCCCTGGCGCGGGGATGATCCGGGGCGCACGACGGCAAAAAACGCCAACGGCCACGTGCGTTCCCGCACGCGGCCGAAAGCAATGCTCCGTGGGATCCGTGCCCGGTCAGACCGGGCTCCAGATCAGGCTTGGCGTACCGTGCGGAGGAACTGGGCGACCTCGGTCTGCAGGACGCTCGATTGGCTGGCCAGACTGCCGGCCGCCGCCAGCACCTGGCTCGACGCCGCCGAGGAATCCGACGCCGCCCGCGTCACCCCGACGATGTTGCTCGACACCTCGGCGGTGCCGCTCGACGCCTGCTGGACGTTGCGGGCAATCTCGCTGGTGGCGGCACCCTGCTGCTCCACCGCCGAGGCGATGGTGGTGGCGATCTCGTTCATCCGGCGGATGGTTTCCGTGATCTGGCCGATCGCGGTGGCCGATTCCGCCGTCGACGACTGAATCTCCTCGATCTGCGCCGAGATTTCCGCGGTGGCCTTGGCGGTCTGGTCGGCCAGCGACTTGACCTCCGAGGCCACCACCGCAAAGCCGCGGCCGGCATCGCCCGCCCGTGCCGCTTCGATGGTGGCGTTGAGGGCGAGAAGGTTGGTCTGGCCGGCGATGGTCGAGATCAGCCCGACGATGTCGCCGATCTTCTGCGCCGCCTGCGACAGCCGGGCGACTTTGCCGGCAGTGGCGTCGGCATCCTTGGCGGCCTCGGCGGCGATACGGGCGGATTCGCTGACCCGCCGGCCAATCTCCGACACCGACGCCGACAGTTCCTCGGCTGCGGACGCCACGGTCTGGACGTTGGTCGAGGCTTCTTCCGACGCGCTCGCCACCGCCGTCGACTGGCGGTTGGTCTGCTCGGCGGCGGCGGACATGGTCTGCGCCGCACCCTGCAACTGGGTCGCCGCGCTCGACACTGCGCCGATGATGCCGCCGACCGCGCCCTCGAACGAGGCGGCCAGCTGGTGCATCGCCCGCTTCTTCTCGGCGTCGGCGCGGGCCTCCGCCTCCTCGCGCTCGGCTGCCATTTCGTCCATGCGAACCAGATTGTCCTTGAACACCTGGGCGGCGCGAGCGGTCTCGCCGATCTCATCGCCGCGGGCGATGAACGGGATGGCGACGGTCTTGTTTCCTGCCGCGAGCTGTTCGAGCACGCCGGCGATGCGGCGGATCGGGCTGCCGACGCCGACGAAGCCGAACACCGCCGAGCCCGCCATCACCAGCACCGTGAGCGCCCCGAGCACGATGCCGGACGTGCCGGCGCTGCTGACCGCCGCATCGACCTCGCCATTGAGCGCAGCCGCGTGCGAGCTGGCCGCCGCCAGCGCCTCGTCGACCAGTTTCGTCGCCTCGACACGAAGCTTGGCGCTTTTCGAGACCTCCGCCGTCCGCTGGCGGATCGCCGAGCTGACCGCATCGAACGCCGCGCGGTGCCGCTCGGCGAGCCCGGTCAAGGTGGAGACAGCCGCTTCGATCTGCGGCGACGGGTACTTCGCCTGCAATTGGCGCAGTTCGCGAAGCCCAGCGTCGACGCCGGCATGGACCTGGGTCTTAAGCTGTTCGTCGCCGGTGGCGAAGAAGCGCCAGATGCCCGAGCGCGCCTCCGTCACATGGCCGTCGATGCCCTCGACCAGGCCAGACGCATCCGCACCCATGCGAGAGGCGGTCGCCTTCAGCGCGGCGACGTCCTTGAGCCAGGTGTCGACGGTGTCGATGAACGACCGCTGGGTTTGGACGACCTGCCGCTGCAAGGCGACCGCCTCGCGCCATCCGACCAGATAGGCGTTCACCTGGGTGCTGGCCCGCGCCAGCCGGTCGCGGTTGGCGTCCAGCGCGGAGGCGCCCGCGATCATCGCAACCCGCTCCGACAGCAGCGGCGCGAGCTTCTCGAACTCGCCGACCGCAGCGTCGACGCCATCGACACTGGTGGCGATATTGGCCTGATAGAACAGCGCCCTCATATCGCGGAGGTCGATCTTGCTGTCGGACAGCTTGTCGACCAGCCCGGCGGCGCGTTCGAGCGAATTGGTGGCGTCGTCGACCTTTCCCAACGAAATTCGAGACACCACGACGAGGGTGAGCACCAGCGCCATGCCGATGGCGGCACTGACGCCGAGCTTTTGGCCGATCTTGAGATTCACGCGCATAAATACCGGCTCCATCCAAGAATGAGCATTGTCGGCGGCGGACGGCAAACATCCACCTTGAGAACAACTGCACCTGTGCTGCCGACGCCGCCCCCAGCATTACGCAGCGGACGATGTCATAAATTAAATCATTTAATTTTTTTCAAACAACCACACGAACACTTGGATGATGCAGATTATCAACCAGAGGTGGGGCTCTTATACATAAGTTGGCGCCGCTTCTATTTTGATGCAACACACAATCGAACTGACGCGCCACGGGTCCACGTCGAAATAAGCGATAGGTTCGCCTGCCATCCGCAGCCGCGTCGATCCATGCAGAAATGGAGGATTGTCGGGTTCAGCTAAGCAGACCTGTTAGGGTTGCTGTTATGTGACATTTTATTGTCAAACCAAAACTATCAAAGCAAAGCCGCTTTTGCGCACCCGATCGTCACATGCCTCCAGGGACTCCGCGACCTGCGGTACACCACGCGCAAATGCGGCCCGCGCCCGCACGCACGTGCCGGTGGCAGGGCAATCGGGTGAAAAATCACGCTGCCAGGAGACTTGCGAGGAAGTCGTCGTCCCAGGCGGCGACTTTTCGCTTGAGGCGGAGAGAATCCTTGCCCGGGGCCTTGCGGATGAGATTGAGGGCCATGTGCTTGAGGGTGGTGAAATTGGCGGGGGCGTGATCGGTGCGGACGCGGCAGTCGTCATCGCGGAACACCATGTCCATGATCCAATGCAGGCTGTTCTCCACCGCCCAATGGCTGCGGATGACGGGTCCGAGCTGGTCGGCCGGGGACGCCAGCGAGGCGATGTAGAAGCGGGTCTCCTGCTCGCACTTGGCGCCGATCTCGCGCATGCTTTCGACCATGACGACACTGGTCAGGCCGGGCCAATCGTGACGGTCTCGGAGCCAAGCCACGTCGTGCATCACCGTGGTGGTGCGGGTCTCGATGCGGCCGTGATCGCCATCGACGCTGTGATGGCGGCTGATCGCTGTGTCCTTGAAACCATTGGCTTTCTGCTCGGCGGCGAACAGCTCGACGTCCTCTCGCAAGCTGCCCTGGTTGCCTTTCAGGGCCAGCACATAGTCGGCCTTCTGGGCGAGGATTTGCGCGGCGATGGCGCGCTGGCAGCCCATGGCGTCGATGGTGACGATGGCGCCCTCGATCGACAGCAGGGAGAGCAGTTGGGGGATGGCGACGATCTCGTTCGACTTGTCGGCCACCTTGACCTGGCCGAGCACCAGGCGCTGGCGCGCCGCGAAGGCGGACACCATGTGGACCGCCGCCTTGGCGTCCCTCTTAGCCGAGCGGCGCAGCGTCTTGCCGTCGATGGCGATCACGTCTGCGGGCGCCCCGGTCACCGCCGCCACCCAGGCGACGAAGCAACGCTGGAACTGCGCAGCATCGAGGGTGGCGAGGATGTCGCCGAGGTGGTCGTGCGAGGGGGTGCCATGGAGAAACGTGCGGAACCGGCGCAGCAGGTCGAGCTTCGTCTCGCCGAACCTTGCGATGTCGACGAAGGTCTCGGCGCCGGCCAGCACCGCCAGCAGGCACAGCAGCAGCACCTCCTCCAGCGAGTACATCACCTTGCCGCGCTGGCGCGGGTCGGGCATGTCCTTGAAATAGTCCAGGAAAACAAGAGCTTCCCCAAGCGCGGCAAAGTCCGGTTCCGCTGGCTCCATCGCCCATCCTCCGCATCCGAATCGGAGGAACCGACAGATTCAGCACTTCAGGCCTTTGTCACCCCTTTCTTCACCCGATCGCCCTGGTGCCGGTGGCGCGGGTGCTGGCGTGGCGGCGATTCGGCCGCTATGGTTGGATTTTCGAGCTGCAAGGGTCGCGCATGGCTGGCCACATTGTTCCCCATTTCCATAACGGTCCCGGCGTGCCGGTGATCGAGGTCGGCGCCAAGGAATTCATGTGCATCGGCGCGCCGCCGCCCAACGATCACCCCCACGTTTTCCTCGACATGGGCGGCGAGAGCGAGATCATCTGCTCCTATTGCTCGACGCTGTACCGGTTCGATCCGGCGCTGCGCAGCGGCGAGGCGCGGCCGGCGGACTGCGTCTGGCAGTACGCCCCGGCCGATGCGGCGTGATCGCAGGGCTCGCCTGCCGCGCCCGACTCTGATCTGCTGACACCTCCCTGCCTGCCTTTACCCACCCGCGCGCGACAGCGGGTAGCACCTGCGGCCGCCGGCCCTCGCCTCGGGCCTGCAGCTGTGCTGCTGTCGCGCCGCAATCGACGCAGACACAACGTGACACCTTTCACCGATAGACCCCGGGTCATGATCGCCGGCGCCGGCGTCGGCGGACTGGCAGCCGCCGTGGGACTGGCCGACGCCGGCTTTGCCGTTTCGGTGATCGAGCGCGCGCCGCAGGTCACCGAGATCGGCGCCGGCATCCAGCTCACGCCCAACGCGACTGCGGCGCTGGCGCGCCTCGGCCTGCTCGACCGCGTCGCCGCGGTCGCGGTCGAGCCGCGCGCAATGGTGATCCGCAACGGCCGCTCGGGACACGAGATCCTTCGTATGCCGCTGGGCTCGACGGTGGCGCGGCGGTTCGGCCGCCCGTGGCTGGTGGTCCACCGTGCCGATTTGATCGCCGCGCTCGCTGCGGCCGTCGCTGCGACGCCCGCCATCAAGATCACGCTCGGCACCACGGTGGAGGCGTTCGCGCTGAACCCTGAGGGCGTTACCGTCTCGCTCGTGACCGGCCGGGAGCGCCGCGAGGAGACCGCCGCCGCCCTGATCGGCGCCGATGGCCTTTGGTCGATGGTCAGGCGCGGCGCCGGCGACGCGCGGGCCCCGGTCGTCAGCGGACGCACGGCGTGGCGCACCACCATTCCGTCCGAGAGCCTTCCGCCCGAACTTGCCGGGCTCGATTCCGGGCTGTGGCTCGGCCCGGACGCCCATCTCGTGCACTATCCCATCCGCCGCGGCAGCGCCTGCAACATCGTTGCGGTCGTTCGCGACGAGACTGCCGTGACCATCAAGCCGAGCGAGGCTGGCGGCTCGTCCTGGAGCGGCGTCGGCGACCCCGAGGTCCTGATCCGCCGCTTCGAGCGCTGGGCCGCCCCGGCGCGGGCCCTGATCGAGCAGCCCGCGACCTGGCTGACCTGGCGGCTGGCCGACCGTCCGCCGCTGACGGCGTGGGGCCGCGGCGCACAGACCCTGCTCGGCGACGCCGCCCACCCGATGCTGCCGTTCCTCGCCCAGGGCGCGGCGATGGCGATCGAGGATGCCGTGGTGCTGACCCAGGCCATGGCGGCACAGCCCGGCAACTTGCCGGCGGCGCTGCGGGCCTACGAGGCCATCCGCCGGCCCCGCACGGCGCGGGTGCAAAAGGAGGCGCGCATCAACAGCCTCGCGTACCACCTGGCCGGGCCAGCGGCGTTGGCGCGCGACGTGGTGTTGCAGACGCGCGGGCCGGCCGGGCTGCTCAGCCGCTATCGCTGGCTGTACGGCTGGCGTCCGGATTGACCGGATCGGCCGGCGCCAATGCGGATTCATTTTCGCGGCAACGCCCGCGATGCCATTGTATCTGATTGAGAATCTGTGATGCGGAGGTCCTTCACCACGGCGCGGCGAGCTTGATTGCATCCATGGCCGCGCACCGCTTGGTCATCGATAATTTGCGATAACCGCGCCTCATTGTGGTCGTAAACTATTTAGACACCTTTTCGCCTGAACCTTCCGCCCACGTTCCGCGACCAACCGATCAAACCCCGCTTCCGGGCGCGACAATCACGGCGCTCGACCGATAGAGGATTCCCCATGTCCGCCCTGTTTCGTCTGGTGATCGCCGCCGGCCTCACGTTCGAGGCGATCGCTTTGGTTGGCGTATTTCTGGCGGCGGCGTGATCCTCCACCGGCTCGCGGTCGGCCGGTTTCTGCATCCTTGTCGGGCGCCGCGTGGTTTCGCGCGGGCGGCGGCGATGCACATCGCTCTTGAGCCGTCACCTCCCCCCGGCTAGGTACGGCGCGCGGAGGATGAAACGGCGGATTCGTGTCGGCGCCGCCGTCATGCAATAGCATAGCGCCTCGCCAGCCAGCGGGGCGATGCGGACGTGGCGAAATCGGTAGACGCAGCAGACTTTAATTGGAGTGCCCGCGGGGAAACCCGCGCGGTAGAACCGCTCAAAGTCGGGGAACGCTAAGGGGTCGCCTTCGTCGTGAGGGCAGGTCCGAAGCCAATCCCGAGCCAAGCCTGCGAACACGTCCGCGCTCAGGCGCCGGCCGGTTCGAAGGAAGGTGTAGAGACTGGACGGGCGGCGCCTAAAGCTATCCAGCCAGGGCGAAGGGACAGTCCAGACCACGAACGCCGGTCGGCGGCGGCGAAAGCCGAAGTGGTATGAAAATCTGCTTCTCTATGAGAGTACGGGTTCGAGTCCCGTCGTCCGCACCACTGACCAGAGCGTCCGCCAATCTGATTGCAGCTGGCGATCGATCCCTTTGAGTTTTCGCGTTCTCTTTTGCAAGACCAAGACCGGCCGGCAGCTACGCCCCGTTACGGCGTGCCCTACTCGCGCCCGTCCTTCGGCGCGGGCACCGGGAAGGCGGTGGTGGCCTTGATGCGCTCCATGGCGAAGCGCGAGGTGACGTTCTTCAGCGGCACCGTGCCGATCAGGCGCTTGTAGAAGTCATCATAGGCCGCCATGTCCGCCACCACCACGCGCAGCATGTAATCGACGTCGCCGGCCATGCGGTAGAAGTCCATCACCTCGGGCAGCGCCGCGATCGAGGTGGCAAAACGTTCGAGCCAGTCTTTGGAATGGTCGCCGGTTTCGATCGACACGAACACGGTGAGGCCGAGGCCGATCTTCTCCGGCGACACCAGGGCGACGCGGCCGACAATGATTCCGAGCGCTTCAAGCTTCTGAATGCGCTTCCAGCATGGGGTCTGCGACAGGTGCACCCGCTCAGCAATTTCAGCAATTGACTGACTCGCGTCAGCCTGCAGCAAGCCGAGAATCTTGCGATCAGTGGCGTCCATGCTCAACGCACCCAAGGAAATTCTGCCGTGAACACCCACTCCCCAAGAAGAACGTTCCAACGAAAGGCGGGGGTATGGTCAAAATTAGAAAAGAACCCCCACGATTCCGCAAGCTGAAATCCTAGGCATAAACGTGGTTGTGGTTTGCATGTTGCGGTAAATTGCGACAAAGCGCGATGATGTGCGGGCGCCCTCGTCTCCCCCGCGCCGCGGCACAGGCCGTGTTTTCGATGATCCGTGGCTCCGCTCCAGCCGTAGACGAACGAAGTCGTCCTTCCGACCGCGAGCGTCCGATGCCCCACGACCCACCGGCCCAGCCGGACGGCCCCTCCGTCATGTGGTTCCGCACCGACCTCCGCCTCGCCGACAATCCGGCGTTGGCGGTTGCCGCTGAACGGCCGCTGGTCGCGCTTTACGTGCTCGACGACGGCGCGAACGGCGCCCGCCCGCTGGGCGGAGCGGCGCGGTGGTGGCTGGCCCGTTCGCTGCGGGCGCTCGCCGCCGCACTCGCCGCGCAGGGCGTCCCGCTGATCCTGCGTCGCGGCGCGGCGGCTGAGGCCGTGCCGGCGGTGTTGCGCGAGACCGGCGCCGGACTGCTCGCCTTCAATCCCGGCGAGACCCCGATCGACCGTGCTGCCGAGGGCGCCGTCACCGCTGCGGTCGCAAAATCGCTGCCGCATGTCGCGGTGAGCCATGGCGTCCGGCGCTCGGCCCTGATCCACGACCCCGCCAGCGTCGGCGGGCGCGTTTTCACCCCGTTCTGGAAACACATCCGCGCCGCGTTCGTACCGCCGCCGCCGCTGCCGGCGCCCGACCGTCTCGCTGGCGCGGCGGCGGTGCGTAGCGACGCCCTCAACGACTGGGAGCTCGAGCCGACCGCGCCGGATTGGGCCGGCGGCCTGGACGAGTCCTGGGCCCCGGGCGAGGCCGGCGCCGCCAAGCGGCTCGCCGACTTCCTGGACGGAGGACTGACCGGTTATGCCACCCTGCGCGACCGCCCCGACCTCGACCACGTTTCGCGGCTGTCGCCGCATCTGCGGTTTGGCGAGATCACCCCGGCCCAGCTCTGGCACGCGGCGCGGGCGGCGATGGCGAGCGGCCGGGCCACCTCCCTCGATGTCGAGAAGTTCCTGACCGAGCTCGGCTGGCGCGAATTCTCCTACAACCTGCTCAATCAACGCCCGCTCCTCGCCGAAGCCAACATCCAGCCACGCTTCGACGCCTTCCCGTGGCGGCAGGACGAGGCGTCGCTGGCGGCCTGGCAGCGCGGGCTGACCGGCTATCCCATCGTCGACGCCGGCATGCGTCAGCTCTGGCAGACCGGCTGGATGCACAATCGGGTGCGGATGGTCGTCGCCTCCTTCCTGGTCAAGCATCTCTTGCAGGACTGGAGGGCGGGCGAAGCCTGGTTCTGGGACACGCTGGTCGATGCCGATCCGGCCTCGAACCCGGCAAGCTGGCAGTGGGTCGCCGGCTGCGGCGCCGACGCCGCGCCCTATTTCCGCATCTTCAACCCGGTGCTGCAGGGCGAGAAGTTCGACCCCCATGGCGATTATGTCCGGCGCTGGGTGCCGGAGCTGACCGACCTGCCCAACGCCGTGCTGCACAGGCCGTGGACCGCGCCGCCAGGCGTGCTTTCAGCCGCCGGCGTCACGCTCGGCGAGAGCTACCCCGCCCCGCTGGTCGACCACGCTCACGCCCGCGCCCGCGCGTTGGCGGCGTTCCAGACCATCAAGGCCAAGGCGGCGTAGCGATCAGTGCGAGCTTCATCCTGAGGAGCGGCCGAGAGGCCGCGTCTCGAAGGATGAGGCAGAGAGGACGTGAGGGTGTGCGCCGCCCTCATGCTTCGAGACGGCGCTTCGCGCCTCCTCAGCATGAGGGAACCGCACACTCCCTAGCGAGGACGATGTGGCAGATGAGCCTCAGCCCGTCGCCCTCGGCGAGCATGGCGAAGCCATGCGAGGGAAGAGGGTCCAGGGAACGCGATGATTGAGGAAAGAGCCCGCGCGCGATCCCAACCCGCGGCAAATCGGCACTGGCGTGGTCCCTGGGTCCCCTTCCCGACCGCTACGCGGTCGCCGGGGACGACAGGGCGCGGCTCGTGCCCCACTCTACCCCAACGGCTCGATGCGGCCATCGCGCAGCGTGACCTGGCGGTCCATGCGGGCGGCAAGGTCGAGATTGTGGGTGGCGATCAGCGCCGCGAGCCCGGAGGCGCGCACCAGCTGCAGCAGTGCGTTGAAGACGTGGTCGGCAGTGCGCGGGTCGAGGTTGCCGGTCGGCTCGTCCGCCAGCAGCAGCCGCGGCGCGTTGGCCACCGCGCGGGCGATGGCGACACGCTGCTGCTCGCCGCCCGACAGCTCCGCCGGCCGATGGGTCAGCCGCTTTTCCAGCCCGAGATAGGACAACAGCTCGGCGGCACGCCGCCGCGCCTCGGCCTTGGACAGGCCGAGCACCATCTGCGGCAGCATCACGTTCTCGATCGCCGAGAACTCCGGCAGCAGGTGGTGGAACTGGTAGACGAAGCCGATGCGGGTGCGGCGCAGCATGGTGCGCTCGCTGTCGCTGAGACGCGAGGTCGGCCTGCCGCCGATGTCGATCTCGCCGCCGTCGGCATGCTCCAGCAGGCCAGCGATGTGCAACAGCGTCGACTTGCCGGCGCCGGACGGCGCCACCAGTGCCACCGTCTCGCCGGCGGCGAGCGCGATATCGGCGCCGGAGAGGATGTTGAGCGTGGCTTCGCCTTGCCGGTAGCGACGCTCGACACCGGACAACAGAAGAACCGGAGCGGTTTCGCGCATCATCTCACTCGTAGCGCAGCGCTTCGACCGGATCGAGCCGGGCGGCGCGCCAGGATGGATAGAGCGTGGCCAGCACCGACAGCGTCAGCGACATCACCACCACCACGGCGGTCTCGCGGACGTCGAGCTCCGCCGGCAGCCGCGACAGGAAATAGAGTTCCGGCGCAAACAGCTGGGTGTCGGTGAGCCAGGAAATGAAGCGGCGGATCTCCTCGATGTTGAGGCTGACCAGCAGACCGACCAGAAGCCCGGTCAGCGTGCCGACGATGCCGATGGTCGAGCCGGTGATCAGGAACACCCGCATCACCGCGCCTTGCGTCGCCCCCATGGTGCGCAGGATGGCGATGTCGTGGCTCTTGTCCTTCACCAGCATGATCAGGCCCGAGATGATGTTGAGCGCCGCCACCAGCACGATCAGCGTCAGGATCAGAAACATCACGTTGCGCTCGACCTGCAGCGCGCCGAAGAAGGTGGCATTGCGCTGGCGCCAGTCGACCATGAAGATCGGCCGCTCGGCTGCCGCATCGATGACGGCACGGAAGTGCGGCATGCGGTCGGCGTTGTCGGTGTAGACCTCGATGAAATTCACGTCGCTCTTGCGGTTGAAGTAGCTCTGCGCCTCCGCCAGCGGCATGAAGATGAAGATCTGGTCGTATTCCGACATGCCGACTTCGAAGATCGCGGCGACGCGGTAGGACTTCAGCCGCGGCATGGTGCCCATCGGCGTGACCGCGCCGCGCGGCGACACCAGCGTGACCAGGTCGCCAGGGCCGACCGCGAGCTGGTCGGCGAGGCGCTTGCCGATCGCGATGCCCTCGCTCCGCTCGAAGCCGTCGAGCGTGCCGAGCTTGATGTTGCTGGAGACCGACGGCAGCCGTCGCAGATCGCTCTCGCGGATGCCGCGCACCAGCGCGCCGGCGGCGGCGTAAGGACTGGAAGCCAGCGCCTGTCCCTCGACCAGCGGCACCGCCATCTTGACGCCCGGCGCCTTGGCGATGCGCGCGGCGACCTCGGCATAATCGGTCAGCGGCTTGTCGACCGGCTGCACCAGGATGTGGCCGTTGACGCCCAGGATCTTGGCAAGCAGCTCGGTGCGGAAGCCGTTCATCACCGCCATCACGATGATCAGCGTGGCGACGCCGAGCATGATGCCGGTGAATGAGAACCCGGCGATGACCGAGATGAAGCCTTCCTTGCGGCGGGCGCGCAGATAGCGCCCCGCCATCATCCATTCGAACGGCGCAAACGCCCGGGTCCCGCTCGCGCCTTTGCCGGTTGAAGCCTTGCCGGTCGACGCTTTGGTCTGTTTCGCGGCCACAGCCTGTCCCATCCCCTCCCCGTCGTCAGGCGCTGAACCGTTCCAGCGCGTCGGACGGGCTCACCAGTTCGCGCGCGCCGTCGGCGCGGCGCTTGAGTTCGACCTTGCCATCGGCCAGCCCCTTCGGCCCCACCAGGATCTGCCAGGGAATGCCGATCAGGTCGGCCTTGGCGAATTTCGCGCCCGGCCGCTCGTCGGTGTCGTCGTACAGCACGTCGACGCCCTTGGCCTTGAGCGCAGCATAGAGCTGCTCGCAGGCGGCATCCGTGGTGCTGTCGCCGGCCTTGAGGTTGAGTACCGCCACCGTGAACGGCGCCACCGCCTCGGGCCAGATGATGCCGGCATCGTCATGGCCGGCCTCGATCAGCGCCGCGACCAGACGCGACGGCCCGATGCCATAGGAGCCCATGTGCACCGGCCGCTCGACCCCGTCCGGCCCCGCCACCACCGCGTTCATCGCCGCGGAATACTTGGTGCCGAAGTAGAAAATATGGCCGACCTCGATGCCGCGGGCCGACACCCGCCGGTCCTCCGGCACCGCGGCAAAGGCGGCCTCGTCGTGCTTCTCGCTGGTGGCGGCGTAGAGCGAGGTCCAGCGGTCGAACACGCCTTGCAGCCCGGCGACGTCGTCGAAGTCGGTATTCGCCGCCGGCGCCTCGAAGCCGAGGAAATCGCGGTGGCAATAGACCTCGCTCTCGCCGGTCGAGGCGAGGATGATGAATTCGTGGGAGAGGTTGCCGCCGATCGGCCCGGTATCGGCAACCATCGGGATCGCCTTCAGCCCCATGCGAGCGAACGTGCGCAGGTAGGCCACGAACATCCTGTTGTAGGAATGGCGGGCGCCGGCCTGATCGATGTCGAACGAATAGGCGTCCTTCATCAGGAACTCGCGCGAGCGCATGGTGCCGAACCGCGGCCTGATCTCGTCGCGGAACTTCCACTGGACATGGTAGAGGTTGAGCGGCAGCGACTTGTAGGAGCGCACGTAGCTGCGGAAGATCGCGGTGATCATTTCCTCATTGGTCGGCCCGAACAGCATGTCGCGTTCGTGCCGGTCCTTGATGCGCAGCATTTCCTTGCCGTAGTCGTCGTAACGGCCACTCTCGCGCCACAGGTCGGCCGACTGGATGGTCGGCATCTTCAGCTCGATGGCGCCAGCGCGGTCCTGCTCCTCGCGAACGATGCGGCAAACCTTCTCCAGCACGCGGTGGCCCAGCGGCAGCCAAGCATAGATGCCGGCGGCCTGCTGCTGCACCAGGCCGGCACGCAGCATCAGGCGGTGCGAGACGATTTCCGCCTCCTTCGGCGTTTCGCGAAGGATGGGCAGGAAGTAACGGGACAGACGCATGGGAAGGGCTCGCGAGTCGAAGGGCGGCGCGGTCGGGACGCGCGACAGAAACCGGAACACCGGGAAAATACAAGCCCCGACGCGCCGCGCGGAGCCTGACGGACGGACCGGCGCAGCCTGCCCGACCTTTGAGCAGAATGCGCCGAATCCAGGCGATTCCGAGGTGACAGCGGTAAAAACGTTTTGTAATCTAGAATTCCGAGAAGGGGATCGCCTTCAGACGTTGCTGAAGGAGCATTGTGGTCCAAGTCCCGGGAGGAAACTCAAGAGGATAACGGTCGCCGGCAGGCTCTTGCAGGCGAGGCGTTAAACCGAAGCGCCCGAAACGGGCTGCGCGGGCGGGACCAGGTCCCGCCCGTTGGCGTTTCTGGCCGCCCCGTTACCGCCCGGCGTGTCATCGGGAGGAAGCGGGACGAGACCTGAATTCGTTAGCCAAGACGCACATCGTCTGCGGGCTGTGCCGACCCTGCCGGCCGGCATCGGCCAGGGATTATACCCGCGACCTTTAGAGACCGTTTGGACACTCGGACGGCAGGCCGCGTTGTGGCGCGAACTGCCGGACGCCAGGAGGAAAGCGAGACCGATACCGGGGAGTATCGGCGAGCTTTTTGACGCCGCGACCGGCGTTCGCCCCGCAACCCGAAGGGCCAGGCCGGCGCGGCCCCCTCGGAGTTGCCAAACGGTCTCTGAGAGCTGAGGTCGGCCCCATGGTTCGAGACGGCTGCGGAGCCTGTCATCGGGCGCGCCTGCGGCGCGACCCGGTGGCAGCCTCCTCACCATGAGGCCGAGAAAGGTCAGCCTTCATGGCCTCGGTATCACCGCAAATGCCGGCGCCGGAACCGCGATCCGTCACACGGTTTCCGGCCGTTCAAGCCTTCGAGCGACACGCCGGTCTTTCGAAAACCCCGTTACCAGACCGGAATCCGCGACGGGACCGCTTTGGAGATCAGGGCGTGATCTTCCGAAAACCGCGTTACGCCTGCTCCAGCTCGACCAGCGTGCCGAGGAAATCCTTGGGGTGCAGGAACAGCACCGGCTTGCCGTGGGCGCCGATCTTGGGGTCACCGTTGCCCAGCACCCGCGCGCCGGCCGCCTTCAGCTGGTCGCGGGCGGCAAGGATGTCCTCGACCTCGTAGCAGATGTGGTGGATGCCGCCGTCCGGGCTCTTCTCCAGAAACTTGGCGATCGGCGAGTTGTCGCCGAGCGGCTCCAGCAGTTCCACCTTGGTGTTGGGCAGGGTGATGAACACCACGTTCACGCCGTGCTCGGGCTGCGGCAGCACGTCGGAAACCTCGGCGCCGAGGGTGTCGCGGTAGACGGCGGACGCGGCCTTGATGTCCTTGACCGCGATGGCGACGTGATTCAATCGGCCGATCATTTCTTCCTCCCGTGACGGTCCAGGATCATTCGACGGCGACGCTGACGGTTCAGGCGGTCGCCCCGAACCTCATACTTGCACCACCAGCACGCGCACAATCGGCTTCTTGCCCCATGCCTCCGCGACCGTACCGCGCACGCCGCGGATGATCGATTCCTCGACCGCGCGCGGGTCGCGCCGCCGCGCCCGCGGCAGCGTGTCGAAGGTCTCCATCACCGCCTCGTCGACGATCGACACAAAGGTGCGCCCGTCGGTGGCGCGCTCCGGCAGGCCGATCACCTCGCTGCGCGGATCGCCTGCCAGCTCGCCCTTGTCGGAAAGCGCCAGCGCCACCGTGACGATGCCGACGAACGACAGCTTGCGGCGGTCGGCAATGGTGCGCGAGGCATCCTCGATCAGCACCTTGCCGTCCTTGTAGAGCCGCGCTGCCGGCACCTCGTCGACCACCTCGGCCGGCCCCGGCGCCAACCGCACCACGTCGCCATTGCCGCACCGCACCACCTCGGGAACCCCAACCTCCCGCGCCAGCACGGCGTGCTCGTGCATGTGCAGCGCCTCGCCGTGCACCGGCAGCAGAATGCGCGGCCGCACCCAGCGCAGCATGTCGGCCATCTCTTCGCGCCGCGGGTGGCCGGAGACGTGGATCATGTGGGTGCGGTCGGTGATGACCTCGACGCCCTGGCGGATCAGCGCGTTGATGATGCGGCTGATGCCGATCTCGTTGCCGGGAATGGCCCTGGCGGAAAAAACAACCGTGTCGCCCGGCGACAGCGCGATGTCGGGATGCTCGTCGAGCGCGATGCGGGAGAGCGCCGCGCGCGGCTCGCCCTGGCTCCCGGTGATCAGCGCGACCACCTTGTCGCGCGGCAGGTAGCCGTAGGTATCGACCGAGCGGAACGGCGGCACCCCCTCCAGGTAGCCGAGTTCGCGGGCAACCATGGCGACGCGATCCATGGCGCGGCCGACCAACACGACCTCGCGCCCGGCCGCCGCCGCCGCCCGGCCGACCGAAACCATGCGCCCGACATTGGAGGCAAAGGTGGTGACCGCCACCCGCCCCTTTGCCTCGGCGATCACCTTGGCCAGATTGGCGCCGGCGTCGGCCTCTGACGGCGATCGCCCGCCCCGGACGGAATTGGTCGAATCCGCCACCATCGCCAGCACGCCGGCATCGCCCAGCGCGCGAAACCGCGCCTCGTCGGTGGTGGAGCCCGCCACCGGGGTCGGGTCGATCTTCCAGTCGCCGGTGTGAAGCACGGTGCCGAGCGGCGTCTTGATCGCCAGCGCGTGGCTTTCCGGAATCGAGTGGGCGACCGGAATGAAATCGACCTCGAACGGCCCGAGCGAGACGTGGCCGCCGACCGGCAGCACCTTGATCGGGATGTCGGGCGCGCCGGGATCCTGCAGGCGGCGGATGGTGAGGAGCTGGGCGGTAAACGGGGTGGTGTAGACCGGCGCCTGAAGCCGCCGCCACAGCTCGGCGAGCGCGCCGATATGATCCTCGTGACCGTGGGTGATGACGATCCCGAGCAGATTCTTCCGCTCCTCCTCGATGAAGCGGACGTCGGGCAGGATGAGGTCGATGCCCGGCAACAGCTCATTGGCAAAGGCGACACCGCAATCGACCGCCAGCCACTGGCGACGCCGGCCCTGGCCGAAGCCGTAGAGCCCGAAATTCATACCGATTTCGCCGACGCCACCCAGCGGCACGAAAACCAGTTCGGCTTCGCCCTTGGTCATGCCCGGGCCTCCTGCATCCTGAAGCACTTTCCGCAAGGCGATACTCGCCTTGCGACGGAAAATGCGTGAACCAAACCTCATACCAACGGCGGCGGCAGCCGGCCGCTGGTTCCGATCGTAGATTTCCGTGAAATCATTGATTTCAAGGACGAAAATCTGCGAGCTTCAACGGCCCCCTGCGTCCGCAACCAGGGCCGTTGGTACTAGAGCATTTTCCGCACAAGTGGGATCCGGTTGTGCGAAAGAAAATGCGAAATTACAAAGACCTAGAGCTTCATCCGACCTGGTGCGGTCAGGTCGGATGAAGCTCTAGGGCGACCGGTCCGACCTGGTCGGATCGGCCCGTCCAACGAACGGCAGAATCTCACCGGTGCCGATGCGGGTCCGCGAGCCGTCCTGCCGCAGCAAGACCATCGCGCCGTCGCCGTCCAGCGTTTCGAACCGGCCCTCCACCACCTCCGTGCCGGTCCGCACCGTGACCGGCTGGCCGACCCTGCCGGCCCGCTGCAGCCAGTGCGCGCGGGTGGTCGCGAATGCGCTGCCGCCCCGCCACTCGCCAAGGCGAACCGCCATCGCCGCATCCAGCGCCGACAGCAGCACCGCCGGCGCGATGGTGCGCCCGGCGGCCGCGGCAAGATCGATCGCCTGATATGGCGTGTCGTCCGGATGGTGAGCGCAGTTGACGCCAAAGCCGATCACCACCGCCAGCGGCCGCCCGGCCGGCGCCACTTCGCCCTCGACCAAGATGCCGGCGCACTTGGCGCCGTCGAGCATCAGGTCGTTCGGCCATTTCAGCGCCAGCCGCGGCGCCTCCAGCCCACACAGCGCGCCGACCGCGTCATGCAGCGCGAGGCCGGCGACGAAACAGAGCTGCGGGCAGACCTCGGACGGCGCCGGGTCAGTGAGCAGCAAGCTGGCGTAGAGATTGCCGGGCTCCGACGCCCACACCCGTCCGCGCCGGCCGCGGCCACCGGTCTGTCGCCGGGCCGAAATCCACAGCGGCCCGAACTGGCCCTCCCGTGCCCGCGCCAACGCCTCGGTATTGGTGGAGCCAACCTCGTCGAGGGCCAGAACGGGCGTTCCCTCGCCCGGAGACTCACCAAACCCCATCGACGCGACTCATCCTTCGGCAACGCTCGGACCGACAAACTCGAGCGCCTGCCGATCCAGCTGGATCACGCAGTCACTCTAAACCCTTGATCTATCGCATTATCTCTCGCAAAACCGCAATCCAGTCCTGCCGGGAATGCTCTAGAACAACGACTTGGCTGCGACCGCAGCCGCGTCCGCCAGCGCCGAGGGATACACGAAGTAGAACGAGACAAACAGCCCCGCCACCCCGAGCACCGCCTTGAGCTCGCCGCTCATCGGCACGAACACGCCGTTGGGCTCGTCGACATACATCACTTTGACGATGCGAAGGTAGTAGTAGGCGCCGACCACGCTCGCCAACGCACCGATCACCGCCAGGACGTAGAGGTCGGCCTCGATGGCGGCGAGAAAGACGTAGAACTTGGCGAAGAAGCCGGCGAACCACGGCACCCCGGCCAGCGAGAACAGCAGCGCCCCGAACAGCAGCGCCATCGCCGGGCGGGTGCGGGCAAGACCGGCGAGGTCGGCGATATCCTCGACCGGGCCGCCCTCGCGCCGCATCGCCAGGATGGCGGCGAACGAACCCAACGTCATCGCGGCATAGATGGCGATATAGACCAGAACGCTGGTGACCCCGAGGGCATTGCCGGCGGCCAGACCCATCAGCGCGAAGCCCATGTGGCTGATCGACGAATAGGCCATCAGCCGCTTGATGTTGGTCTGGCCGATCGCGGCAAACGCACCGAGCGTCATCGAGGCGATCGAGACGAACACCACGATTTGCTGCCACGCCGGGGTGATGCCGGGGAAGGCGTCGACCGCCACCCGCACGAAGATCGCCATGCCGGCAACCTTCGGCGCCGCGGCGAAAAAGGCTGTGACCGGGGTCGGCGCGCCCTCGTAGACGTCCGGCGTCCACATATGGAACGGCACCGCCGACACCTTGAAGCACAGCCCGGCGAAAATGAAGACGAGGCCGACGATCAGCCCAAGACTGGCAAAGGTGGCTTCATCCGGCGGCGCGGCCGCCGACGCCTGGGCGATGCCGGCGAAGCTCACCGTGCCGGTGAAGCCATAGACCAGCGAGGCCCCGTACAACAGCATGCCGGACGACAGCGCCCCGAGCACGAAATACTTCAGACCCGCCTCGGTCGAGCGCAGCGAATCGCGATTAATCGCGGCGACGACGTAAAGCGCAAGGCTCATCAATTCGAAGCCGAGATAGAGCGCGATCAGGTCGTTGGCCGAGATCACCATGCCCATGCCGCAGGTCGAGAGCAGGATCAGCACGGGATATTCGAAGCGAACGTTGTTCTCGGCGCGGAAATGGTTGGCCGACATCGCCAGCGCCACCGCTGACGACACGAAGGCCAGCACTTTCAGGAATCGCGCGAAGTCGTCGACGACGAAGGAGCCGCCAAAGGTCTCGACCCGGCCCGTTCCGGTCTGCGACACCAGCACGGCCGCAACCAGCAGCACCGCCAGCGAGGCGCCGCTGATGACGCCGGCCGACCGCTCGCCGCGGAACGCGCCGAACAGCAGCAGCACCAGCGCACCCAGCGCGAGCACGATCTCCGGCAGCGCCGGCGTGAGGGCGGGTATCGCGGCGACCATGACCGACCTTCTCCTTTAGAACCCGGCGACAACCGGGGCCGCCGCCGCGCCAAGCGCCTGCAGATAGCCCTGGACGACGCCCTTCACCGCGACGGCCGAGGTGTCGAGCACCGGAAGCGGCCAGAACCCGAACACCACAGTCAGCACCACCAACGGCGCCAGCGTGACGATTTCACGGGCGTTGAGATCGGTGATCATCGCAAGCTGAGGCTTGTCGAGCACGCCGAAGATCACCCGACGGTAGAGCCACAGCGCATAGCACGCCGACAGGATCAGCCCCAGCGCCGCGACGAACGTCGCCGTGGTGTTAGCGTGGAAGGCACCGACCAGCGTCAGGAACTCGCCGACGAAGCCGGAGGTGCCGGGCAGCCCGACATTGGCCAGCGTGAACACCATGAACACCGCGGCATAGAGCGGCATGCGGTTGACCAGCCCGCCATAGGCGGCAATCTCGCGGGTGTGCATGCGGTCGTAGATCACACCGACACAGAGGAACAGCGCGCCCGACACTAGGCCGTGCGACACCATCTGGAACACCGCGCCCTGCATGCCCTGCTCGGTGCCCGAGAAGATGCCAAGGGTGACGAAGCCCATGTGCGCCACCGACGAGTAGGCGATCAGCTTCTTCATATCCTCCTGCATCAGCGCGACCAGGGAAGTGTAGACGATCGCGATCACCGACAGCGTGAACACCAGCGGCGTGAAATACTCGCTGGCGTCGGGGAACATCGGGATCGAGAAGCGGATGAAGCCATAGCCGCCCATCTTCAGAAGGATCGCCGCCAGCACCACCGAGCCGGCGGTCGGCGCCTCGACGTGGGCGTCCGGCAGCCAAGTGTGCACCGGCCACATCGGCAGCTTGACCGCGAACGACGCGAAGAACGCCAGCCACAGCCACATCTGTAGCGACGGCGCGAACTGAAACGCCTGCAGCGCGCGGATGTCGGTGGTTCCAGCCTGCCAGTACATCGCCATGATGCCGAGCAGCATCAACAGCGCGCCGAGGAAGGTATAAAGAAAGAACTTGAACGTGGCGTAGATGCGCCGCGGTCCGCCCCAGATGCCGATGATCAGGAACATCGGGATCAGTGTGCCTTCGAAGAAGATGTAGAAGAGCACAAGATCGAGCGCGCAGAAGGTGCCGATCATCAAGGTCTCGAGCACCAGGAACGCCACCATGTATTCCTTGACGCGCTTCGAGATCGAGGACCAGCTCGCCACGATGCAGATCGGCGTCAAGAAGGTGGTGAGGATGACGAACGGCAGCGCGATGCCGTCGACGCCCATCTGATACTGGATGGTGTCGCCGAGCCACGGCCGCTTTTCGACGAACTGGAACTCCGGCGAGCTGGCATCGAACTGAACGAGCAGAACGAGCGACACCGCGAAGGTGACCAGCGTGGTCCACAGCGCCACCCAGCGGGCGTTGCTGTAGGTCGTCTCGTCGTCGCCGCGCAGCATCAGGATGAACAGCGCGCCGACCAGCGGCAGGAAGGTGACGACGGAAAGGATCGGCCAGCCCGACATCAGCGCACTCCCCCGGCGAACATGAACCACGTCACCAGCGCCGCGAGCCCGATCAGCATCGCGAAGGCATAGTGATAGAGATAGCCGGTCTGCAGCCGCACCACCCGGTCGGTGGTGTCGAGCACGCGGGCGGCGATGCCGTCCGGCCCCAGCCCGTCGATCACCGCGCCGTCGCCCTGCTTCCACAGGAAGCGGCCAAGCCGCTTCGCAGCCCGCACGAAGATCACGTCATAAAGCTCGTCGAAGTACCACTTGTTGAGCAGGAACAGATAGAGCGGCCGCATGCTGCGGGCGAGCGCAACCGGCAACCCCGGCGACACCAGGTAGAACAGCACGGCCACCGCGAGTCCCGCCGCCATCGCGATGGTCGGCGCGAACACCACCAAAGCCGGGGCGTGGTGCATCTCCTCGAGCAGCCCGAGCTTGCTCAGCGAAATCGAGTCACGAAAGAACTCGGCGACGCCGTGTTGGTCGACGAACACCGGGTAGAACGCGAACCCGGCACCGAGCGCCCCCACCGCCAGAACCAGCAGCGGCAGCAGCATCGTCTTCGGCGCCTCGTGAACATCCTCGATGCGGCTGACGCCATGGTGGCCGTGATCGCCATGGCCATGGTGGCCGTCCGCGGCGACGAAGCGCGGCGCGCCGTGGAAGGTGAGGAACACCAGTCGCCACGAATAGAACGACGTCAGCGCCGCCGCGATCACCAGCATCCAGAAGCCGTAGCCGGACAGCGCCGCGTGCGAGACAAACGCCGACTCCACGATGGCGTCCTTGGAATAGTACCCGGCGGTGAACGGAAAGCCGGTCAGCGCCAGCGTGCCGATCACCATCATGGCGTAGGTGAACGGGATCGCCTTGCGCAGGCCGCCCATCTTCCGCACATCCTGCTCGTGGTGCATGGCGATGATCACCGCGCCCGAGCCGAGGAACAGCAGCGCCTTGAAGAAGGCGTGGGTAAACAGGTGGAACATGCCTACCGAATAGGCCCCCACCCCCATCGCCACGAACATGTAGCCGAGCTGCGAGCAGGTCGAATAGGCGACGATGCGCTTGATGTCGTTCTGAACGAGGCCGACCGTGGCGGCGAAGAACGCCGTGGTGGCACCGACCAGGATGACGACTTCCTGCGCGGTCGGGGCCAGCTCGAACAGCGGCGACAGCCGGGCCACCATGAACACCCCGGCGGTGACCATGGTCGCAGCATGGATCAGCGCCGACACCGGGGTCGGGCCCTCCATCGCGTCCGGCAGCCAGGTGTGCAGCAGGAACTGCGCCGATTTGCCCATCGCCCCCATGAACAGAAGGAGGCAGATCAGCGTCAGCGCGTCGAATGGAACGCCGGCCACCGCAATGACCTTGTCCTGCAGCGTCGGCACCTGGGCGAAGATGGTGGTGAAGTCGGTCGAGCCCACCATCCAGAAGATGGCGAAGATGCCGAGCGCGAAGCCGAAGTCGCCAACGCGATTGACGAGGAACGCCTTGATGGCGGCCGCGTTGGCTGAGGGCTTGAGATACCAGAACCCGATCAGGAGATAGCTGGCGAGGCCAACGCCCTCCCAGCCGAAGAACATCTGCACCAGGTTGTCCGACGTCACCAGCATCAGCATGGCGAAGGTGAACAGCGACAGGTACGAAAAGAAACGCGGGCGATGCGGGTCGTCGGCCATGTAGCCGATCGAATAGAAATGGACCAGTGCCGAGACGGTGTTGACCACCACCAGCATCACCACCGTCAGCGTGTCGATGCGGAATGCCCAGTCGGCCTTGAAGCTGCCGGCCTCGATCCAGGTGGACACCAGGATGCGGCCGCTTTCACCGTCGTAGCCGACGTTGAAGAAGGCGATCCACGACAGCAGCGCCGAGACGCCGACCAAGGCGGTGGTGACGATCTCGGACGGGCGCGAGCCGATCACGCGGCCGAACAGGCCGGCGATCACACAGCCGAGGAGCGGGAGGAAGACGATAAGCTGGTACATCCCCTCACCCCTTCATCATGTTGACGTCCTCGACCGCAATCGAGCCGCGGTTGCGGAAGAAGACGACGAGGATCGCAAGACCGATGGCCGCCTCGGCCGCAGCGACGGTCAGCACGAACAGCGCGAACACCTGGCCGACCAGATCGCCGAGGAAGGCCGAGAACGCGACGAGATTGATGTTCACCGACAGCAGGATCAGCTCGATCGACATCAAGATGACGATGACGTTCTTCCGATTGAGGAAGATGCCCACCGTGCCGATGGTGAACAGCATCGCCGCCAGGATGAGGTAGTGCGACAGACCGACGGCCATGACTTAAACCCCCTCCCGCGATTTGACCTTGCGCATCTCGACCGCGTCGGCCGGCCCGCGCGCAATCTGCTCGGCGATATTCTGGCGCCGGATGCCCGGCTTATGGCGCAGCGTCAGCACGATGGCGCCGATCATCGCCACCAGCAGGATCAGCCCGGATGCCTGGAAGAAATAGACGTAGTGGGTGTAGAGCACGTGGCCGAGCGCCGCGGTGTTGGTGAGCTCGGCGCCCTGGATCGGCACCTTGATGGCACCCGACACGCCCGGCCCGACCGCCCAGGTGCTGACAACGAGAACCAGCTCGACCAGGAACACCAGCCCGACCAGCGTCCCGATCGGCAGATATTGCAATGCGCCCTGTTTCAACTCGGCGAAGTCGACGTCGAGCATCATCACCACGAACAGGAACAGCACCGCCACCGCGCCGACATAGACGACGACCAGGATCATGGCGAGGAATTCGGCGCCGAGCAGAATGAACAGTCCTGCCCCGTTGACGAAGGTCAGGATCAGCCACAGCACCGAGTGCACGGGATTGCGCGCCACCACCACCAGAAAGGCGGAGGCCACGGCAATACCCGCGAAAAGATAGAAAAAGGCTGCGGCAAACCCCATTCGGCTCCCCCGATGCCCGGCGCCAACGCCGGACCCTTTCCTTCGCTCGCCCCGACCCGCCTCGCGCTTACCGGTACGGCGCGTCGAGACTGATGTTGCGGGCGATTTCCCGTTCCCAGCGCTCGCCGTTCGCGAGCAGCCGTTCCTTGTCGTAATAGAGCTCTTCGCGCGTCTCGGTGGCGAACTCAAAGTTCGGCCCTTCGACGATGGCATCGACCGGGCACGCCTCCTGGCAGAAGCCGCAATAGATGCACTTCACCATGTCGATGTCGTAGCGCGTGGTGCGGCGCGTGCCGTCGTTGCGGCGCGGCCCCGCCTCGATGGTGATGGCCTGGGCCGGACAGATCGCCTCGCACAGCTTGCAGGCGATGCAGCGCTCCTCCCCGTTGGGATAGCGGCGCAGCGCGTGCTCGCCGCGAAAGCGCGGGCTGAGGCTCATCTTCTCGAACGGGTAGTTGATGGTCGCCTTCGGCCGGAAGAAATAGCGCATCGACAGGAAGAACGCCGAAACGAACTCCGACAGAAACACCGAGCGGGCCGCCTGGTCCAACCTCATGATCCGCTCCCCTCTCGCCAAGTCGCCGTCATCCCCCCAGCGTCCGGCCGAACAGATAGCCGACCGATGCAAAGGCAGCGGCGTCCACCACCAGGATGATCCGACGCATCAAGGCGACGCGCCGCTCGAAGTCCAGCTTTTCCGCCGGGCTGGCCGAGCGATCGAGCGCCCTGAGCCGCGCTTCCACGAACGCGACCACCACGCCGTAATTGAGCAGGCCCAGCAACAGGCCCATCGCCGCGCCGATCAGCCCCGGCAGCGACACAAGATTGGCCACGTCCATTTCGGCCATGTCCCTCTCCCGCCCGGCGGTGCTCCGTCATGGCGCCCACCCCATGGTCTGCAGCACGCCGGCCACCACCACCACCATCGCCAGTGACAGCGGCAGGAACACCTTCCAGCCCAGCCGCATTAGCTGGTCGTAGCGGTAGCGCGGCACGAACGCCTTCACCATCGCGAACATGAAGAACACCAGCGACAGCTTCAGCACGAACCACACCACCCCCGGCACGTAGGTGAACGGCGGCAAGTCCAGCGGCGGCAGCCATCCGCCCAGGAACAGGATGGTGGTCAGCGCGCACATGGTCATGATCGCCACGTACTCGGACAGCATGAACAACAGATAGGGCGTGGATGAGTATTCGACCATGAAGCCGGCGACCAGTTCGGACTCCGCCTCCGGCAGGTCGAACGGCGGCCGGTTGGTCTCCGCCAGCGCCGAGATGAAGAACACCACGAACATCGGGAACAGCGGCAGCCAGAACCAGTTCAGCACCGTCGCCCACGGCACGCCGAGAAGGCTGGCGAGGCCATGGTCGCGCTGGGCGAACACGATGTCCTGCAGGTTCAACGACCCGACGCACAGCAGGACGGTGATGATGACGAAACCGATCGACACCTCATAGCTCACCATCTGCGCCGCCGAGCGCAGGCTGCCGAGGAAGGGATACTTCGAGTTCGACGCCCAGCCACCCATGATGATGCCGTAGACGCCGAGCGAGGAGATGGCGAAAATGTAAAGGATGCCGACATTGATGTCGGCGACCGCCCATTTTGCGTCAACCGGGATCACCGCCCAGGCCGCCAGCGCCAAGACGCACGACACCAGCGGCGCGATCAGGAACACACCCTTGTTGGCGCCGGAGGGGATCACCGGCTCCTTGGTCATGAACTTGATGAAGTCGGCGAACGATTGCCACAGCCCCCAGGGTCCGACCACGTTCGGCCCCTTGCGCAGTTGCACGGCCGCCCAGATCTTGCGGTCGGCGAGCAGGATGAAGGCGATGAAGACGAGCAGCAGCACCAGCACCGCGAGGCTGTGCAGGGCGATGAGCAGGATCTGGAGAGCGGTGTCGAGCCAGGTCATGTCATCCCTCATTCCGCCGCCAGCCGCACGCGGTCAGCGGCCAGGCTCGAGCACTCGGCCATCACCTTGGATGCCCGCGCGATCGGGTTGGTGAGATAGAAGTCGGCGATCGCGCTTCGGAATGGCGCCTCATCGATGGCACCGCCCTTGGCGGCCAGTTCGGTTATGGCGCCGGCCTCGGCCGCGTCCACCTCGTCGAGCCGCATCATGCGCGGATAATCCGCCGCCACCGCCGCCCGCAGCGCGCCGAGCGTGTCGTAGGGCAGCGTATGCCCCAGCAGCTCCGACAGCGCGCGCAGGATCGCCCAATCCTCGCGGGCGTCGCCGGGCGCGAAGCTGGCGCGCGAGCCGAACTGCACCCGGCCCTCGGTATTGACGTAGGTGCCGGACTTCTCGGTATAGGCCGCCCCTGGCAGGATGACGTCGGCGCGGTGAGCACCGCGGTCGCCATGGCTGCCGACATAGACCACGAACGCCCCCGCCGGCACCTCGACCTCGTCGGCGCCGAGCAAGAACAGCACGTCGAGCGCGCCAGGCTTCAGCATATCGGCGGTGTTGAGCCCGCCCGGTCCCGGCACGCAGCCGAGATCGAGCGCGCCGACCCGGCTCGCCGCGGTGTGCAGCACCGCATAGCCGTTCCAATCCCCGGTCACCGCACCGGCGGCGACCGCGACCTTGGCCGCCAGCGCCGCCACCGCCGCACCGTCGGAGCGGGTCAAGGCGCCCTGCCCGAGCAGAACCATCGGCCGCGCCGCCGCCTTGAGCACCGCGGCGAACGGATGCCGGCCGCTCGCAATCTCCACCAGCGTCTCCGGCCCGGCGCCGAGATGCTGGGCGTCATAGGTCAGGTCCGCCGCCTCCCCGATCACGCCGACCGGGAAGCCACCCATCCGCCAGCGCTTGCGGATGCGGGCGTTGAGCACCGGCGCCTCGCGGCGCGGGTTGGAGCCAACGACCAGCAGCGCGTCGGCGTCCTCGATCCCGGCAATACCGGGGTTGAACAGATAGGTGGCGCGGCCGGCCGCGGGGTCGAGCGCCGCGCCGTCCTGCCGGCAGTCGAGATTGGCCGAGCCGAGCCGGGACAGCAGATCCTTGAGGGCAAACGCCTCCTCGACCGAGGCGAGGTCGCCGACCAGGGCGCCGATCCGCGCCGCCGGGGCCGCCTTCACCTTGGCATTGATCGCCGCGAACGCCTCGCCCCAACTCGCCGGCACCAGCTTGCCACCCTGCCGCACGTAGGGACGGTCGAGCCGCTGGGTCTTGAGGCCATCCCAGATGAAGCGGGTCTTGTCGGAGATCCACTCCTCGTTCACCGCTTCGTTGGTGCGCGGCAGGATGCGCATCACCTCACGGCCGCGCACGTCGACCCGGATGGCCGAACCCAGCGCGTCCATCACGTCGACGGTCTCGGTCTTGTTGAGCTCCCACGGCCGGGCGTGGAAGGCGTAGGGTTTGGAGGTGAGCGCGCCGACCGGGCACAGGTCGATCACGTTGCCCTGCAACTCGGACCGCATCGCGTTCTCGAGATAGCTGGTGATCTCCATGTCCTCGCCGCGGCCGATGGCGCCGAGGTCGGGAACGCCGGCAACCTCGGTGGTGAAGCGGACGCACCGCGTGCAGTGGATGCAGCGGTTCATCGCCGTCTTCACCAGCGGGCCGAGATACTTGTCCTCGACCGCGCGCTTGTTCTCCGCAAAGCGCGAGGTGTCGGCGCCATAGGCCAGCGCCTGGTCCTGGAGGTCGCACTCCCCGCCCTGATCGCAGATCGGGCAATCGAGCGGGTGATTGATGAGCAGGAACTCCATCACCCCTTCGCGAGCCTTCTTCACCATCGGCGACTTGGTGTTGATCACCGGCGGCTCGCCGTTCGGCCCGGGGCGGAGGTCGCGCACATTGACCGAGCACGAGGCCTGCGGTTTGGGCAGCCCCTTCACCTCGACCAGGCACATGCGGCAGTTGCCCGCCACCGACAGCCGTTCGTGGAAGCAGAAGCGCGGAATCTCGGCGCCGGCGTCCTCGCACGCCTGCATCAGGGTGTCGTCGGGCGAAACCTCGACCTCGGTGCCATCGATGATCAGCTTGGCCATTGTTGTTGTTCCAGCCCTAGGCGTCCGAGAGTTCGCGGCGACATTCGATGTGAGCGCCGACGGCATGCAGATCCTGCGCCATACGATCGGTTCGCTCGTCGATCCGGCGCAGCAGCACGCGCATGATGTTGTCGGGCGCCTCGGTCATCGCCCTCACTCCGCCGCTGCGGCAAGGCGCGCGCCGGCATCATCGGGCCGCGCCGCGTAGGCGTCGATGCGCGCCTCGATCTCGTGGCGGAAATGCCGGATCAGCCCCTGCACCGGCCACGCCGCGGCGTCGCCCAGCGCGCAGATGGTGTGGCCCTCGATCTGGTTCGACACGTCGAGCAGCAGGTCGATTTCGCGCTTGGTGGCTCTTCCCTCGGCCATGCGGCTCACCACCCGCCACATCCAGCCGGTGCCCTCGCGGCACGGCGTACACTGGCCGCAGCTCTCGTGCTTGTAGAAATAGCTGAGGCGGGCGATGGCGCGGATGATGTCGGTGGACTTGTCCATCACGATCACCGCCGCGGTGCCGAGACCCGAGCGCAGCGCCCGGAGCGAATCGAAGTCCATCGGCGTGTCGATGATCTCGTGCGCCGGCACGCACGGCACCGACGAGCCGCCGGGGATGACCGCGAGCAGATTGTCCCAGCCGCCGCGGATGCCGCCGGCGTGCTTGTCGATCAGTTCGCGGAACGGCACGCCCATCGCCTCCTCAACGTTGCAGGGCGCATTGACGTGGCCGGAGATGCAGAACAGCTTGGTGCCGGTGTTGTTGGGCCGGCCGATGCCGGCGAACCACGACGCGCCGCGCCGCAAAATGTCCGGCGTCACCGCGATCGATTCGACGTTGTTCACCGTGGTCGGGCAGCCGTACAGGCCGACATTGGCCGGGAACGGCGGCTTCATCCGCGGCATGCCCTTCTTGCCCTCGATGCTCTCCAGCATCGCGGTCTCTTCGCCGCAAATGTAGGCGCCGGCGCCGTGGACGACGTAGAGGTCGAAGTCCCAGCCGTGGACGTTGTTCTTGCCGATCAGCCGTGCCTCATAGGCCTGGTCGACCGCCGCCTGCAGCCGCTCGCGCTCGCGGATGAACTCGCCGCGCACATAGATGTAGCCGGCGTGCGCGCCCATGGCGAAGGCGGCGATCAGCGAGCCCTCGACCAAGAGATGCGGATCGTGGCGCAGGATTTCGCGATCCTTGCAGGTGCCGGGCTCGGACTCGTCGGCGTTGACCACCAGATAGGCCGGCCGGCCGTCCGGCACCTTGGGCATGAACGACCATTTGAGCCCGGTCGGAAAGCCGGCGCCGCCGCGGCCGCGCAGGCCCGACGCCTTGACCTCGTTGATGATCCAGTCGCGGCCCTTGTCGACGAACCCTTTCGTGCCGTCCCAGCCGCCGCGCGCGCGGGCGCCGGCGAGCCCCCAATCGTCCTGGCCGTAGAGATTGCGGAAGATGCGGTCGCTGTCCTGCAGCATCTGATCAGCCCTCGCTTCCCGCGCCGGCGGGCTTGTTGTCCGCGCCCCCGGCCATCGCAGCATCGCTCAACGGCTTCTTCGGCGCCGGCGACTCGCGCACGCTGGCGGCCTCGCCCGGCCGCTTCGCCTCGGCGTCGGCCAGCACGGGCTGCTTGGCCGCGGCCGGCTTGGCGTCGGCCGCCCAGCCGGTCAGCGTGGTCGGCCCGCCGATAGGCGCGGAGAATTGGCGCTCGACCTGCGGCCCCGGCGCAACCGGGCGGCCAGCGGCGAGATCGTCGATCAGGGTCTCCAGGCTGGCGGTGGTGAGGTCCTCGAAGTAGTCGGCGCCGATCTGCACCATCGGCGCGTTGACGCAGGCGCCGAGGCACTCGACCTCGGCCCACGAAAACTTGCCATCGGCGCTGACGTGGCGCTCGTGGCCGATCTTGCGCTCGCACACCTTCTTCAGTTCGTCGGCGCCGCGCAGCTGGCACGGCGTGGTGCCACACACCTGGATGAAGTGCTCGCCGACCGGCTCCAGGTTGAACATGGTGTAGAAGGTTGCGACCTCCAGCACCCGGATATTGGGCATGTCGAGCAGTGCGGCGACGCACTCGATCGCCTTCTGCGACAGCCAGCCGCCGGATTGTTCCTGGGCGCGCCACAGCAGCGCGATCACCGCCGACGCCTGCCGGCCTGCGGGATACTTGGCGATCTGGCTGTTGGCCCAGGCGAGATTGTCCGCTGTGAAGGCGAACGTCGCGGGCTGCTGCTCGGCGGGTGCGAGGCGACGGACGGTCATGGCTTCAATTCTCTCCCCGCTCGGTCGAACCCGGCTTAAACCCGGCCGCAGCTTTGTCGTCGGCCACGGTCAACCGCAGCGTTGGCAACACCGGCGCGGTCATCGGTCGACCTCGCCGAACACGACGTCGATGGTGGCGATGGCCGCGGTGACGTCGGCGAGCAGATGGCCCTTGGTGAGATAGTCCATCGCCTGCAGATGGGCGAAGCCGGGCGAGCGAATCTTGCAGCGGTATGGCTTGTTGGTGCCGTCGGCGATCAGATAGACGCCAAACTCGCCCTTGGGCGCCTCGACCGCGGCGTAGACCTCGCCGGGCGGCACGTGGAAACCCTCGGTGTAGAGCTTGAAGTGGTGGATCAGCGCCTCCATCGAGCGCTTCATCTCGCCGCGCCGCGGCGGCACCACCTTGCTGTCCCGCGCGTTCACCGGGCCGGCCCCGACCGGGCTCCTCAGCTTGTCGCAGCACTGCCGGATGATGCGCACCGACTCGCGCATCTCCAGCACGCGGCACAGGTAGCGATCGTAGCAGTCGCCGTTCTTGCCGACCGGGATGTCGAACTCCAGATCCTCGTAGCACTCATAGGGTTGCGCCTTGCGCAAATCCCACGCCGCGCCGGAGCCGCGCACCATCACGCCAGAGAAGCCGCGCGCCCAGGCCTCATCCAGCGTGACGACGCAGATGTCGACATTGCGCTGCTTGAAGATGCGGTTCTCGGTGAGAAGCCCTTCGAGATCGTCGACCACGCCGAGGAACGGCGCGCACCAGTCGTAGATGTCGTCGATCAATGCCGGCGGCAGATCCTGATGCACGCCGCCGACGCGGAAATAGGCCGCGTGCATGCGGGCGCCCGAGGCGCGCTCATAGAAGCCGAAGATCTTCTCGCGCTCCTCGTAGACCCACAGCGGCGGGGTCAGCGCACCGACGTCGAGGGCGTGGGAGCCGATATTGATCAGATGGTTGGCGATTCGCGTCAGCTCCGAATAGAGCACGCGGATCAACTGGGCGCGGTAGGGCACCTCGAGCTTCAGCAGGCGCTCGGCCGCCAGCACGAAGGCGTGCTCGCAGTTCAGCGGCGAGACGTAGTCGAGCCGGTCGAAATAGGGAATCGCCTGAAGATAGGTCTTGTGCTCGATCAGCTTCTCGGTGCCGCGGTGCAGAAGGCCGATGTGCGGATCGGCGCGCTTGATCACCTCGCCGTCGAGGTCGAGCACCAGCCGCAGCACGCCATGGGCAGACGGATGCTGCGGACCCAGGTTGATCGTGAAATCGCGAGCCGTGACTTCGGCGTCCATGTCTTTGTCCCCAGCGCCTTTCTTTGTCCCCAGCGCCTGTCCTTGACCTCAGCGCCCGTCCCTCAGCCCGGACGAGAAGCCTTCTCGTCGCCCGGCAACGCGTAGTCGGTGCCCTCCCACGGCGACAAGAAGTCGAAACTGCGGAACTCCTGGTCAAGCCGCACCGGCTCGTACACCACCCGCTTCTGCTCGTCGTCCCAACGCAGCTCGACATAGCCGGTGAGCGGGAAATCCTTGCGCAGTGGATGCCCGTCAAAGCCGTAGTCGGTCAGGATTCGACGCAAGTCGGGGTTGCCTTCGAACAGGATGCCATAAAGGTCATAGGCCTCGCGTTCGAACCAGCATGCGCCGGGGAACAGCGGCACCACCGACGGGACGGGCGTCGACTCGTCGGTCGCCACCTTGACCCGGACCCGGAGGTTCTTTTGCGGCGACAACAGATGGTAGACGACGTCGAAACGCTTCTCCCGCGACGGCCAGTCGACACCGCAGATGTCGATGAAGGAGATGAACCGGCAGCCCGGATGGTCGCGCAACAGCCCGATCACCTCCACCACCCGGCTGGCGTCGGCCGTGATGGCAAGCTCGCCCAGGGCGATGTCATAGCCGGTGACCGCGCCCGGCAGCGCCGCCGTCACCGTGTCGCCGATTTCCCGCAACGCCTCGTCGAGGAGACCGCCGTCCGCGTAATATCTCGTCACCGCTCGATGGTCCCTGTCCGACGAATCTTCTTCTGCAGCAACATCACGCCGTACAGCAGCGCCTCCGCCGTCGGCGGACACCCCGGAACGTAGATGTCGACCGGCACGATGCGGTCGCAGCCGCGCACCACGGAATACGAGTAGTGGTAATACCCGCCGCCGTTGGCGCAGGACCCCATCGAGATCACATAGCGCGGCTCCGGCATCTGGTCGTAGACCCTGCGGAACGCGGGCGCCATCTTGTTGGTCAGGGTGCCAGCGACGATGATGCAATCCGACTGGCGCGGCGAGGCGCGCGGAGCGAAGCCGAACCGCTCGAAATCGTAGCGCGGCATGGCGCCGTGGATCATCTCCACCGCGCAGCAGGCCAAGCCAAAGGTCATCCACATCAACGAGCCCGTCCGCGCCCAGTTGATGAGCTCGTCCGTCGCCGTGACCACGAAACCCTTGTCCGCCAACTCGTCATTGATGCCGACGAACAGCGGGTCATCTGACCCGATCGGCTTGCCGGTGCGCGGATCTAGAATGCCCTTGGGCGCCGGGGCAATCGCAGGTGTCTTGCCCATCAGTCCCATTCCAGGGCCCCCTTCTTCCATTCGTAGACGAAGCCGATCGTCAGCACGCCGAGAAACATCATCATCGACCAGAACCCGAACAGGCCGAGATCGCCAAACGCGACCGCCCACGGGAACAGGAACGCCACTTCCAAATCAAAGATAATGAACAGGATCGCGACGAGGTAGAACCGCACGTCGAATTTCATGCGGGCATCGCCGAAGGCGTCAAAGCCGCATTCATAGGCTGACAGCTTGGCAGCATCGGGCTGCTGGTATGCGACCACGAACGGCGCAATCAGCAGAAACAGGCCGATCACCAGCGACAGCCCGATGAAGATGACGAGCGGCAGGTAGGCAACAAGAAGCTCGGTCATCGGCGATTCCACCTATATAGGGGGTTCGGTCGGGCATTCCGACAGGCTCGGCGGCCTCGCGGATTGCGGCCTTCCGATGGCGAATGGTTACCGCACGCCTTCGACCCCCGCAAGCACGCGATTAGCGGTAATCGCACGCGACGGCGGGTGGCGGACAGAACAATCCGAGACTTGGCCCACAATTGAGGCATAGGCGCCAAATCTCCGGCACGCAGCTGCAGCATTTTTAACCTCGCAGCTGCGAGAGGCTGAGACCGCAAACTCTTGAGTCGGATCGTGCGAGCCACCTTCAAGCTCTTCGTGGCAGCCTCCAATTTCTCTCGCGCCTTTCAACCTTTGCGCTGCCGGCGAACGTTCGCCGGCGCGGCATCAGCTATCGATATAGTCCCCCCTGTCAGGTCTTCAACCGGAACCGCAGCGCAGGGGACACAGCCGACTTTTCCACCGGATTCCAACGCCGTGAAAAGTTTGCACCGAAAGAACCCGACATGGCCTTGACGCCAGAATGCAGGGACCGTATTTCGGCGCTCTCTCGCGACGACATCGCGGGCCCCGCGGAAACCGCGGTGCCTCAAGAGCATCGCGGGGGTGTAGCTCAGTTGGTTAGAGCGCCGGCCTGTCACGCCGGAGGTCGCGGGTTCGAGCCCCGTCACTCCCGCCACTGCCGCCCATCGCGGCATCGGCATTCCCCTCACAGTCTCATCCCTCTTGGTGTTTTCGCCTCCCGCACCGATCCGGCGTGCGGCGGAGCGGCACAATCTGGAAAGCAGCCGCCAAGCCGGCTTGGCTGGCGCCATCGTCGCTCGCTAGCTTCCTGGAGCACGACAGCACAACGCTTGGCTTCACACCGGCAACCGGCGCGAAATCTCTCGGAAATTGCCGTGTCGATTCAGTACCCGGCCTCCAATCTTAGAAATCGTTAAGTTTCCAGAGCCCACGGCCGCGGCTAAGCAAGGCGGGCGGGCCGGTCCCAGGCATCGATGGACCATCCTGCGCTCGTCGCCGTTCTGATCTGGAAATGCCCTTCCCTTACCGCTGGATAGAGTGCCGTTGATGTCGCAATCGTGCCGAACCGGATCGTGCAGATGAGACGCCAGCGGCCAATCAGCCTCCAACGCAGCCGGCTGACCCGGCGCGCGCTTACGGCCGGCGCGCTCGCCTTCGGCGTGTCTGCCTGCGCCGTCGGGCCCGACTACCAGACCCCGCTGCTCGACATGCCGGTACGATACGGCAACGCGCCGAAAGGCCAGGGCAGCCAGGCCACCGACCTCATCCGCTGGTGGCGCGGCCTGCGCGACCCGATGCTGTCGGCGCTGATCGATGAGGCCGTCGCCGGCAATCTCGACGTCGCCACCGCCAAGGCCAAGGTCCGCGAAGCGCGCGCTCTACGCCGCCAGGCGATTGGCGCGCTGTTCCCCAACGTCGACGGCTCGGCCTCGATCACCCGCAACAAGACGGCGTCCAGCCGAGGCTCGTCCTCCACCGATACCGCCGGCAGCCTCGCCTCCTCGCCTTATACGCTGTATCAGGCCGGCTTCGACGCCTCGTGGGAACTCGACCTGTTCGGCGGCAACCGCCGCAACGTCGAGGCTGCCACCTATTCGCTGGAAGCGTCCTGGGACGACCTCGACGCCGCTTTGCTCACGCTGATCGGCGACGTCGCCGTCAACTATGTCGAGGCCCGCGGCTATCAGGCCCGCATCGCGCTGGCCCGCCGCACCACCGCCTCGCAGCGCGAGACCGCCGCCATCACCAAGTCGAAGTTCGAGGCCGGCGCCGCCTCGGCAGTGGACGTCGCCAAGGCCATCGCCCAGGCCGCCACCACCGAATCGAACATCCCGACGCTCGAAATCGCCTATGCCGAGGCGGTGCATCGCCTCGGCGTGCTGACCGGCCGCGAGCCGGCGGCGCTGACCCAGCGACTCGCCACGGCCAAGGCGATCCCCGCGCCCAGGCTGCCGTTGAAACCCGGCATGCCCGCCGATGTGCTGCTGTCGCGGCCGGACGTGCGCGCCGCCGAGCGCCGGCTGGCCGAATCGACGGCGCGAATTGGCGAGGCCGAGGCCGCGCTCTATCCGTCCGTCAGCCTGACCGGCAACATTTCCACCTCGGCGCAGAAGTTGGGCGACCTCGGCAAGAGCTCGACCATCGGCTGGTCGTGGGGCCCGCAGCTCAGCGTGCCGATCTTCAACGGCGGCCAGTTGCGCGCCGCCGTCGACGTCACCGAGTCCCAGCGCGATCAGTCCTACATCGCCTTCCGCGCCGCCGTGCTGACCGCACTGGAAGACGTCGAGAACGCGCTGGTGGCGCTTTCCAAGGAGCGCGTCCGCGCCTCCCGGCTCAGCGAATCGGTCCAAGCCAACCGCGACGCGACGCGACTGGCGCGCCAGCTCTTCCAGACCGGCTCATCCAGCTTCCTCGACGTGCTCGACGCCGAGCGCTCGCTTTATTCCGCCGAGGACACGCTACTGCAGAGCCGGGTCGCGATTTCCACCGATTACATCGCGCTCGCCAAGGCGCTCGGCGGCGGCTGGACCGACCCGGTCGATGTGGCGACACCGGAGGCCGTCGACATCGGCACCGGCCCCCACATTCCCGCGCTCGCGACCCCGCCTCGCGTGACACCATGAAGCTTGCCACGCCATGAAGCTCTCGAAAAAACGCGCCGGCCTGATCCTCGTCGTGGTCGCCGGACTCAGCGCGGCCGCGCTGGGCCTACGATCCTACTTCCAGCCGGCCGCGCCCGACGCGATGTTGACGGCGCGGGTCGCGGTCGGCAACGTCGAGCAGACCGTACTTGCTACCGGCACGCTGAAGCCGGTCAAGCTGGTCGCGGTCGGCGCCCAGGCGTCCGGCCGGGTGGTGTCGATGAAGGTCAGGCTCGGCCAGAAGGTCGCGACCGGCGAGCTGATCGCCGAGATCGACCCGATCAACCAGCAGAATGCGTTGCGAAAGGCGGAAGCCTCGCTCGAAAACATTCGCGCCCAGCGGCTGGAGAAGGTCGCGACGCTGGCGCTCGCCCGCGCCACCCTCGGCCGCGCCCAGCTGACCCTGGCGCAGCGGGCGACCTCGCGCGCCGAGTTCGACAGTGCCGAGGCCACGGTGAAGCAGACCGAAGCCCAGATCGCAGCGCTCGACGCCCAGATCCTGTCCGGCGTGGTGGCGGTGGAGGATGCGAGAGCCAACCTCGGCTATACGCGCGTCACCGCGCCGATCGACGGCACCGTGCTGGCCATCGTCACCCAGGAGGGCCAGACGGTGAACGCCACCCAGACCGCGCCGACCATGGTGGTGCTCGGCCAGGTCGACGTCATGACCGTCCGCGCCGAGATCTCGGAGGCGGACGTGGTGCGGGCGAAGCCGGGCCAGCCAGTCTATTTCACCATCCTCGGCGACCCGGACCACCGCTACCACGCCAAGCTCGAATCGATCGATCCGGCGCCAGAATCGGTCAAGACCGACTCCAGCTTCTCGACCTCGTCCTCCTCGTCGTCGTCATCTTCCTCGTCGTCGTCATCATCGTCCTCCGCGATCTATTATTATGGCGTGTTCAACGTCCAGAACCCGGACGGCCGGCTGCGCACCTACATGACGGCGCAGGTACGCATCGTGCTCGGCGACGCCAAGGGCGTGCTCACGGTTCCCTCGGCGGCGTTGCACCGCTCCGCGGCCGGCTACACCGTCGACGTGGTCGAGCCGAACGGCACGGTGTCGACCCGCCCGGTCGAGGTCGGGCTCGACAACAAGTCGGTCGCCGAAATCCGCTCCGGGCTCAAGGTCGGCGAGCGGGTCGTCACCGGGCGCAAGGATTCCACGCAGCCGGCCTTCCGCGGCCCGCCGCGTCCGTTCTGACCCAATCATCCGGTTTCCGGCCGATCCGGCCGGAAGCCGAAGTCCGGTCGCCGAAGAACCCTGTCCTGACCACGGGTGATTCGGCGAGGTGGTTTCCGGGACCCCGCAGGGATCGGCCGGAAGCCGTATCAAAGGGGTGGATTTGGCCTTGGCTGACACGCCTCCGACCCTCGACGCCGCCCACCTCACGCCGCCGGACACCCGCGCGGCGACGGCCGCCGGTGCGCCCGGCGCGCCGCTGATCGAGATCCGCGGCCTGACCCGCGAATACCAGTCCGGCGACGACACCATCGCCGCCTTGAAGGACATCGACATCTCGATCGCGCGCAGCGAGATGGTGGCGATCGTCGGCGCCTCCGGCTCCGGCAAGTCGACCTTGATGAACATCCTCGGCTGCCTCGACCGACCGACCTCCGGCAGCTACCGCGTCGCCGGGCGCGAGACATTGCTGCTCGAGCCGGACGAACTGGCCGAGCTTCGGCGCGAGCATTTCGGCTTCATTTTCCAGCGCTATCATCTGCTGTCGGAGCTGGACGCCATCGGCAATGTCGAGATCCCGGCAATCTACGCCGGCCTGCCGCGCACCGAGCGCCAGAGCCGGGCGGCAAGCCTGCTCAAGCGGCTCGGCATGGCCGACCGCACCCACCACCGCCCCGGACAGCTGTCAGGCGGCCAGCAGCAGCGCGTGTCGATCGCCCGCGCCTTGATGAACGGCGGCGAGATCATCCTCGCCGACGAACCCACCGGCGCGCTCGACAGCCAGAGCGGCCTTGCCATGCTGCAGATCCTCGACGAACTGCACGCCGAGGGCACCACCGTCATCATCGTCACCCACGACCCTTCGGTCGCCGCCCGTGCCGAGCGCATCATCGAGCTGCGCGACGGCAAGATCGTGTCGGACCGCCGCAACGAGCGAGCGCCGGCGCCCGCCGCAGCAGCCGCGCGCGGGCCGGCCGGCGCCCCGGCGAGCCATTGGCGGGCGGCGCTCGACCGCTTCCGCGAGGCTTTCCGCATGGCGCTGGTGGCAATGGGCGCCCACCGCCTGCGCACCTTCCTCACCATGCTCGGCATCGTCATCGGCATCGCCGCGGTGGTGTGCGTGGTGGCGCTCGGCGAAGGCTCGCGCCAGAAGGTGCTGGCCAACATCTCCAGCCTCGGCACCAACACGCTGGAGATCTTCCCCGGCCTCAATTTCGGCGATACCCGCTCCGGCCGCATCCGAACTCTGGTGATCGACGACGCCGAAGCCCTGGCGCAGCAGCCCTATGTGGCGGCGGTGACGCCCACCGTCTCCACCACCTCGACGTTGCGCTACCGCTCGGTCGAGGCCACCGCCATGGTCAATGGCGTCGGCGACCGCTATTTCGACGTCCGCGGCACCAAGCTGCTCGACGGCTGGCTGTTCGACGCCGACAGCGTGAAGCGCCTCGCCCAGGACGTGGTGATCGACGAGAACGCCCGCGACGCGCTGTTTCCGGATGAGCCCGGCCGCAGCCCGGTCGGCGAGGTCATCCTGGTCGGCAAGGTGCCGTGCCGGGTCATCGCGCTGGTGCAGAAGCAGCAGGGTGGGTTCGGCTCCAGCTCCAACCCGTCGGTATTCCTGCCCTACACCACCGTGCAGGCCCGTTTCCTCGGCACCACCAATCTGCGCTCGATCACCGTGCGGGTCGACGACGGCACCTCCCCTGCGCTCGCCCAGGGCGCGGTGACCCAACTGCTCACCTTGCGCCACGGCGCTCGCGACTTCTTCATCCTCAACACCGACGACATCCGCCAGACCATCACCCAAACCACCGAGATCCTGACGCTCCTGATCTCCTCGATTGCGATCATTTCGCTTCTGGTCGGTGGCATCGGGGTGATGAACATCATGCTGGTGTCGGTGTCTGAGCGGGTGAACGAGATCGGCGTGCGCATGGCGGTGGGGGCGCGGCGCAGCGACATCCTGCAGCAGTTCCTGATCGAGGCGGTGCTGGTGTGCCTGATCGGCGGCATCCTCGGCATCGCGCTCGCGCTCAGCTTCGGCTTGGTGTTCGCCCTGGTCGAGACACCGTTCACGCTGATCTATTCGCTCACCTCGATCATCACCGCGGTGGTGTGCTCGACCTTGATCGGCGTGGTGTTCGGCTATCTTCCGGCCCACAACGCTTCGCTGCTCGACCCGGTGGTGGCGCTGGCACGCGATTGATCGCGCCGAACGGGCATCACGAGCCGCGCCAGGTGTCCCATCGGGGCCATAATCGGCCGGCGAGGTCGATTGCGCGACCGGTCGCCGAGAGCGCTCTTTCGGCTCAAGGATTTTTCGCCGGGGTCGCTTTCGGAATCACGATCTGACCCACCGAACGCCGCGGCGATGGCAGTTCGGCCGCGGAACCACACCTCCGAAATTATGGTTAATGAGATGTGAACCCTCGCGGTCAACTCAATGACCACCTGGCAACATGGTCGCAATCGAACCCCGGTCGTGATCACGGCGATACTGCTGTGAGGTCGCCATGGCTCGCGCGTTCTGGACCACGCTCACCTTCACCCTCAGCCTGCAGGTCATCGCCATGACCGGGCTTGTGGCGCGTGCCGTTCACGACCAGGCCGTCACGGTGTCGCAGATGCTGCACCGCACCGCTTTGCTCAAGAACGACGCGGCGTGGCGGCGTTGAGCTGTCACCGCACCGGGCGGTCGCAGGCCGGCGGCTGTGGACCGCGACGCCGAGCTCCCACGGGAACAGCACCACCGCGTCCGCGCTCACCGCCCCAGCTTCAGCCGCACGGCCGCGAGCATGGTCTCGACCGCGTGCCGGGCCGCCGCCAGCTTGTCGGCGTCGCGCGCGCGCACCACCAGATTGGTGTTGGGCAAACCGACGTCGTCCAGAAAGGGATAGCTGCCGATCATCACCTCGGGGTGGGCGGATGCGACCGCCCGCAGTTCGGTGCCGATGTCGCCCTCGCGCAGCTCGGCACGCACCGTCTCCGACAGCATCCGCACGCCGGTCTTCAGCTTCGGCGCCACCTCCTCCAGCATCGCCTGCATGATGGCCGGCACCCCGGCCATGACGATGACGTTGCCGATCCAGAAGCCCGGCGCCTTCGACAGCTTGTTGGCGATGAGGTCGGCGCCGGCGGGAATGCGCGCCATGCGCAGCCGTGCCTCGTTGAGGTCGGCCTCGGCGAACCGCTCCAGCATCATTGCCTTGGCGCGCGGGTCGACCCCGATCGGGACGCCGAACGCCTTGGCGATCGAATCGGCGGTAATGTCGTCGTGGGTGGGACCGATGCCGCCGGTGGTGAACAGATACGTGTAGCCTTTGCGTAGCGCGTTCACCGCGGCGACGATCGCCGCTTCGTCGTCGCTGACGATTCGCACCTCCTTGAGGTCGATGCCGTGCGCTGTGAGGAAGTCGGCGATGTAGCCGACGTTCCTGTCCTTGGTGCGCCCGGACAGGATCTCATCGCCAATGACGAGGATGGCGGCGGTGACGGTGATCGGATCGGCCATGACAACTCCCCTGGGATCGCCACCAGCCTCTAGCCCGATCGACAGCGCCTTCCCATTCGAGCGTCGCCGGAGCCCCGTGGTGGGCCGCGCCTGTTCATCGGGCGCACCGCGTTGTTTGCGCCTATTTTTTAGGCATCATCATCAGAAGTGGAAGGATTGCCGCCGAATGCAGCAAGGGCTCTTCCATCGGCCCGGAATTTGCGTCTAAGCTTGAGGCGACGAGGAGAAAGTCTCAACCATATTCGTGCACACGCCAACAGGCGGTGGGCCGAAAGCGGTGAACGGCTTGATGTTTTCCGGGCCCCTGCGGGCCGGCCTGCCGGCCGAACCGCAGACGGCCCGTTGGGACCGGGGTTGTGGACCTGGGTTGAGGAAAGGCGTCCAATGGCTGCCTTCGATGAGATGAAGGGCCTCAACGGCCATGTCCGTCCCGGCTACCGGCAGTTGTCGGAATGGCTTGCGACTGTGCCGCGGGCATTGCTGGATGACCGGCGCCGGGAGGCGGAGTTTCTGTTCCGCCGCATCGGCATCACCTTCGCCGTTTACGGCAACGCCGAGTCGACCGAGCGGCTCATTCCGTTCGACATTGTGCCGCGCATTCTCGCCAACGCCGAATGGGCGGCGCTGTCCAAGGGGCTGGAGCAGCGGATTCGCGCGCTCAACCTCTACATCCAGGACGTCTATTCCAAGCGCGAGGCGATGCGTGCCGGCATCGTGCCGGAGGAGTTGGTGTTCCAGAACCCGGTGTTCCGGCCGGAGATGAACGGCCAGCGGGTGCCGCACGACATCTGGGTGCACATCGCCGGCATCGACGTGGTGCGGATCGACCCCGAGACCTTCTACGTGCTCGAAGACAATGCCCGCACCCCCTCCGGCGTGTCCTACATGCTGGAAAACCGCGAGATCATGATTCGGCTGTTTCCCGAGCTGTTCGCCACCCACCGGGTGGCACCGGTCGAAAAATATCCGGACGAGCTGCTCGCCACCCTGAAATCGGTGGCCCCCAGCACCGCCCCGGCCGATCCGACCTGCGTGCTGCTGACGCCGGGACTGTTCAACTCGGCCTATTACGAGCACTCGTTCCTGGCCGACAAGCTCGGCATCGAGCTGGTGGAGGGTCGCGACCTGTTCGTCGAGGGCAGCGTGGTCTACATGCGCACCACCGAGGGACCAAAGCGCGTCGACGTGATCTACCGGCGCGTCGACGACGACTTCATCGACCCCCTCGTCTTCCGCCCCGATTCCGCGCTCGGCGTGCCGGGCCTGATGGGCGCCTATCAGGCCGGCAACGTGACGCTCGCCAATGCCGTCGGCACCGGCGTTGCCGACGACAAGGCGGTCTATTCCTACATGCCGGAGATCATCCGCTTCTTCCTCGGCGAGGAGCCGATCCTGAAGAACGTGCCGACCTGGCGCTGCCGCGAGCCGGATGCGCTGGCCTACGTGCTCGACCATCTCGACGACCTGGTGGTGAAGGAGACCCACGGCTCCGGCGGCTACGGCATGCTGATCGGTCCCAAGGCATGCAAGGACGAGATCGAGAGCTTCCGTGCCAAGCTGAAGCACGATCCCTCCAATTTCATCGCCCAGCCGACGCTCGCACTCTCCACCGCGCCCTGCCTGGTGGAGGACGGCATCGCCTCGCGCCACGTCGACCTGCGCCCCTACGTGCTGCAGGGTAAGAACGGCGTGCGCATCGTGCCGGGCGGCCTCACCCGCGTGGCGCTGCAGGCCGGATCGCTGGTGGTCAACTCCTCGCAGGGCGGCGGCACCAAGGACACCTGGGTGCTCGGCGCATGATCACGTTTTGCCCCTCGAACCGTCGTTGCGTCCATGCTGTCGCGCACCGCTGACAACCTGTATTGGCTGGCTCGCTACGTCGAGCGCGCTGAGTTCATCGCCCGCACCCTTGAGGTCGCCCAGCGGATGGCCTCGCTGCCGTCGTCCTATGGCGGCTCCTCCAACGAATGGGAGTCGGCGCTGGCCGCCACCGGCTGCGCCGCCGCGTTCCACAAGCACTATCGCGACGCCACCGAGCGCACCGTCACCGAGTTCCTGGCATTTTCGCCGGACAACCCGTTCTCGATCGTCAACTGCCTGGAGATCGCCCGCTCCAACGCCCGCGCGGTGCGCACCGCGCTCACCGTCGAGATGTGGGAGGCGGTCAACGACATCTGGCTGGCGCTGAAAAAGCTCGACCGTCGCCGGCTCGATCGCGACGAGGTCAACCGCTTCCTCGACAAGGTGAAGGAAGCTTCGCTGCTGTTCGACGGCTCGGCCTCGCGCACCATGCTCAGGCGCGATTCCTACTGGTTCGAGCGACTGGGCCACTACATCGAGCGTGCCGACAACACGGCGCGCATCCTCGATGTGAAATACCACCTGCTGCTGCCCGAGGAATCCCACATCGGCGGCGCGCTCGATTATTATCAGTGGACCAGCGTGCTGCGCGCGGTTTCCGCCCTCACCTCGTTCCACTGGGTCTACCGCGAAAGCGTCAAACCGTGGCTGGTGGCCGATTTCCTCATTCTCAACGAGCAGATGCCGCGCTCGCTGGCGAGCTGCTACGAGAACATCACCCGCTATCTCGACCTGCTCGCCCAGCAGTACGGCCGCCAGGGACCGGCCCAGCGCCACGCCCGTTCGGTGCGCTCGCGGCTGCAGAACGTGCGGATGGAGGCCATCTTCTCCGGCGGGCTGCACGAGTTCATCGCCGGTTTCATCGCTGACAATCACAAGCTCGGAGCCGAGGTGGCCGAGCAGTATCTGGTGTGATAGGAATGCTCCGCTCCAGCTCGGAGGCTGATGTCCGACTGCGACCGATGTTTCGACCCAAGATGTCATGAAGATCGCAGCCGGAACCATGAGGCGATCTTTTTCGATCCCGTGTGATATGGTTTTTCCTACGTCCGGCATGTCGCCATGCGCCTTCGCATCACCCACGAAACCCGCTACCAGTATCAGCAACCGATCAACGGTCTGATCCAGACGTTGCGGCTCACCCCCCGCAATCATGACGGGCAGTATGTCGTGGGCTGGCGGATTGATGTGTCCGCCGATTGCCGGCTGGAGCGTCACCAGGATGCGTTCGGTAATTTGACCGACACCTTCTCGATGAACGGCCATCTCGATCACCTGAGCGTGCTGGTTGCCGGCGAGGTCGAGACCGAGGACAGCCACGGCGTGGTCCGCGGCACGGTCGAGCCGCTGCCGCCCTCGCTGTTTCTGCGCGAGACCGACCTCACCCGTGCCGACCCCGCCATTGAGGCGTTCGCCAACGACGTCGCCATGAGCGGACCGACCGATCCGCTCGACCGGTTGCACACGCTGCTGCTGCGTCTGAACACTGACATCGTCTACGACAGCGATCCGACCCACACCGCCACCACCGCCGCCGAGGCGTTCGCCCTGAAGCGGGGGGTGTGCCAGGACATCACCCACATCTTCATTTCCGCCGCCCGCCGGCTCGGCATTCCCGCCCGTTACGTCGGCGGCTATTACTACAGCGGCAGCGACGAGAATCAGGCCGGCGCCAGCCACGCCTGGGCCGAGGCGTTCGTGCCCGGCCTCGGCTGGGTCGGCTTCGACGCCACCAACGGCATCTGCATCACCGACACCCATGTCCGCGTCGCCGCCGGCCTCGATTATCTCGGCGCCGCCCCAGTGCGTGGCAGCCGCCGCGGCGGCACCGGCGAAACGATGACGGTCGAGGTCTTCGTCACCCGGATGGGGATGTTCGACCAGGCGTCGAGCCCGTCCCGGGCGCAAGAGCAGGCCCAGAGCCGGACCAAGGGCCTGCCGCAGTCGCAGATCCAGTCGCAGAACTGAGGCCCACGACCGCGCTCCCGCCGGCATCGACACCCGCCGTCGCCACCGGGCGTGGCCCAGCCAAAAGGTGTCTGCCGCGGCGCCACGCTCGGATCGCAAGGGCACGCCGAGAGGCTGCAACGACGCCGACAGCAGGTTGTGTGTGCGCGTCAAGCTCTATGGCATTCTCGGCAACAGTGGACAGCGGTCTTGCGACAGAGGATACGGTAACTCAAAGGCTTAGAGTGCTGCCTGGTTCAATCGGATCGGCGGATGCTCTAAGAACGGCCCGACAGGGGTGGAGCCGATGACCTATTGCTGCGGACTGCTGGTGCACGACGGCCTGGTGATGATCGCTGACACGCGCACCAACGCCGGCCTCGACAACGTTTCGACCTTTCGCAAGCTGCACGTGTTCGAGCGGCTCGGCGAGCGCGTGATGGGGTTGGCGTCGGCGGGCAACCTGTCGATCTCGCAGTCGGTGGTCAGCCTTCTGGCCGAAGGCATCGAGAATTCCGAAACCGGCGAACGCGAGACGCTGATCGACGCGCCGACCATGTTCCAGGGTGCCCAGCGCATCGGCAAGGCGATCCGCTTGGTTCATTCGCTCTATGCCACCGGCCTGGAGCAATCGAACCTCACATTTGACGTGTCGTTCCTGCTCGGCGGCCAGATTTCCGGCAGCAAGCTAGAGCTATATATGATCTACGCGGCCGGTAATTGTATCAGATGCACGGTTGACACACCGTATCTGCAGATTGGTGAGCACAAATACGGCAAGCCGATTCTCGATCGTGCCTGCAACTTCTCGACCGATCTATATGACGGCCTCAAGATCAGCCTGATTTCGATGGATTCGACCATGCGGTCGAATCTCGGTGTCGGCATGCCTATCGACGTGCTGATGATGCGGCGCGACGCGCTGAAAGCCGAGCTCAATTACCGCATCGAGCCGGGCGAGCCCTATTTCCACGACCTGCGTGAGCGCTGGTCGGCGGCGTTGCGCGCCGCCCACATGGCGATTCCGCGGCCGCCCTACGGCGTGCCGAAATCGTAGTGACGACAGCGTCGTCCCGACACGCCCAACGGCCGAGCCGCGTCGATGCTCCGCCAGCGCATCAGCCTTGGTATTCCGCCCAGCAGGTCGGCGTTTCGTAGACGACGACGGCAACGGTCTGCGGCAACGCCGGCCTGACCCGGTCCCAAATCCAAATCGCGATGTTCTCGGCGGTCGGATTGTCGAGCCCGGCGACGTCGTTGAGGCAGCGGTGGTCGAGTTGCTGGTGCAGCGGCGCGAACGCCGCTTCGATGTCGAAGAAATCGACCACGAACCCGGTTTCCCGGTCCACCGGCCCTTCCAGCCGAAGCTCGACCCGGTAGGAGTGGCCGTGCATGCGGTGGCAGCGGTGGGTTTCCGGCACCTTGGGAAGCCGGTGCGCGGCCTCGAACGTAAAGACCTGAGTGATTTTCATGGAATGCAGAGGATCTTGTGGATCTGCAGGCTGAGCTGCCATCGTGGGTGGGCGAGGCAATAGGCGACCGCCGCCTCGGTGTTGCGCTCACGCTCCGGCCCGTCCATCGGCTGGAGCAGGAAATGGGTGAATGCCAGCGTCTCGTACCGGCTCGGCCCGGCGCCGTGTTGGGGAAACACCAGTTTCAGCTCGTCGCCCGCCGTCACCGCCAGCTGCGCCCCCGCCTTCGGGCTGACGCAGATCCAGTCGAGCCCCGGCGGCGGCGCGATGGTGCCATTGGTCTCGACCGCGATCTCGAACCCCTGCTCGTGCAACGCGGCGATCAGCGCGGCGTCGACCTGCAGTAGCGGCTCGCCGCCGGTGAGCACCACCAAGGGCGTGCCCGACCCACCAGCCGGCCACGTGGCCGCAACGGCCGCCGCGAGCTCGCCCGCGGAACCGAAGCCACCGCCGCCCGCCCCGTCCACACCGACAAATTCAGTGTCGCAAAAGGTACAAACCGCGCGCCCGCGATCCGCCTGGCGGCCATTCCACAGATTGCAGCCGGAAAACCGGCAGAATACCGCCGCCCGCCCGGCGTTCCGGCCCTCGCCCTGCAAGGTGTAGAACATCTCTTTGACGGCGTAGGCCATACGTCAGTCCCGGCGGGCGTCAGGCGAAACACGGCTCTCCAACCCGTCGGTCGAAAAACCGCAAAGAATGCCGCCCCCGCGCGGATGAGACGCTGGCGGCTCGGTCGCCGGCTCAGAACACGATGGCCTCGAAGCCGATCATCAGGCCCGCCAACATGCCGGCCACCACGATAATCGCCACCGTCCCCACCGCATAGCCCACCGCAACCACCCGGCCGTCGTGCTCCAGCAGGCCGAGCGAGAGCACCGCAATGGCGATGCCCGGCGGGATATTGCCGATGAACGGCACCGGCAGCATCATCGCCACCGCCAGCACCGCGATCATGGCGCCGAACACGCGCCGGCCAGTGCCGGAGGTGAGAATTTGCAGCCGAGGCGAGGCGAGCTGCTCGACGCGGACGATCCACGGCAGCGTCTTGCCGAGAACGCGGGCGAACGCACCGCGAGCGAACCCCTTGTGCCGGATCGCCGACGGCAGCCACGGCTCCTCGAGCCCGGACGCCAGCTGCAGTGCCAGCAGCAGCACCGCAACACCCGTGATCACCGATACGCCGGGCACCATCGGGAAGCAGTTGGGAATCGCCAGCACCAGGAACAGCGCGCCGAACGCCTTGTGCTCAAGGCGATGGAAAACTTCGCCGAAGGTGATGGTTTCGTCGGGATCACCCACCGCCAGCTCAGACAAAAGTTCGGACGTGCGGCGACCGGCGGCGGACATAACTGAGTTCCCCTTGTCTGCCATAGGTGTCGTACGGAACCGGCGAAATCAAGGCTTCGCCGCCGCCGATCGGCACGATGACTGAGGTCGGCTTACCTGGTTACCTCTCCCGCTACAAACCGGGTGCCTCCTTGCCGACAGGTCGGGCGATTGGCGATGGTGAGCCGCCGTCCCCACCCGAACCAATGGTCCAGGATGCCGGAAGCCGGCACCGGACCATTGGTGCCAGCGGATTCGTTCCCGCCATCGCCGCCGCGACGGCGGCGCCCGGAGCCGGACGGCTCGGCTCAATGCAGCCGGAACATGCCGTCGACGATTTTGAATTCGGCTGGCCCGATCAGCCGCGAATGGGCGACGGTCACCGAGTGCAACGGCCCTTCCAGTTCGCTTTCCCAGAAATTCAAAAACTTGGTCAGCGACGGGAACTTTGGATAAAGATCATAGTCCTGCCAGATAAACGTCTGGAGAATGGCGGGAAAATCCGACCGACGATAGCAGATATTGGCCGTCGTCAGCCCATAGCCCGCGACCTGACGCCTGAAATCATCACTCACCATTCCCTTACCCTCCCTTCACACGCTCGCGAGAGAATTTGGATCGCTCAGGCCAAATGATAGCTCAAGACGACTGGCGCGCAACGGGTGGCTATAGAAATTTTAGATGAACTTCCGTATTATCTGGCAGCATCTAAAGATGAGTGCCAACAGTTAGCGGGCCACTGTCGAGGTCGAGCCGACGACCGCCAGCGTATTCGCCATCGTAACGCCAACCGGCAACTCGCCAATGGCGCCGAGCACCACCATCTGCCGTTCCTTGACGGCGAAAACCGGGCCATCCCCGGTCAGAGCCAGCAGCGTGAACAGGCCTGCGCTCGCGAAAACCATGGCAGCAACGCAACGAACCCACATCTCGACCTCCACCCAGCACCCGGCGGTCCACGTTCGGTTGACCGCAACCGATGTCCGCGCCATCGCACCACACCCCCCATGCAAGCGATGGTCCAGTTCGCGAAGGTACCGATTGGTTAATGCCGATCCGGGAACCGGCGGGTGTCACGGCGGGATACAGCTACCGCCCCAGGCCGAACGGAGGGCCGCTTGCACGGCCGCCAACCGAGTGTTCGCTGTTTTGTACCGCCACGCCCGGATCGGCGGCAACATTGTCCGGCATTACGGCGGCAACTGCTCAATTTTATAGCAAGGCGGCACGATTTGGCGAGCTTGGGCGTAATCATATCCGCGTCAGTCCGCGTTGGATCGGGCTGACGCGTACGCGCTGCACCGGGCGGAGCGGCTCGCGCCGCCCGGCGCACGGCACCTCTCACTGCGCCAGCCAGCCGCCATCCATGTTGATGGCAGCGCCGCGCAGATTGGCGGCCGCGTCCGAGCAGATGAACACCGCCAGGGCAGCAATCTGCTCGGGCGTGACGAACGTCTTCGACGGCTGCTTTTCGCTCAGCAGATCGCGGCTCGCCTCGGCATCGCTGAGGCCCTTGCGCGCGGCAAGCGCGTCGATCTGCTTCTGCACCAGCGGCGTCAGCACCCAGCCGGGACAGATGGCGTTGGCGGTAACCCCGGTTTCCGCGGTCTCCAGCGCCACCACCTTGGTCAGGCCGACCACGCCATGCTTGGCCGCGACATAAGCCGACTTGTTGGGCGAGGCCGCCAAGCCGTGTGCCGAGGCGACGTTGATGATGCGGCCCCAATTGCGGCTCTTCATCCCCGGCAACGCATATTTGGTGCCGTAGAATGCCGCCGACAGATTGATCGCGATCACCCGCTCCCACTGCTCATCGGGAAAGTCCTCGACCGGCGAGACGAATTGGATGCCGGCATTGTTGACCAGGATATCGACCTTGCCGAGCTCGGCGATGGCGGCCTCGATCAGGCCGCGCGTCTCGGCCGGCTTGGCGAGATCGGCGCCGTTGAAGGCCACCCGCACCCCGAACTCGGCAGCCATGCCGGCGCGCAGCGTCTCGATCTCGCCGGCGTCGCCGAACCCGTTCATCATGATGTCGGCGCCCTCCGCCGCCAGCGCCCGGGCGATGCCCAGCCCGATACCGCTGGTGGAGCCGGTCACCACCGCCACCTTTCCCTTCAGCATGTTCTCACTCCCCGGGGACGATCGTTGTGTTGTTCGCCAAGCCGGCCGGCGGCGGTCCCCAGCAACGCGGCCAACATCGTGCCCGCCCGGTTGATGGCGGACCGGGAGCACCAATGGATGCGCCCGCGCCAGCTTACACGATACCGTGGCGACCGAAGATCGCGATCGGCGGCACAGCCTGGCGCAGGCGAACCACCAGGGAGGATCGCCTCTCAAAGAGAACTCCCGCTGTGTCCGGCACCTCGCGGCGATAGGACGTCTTGTCGGATTTGTTCCCGCGAATTCTTCACTCTCTTTGCGTTGTGAGATGTCAATTTCTTTTTCGAACTTTTTTAAATTCTCAGGCCACCTAAATTTCCAAATACCTATTCTTTCGGTTTGAAGCGCATAATCCCAACATAATCACGCGGTATTCCATATTGGCACTCCCCTATCGAGAGTGCTAAATTTTTGTGGCACGCCCTTGCGGGGTGTTGCGCGGCTGCCTATGTCGCAGCCGGGCGAAGGGGGATGGCTTGAAGCGCCCTATCGCTGCAGCTTTTTTGAACGCAAGAATGCTTTGGAGGAATGACATGAAGTTCCGGCCGCTCCATGACCGCGTCGTGGTCAAACGCATCGACGCTGAGCAGAAGACCGCCGGGGGGATCATCATTCCCGATACGGCGAAGGAAAAGCCCCAGCAGGGCGAGATCCTGGCCGTGGGCCCGGGCGCGCGCGACGAAGCGGGCAAGCTGGTCCCGCTCGACCTCAAGGCTGGAGACCGCGTGCTGTTCGGCAAGTGGTCCGGCACCGAAGTCAAGATCGACGGCGTCGAGGTTCTGATCATGAAGGAATCCGACATCATGGGCGTGATCGAAGGCACCGACAGCGCCAAGAAGGCTGCCTGAGGTAAGGCAGCCTGAGTTCGAGGCTGCCTGAGCCGTGACGCCGCGCAACAGCGTCGGCGAGAGACACAGTTTCCCTTTGCCCGCATCGGTCGGGCCTCCGTTTTCAAGGACTAAACCATGGCTGCGAAAGACGTGAAATTCTCTACCGACGCGCGCGACCGGCTGCTGCGCGGCGTCGACATCCTGGCCAATGCCGTGAAGGTGACGCTCGGCCCCAAGGGCCGCAACGTCGTCCTCGAGAAGTCCTACGGCGCACCGCGCATCACCAAGGACGGCGTCACCGTCGCCAAGGAGATCGAGCTCGAGGACAAGTTCGAGAACATGGGCGCCCAGATGGTGCGCGAGGTGGCCTCCAAGTCGTCCGACCTCGCCGGCGACGGCACCACCACCGCCACCGTGCTGGCCCAGGCCATCGTGAAGGAAGGCGTCAAGTCGGTCGCCGCCGGCATGAACCCGATGGATTTGAAGCGCGGCATCGACCTTGCGGTCGAAGCGGTGGTCGCGGACCTCAAGAAGAACTCCAAGAAGGTCACCTCCAACGACGAGATCGCCCAGGTCGGCACCATTTCCGCCAATGGTGACGCCGAGATCGGCGGCTTCCTCGCCGACGCCATGAAGCGGGTCGGCAATGAGGGCGTGATCACGGTCGAGGAGGCCAAGAGCCTCGCCACCGAGCTCGACGTCGTCGAGGGCATGCAGTTCGACCGCGGCTACGTATCGCCCTACTTCGTCACCAATGCCGAGAAGATGCGCGTCGAGTTCGACGACGCCTACATCCTGATCTACGAGAAGAAGCTGTCGGGCCTGCAGGAGCTGCTGCCGCTGCTCGAAGCGGTGGTGCAAACCTCCAAGCCGCTCGTCATCGTCGCCGAGGACGTCGAGGGCGAGGCGCTCGCCACCCTCGTCGTCAACAAGCTGCGCGGCGGCCTGAAAGTGGCGGCGGTCAAGGCGCCGGGCTTCGGCGATCGCCGCAAGGCCATGCTGCAGGACATCGCCATTCTCACCGGCGGCACCGCCATCAGCGAGGACCTCGGCCTCAAGCTTGAGAATGTCACGCTGACTCACCTTGGCCGCGCCAAGAAGGTGGTGATTGAGAAAGAGAACACCACCATCGTCGACGGCGCCGGCCAGAAGGCCGACATCGACGCCCGCGTCGCGCAGATCAAGGCGCAGATCGAGGACACCACCTCGGACTACGACCGTGAGAAGCTGCAGGAGCGCCTGGCCAAGCTCGCCGGCGGCGTCGCGGTTCTCCGCGTCGGCGGCGCCACCGAGGTGGAGGTGAAGGAGCGCAAGGATCGCGTTGACGATGCCCTGCACGCCACCCGCGCCGCGGTCGAAGAAGGCATCCTGCCGGGCGGCGGCGTCGCACTGCTGCGCGCCACCAAGGTGCTCGACGGCATCCCGGTCGCCAACGCCGACCAGAAGACCGGCATTGAGATCGTGCGCAAGGCACTGTCCTGGCCGGCCCGCCAGATCGCGCTCAATGCCGGCGAAGACGGCTCGGTGATCGTCGGCAAGATCCTCGACGACGCAACCTATGTCTTTGGCTTCGACGCCCAGTCTGGCCAGTACGGCAATCTGGTCGCCAAGGGCATCATCGACCCGACCAAGGTGGTGCGCGCCGCGCTGCAGAACGCCGCCTCGATCGCCGGCCTCTTGATCACCACCGAGGCGATGGTCGCCGAGCTGCCGAAGAAGGCGGCCGCGCCGGCAATGCCGGGCGGCGGCATGGGCGGCATGGGTGGCATGGACTACTGAGCCGAAGGGCCAGAAATCCGGAACGCCGCTCGCCAAATCGACGTCCGAGGTCGGCGCAACCGCCGACTTCGGACGCAGACCGGACGACCGGGCATTCCACGCCGCACCTGCGGGTGAAATACGCATGAGATTCAATCCCGGCGGCCGCAACCGCCGGGATTTTAGTTTTGGCCACCTGCGTTCTTCGGCTTGGCCGGGACGCGCCGTTGTCAAAGAACGGCCAGCAATTCAGAGGTCTGGAGCATTTTCCGCCAAACCGGTTCCCACGCTGCGATCCTGCGTTCGCGCGAAATTTGTGTTTCTGGAGCGCGCAGCCCTGAAAGCTTCACGTTTCAACCGCGAAGAGTTCATTCTCCAGTCCGGTCCGGACGATAATTCGCACCCGCCACCAAGAAGTGATCGCGGATCGTTCTCCCTCGCTATTACCTCGCAGAAGGCGATTAATGCCTATCTTTAGTTGAGAAACCACAGCCAATTTCGGCCGACGGCGGACTGCAGGGAGCGATCGGCGTCACATTCCGACCATCCGCATCCCAGCCTTTCGGCAATTGCGGATGCGGCAGTGGTGGCTGACGACTTACGATCACGACAAATCGGGAACGCCCATCGGCCCGACTGTCCCGACCAAGCCGAAGGGCGTCGATGGATTTGCGTGAGGACAACTGCGTGACGTTGGGTTCAACCGAGGCCACGTTGCCGTGCCGGTCGGCTGCTGTGGCCACGGGCAGCTCGGCGCTGGCGGAATTGAGGATATTTACCAACCTCGCCGCGGCAGAGCCGATGTGGCGGGCATTGGAGCGTGAGGTCGTGTTTCCGGCCTGCCAACGCTTCGACATTCTGGCGCTGTGGCTGCGCCACGTCGGCACATTGGCTGGCGTCGAGCCGATGATCGTGATCGGATTCGACGGCACCGGACGACCTTCCATGCTGTGGCCCCTCGGCCGGCGCCGGGTTGGTCCGTTTTGGGTTGCCGAGCCTCTTGGCGGAACGCACGTCAACTACAATTTCGGCTTGTGGCGGAAAAGCCTCGCCGAAAGCCTGGACGCTGCCGCGGTGGCCGATCTTCTCGCCCGCATCGCCAAGCTGGGGGTGCGAGTTGACGTGCTCGCAATCGAGCGCCAGCCGTCGGCCTGGGACGGCGTCACCAACCCATTGCGCCTGCTGCCACACCAGCCGGCGCCGAGCTATGGCTGGCGCGCCCAGTTGGAGAGCGACCCGGCCGCCTATCTGGCGCGACTGATGTCGCCGGATACCCGCCACAATTTCCGTCGCAAGGAACGCAAGCTCGCGCGGAACCCCGGCTATCGCTACCACCGCACAGAAACCCCTGAAGAGGCCGCGCGGGCGATCGATGCCTATTTCGCCCAAAAGGCCGCGCGGCTGCGCAGGGCCGGCATCGCCAACGTGTTTGCCGAGCCCGGCGTCGAGGCCTTCCTGCGCGCGGCGGTGCAGCACGGCCTTTCCGACGGCCGGCCGTTGCTGGAGTGCCACGTGCTGGAATGCGACACCGAGGTGATCGCGTTCTGCGGCGTGCTGCGCGATGACCGGCGCGTATCCGCCTTGCTGCTGTCGATCACCGGCTCGGAGAACGCGCGCTGGAGCCCCGGCGTCGTGCTGCTGATCCACCTCGTCTCCGAGTGCTGCGCGGCGGGTTACGATTGGTTCGACCTCGGTGTCGGCGAGGCCGGCTACAAAGGTTGGTTCTGCGACGAAGCCGAAGCGCTGTTCGATTCCTTCCTGCCGCTGACGCTGAGCGGTGGGGTGCTGGCGGCTGGACGAGCCGGCCAGAACGCGCTCAAGCGCCGCATCAAGCAGTCGCCGCGTCTGTGGGCAACGGTCCAATCGGTCCGCCGCCGGCTGTTCGGCGCCGGCTGCTCGGCCGAAGAGACACGGTAATCAGGCCGGCGAAGCGAACGTAGTTTCCGCAAAAGCCGGAGCCCGTTTTGCGAAGGAAACGTCGATAATACAAAATTTCAGAACATCCGCTCGATTCAGCCGGACCGGCAGGTGCTTTAGGCTGCCATAACCGGATCGTCCGACTCCGCAGCCTCGTCGGGAGCATCGTCCTCCACCACCGCGATCAGATCGGCGATGCCGGCTTCCGTCAGCTGATCGTAGATCTGCTCGGCCTCCGCCGGTTCCCATTTTTTCGGACCGACCACGACCACCAGCGGCAATTGCGGCGCAAACGCCGCCTTGGCCAACGCCGTCGCCGGCGGCGCCGCCAGGATGACGTGGTCGTAGGTCTGGGCCAGCGCCGACAGCGCCACCACCAGCCGGTCGGCGGCCAGCAGGTCCTCGATCTCCGGCGACGGCGCCCCGGTCGGAACGATGTGGAGGCGCGACGTGCGGTCGCGCTGGATTACCTGCCCGAACGACGCGGTGCCGCGCACCAGATCCACCACGCCAGGCGCGGCCGGATCGCCGACCAGGCTCGCGCCGGTCTGACGCGGATCGAGTTCGATCAGCACGGCGCGGCCGCTCACGGCGAGGCCGCGGGCAAGCCGGACGACGATCGGGCTCGCATCGACACTGCCGTTGGCCGGCGCGACCGCGACCATGCCCGCCCCTCGCTCCCGGACGAGGTCGGACAGTGTGGGAGCGCCTGGAGCCGGGGCGGACGCCTCGCCCAGCTCGGTCCGGGTCGCTTCGGCATCGGGCGCCGTCCTGCCGCTTCGATTCGGCGGCGACGACGGCGGCGTGCGTCCGGAAAACAGCTCCGCGCTGACGAGAAGGCCGGCCGACAACACCAGCACCGTAAGCGTGACCAGGGCTATAATCGGCAGCTTCTTGGGGAAGCTCGGCACGTTGGAGGGCGTCGCCCGCGAGATGATGCGCGCGTCCGCCGGCAGCGCCGACAGCGTGTCGCGCGCCGCCGAGTCACGATAGCGCGCCAGGTAGGATTCGAGCAGGTCGCGTTGCGCCTTCGCCTCTCGTTCGAGCGCGCGAAGGTGCACGTCCTGCTCGTTGGAGCCGGCGGCCTGACGCTTCATCTGCTCGAGGTCTTTCGCCAGCTGCTGCTCGCGCGCTTCGGCGATGCGGGCGTCGCTCTCGAACGCCCGCACCATCCGGTCCGCCTCACGGCGGATCTGGCCCTCGAGCGCGGAAATCTGGGCGCGCAGTTCCTTGATGCGCGGATGCTGGCCGAGCAGCGTCGATGACTGCTCCGCCAGCACGGCCGTGAGCGTGACGCGTTGCTCGACCAGGCGCCGGATCAGCTCGGAATTGAGGATTTCCGAAACCTCGATCGGTCGGCCGGAGGCGAGCATCCCGCGGATCGACCGCGCCTTCGCTTCCGCATCGGACTTCTGGGCGCGCGACGTGCCAAGCTGGGTGTTCAGCTCCGAAAGCTGCTGGTTGGACAATTGGGTGTTGTTGACGCCGACGAACAGGTTGGCCTGAGTGCGGAACGCCTCGACGCGGCCCTCCGCCTCGGCCACCTTCTTGCGCAACTTTTCGATTTCGCCCTGCAGCCAGTTCGACGCCTGGCGGGTGGTGTCCTGCTTGGCGAGCTGCTGCAGCCCGAGATAGGTCTCGGCGACCGCGTTGGCGACTTTCGCGGCCAGATCGCGATCGCGCGATTCGAACTCGACCGCGATCACCCGCGACTTGTCGATGGGATAGACCCTGAGCCGATCGAAATAGGCCTTCAGCACGCGCTCTTCTGCTGCGCGCGAATCGTCGCCAAGACCGACCAGACGAAGCAACAACGACAGCAGCGACCCGCCGGAATTGAACTCGGGCCTCTCGTCAAGCTTGAGCTCTTTCACCACCTGCCGGCCAAGGTCGCGCGATAGCAGAAGCTGGACCTGGCTGGTCACCGCCTCCGGATCGACCAGCGTGCGGTCGGCCACGCTGGTGCGCTCGATCTCCAGGCGGAAGGCGGCGGACTCGCGGTTTTCGACCAGGATGCGCGATTCCGAGGTGTAGACCGGCGTCATCAGGTTGACGGCGACGAAGGTCACCGCCGCCGCAACCAGCGTGGGCGCCAAAATCCACTTCCGCTTTTCCCACAGCGAGCGGCCGAGCGCGCCGAGATCGACCTCGGCGGGCTCATTAAAGGCGAGTGGCAAGCGGCCGGCCTCCACCGCGACTTGGCGGCCGATCGAAGGCGCCACACCGGCGGCACGAACCCGAGCCGACTCTGGATCGCGCTCGTCCGTATCGTCGACACCGCTCATCGCCCACTCCACGCAACTGACCGACGGCATGATTAAAGGCTATTAGGGTTGCTGGCGGGTTAATCAGCTTCGTCATGAAGTTGTGCAACGCTTCGTTAACCACGTTTGCTCGATACAGGTGGCTTGATACGAGCGAGATTTCGCGATGCGAATGCCCCTCATCATCCTGCTGGCCGTCGTGCAGATGCTCGTAAGCTGCGCCACACCGCGGATCCAGGTCGACACGGCGTTCGAGGCGCCCTACACGCTGGACGCTGGCGATCGGCTGCGCGTCACTGTGTTCGGCCAGGAAGGATTGTCCAACACCTACGCCGTCGATGCGGCCGGAAAGATCGCGATGCCGTTGATCGGCACCGTGGAAGCGCGCGGCCGCACCACTGAGGAACTGGCGCGGGCAGTTGCAGCCCGGCTGCGCCAGGGTTACGTGCGCGAGCCGCACGTCGCGGTCGAGATCGAGACCTACCGTCCGTTCTTCGTGCTCGGCGAGGTCACCGCCGCGGGCCAGTACGCCTACGTATCCAGCATGACGGTGGAGACCGCGGTCGCCATCGCCGGCGGGTTCTCGCCACGCGCGACCAAATGCTGCGCCCAGATTTCGCGCGTGGTGAACGGAGAAGTGGTCCGCGCCACTGTGCCGATGAACTATCCAGTGCGGCCGGGCGACACGATCAACGTCCCCGAGCGGTGGCTGTGACGCCGCTCCGCATCCTGCACGTGCTGCGGGCGCCGGTCGGTGGACTGTTCCGCTACGTCGTCGACCTCGCGCGCGAGCAGACCGCGCGTGGCCACGCGGTCGGCGTGGTGGCCGACGCCGCCACCGGCGGCGAACGCGCCGAGGCCATCCTGGTGGACTTGGCGCAAAACCTCGAACTCGGCGTCAGCCGGGTGCCTATGAGCCGCCAAATCGGCGTGCTCGACATCGCTGCGGTGCGCCATGTCGCGGCGAGAGCGCGCGAAACCCGGCTGGACGTGCTGCACGGACACGGCGCCAAGGGTGGCGCCTACGCTAGGCTGGCGGCGCCGCACGATGCCATCCGCGTCTACACGCCACACGGCGGCAGCCTGCACTACGACACCAGTTCCATCGTCGGCCTTCTCTACCTGACGCTGGAGAAGGTGCTGGCGCGGCGCACCGATCTGTTCCTGTTCGAAAGCAATTTCGGTCGCGATGCCTTCATCCGCAAGGTCGGCCAGCCGGTGGCCATGGAGCGGATGGTCCACAACGGCGTCGCGCCGGCGGAGTTCGAGCCAGTCGCGCCCTGGCCCGACGCCCGCGACATCGTGTTCGTCGGCGAACTGCGCCGACTGAAAGGCGTCGACCTGGTGATCGAGGCCATCGCCCGGCTGCGCGACGAGAGCCTGCCGCTCACCGCCACCATCGTCGGCGCGGGACCGGACGCCGAAGCGTTTCGCGCCCTCGCCGCAGCGAGGGGACTGACCGGCGCGCTCGCCTTCCCCGGCGCCATGCCGGCTCGCGAAGCCTTCGCCTACGGGCGCGTGCTGTGCATGCCCTCCCGCGCCGAGTCCCTGCCCTACGTGGTGCTGGAGGCCGCCGCCGCAGGCCTGCCGCTGGTCGCAACCCGAGTCGGCGGCATGGCCGAGATTTTCGGCGAGGCATCGCACCGCCTGGTGCCGCCCGACGACGTGGCGGCCCTGGCACAGGCGCTGCGCGCCGCCGCCACCCAGCCGAACGTCGCCACCACCGCAGCGTTGCGCGAGCGGGTACGCCGCCATTTCTCGGTGTCAGCGATGGCCGATGGCGTGCTCGCCGCTTACTGTCACGCCATTGCTCGACGTCGAGGTTAAGCCTTCCGTGATGGTTTTGACGTAGAGATCCTGACCAGATGTCTGCGTCGGCGGCAGTCCGGAAACAGGCGGTTTGCGGCCGGTCCAACTGAGGTTGACGTAACGGGCACTGGCGGTAAGCCGTGGTGTCCGGTGTGGAGCGTCTCCACATCTGTCCTGGAACCGCAGTGGCGCGACGTGGTTTTACACTCCCGAAACCGCGCCGGGCCTCGGGAGTGCGCAACACAATGGCCGATGAAAATCTGCGCGGCGGGCTCAAGGCCGAGATCGACGTGTCCCCACGGGGATCCGAATCCGGCCATCTCGGCGCCGTGGCCAGCCACATCGCCGACGAGCCGATTGCCGGCGCGATCTCGCCGATCGTGCTGGCGGGGTTCGTGCCGCTGGTTGAATTCACCGCCATCTCGCTGCTCGGCACCGCGATATACCTCGCCTACGTCGTGCCCGACAGCGGCTTCGCAGCCTATTACCCCCTCACCATCCTGGGGCTGTCGGCCATCGCGGTGCTCGCCTTCCATTCCATCGACATCTACCAGGTGCAGGCGTTTCGCGCGGTGGTCCTGCAATTCTCGCGAATGTTCGCCGCCTGGACTTCGATCTTCATGATCGTGTTTGCCATCGTGTTCTTCGCCCGCCTCGACGGCGTGTTTTCGCGGGTGTGGATCGCGACCTGGTACAGCCTCGGTGCGGTGATGCTGTTCGGGCTGCGTGTCGGCCTTGCCGGGTTGGTGCGAACCTGGACCCACCAGGGCCGGCTGGTTCGCCGCACCGCCATCGTCGGCGGCGGCGAGGCCGGTGCCAGCCTGATCCAGTCGCTGGAGGCACAGGCCGACTGCGACCTCGACATCATCGGCGTGTTCGACGATCGCGGCGACGGTCGCTCGCCCGAGCGCATTGCCGGCAAAGTGAAGCTCGGCACTGTAACCGACCTCGTCGAGTTCGCGCGGCGCACCCGCATCGACCTGGTGATCTTCTCGCTGCCGGTGACCGCCGAGGCTCGCATCCTGGCAATGCTAAAGAAGCTGTGGGTGCTGCCGGTCGACATCCGGCTGTCGGCGCACGCCGCCCAGCTGCGGTTCCGGCCGCGTGCCTATTCCTACATCGGCAATGTGCCGACCATCAATGTGTTCGACCGTCCGCTGGCGGACTGGGACGTGGTGATGAAATGGCTGTTCGACAGGGTGATCGGCAGCTTGACGCTCATCGCGCTGTCGCCGGTGCTGCTGGCCGTGGCAATCGCGGTAAAGCTCGACTCGCGCGGCCCCGTGCTGTTCCGGCAGAAGCGCTACGGCTTCAATAACGAGCTGATCGAGGTATTCAAGTTCCGCTCGATGTATGTCGACCAGTGCGACGTGGCCGCCTCCAGTCTCGTAACCAAGGGCGACCCGCGGGTGACGCGGGTTGGGCGCTTCATCCGCAAGGCCTCGCTCGACGAACTGCCGCAGTTGTTCAACGTGGTGTTTGCTGGCAACCTGTCGCTAGTTGGCCCGCGTCCCCACGCCATGCAGGCGAAGGCGGAAAACCGGCTCTACGACGAGGCGGTCGACGGCTATTTCGCCCGCCACCGCGTCAAGCCTGGCATCACCGGCTGGGCGCAGATCAATGGCTGGCGTGGCGAAACCGACACCGCCGAGAAAATTCAGCGTCGCGTCGAGCACGACCTCTACTACATCGAGAACTGGTCGGTGATGTTCGACCTCCTGATTCTGCTTAAGACGCCGCTTGCGTTGCTGAAGTCGGAGAACGCCTATTGACCGGGGCCACCATCAGCACAGCCGCGGGCCTGCCGTCCCCGCTCGCGACCTCGTCCGGTCGCGACCGGCTCCGGCTGCTGCTGTTGCTGCTGGTCGGCGTATCGAGCGCCTTCGTTTTTATGGAGCCGTCGCCCTACGAGGTGTTCTCGCTGTTCACGCTCACGGTGTTCGCGGCGACCGGCCTTGCCGTGACGCGCGCGCACGCGCCGCTGATCCTGCTGGTCATCCTCTACAATGCCGGCTTCACGCTCTCGTTGATTCAGGTGTTCGGCGAGCCCAAGACCAACATGTGGGTGTGGGTGTCGTGGTATCTCGGCTTAACCGCGATCGGCTTCGCGCTGATCGCCACTCGCGACACCGCGCGCCGGCTGAACGCGCTACTGACCGGACTCACCATCGGCGCGGTGGGCGCGGCGCTCTGCGGCATCGCCGGCTATTTTGGCGTGATGTCCGAGTTGTTCACCCTCTACGGCCGGGCTCGCGGCACTTTCAACGATCCCAACGTGTTCGGCCCGTTCCTGGTGCTGCCGGCGGTGCTGTGCGGGCTGCGCGTGCTTGGCGGCGGCGCCGGTGCGCTGGTCCGCAACGTGCCGATCCTGGCAGTACTGCTGCTCGGCCTGTTCCTCAGCTTCTCCCGCGGCTCCTGGTTCATCTTCGTCGCCTCGGCGATGGTGGCGGTGGTGCTGTCGCTGCTCACCGCCCGCTCGCCGGTGGCACGCGCCCGCATTTCGCTGCTGACCGGTGCCGGCGTCGTGTTCGTAGTCGGCCTGGTGGTAGCGGCACTGTCGTTCGATGAGGTCGGCGCGCTGTTCCGCGAGCGCGCCACGCTGACCCAAAGCTATGACACCGGCCCGCTTGGCCGTTTCGGACGCCACATCCTCGGGGCACAGCTTGCGCTCGACCATCCGTTCGGCATCGGGCCGCGCCAGTTCCACCTGTTATTCGTCGAAGATCCGCACAACGTGTACCTCAACGCCTTCCTGTCGGGCGGCTGGATTTCGGGTCTCGCCTATGCGTTGCTGGTGCTGCTCACGCTGGTGTTCGGCTTCACCCCGGTGCTCCGGCGTTCGCCGTGGCAAATCGCCTATATCGCGATCTACAGCACCTTCGTCGGCAACGTCGCACTCGGATTCGTGATCGACTCCGATCACTGGCGAATGTTCTGGATGCTGCTCGGGCTGGTGTGGGGGCTGTCGATCGCCACCCGCCTGACGCCCGAAACGGCGATGGCGGCGACGCGCGCGCGCACCTCCGGTCAGGCGGTCTCCGGCTGATCGCGCTGGCGAACCGAATGCCGGGATCAGTCGAGCAGCGGCCGGACGGCGAGGAATCCGCCCGCCGCCGCCAGCAGCCATGCCCCGAGGAAGGCGACCCGATAGAGCCATAGCGCCCGGCGGACGTCGGCCGCGGTGGCTTCGGCGCGGCCATCGCCCATCCAATGGTCGTCGACCAGCCTGCCGCCATAGACCCGCGGACCCGCCAGCCTGAGGCCGAGCGCGCCGGCCATCGCCGATTCCGGCCAGCCGGCATTGGGCGAGCGGTGGCCGCGGGCATCGCGCCGCACCGCATCCCACGCACCACGCACCGAGGCCCCCGGCACCACTGCGGCCGCGGCAATGAACAGGAGTGCGGTCAGTCGCGACGCCGGCAGATTGACGACGTCGTCCAGCCGCGCCGCCCCCCAGCCGAAGGCGAAATGACGCTCGCTCTTGTGACCGATCATCGAGTCGGCGGTGTTGATTGCCTTGTAGGCGATCATGCCGGGCAGGCCGCCGACCAGAAACCACACCGCCGGCGCGGTGACCCCGTCGGAGGCGTTCTCAGCCAGACTCTCGATGGCGGCGCGACACACCCCGGCCTCGTCCAGCGCCTCCGGGTCGCGCCCGACCACCATCGACACCGCCCGCCGCCCGGCAATGAGCCCCTCGGTTTCAAGCGCCCGCGCCACCCGCGCGATGTGGCGGTCCAAGCTGCCGCTGGCGATCAGGGTTGCGACCGCAACCAGCGCCAGTGCGAAACCGGCGACCCCGCCGGCCTGCGCCGCCGCCTCGATGGCGAGCCCGACGCCGATCGCGAGCAGAACCAGACTCAAAATCACAGCGATGCCCGCGATGCGTCTGATCTTAAACGACGATTCGGCGCGGTTGAACCGCTGGTCGAGCGCGGCGATCAGGCTGCCGATCCACGACACCGGATGGCCGATGGCGCGGAACACCGCGTCGGGATAGGCCACGGCCGCTTCGGCCGCCATGGCGAGAACGAGAAGCAGCGAACGGTCGGTCGGATCGATCATCGGGCATTATCGGCAAGAAAGGGGTCAGCGGCCAGGCCCGAACGGGCCGGCACGTTGACAAGCCATAGCGCCCTTTCGGATGCAAACGACGTGAAAAAAGCCGTAGATAACTTGGCCATCACGCCGGTTTCGTATTCTGCTCGCCGCAAGCGGCGTTTTCAGCCACGAATTCGCGACGGACAGTGGAATCGGGATCGCAGGGTGACGCGCCAAGGCCCGGGGCAATAAGGGGAAACGCGGTGCAGGATGCCAGTGCGATACTGAACGCACACGGTGGGTGCATCGACGCGGCGGCGAAGCTGTATCCGAAGGCGCCGCAGCCGTGGCTCGACCTGTCGACCGGCATCAACCCCCGGCCCTACCCGGTGCCGCCGATCGACCCGGCGCTATGGCACCGCCTGCCGCTGGCGTCGGACCTCGACGAACTCCTCGCTGCCGCGGCTGCCTACTACGGTCGGCCGGAGGGTATGCGGCTGGTGCCGGTGGCCGGCAGCGAGAGTGCCATCCGGCTGTTGCCGCGCATCGTCCGCGCCCGCAGGGTCGGCATTCTCGGCCCGACCTATCCCTCGCACGCCGCCGCCTGGAACGCCGCCGGCTGCGTGCTGGCCGACCTCAGCGTCCTGCCCGACCCCACTGCCGACCTCGACGGTATGGTGCTGGTCAACCCCAACAACCCGGACGGCCGCCGCCATCTGGCCGCCGACCTGCTGGACTGGGCGGCCGCCTGGACCGCGGCCGGACACTGGCTGATCGTCGACGAGGCGTTTGCCGACGTCGATCCCGCGGTGTCGCTGCTGGCGCAACCGGTGCTGTCGCCGCGGCTCGTGGTGCTGCGGTCGCTCGGTAAGTTCTTCGGCCTCGCCGGGCTTCGGCTCGGCTTCATCGCCTGCTGCGAAACGGTGGCCGCCCGCTGGCTGCCGCTCGCCGGCGATTGGCCGATATCCGGGCCGGCCGCGGCAATCGGCGCCGCGGCACTTCGCGACGGCGACTGGATCGCCCGCACCCGGCAGCGGCTTGCCGAGGACCGCCAGCGGCTCGACGCTTTGCTCGCCGCCGCCGGCTTTGCCGTGCTGGGCGGCACCGACCTGTTCCGGCTGGCCGAGGCGCCCGGCCATCTGGCGGACGATTGCGATTTGCTCGGCCATTTCGGCCGCCGCGGCATTCTGGTGCGAGGGTTTTCCTCCGCGCAGCGCCGCATTCGGTTCGGCCTGCCGGGCGACGACGATGCATGGCGTCGCCTCGGTGAGGCCTGTCTCGCCTTGGGCTGAGCGAGCGTTCGCGGCGCGGCCGGTTGCCTCGACACCAATAGTCAATCCAGTTTGACGAGGATCGTCGCGCCGGGCGCAGGAGAAAACCGTCTCGCTCCGCGGCGCCGCCGCAACGAAGGGGTCACCGCCGATCCCGCTCTACATCAATCCTCTCCGGCAGCGGACGGCGCCGGGGAGACAGGGAAGACCACGCGAATGGCGAGCGCTTCGAGCGGCAACCTTCACCACCAAACGCGGCTACGGCGGTGGCGGAACCGCGTGCTGGGCCTCGTTCGGCAGGTGACCGCCGCCGGTGCCGGCCGGGCTGCGGCTACGGCGCTGCTGATTCGCATCGCTTCCGCCATCCTCGCCTATGCCACCCAGGTCATCCTGGCGCGCTGGATGGGACGCAGCGACTTCGGCATCTACGTCTATGTCTGGACCTGGACCCTGGTATTCGGCGATCTGGTCCATTTCGGTCTCGCCTACAGCGCGCAACGGTTCATCCCCGAATACACCCAAAACGGCCGGCTGGACCTGCTGCGCGGCTTCCTGCGGAGTTCGCGGTGGTTCGTCGCCCTCGCCGGGACCGGCATCGCCGCGTTCGGCGTTTCCGGACTGTGGGCGTTCCAGCCGCGAATCGACCCCGCCGAACTGCTGCCGCTCTACCTCGCCTGCGCCACGGTGCCGCTCTATGCACTGGGCAACCTCTCCGACGGCATCGCCCGGACCTACAACTGGGTCAATCTGGCGCTGCTGCCGCCCTACATCCTGCGACCCGCTCTCATCGTGGCGCTGGCGATCATGGCACCGCTGTTCGGCCTCGCCGCCGATGCCGCCAGCGGCATGGGCGCGGCCATGATCGCCACCTGGGCGACCGCAATCGTGCAGCTCCGCCTGCTCCACCGCCAGCTCGCCCGCACCGTCGAACCGGGACCGCGCAGCTACGATCCCAAGGGCTGGGCCAGCGTCTCGTTCCCGATCTTCCTGGTGTTCGGCTTCTACACGCTGTTCAACTACACCGACGTGATCGTGCTGCAGTTCCTGCGCCCATCGGCAGAGGTCGCGACCTATTTCGCCGCGGTGAAGACGCTGGCGCCGATCGCCTTCATCAATTTCTCGGTGGTCGCCGCCGTCGCCCACCGCTTCGCCGAGCACCACGTCGCGGGCGCCGACGACGACCAGCGCCGGCTGCTGGCCCAATCGATTCGCGCCACCTTCTGGCTGTCGGTTGCCGCCCTGGCCGGCCTTCTTCCGCTCGGCTGGCTGATGCTGCGGTTGTTCGGACCGGGGTTCGAGGAAGGCTACCCGCTGTTGTTCGTGCTGGCCCTCGGCCTGATCGCCCGCGCCTCGGTCGGGCCGGCCGAGCGCCTGCTCAACATGGCCGGCGAGCAGCGGCGCTGCACCGTGATCTACGCCTGCGCGTTCGCCACCAACCTGATCGCCTGCATCGCGCTGATCCCGCACCTGCACATGTACGGCGCCGCGGCGGCGGTCAGTCTCGGCCAGGTGGTCGAGGCCACCCTGCTCTACCTCACCGTTCGCCGCCGGCTCGGCCTCCACGCCTTCGTGTTCTTCACGCCGAAGCCCGCTCCGTAGCGCGCAAGAACGAAGCGCATTGCGACGGCAATGGGCGGCCTGCGGAGTCCGCTGGCGCTAGCCGCCCTACCGCCCGAGCCGCTCTGCTTCCGCCGCGAGGCGGTCGATCGCCTCCGCCAGCATCGGCCCGCCGCACACCGTCAGCCGCTCGGGCAAGTAGATCCGCCGGCCCGGCGGATAGAGCTTGACCAGCGCCGGGTGGACCAGCAGCGCCGAGCCCTGGTCCTCGGCGGCGGCCAACTCGCGGGTCAGCAGCAGCGCGTCCGGACGATGGGCGATGATCTTCTCCAGCGGCACGAAGCCGCCGGTAGCGGCGAACGCGGCGCCGGCATTGGTGAGCCCGAGCACATCGAGCAGGTCGGTGGTGAGGGTGCGCCCCCCCGCCACCCAGCCGCGGCGTTGCAGCGGCAGCACGCTGAGCCTGGCGTGCTGCCTCGCCTTGGCCCGCGCCACCGCGGCGTCGATGGCAGCGACCGCCGCGTCCGCCCGCGCCGGCTGGCCCAGGAGCTCGCCGGCCCGGCGGATCTGCGCTGTCGCATCGGCGATCGAGCGGGCGATGTCGAACTCGGCGAGCGCGACCCCCTTGGCCTTGAGGAAGCCGCGTGTGGTCTGGCGGGTGTAGCGGCCGGACAGCACGAGGTCGGGCTGCAGCACCAGCACCTCCTCGGCGACGCCGGACAGGCTGGGATAGTTGGCCGCCGCCGCCGCGCCGAAGGACAGCATCGGATCGCGGGCATAGACGCTCAAGGCCAGGATCTGATCGGGATCAGCCAGCGCCAGCACCAACTGGTCGGTACACATGTTGATGGAGACGACGCGGGGGTGCGCCTCGGCCAAGGCCGGCGCGACCCAAGCAACGGCAGCGGCCGCCACAACGGCTCTCCAGAAGCCGCCTGATCCTCGCGCCTTCGGCGCTCGCCGGGGACGACCGGCCGCGTCAACACCGCCGTTCACAGCACCGCCCACGGCACCACCACCGGCAGCCCGTCCTCGACGCTGGCGAATGCCCGCACCCCGAACACCGCCGCCAGCACGGCGGCCGACAGCGCCTCCGCGGCCGGCCCGCTCGCCGCCAGCCGGCCGCCGGCCAGCACCACGATGTGGTGGCAGAACCGCGCCGCCAACGCGAGGTCGTGGGTGACGGCGAGCACCAACGCGCCCGCCTCCGCGGTCGACCGCAACGCCGCCATCAGCTCGATCTGATGGCGGGGGTCGAGCGCGGCGGTCGGCTCGTCGGCCAGCACCAGCGGCGCCTCGACCGCGAACACCCGCGCCAATGCCACCCGCGCCCGCTCGCCGCCGGACAGTTCCGTCACCGGCCGGTCGGCCAATTCCAGGGTATCGGTCAGCCGCATCGCCTTTTGCACAGCAGCCTCGCCAGCGGCGTCAAGCCGCGCGGGATCGCGCGCACCGTGGGGGTAGCGGCCGAGCGCGGCGACCTCGCGCGCCGGCAATGGCCAGTGCATCGAATGTCCTTGCGGCAGATAGGCAACGCGGCGGGCGCGCACGCCCGGCGCCAGCGCGGCCAGCTCGGCGCCATCGAGCCGGATATGCCCGGCGTGCGGAATGAGGCCGGCGATGGCCCGCAGCAGCGAGGTCTTGCCGGCGCCATTCGGCCCGACGATGCCGACCAGGGCCTGCCGCGGCAGCTCGAGCGACACGCCCTCCACCACCCGGCGGCCGCCCAGCGACACCGTGACATCGCCAAGCTCAAAAAACGGCGCGCTCATGCCATCCCCCCGCTGAGACGGCCGCGCTCGCGCACGATGAGGTAGAGGAAGAACGGCACCCCGATCAGCGCCGTCAGCACGCCGACCTTGATGTCGGTGGTTGCCGGGATCACCCGCACCGCGACGTCCGCCGCCATCAGCAGCACCGCGCCGGCCAGCGCGCTCGGCACCAGCACCCGCGCCGGATCGTAGCCGACCAGGCTGCGCACCAGATGTGGCGCGACCAGCCCGATGAAACCGATGGTGCCCGACACTGCCACCGCAGCGCCGACGCCGAGCGCGACGCCGAGGATCACCACGAGGCGGAGCCGGGCAACGTTGATGCCAAGGCTTTGCGCCGCCTCCTCGCCGAGCGTCAGCGCGCGGAACGCCGGCCCCGACCACAGCAGAATGGCGCCACCCACCACGATGAACGGCAGCGCCATCGTCACGTGCTGCAGGCTGCGATCCTCCAGCGAGCCGAGCAGCCAGAACGCGATCTCCAGCGCCGCGAACGGGTTGGGCGCGAGATTGAGCGCCAGCGAGGTGGCGGCACCGGCGAGGCTGGAGATGGCAAGGCCGGCGAGAATGAGCAGCAGCAGCCCGGCGTTGCGGCCGGCCACCGCCACCAGCAGGAATACCGAGACGAAGGCGCCGACGATTGCCGCCACCGGCAGCGCGAACGACAGCGCGTCGGTGAGGCCGAGCGCGATGGTCGCCACCGCCGCGAACGCCGCCGATTGCGGCGCGCCGAACAACGAAGGCGCCGCCAGCGGATTGCGCAGCAGGCCCTGCAGCGCCGCGCCCGACAGGCCGAGAATGCCGCCGATGGCCAGCGCCAGGATCGCTCGCGGCAGGCGCAGCTCCAGCACGATGATGCGCTCGGCATCGCTGCCGGAGCCGGTCAGCACCGCCAGCACGCGCTCGGGCGCGATCGCCACCGGCCCGGTGCCGAGCGACACCACGAACAGCACGATGGCCAACGCCGCCAGCACCGGCACCGCGGCGCGGGCGCGCCAAGGCCGCGCGCCACGGGCCAGCGCAGCCTCGGTTCGGGAAAGAGGATCACGCATGATCGGCGCTCATAGACCGGATGGCCGCCGGCGTCGACCTCATCCCTTCCACGCCACCATGACCGCGCCGAGCGCAATCAAGCCAACGCCGAGCCAGTTGGTCCACGACAGCCGCTCGCCCAGCAGAATGGCGCCGAACACCGCCACCAGCACCACGCTGAGCTTGTCGAGAGGCGCCACCCGCGCCGCATCGCCGAGCTTCAGAGCACGGAAATAGCATAGCCACGACGCCCCGGTGGCAAGGCCCGACAGCACCAGCGCCAGCCAGCCCGCCGCCGGAATGGTGGTGGGCGCCTGCCAATGACCGGTCGCCGCCAGCAAGCCGCCGAGCGCGAACAGCACGACAACGGTGCGGATGAAGGTGGCGGTGTCGGGCTCGATCGCAACGACGCCGACTTTGGCCAGGATCGCCGTGGCCGCGGCGAAAACCGCGGACAGCAGCGCCCACACTTGCCAAGATTCCAGCAACGAGGGAGTCAGCAGCGACTTCATCGGGCACCCACGGCGTTGGCGGAATCCGACCAAAGCACGGCGCCCCGGTTCGGACAAGCGCGGGTGCCGCGCGGCCGATCAGCCCTCGCGCGCCAGCAGCGATCTCAGCAGCGCGACCAACCGCGCTCCCGCCGCCTCGGGCTCCCGGTCATTGACGATCTCGATGTCCCCCGGCCGCAACGCCACCGCAACCTTGACCCGCTCGGCGCGGCTGGCGCCGCCTTCCGTCGCCTCGGACGCGCGGTGGCGGGCGGCGCGGCGGGCGGCCAGCAGCTCGGCCGGCGCGGTGACATGCACCAGCCGGGTATCCCGATAGCGGGCACGCGCCAGCGCGGCGACGCTGCGCGAGATGTTGGCGACCACCACCTTGCCGCCGCGGATATCGCGCTCGAACCCCACCGGCAGGCCGTAATCATGGCCGTGGGCGTGCCAGGACAGCGCGAAGGCGCCGGACGCCTCGGCCAGCGCGAACGCCTCGGGCGTCGCCGACAGGTGATCCTCCGAGCCGTCGCTCGGCCGGGTGACGACGCGGCGCACGAACACCACGTCGGGATTGCCGGCGAATGCCGCCCGCGCCAACTCGATCACGGTGTCCTTGCCGGCGCCGCTCGGTCCCAGCACGCCGACGAACACGCCGGGGCCGATCCCGCCATCGCCCAGTCGCCCCGCCTCTTCCATGGTCACAGCACCCGCCGACCGTCTCGCCACACCGTGCGCACCACCGGCACGCCGAGCCGAACGTCGACCCGCACCAGGTCGGCGCGCTTGCCGGGCGCGATCTCGCCGCGATCCGTCAACCCCACCGCCTCGGCCGGGGTCTTGGTGACGGTGCGCAGTGCCGCGGCGAGGTCGATGCCGGGCAGCGCCTCGGGAAGTTGCAGCGCCGCCATCAACAGGCTGGCGGGCACGTAGTCGGAGGACAGAATGTCGAGCACGCCGCTTGCGGCGAGGTCCAGCGCGGCGACGTTGCCGGAGTGCGAGCCGCCCCGCACCACGTTGGGCGCGCCCATCATCACCTTGACGCCAGCCTTGTGCAACGCCGCCGCCGCCTCCACCGTGGTCGGGAACTCAGCGACGGCGACGCCATCGCGCATAGCCTCGGCGACGTGCTCGGCGGTGGTGTCGTCGTGGCTCGCCAGCGTCACGCCGTGGGACTGCGCCAGCTTCACCAGCCGCTCGCGATTGACGATGGCATAGCGCTCTGATTGCGCCTTACGGTGGGCGAACAGCCGGTCGAGCTCGGCGTCGGACATGCCGCCGGCCTTGCCGCGGTAGTAGGTCCGCAGCTTGTCCTCGTCGCGGAACTGGCGCTGGCCGGGCGAGTGATCCATCAGCGACAGCAGCCGCACGTCCGGCCGCGGCAACAGCACGGCAGCGTCCTCGACCACCGTGCCGGTCGGCACCTCGCAGCGCAGGTGCAGGAAGTGGTGGGCGCGCAGCATGTCGGCGTCGCGGGCCTTGCCGATGGCGTCGGCCAGCAGCTCGGCGTGGCCATCGGCATCGCCGCCCAGGCTCTCCTCCCGCCACACCCGGAGCGAGTCGAGCACGGTGGTGATGCCGCAGGCGGCGAGCTGGGCATCATAGGCCACCACCGCCGCCAGCGCGTCCCACGTCACTTTCGGCCGCGGCAGAAAATGCGCCTCGAGGTGATCGGTGTGCAGCTCGACCAACCCCGGCACCAGCAGGCTGCCGGACAGGTCGATCCCACGCTCGGGCGGGGAGCCCTCGCCGACCTCAATGATGCGCCCGTCCGAGACGGCGACCCAGCCGCGCGCGATGACGCGGTCGGCCAACACGACGTCGGCATTGGCAAGAACGAACGTATCCATGGTTCCCTCGGGGTCAGGCAGCGGCAAAGGCGCGGACGTCGAGCGTGCGATCCGCAACGGCGTCGCGAACCTCCGCGTCGTGAAAGATGCCGACCAGCGCCGTTCCGGCCGCCGCCTTGTCGCGGATAAACTGGATGACGGCGTCGCGATTGACACCGTCGAGCGAAGCGGTCGGCTCGTCGAGCAGCAGCAGCCTTGTCTCGGCGATGAAGCCGCGGGCGATGTTGACGCGCTGCTGCTCACCGCCGGAGAAGGTCGCCGGCGGCAGCCGCCACAGCCGCTCCGGCAGGTTGAGCCGCCGCAGCATGGCGGCCGCACGCTCGCTGGCATCCGCCGCATCGACCCCCCGCGCCCGGAGCGGCTCGGCGACGATGTCGAGCGCGGCGACGCGCGGAATCACCCGCAGGAACTGCGAGACATAGCCAACCGTCGTCGCCCGCAGCGCCAGAACCTCGCGCGGGCTTGCCTTGGCAATGTCGACCGCCGTTCCACCGTCATGGATCAGGATACAGCCGGCGTCGGTGCGGTAGTTGCCAAAGATCATCTTGAGGATCGAGCTCTTGCCCGCCCCCGACGGCCCGCCGAGCGCGACGCACTCACCCGCCGCCACGTCGAACGACACCCCCGCCACCACCGGCAGCGTAAGGCCGCCGCGCAGGTGAAGCGTGAAGCTCTTGGCGATGTTCTGCACGTCGAGAATTGTCATGATGTCCTCATGCCTTCGCTGCGCGCTGTTGCCTCATGGTGAGGCGCGTGCGCAGCACGCGTCCCGAACCATGAGGCATCGCCAAGCGCTGTGGACAGCGCCCTCACCCTTCGAGACGGCGCACCGCGCCTCCTCTGGGTGAGGGCCGCCAACTGCGCGCGCTGCTGAACAACATTCACGACTGCAGCACCGACGACACCAGCAGCTGGGTATAGGCCGCGCGCGGATCGTCCAGCACTTGGTCGGTCAGCCCATCCTCGATCACCCGGCCCTCCTTCATCACCATGATGCGGTGGGACAGCAGCCGCGCCACCGCGAGGTCATGCGTGACGATCACCACGGCGAGGCCGAGGTCGGCGACCAGCTGGCGAATGAGGTCGAGCAGCCGCGCCTGCACCGAGACGTCGAGACCGCCGGTCGGCTCGTCCATGAAGACAAGGCGCGGCTGGGTGACGAGGTTGCGGGCGATCTGCAGGCGTTGGCGCATGCCGCCGGAAAAGGTCTTCGGCGAGTCGTCGATGCGGTCGGCCGCGATCTCGACCCGTGCCAGCCAATCGCCGGCGGCGTGACGAATGGCGCCATAATGGCGCCAGCCCACCGCCATCAGCCGCTCGCCGACATTCGCCCCCGCCGACACCGCCATGCGCAGGCCCGCCTCCGGCGACTGCCGCACGAAGCCCCAGTCGGTGCGCAGCAGCAGGCGCCGCTCCGGCTCGGACAATTCGGCAAGGTCACGCAAGCTGCCATCGCGCATGCGATAGCGCACACGCCCGGCGCTCGGCTCAAGCTCGGTCGAAAGCAGGCCGAGCAGCGTCGACTTGCCGGAGCCGGACTCGCCCACCACCGCCAGCACCTCGCCGGGATGGAGCGTGAAGGACACCTCGCGGCAGCCGAGCCGCGCGCCGTAATATCTGGTCAGCCCGTCGGCGATGAGCAGCGGCTCCTCATGCATCCCGCTTCTCCTCGTCTTGGATCGGATTGCCGGCGAGACAGCCGCGGTGGCCGTCCGCCTGCCGCCCGTTGCAAAAGTCGGTGTCGGAACACACGAACATGCGGCCGCCGCGGTCGTCCAAAATCACCTCGTCGAGGAACACGCCGGTTGAGCCGCACAGCGCGCACGGCTCGGTGAAGCGCTGCGGCGCGAACGGGTGGTCGTCGAAATCGAGGCTGATCACGCGCGTGTGCGGCGGCACCGCGTAGATGCGCTTTTCGCGGCCGGCGCCGAACACTTGCAGCGCCGGACAGTCATTGAGCTTCAAGTTGTCGAACTTGGGGATCGGCGACGGATCCATCACGTAGCGACCGTCCACCGTCACCGGGTAGGCATAAGTGGTGGCGATTTCGCCGAAGTGCGCGATGTCCTCGTAGAGCTTGACGTGCATGGTGCCGTAGTCGGCCAAGGCGTGCAGCTTGCGGGTCTCGGTCTCGCGCGGCTCCAAAAACCGCAGCGGCTCCGGGATCGGCACCTGATAGACCAGGATCTGGTGCGCCTTTAGCGGCGTTTCCGGCACGCGGTGGCGGGTCTGGATGATGGTGGCGTCCACCGTGCGGGTGGTGGTGGCGACGCCCGCCACGCGGGTGAAGAAGCCGCGGATGGCGACGGCGTTGGTGGTGTCGTCTGCGCCCTGGTCGATCACCTTGAGCACGTCGTCCGGCCCGATGATGGCGGCGGTGACCTGCACGCCGCCGGTGCCCCAGCCGCGCGGCATCGGCATCTCGCGGCTGGCGAACGGCACTTGATAGCCGGGAATCGCGATCGCCTTCAGGATAGCCCGGCGGATGGCGCGCTTGGTGTGCTCGTCGAGATAGGCATAGTTGTAGGTGGCGTCCGCGCTCATTGCGCCGCCTCCTTGATCGCGTCGGCGCTCCATGCCGCACGCAGGCGGCGCACCAGATCGAGTTCGGACTGGAAGTCGACATAGTGCGGCAGCTTCAGGTGTTCGACGAACCCGGTCGCCTCGACATTGTCGGCGTGCATGATCACGAATTCCTCGTCCTGCGCCGGGGCGGCGATGTCCTCGCCAAGTTCGCGGGCGCGCAGCGCGCGATCGACCAGCGCCATCGCCATCGCCTTGCGCTCACAATGGCCGAAGGCGAGGCCGTAGCCGCGGGTGAACTGCGGTGGCGCCGCCGCGGAGCCCTTGAACTGGTTCACCATCTGACACTCGGTGACGGTGATGGTGCCGAGCGTAACGGCAAAGCCAAGCTCCTCGACGTCGAGCTCGACCTCGACCTCGCCGAGCCGGATTTCGCCGGCGAACGGATGACTGCGGGCAAAGCCGCGCTGAGTCGAATAGCCGAGCGCGAGCAGGAAACCTTCGTCGCCGCGCGCCAAGGCCTGCAGGCGTAGATCGCGGCCGATCGGAAAGGCCAGCGGCTCGCGGGTGAGGTCGCCGGGCTCAAAGCCGTCATCCGCGGGCGAGGGCTCGATCAGGCCCTGCTCGCCGAGCAGATCGGTGACGCGCGGCACCGGGTCCTGGCATGGCTCCGCCGAGGCCGGCGCCGGCGGCTCGAAGCCTTCCAGCGCGCCGTCGATCAGGCGATGGGTGTAGTCGAAGGTCGGCCCCAGGATCTGCCCGCCCGGTAGGTCTTTGAACGTCGCCGAAATGCGGCGGCGGATGGTCATCGCCGATGTGTCGAGCGGCTCGGTTGCGCCGAACCGCGGCAACGTGGCGCGAAAGGCGCGCACCAGGAAGATCGCCTCGACCAGATCGCCGCGCGCCTGCTTGATCGCCAGAGCCGCGAGGCCGCGGTCATAGAGCGAGCCCTCGGTCATCACCCGGTCAACCGCAAGCGCAAGCTGACCGTCGATCTGCGCAGCGCTCAACTCCGGCACCAACGGATCGCCGCGGCGCTGGTGCGCCAGCAGGCGATGGGCGTTGCGAATCGCGGCCTCGCCGCCCTTGACCGCGACATACATCAGGCCCCCTCCCCGACCAGGCGAACCGAGCGCGGCAGCGCCGCAACCTCGGTCGCCGTGCACAGTACGACGTCGACCCCACGCGGGAACGCGGCGCGATTGGCCTTGATCCGTTGGGCGAAGTCAGCCGGCAGCGGCGATGCAGCAAATCTCGCCGTGTCCTTGATGCCCGGGCCAGCCAGCGCCAGCGTCGCGCCGGCGAAGCACGCGACCTGCAGCACCAACGTCGCCGAGCGGTCGGGATAGACGTCAGAGCCTTGCGCAAATGCCGCGAACGGTGGCATCGCCACCGGATCGGCGATCAATGCGAATGCCGCCGCGGCCGGATCACAAACGATCGGCGCGCCGGCGTGAAAGCGCAGAAACGCGGCGACGTCCGGCGCCGCCGCCAGCGGCGGATCGAGCCACACCGGCGTGTCGTGGTCGAGCAGCGTCAACGCCACCGTGGCCAATGCCGGCGTCATCGGCGGCGGCGGCGCGAGGTCGGCCGGCACCGCATGCCCGAACCCCGGCCGCGCGAATGCCGCCATCACCGCGCGGAAGGCGCGCTGGGCGTCGAACACCGGTTCGGCAAAGCCGGAGGCAACTGTCATGACGCGCTGTCCTGGTTATCGCCGCGAGTGACGGTGAAAAACGCGACCCGCGTCGCCGCCGCCTCGGCCGCCGCCCGGCCCGCCGCCGCCGCCGCCCGCGCGCGCGCCGGAGCCAGCACGTCGCGCTCGACCCGCGGCCGGGTGGCGATGTCCTGCCACAGCGCGTCGAACACCGCGGCCAGCCACGCCTTGCGCGCAACCCGCCCCAACACATAGGCGTGGCCGATGTGCCCGCTGGGCAGCCGCACCGCGGCCCGTGTCACCGTCGCCTCGCCGAGGTTGAACGGCGCGCCGTCGCCGCCGATCCGGCCGCGCACCATCGCCAGCCCGCAGCCGGGCCGGCGCAAATCCTCTACCGCCGGCGGCTCCGGCCACGCCGCCCAGGCCGCCTCCAGTTCGCCCACCTCCGCGGTGGCAAGAACCGCCATCGCGAAGCGGCGGTCGCGTTCGAAATCTTGCGCGTTCGGCATTGTTTCCGGACTGGACAGGTGACCCAACTTGTCTAGTATCATAGACAAGTGAGCCGGCCTGTCCAATGAACCTTTGGTGACAAATCGTGCCGCCAGACCCCGACCGCTCCAGTATTGATCGCAGCTCCGGCGTCTCGCTGTGGCGGCAGATCGCCGAGCGCATCGAGCGCGAGATCGCCGCCGGTGCCTATCCGCCCGGCGCCCAGCTGCCGTCCGAGGCGGAATACAGCGAGCGGTTCGGCGTCAACCGCCACACCGTTCGCCGGGCGCTTGCGGTGCTGGCGGAGAGAGGGATGGTGCGCTCGGTGCAGGGTCGCGGCAGCTTCGTCGAGGAAGCGCCGCTGCGCTACGCCATCGGCCGCCGTGTGCGCTTTTCCGAAAATGTCATCGCCGCCGGCCGCTCGCCGCGAGGCAGGCTGATCGGGGTCGCGACCGTGGTCGACGCTGAGCCGGCGCGACGGCTCGCTCTACCGCCTCGCACACCGTTGTTGCGCGTCGAGCTGGTGTCGAGCGCCAACGCCGTGCCGCTGTCGCGCTCGACCTCGTGGTTCGAGCAGGCACGCTTCGAGGGGCTGGAGGCCGAACTGCACCGCACCGGCTCGGTCAGCCGCGCCTTCGCCGCCCACGGCATTGCCGACTACACCCGCCTTGAGACCGTAATTTCCGCTCGCCCGGTCGACCCGGCCGAGCAGGAACTGCTGGAGCTGCCGGCCGGCCGCGCTGTGCTGGTGGTCGACGCCGTCAACGCCGACGCCGGCGGCCGACCGATCCAGGTCCAGCGCACCCGCTTCGCCGCCGACCGCGTTCACCTGATCGTCGGCAGCTGACGCCGCGGCGTTGTGCCATGCGCTATCCCACCACCTCGCGGCGGCCGATGATCGAGAACCGCAGCATGTCCGATAGCCAGTCGATCGCCGCGACCGTCGCCAGGATCATCAGCACCAACGCCGAGACGTGCTGGAATTCGAGCGTGCGGATCTGCTCGGCGAGATGAAGGCCTATGCCGCCGGCGCCGACGATGCCGATGATCGTGGCCGAGCGCGTATTGGACTCGAAATAGTACAGCACCTGGCTGGCGATCACCGGCGCCACCTGCGGCCACAGCCCGAACCGAACCGCCGCAAGGCGGCTGCCGCCGGTCGACACCACGCCCTCCACCGGTCGCGGATCGGCCGCCTCGATGGCCTCCGAGAACAGCTTGCCGAGAATGCCGACATTGGCCGAGGCCACCGCCAGGATGCCGGCGAACGGGCCAAGACCCACCACGTTCACCCAGATCAATGCCCAGATCAGTTCGTCGACGCCGCGCACGGTGTCGAGTATCCGCCGCGACAGGAAGTGGATCACGACCTGCCCCACCACCGTCTTCGCCGCCACGAACCCCATCACGATAGCAGGCACCGTCGCCAGCAGCGTGCCGAGCAGCGCGATCGCCACCGTCTCCGCCAGCGCTTTGAGGTAGAGCACGAACGTCGCCCAATCCCCGGTCGAGGGCGGCACCATGAACACCACGAACTCGCCGAGCTTGAGCAGGCCAAGGGCAAAGCGACGGGCGTCGAACTCCAGCACCGCGATGCCGAGCGCAAACAGCGCGATCATTGCAGCCGTTACGCACAGCGCGACGACGCGGCCGCGCGTCACCCACCGGAACTGGTCGGGGTGGCGCCTGGCGAACGCCGCCGTATCGGCCACGAGCTTGGGTCGTTCCGCCATCACGCCCGCCTAAGCCCGAGCAGTGCATGGCGAAGTCGCTCGGTGCAAAGATCGATCACCATCACCGTACCGACGATCAGCACCAACAGCGCACTGACGTCGGAGTAATAGAACTTGCGGATCGCTTCGATCAGGTCCTGGCCGATGCCGCCGGCGCCGACGAAGCCCATCACCGCGGCGCTGCGGACGTTGACCTCGAACCGCAGTAGCGCATAGCTGGCGAAGTTCGACAGCACCTGCGGCACGACGGCGAAGCGCACCGCTTCCACCCACGAGCCGCCATTGGCCTTGACGCCGTCGACCGGCTTCAGGTCGATGTTCTCGACCACCTCGCAGAACAGCTTGCCGAGCGCGCCGGTGGAATGCACCGCCAAAGCCAGCACGCCCGCAAGCGGGCCGAGCCCGAACGCGATGACGAAGATCAGCGCGAACACCATTTCCGGAACGGTGCGGCAGACCTCGAAGAAGCGCTTGGTGGCAAAGCGCACCCACGCGCGGCCGGTGAGATTGCGCGCGGCAAAGAAGCACAGCGCAAAGCCGCCGAGCGCGCCCATCAACGTGCCCATATAGGCGATCAGCAGCGTCTCGCCGAGCATGACCAACCAGCGCCGCCAGCCCCAGAACCACTCGCCGACATCGGACAGCACGCCGGCGCCACCCTCGAGGTGGGCGAGACGGACGATGTAATCGCCGAAACGGTGGAGATTCACGACGAACTTGCCGACGTCGACTTCACCGACCAGGGCGGCAACGACCACGGCAACGATCAGTACGGTGGCGCCAAGCGTCGTCTGCCGGCGCTTGGCCGCGACCGCGGCGTCATAGCCACCCATCATCAGGGCGAGCCGGGCATCGCCCTGGCGGTGGATCGATGGGGCCATGACCTACACGCGGCAAGCGCATCATCAGGTTGCCGATGACCGCGTCGCGATCCCGGAAACACACGTCAACGGCGGCCCGGACCAGCCGGGCCGCCGCGGCGGAGAGCGGACCAGGGGTCAGGACCGCTTCTGCTTGCGCAGTTCGTCGACGAACTTGTTCAGTTCGACGATCGGCAGATACGCCGAGTGATCGATCGGCTGCCAGGGCTGGCGCTTGCCCTCGTAGATCTTGTCGAAAGCGTCCTTGTCGGCAGCGTATTTGAAGAAGGCGTCACGGATCTTGGCCTTCAGGTCCGCCGGCAGATCGGTGAGGTAGGCGAACGGCGAATTCACGATCAGGTCGGAGGTGAAGATGATGCGATAGTCGTCATACTTCGCCATGCCTTTGCGCTCCATGCGGCGCAGGCTGGACTCGTTGGCGTCGTTCCACCAGTTGGCGGCGGCATCCACCGTGCCCTGCTGCAACGCGATGACCGCGTTTTCGTGGCTGCCGGTGTAGACGACCTTGTCGAAGAACTTGTCGGGATCGATGCCCATCTTGTCGAGGGCAAAGCGCGGCACGTTGTTGCCGGAGGTCGAGTTGGGGTCGACCAGACCGAGGTTTTTTCCCTTCAGATCGTCGATCTTCTGGTAGGGCGAATCCTTGCGGACGTAGAACACCGAGTGATAGCCCTTGGTGCCGTCCTGGTTGACCTCGATGGCGAACGGCTCGGTCTTGACGCCGGTCATCGCGGCGCGGGCATAAGAGGCCGGGCCATAATACGCGATGTGGATGTTGCCGGCGCGCTGGCCTTCGATGATCGCGGCATAGTCGTTAGCGAGGCGCAGCGTCACCTTGGTGCCGAGCTCCTTCGACAGATACTCGGCGAACGGCGTCCAGCGGTTGGAGACGCCGGAGGCGTTCTCTTCCGGGATCAACGCGAAGACGAGTTCGGGGTATTTCGCCTTCCAATCCTGCGCAAGCGCAGCGTTGGCGCTGACGGCAAGCGCGGCGCCGGCAAGAATGAGCGAGCGTCGGTTCAACATCGTGGTCTCCTTGAGGGGGGCGGAACCGGGTCTTTACGCGGGAACAGCCAGCCCCGCCGGCACGTCGGCGGGAAGCTCGGCATCCATCACCTCGTCGGCTTCGAGGCCATAGAGGTCGCGGGCAACGTGGTCGGTCAGGCATTCGGGCGAGCCGTCGAACACCACCCGCCCGCCCGCCATGCCGACCAGGCGGTCGCAATAGCAGCGGGCGACGTCGAGCGAATGGAGGTTGCACAACACGGTGATGCCGTAGTGCTTGTTGATGCGCAAAAGCGCATCCATCACCGTTTTGGTGTTACGTGGGTCGAGCGAGGCGATCGGCTCGTCGGCGAGAATGATGCGCGGCTCCTGCACCAGCGCGCGGGCGATGGCGACACGCTGCTGCTGGCCGCCGGACAGGCTGTCGGCGCGCTGCGCCGCAATCTGAGCGATGTCGAACTGGTCGAGTGCGGACAGCGCGATTGCCTTCTCCTCGTGCGTCCACAGCTTGAGCATCGAGCGCCAGTTCGGCGTGCGCTGCAGCCGCCCCAGCAGCACGTTGGTGAGCACGTCGAGCCGGCCCACCAGATTGAACTGCTGGAAGATCATCGCGCAGTCGGCGCGCCAGCGATAAAGCCGGCGCCCGGACAGCCGCGTCACGTCGTTGCCATCGGCCAGGATACGCCCGGCGCTCGGCTCGGCGAGGCGGTTGATCATGCGCAGCAGCGTCGACTTGCCGGCGCCCGACCGTCCGATGATGCCGATGAAGCCGCCGGTCGAAATCTCCAGCGACACGTCGGCAACGGCGAACTTGTCGCCAAACCGTTTGGACACCCCGTCCAGAACCAGCACATCATCCTCCGCGGGAGGCGCCATCCGAACGCCGGCGAACGGGCAGGCGAATATCGGCGCAACCTTGCGGCAACCGGCCAGTCCGGCCTGAGGCGATCAGGCCGGCCGCTGACCGAGGCCGTTTCTTCACCGAGTCCTAGCCAGTCGGCACGACAGCGCGATGACGGCGCAACGGCGTGGGCAACGCCCGGCGAGGCGAAGCTTTGTCGGCAGCCGACCAGCCCATTGTCGTCGGTCGGTCACACGACCGTGGCAGGCATCTGATCGGGATCCGGGCAGTCGCCGCGCGGTCCTGCACGCCGTTCGCCGAGCGCCGCCGCGACGGCGGCATGCCCGGCGAGCCGACGGCCCTCCAGAGGCGAGACCTCCGATGACGCGCCCGTCCGACACCCCGCAGGTCGACCCGACCGCACAGATCCGCGACTGCCGGCTCGGCCACTACACCGCAGTCGGCGCCCGCACCAAATTGCTCGAGAGCACGCTCGGCGACTATTCCTACATCGTCAACGACGGCGAGGTCGCCTACACCACCGTCGGCAAGTTCTGCTCCATCGCCGCGATGGTGCGGATCAACCCCGGCAACCACCCGATGACGCGGGCGACCCAGTCGCATTTCACCTACCGCGCCTCGAGGTATTTCGCCGGCGAAGACGACGAGGCGTCCTTCTTCGAGTGGCGGCGCGGCTTTCCGGTCACCATCGGCCACGACGTCTGGATCGGCCACGGTGCCATCGTGCTGCCGGGCCGGACCGTCGGCACCGGCGCTGTGGTGGCGGCCGGTTGCGTGGTCACCAAGGACGTCGCCCCCTACACCATTGTGGTCGGCAACCCGGCGCGGCCGCTGCGCCGGCGGTTCTCCGAGACCCTCGCCGAGCGACTGGTGGCGCTCGGATGGTGGGAGTGGGATCACGCCCGCCTCCACGCCGCCCTGCCCGATTTCCGCGCACTGAGCGCCGAAGCGTTCCTCGACAAATACGAAGCCGCTGCTTACATCCCGGCCGAATGACCACACGTTACGCGCTTTATTTCGCCCCGCTCCACGACCGCGCCTTGTGGTCGTTCGGCTGCACCACCATCGGCTGGGACGCCGAAGCCGCTGCGGCTTTTCCGCCGCAACCGCCGACCTCCGCACTCGCCGCGGGCTGGGCCGAGGCGACCGCCGAGCCGCGCCGCTACGGCTTCCATGCCACGCTGAAGGCGCCGTTCGCGCTGGCTGAAGGCACGAGCATCGACGACCTGCTCGAGGCGGCGGCGACCTTCGCCGCCGCGCCGCGCGCCATTCCCGAGGTGCGCCTTGAGACGCGCGTCATCGCCGGCTTCGTGGCGCTGACACCGGCCGAGCCGAGCGAAGCGCTCGGCGCCCTCGCCGGCGACTGCGTGCGCACGTTCGACCGCTTCCGCGCCGCGCTGACGCCGGAGGATCGCGCCCGGCGCGCGCCGGAGCGGCTGTCGCCACGCCAACTCGGCTATCTCGACCGCTGGGGCTATCCGTTCGTGTTCGAGGAGTTCCGCTTCCACATGACGCTGACCGGCCGCCTGGCGCCCAAAGCCGCCGAGGCAGCGTGCCTCGCTCTCGCGAGCGCCCACGGTGCCGCCTGCGGCGAGGGGCCGGTCGAGATCTCCACCCTTGCGCTATTCGTACAATCCGCCCCCGACGCACGATTCCGCATCCTGTCGTCGTGGCCGTTGCGGAACGCGTGACCCGCCGCCGGCGGTTGGAACCTGAAACGCGGCAGCGGCGTTTGGTCCGGTTCGATCGCCGGGATCATGAGGTTGGATGCGATGACGAAGATCGATCGCCGCGCCGCGCTGACTGGATCGCTCACCCTCGCTGCCGCCGGCAGTCTCGCCGCGACCAAGGCACAAGGCCAGGCTGGAGCCGCACGCGAGGGAACCACCCTCGTCACGCCGGAGCCGCTATCGCAGGCACCCGGCTTCTACCGCTACAAGGTGGGCAGCCTCACCGTCACCGCGCTGCACGATGGCTTCTCCCTTCGTCCGCTCGACGCCTCGTTCGTACCCAACGCCGCGCTGGACGAGGTGACGCGGGCGCTGGCCGAGGCTTTCCTGCCGACCGACGCCGTCCCGCTCACCTTCACCGCGCTGCTGGTCGACACCGGCAGCCAGCGCATCCTGATCGACACTGGCACCGGCGGCCGGTTGGGCCCCACCAGCGGCCAGCTCGCCGCCAATCTGGCGGCAGCCGGCGTCGCGCCGGATTCGATCCAGACCGTGGTGATCAGCCATTTCCACGGCGATCACATCAACGGCCTCAAGACCGGGGACGGCGCGCTCGCCTTTGCCAAGGCCGAGGTGCTGGTGCCGCAGCCCGAGTGGGCCTACTGGATGGACGACGGCATGATGAGCCGCGCCCCCAAGCCGCTGGAGGGCAATTTCCGCAATGCCCGCCGCGTGTTCGGCGACATCGGCGAGCGGGTAAGGCGGTTCGAGTGGGGCCAGGAGATTGCCGGTGGCATCTCCGCCATCGACGCCCCCGGCCATACCCCCGGCCACACCGCTTTCCTGCTGTCCTCCGGGCGCGAGGAACTGCTGGTGCTGTCCGACACCGCCAACCATCCGGCGCTGTTCGTGCGCCATCCCGGATGGGCGGCGGTGTTCGACATGGATTGGGACACTGCGCGAATGACGCGCCGCAAGCTGCTCGACCGTGCCGCGGCCGAGCGGGTGCGCGTCGCCGGGTTCCATTTCCCGTTCCCGGCCAACGGCCACATCCTGCGCGAGGGCTCCGGCTACCGCTTCGTGCCGGTGCAGTGGTCGGCACAGGTGTGATCCCGCCATCAAGGCCGGGGCGTTTCGCCGTTTCCGGACACCGATTTGGCCGAAGCTGTTTCGGTGGATCGCGCCAAGACCTAGCGGAAACTTCCCATGCGGAAACATGGTGCCGGGCGGCATCGCTGATCTGCCGCCAGGCCGGCTTGCGTCCCGTCATCGGCATCCCATCTGGACGCCATGAGCACGACCCACCTGCATTGGACCGACACCTTCGACCCCGCCGATCCCTATGAGCGGGCTGCGCTGCAGCGGCTGTCGGTGCTGGCACAATTGCTCGACAGCGCGTTCGAGGTGCCCGGCACCAAGGTTCGGCTCGGGCTGGACGCCATGATCGGCCTCGTTCCCGGCATCGGCGACGCCATCTCGGCGGCGCTCGGCTCCTATCTGGTCTACGAGGCCCGTCAGCTTGGCGCGCCGAACCATCTGGTCGCCCGCATGGCCGGCAACGTGATGCTGGATTTCGCGCTCGGCGCAGTGCCCGTACTTGGCGACGCGGCCGATGTGCTGTTCCGCGCCAACAAGCGCAACATGGCGCTGCTGCAGCGCCACCTGGAGCGCAAGGCCCGCCGGCGCACCATCGACGGCACCGCCACCCGGCTGTAGCCGCCGCGCCGGCCCGCCATGGCCGCGGCCGGGCATAACGGTGGCAGAACCGTGGCCAAGCCTTGACAACACCTTAACGAAACTGCGAATTGGCCCTGTGCAGGTGGGCCGGTGCATCCGGCCCAGGGAACACGGTGAGGACGGCCGCGGAGCGGCTGGACGAATCCGAGGCTGCCCCCGCAACTGTGAGCGGTGAGCCAACCGTCGATACGCCACTGGAGGTCCAGCTCTGGGAAGGCGGCGGCAGGCGATGACCCGCGAGCCAGGAGACCGACCTGTGCGAGTCACCTTCCGGCGTGCGGGGCGCGCGGCCGGGGCGGTCTCTCCGCTCGGTGACAGTGGAACTGTCGCGGAGGGTCGGCCATGCGCCACGCCTTGAGCTTTGAACGATGCCAGCGCTGGGCGAAAGCCTGGGCCGCCGCGATTCCTGTCGATCTTCTGGCTCCCGGAGATGCGTCATGGCGGCGTCCGCCCGCTCGGCTTTGCATAGCTTTCTGCTTACGACCTCGTTGATCCCGCTCGTCGCACTGCCGGCGCTGGCGCAATCTGACAACGATCTGCCCGAACTCGTGGTCACCGCCAGCCAAGTGCCGGTGGAAGCCTCCAAGGTCGGGTCGGCGGTGACGGTGATTCGAGGCGACGAACTGCGTGCCAACGGCATCACCACGGTGCCCGACGCGCTGCGGCAGGTCGCCGGCGTCGCCGTCGGCACCACCGGCCCGCGCGGCGGCCTCACCGAGGTGCGCATGCGCGGCATGAAGCCGACCCACCTCATGGTGATGATCGACGGCGTGAAGGTGAACGGCGTCGACAACAACAGCTTCGACTTCGCCGGCTTCCTGGTCGACGACATCGAGCGCATCGAGGTGCTGCGCGGCCCGCAGTCCGGCGTGTGGGGCGCCGACGCCCAGGCCGGCGTGATTTCGGTGATCACCAAGAGCGGCCGCGGCCTGGCCAAGCCGGAACTCACCACGCGCGCCGAGATCGGCACCCGCAATTCGGGTGGCGCGGCCGCCTCGGCACGCGGCGCGGTCGGCCCGGTCTACGGCGCGCTGACGGTGTCGAACGAATCGACGCGCGGCTTCAACGTCTCGCGCTGGGGCTCGGAAACCGACGGCAGCCACGCCACCGTGGTGTCCGGCAAGGCCGGTGTCGACTTCAACGAGTATTTCAATCTCGAAGGCTCGGTCCACTGGATGGACCGTGCGACCAAGACCGACAATAGCGACTATGCCACCATCGGCTACCTGCCGGACTGGACGCCCATTCCGGCCAATCCGGCGACCTATGGCCGCGTGGTCGACAAGGCCGACACCTCGGCCTACGACAATTTGTCGGCGAGCGCGGTCGGCACGCTGAAGCTGTGGGATGGCCGCTGGACCCAGACCTTCGGCATCAAGTCCTTCGAGCACAATCTGGATTCGCGCTCGCCGGAGTGGGGCAACTATTTCTACAACGGCCAGCGCACCACGCTCGACACCAAGGGCGCACTGAAGTTCGAAACACCTTGGCTGGCCGGCGCCCAGAATACCCTCGCCATCGGCGCCGATTACCAGGACGAGGACTATCGTCAATCGGGCCCCTATGTCGATCCGACCTGGACCGCCGGCCTGTCGCGGTCGCAGACCGGCCTGTTCGCTGAGTATCTGCTCGATCTGCCGACCGGGCTCGCGCTCTCGACGGCGGTGCGCCACGACGACTTCGAAGTGTTCGAGGATGCCGATACTTGGCGCGTGACGGCCTCGCAGACGTTTTCCACCGGCACCCGGCTGCATTCCTCGGTCGGCACCGGCGTCACCAAGCCGACCTTCCTGCAGCAGTTCGGCAGCATTCCCGGCACCTTCGTCGGCAATCCTGACCTCAAGCCCGAGCAGTCGACCGGCTGGGATACCGGCGTCGAACAGACCCTGATCGACGGCAAGCTGTTCTTCGACGTCACCTATTTCTGGATGGACCTCACCGACGAGATCCGCACCGTCACCCTCGGCAGCGGCCTCAAAAGCGCGGTCAATTCGCCGATGAGAACCGAGCGCCAGGGCGTCGAAGTCGCGCTCAAGGCCGAGCCCCTGCCGTGGTTGTCGCTGGAGGGCACCTACACCTACACCGACGCCGATGCCTACGACACCGCCCAGCAGACCGTGCTCGGCGCCACCCGCATTCCGATGCACGCCGCCTCCGGCCGCGCCACGGTGAAGTTCGCCGATGGCCGCGGGCGCGCAACTGTAGCGGTGGTGTTCAACGGCTCGATGATGGACACATACTATGGCCTCAACACCGAGCGGGTCGAACTCGGGTCCTACACCCTGGTCAACGCGTTGATATCGTATGACCTGACGCCGCAGACCACGATCTACCTGCGCGCTGACAACATGTTCGACGAGACATACGAGGAGGTCTACTCGTACCTGTCGCCCGGCGCGGTGGTCTATGCCGGCCTCAAGGTCAAGCTCGGCGGCGAGGCCGAGCCGAAGGCGATCGCCGCCCGTTACTGACCGCTGCAGTCCTGCCGCCGCCCGGCGCGGCGGCAGGAACGCAGGACTGCCAGCTGCGCTTTTCGGGCTCCGCCGACCCGATCGAGCCGGCCAGCCGCTCAACGGACGGTCGACCGGGACCCACAACGATCGCAGAGAGGCGTCTTCACCGCTGCCCGCCGGCGAAAAGCCCCTCGCCCCGCGCCGGCGGTCGCCGCCGTCACTCGGCTGTTTCGGTGATGATCCAGGCGAGATAGGCCGGCTCGCCACCGGTCACCGGCACCACCACGATGGCTGGGGTCTTGTAGGGGTGGCGCGCCCTCACCGCCGCCACCACGGCGTCGGATCGCGTCGTGTTGGTCTTGACGATCATCACCGTCTCCTGGGCGCGTTCGACCACGCCCTCCCAGCGATAGATCGAGCGCATGCCGGGCAGGATGTTGACGCAGGCCGCCAGCGTCGCCTCGATCAACGCCAAGCCTGCAGCCTCCGCCTCCACGACCGAGGGCCACGTCGTATAAACGAGCGCCGCCTGTTCCATAGCTTTGTCTCCAGCGCTGGATGCTGCGATCGGAGGGGGGGACGGCCGCGGCACGGTGGTTTATGCAGGTCGCAACAGCCGAGTCTTTGCAGGAATTCCAGGCGCACCCTATGTTGGCGCAGTCTGAAAATGCTGGCTAGCCGCCGCAATGCACGAATCCCCTCGCCGTTTTGACAAGGTCGCCTTCGTCGGGAGCCCGGCTCCGGACGCTCAGGCGGCGCTCGCCCGTTTCGAGGCGCGCTATGGCCGCTGCGACCCCAACGACGCCGACGTCGTGGTGGCGCTGGGCGGCGACGGGCTCATGCTGCAGACCCTCCACCACGTCATGCACAAGGGAACCCCGATCTACGGCATGAATTGTGGTTCGGTCGGCTTCCTGATGAACGACTTCATCGAGGACGGCATCGTCGGCCGCCTCGCAGCAGCCGAGCCGACCATCATCCACCCGCTGGTGATGACCGCGCGCGACGGCGACGGCGCCATCCACATCGCCAATGCCATCAACGAGGTGTCGCTGCTGCGCCAGTCCTACCAGGCGGCCAAGTTGCGCATCCTGGTCGACGGCCGCGAGCGCCTCGCCGAACTGATCTGCGACGGTATCCTGGTCGCCACCCCTGCCGGCTCGACCGCCTATAACCTCTCGGCCCACGGGCCGATCCTGCCGCTCGACTCGCCGCTGCTGGCGCTGACGCCGCTGTCGGCGTTCCGGCCGCGGCGCTGGCGCGGCGCCATCCTACCCGACCGCGCCGAGGTCCGCATCGAGGTGCTGGAGGCCGACAAGCGCCCGGTGAGCGCGGCCGCCGACCACATCGAGGTCCGCAACGTCCGGGAGGTATCGGCGCGCATGGACCCGTCGATCTCTTTGACAATGCTGTTCGACCCCGGCCACAGCCTTGATGAGCGCATCCTGCGCGAGCAGTTCGGCACCTGATACCCGCGGCTGCTGAACTTGATCTTCCACCCACCCCGGCGCAACCCAGTCGGCCACCGGTTTTTCCCGCAAGCGCGTTTTCCCAGCGGAACGCTTCCGTCTCCACGGATCCTTAACGGTCGGTTGTTAGCCTGGATCAAAGTCCGGACAACGGCCGACGCATGTTCCACATTGATTTCAATCGACTCCGCTTTCTGGTGATCGACGACAATGCGCACATGCGGCGCATCGTCCGCACCCTCCTGCACGGTTACGGCGCCCGCGAGGTCTATGAGGCCGAGGACGGCGCCGCTGGCCTTGAGGCGTTCACCTCCTACACGCCCGACATCGTCATCACCGATTGGGCGATGCCGATCTTCGACGGTCTCGAACTGACGTCGATGATTCGCCAGCCGGGCGCGAACGCCAATCCCTACGTGCCGATCATCATGTTGACCGGCCACAGCGAAAAGCGCCGCGTCATCGAGGCGCGCGATTCGGGGGTCACGGAGTTCCTGTGCAAGCCGATTTCGGCACAGGCCCTTTACCAACGAATCCTCAATGTGGTGATCAATCCGCGCCCGTTCATCAAAACCAAGACATTCTTCGGTCCTGATCGTCGGCGGAACGTCAACCCGAACTATGTCGGCCCGGAACGCCGCAAGGGCGGCAAGGCCGAAGTCATCAAGGCCCAGCCGCTGCTCGACAAGCTGCGCTCGCCGACCTGAGATCGAAGACCATGACCAACGCCAAGCCCGACGCCAGCGTGACCCCGTTCCACGATCACGACGTGATCGTGCCGAAGAAGAACCTCAAGTCGTTCGCTCGCAAGGTGTCTGCGGACGAGAACGGGCTCGACTTCGAGGCGATCGAGCGCGCCGAGGCGGCGCTGAACGAATTGTCATCGGAGTTCGACGGCTGGATGGCGATCGAGTGCGACCGGCTGGAAGCCTCGCGCAAGGCGCTGTCGTCCGGCGGACTGTCCAAGGGCTCGACGCAGGTGATGTTCCGCGCCGCCCACGACATCAAGGGCGAGGCTGCCACCTTCGGCTTCCCGCTCGCTGCCGAGATCGCCGACAGCCTGTGCCGGCTGATCTTCCACACCCCGAAACCGGCGGCACTGCCGCTGGAACTGATCGACCGCCACGTCGCCGCCATCCGCGCGGTAGTGCGCGAGAACATGCGCGGCGGCGGCGATACCACCGCCCGCGAGGTGGCCGAGCATCTGCGCTCGATGGCGGAGGCGTTCCTGCGGGAGCAGCACAAAGACGACGCCGACTGGCTGGCCGACAACACCTCGCCCTCGATCGTACCCGATCCATCATTGCGCTGACCGCGCCCGCGGCGCACCGCGCCCGAACCGCAGCGCTCGCCTGACCGAATGCCGCGCTACGCCACCTCGGCGAGGTCCTCAGTGAACGCCCGCGCTTCCTCGCGCGCGGCCTCCGCCGCGTAGCGCCGCAGCAGCGCGAAATAGCCGTCGAGTTCGCGCGGATCGTGGCCGCGATAGAGTGTCAGCACCCGCTCAACCATACGCCGGCGCAGTTGCACCGCGGCCAGCGGGCCGTGGGCAAACCCGACCTCGTGCAGCGCCGTCATCGCCGCGCGGAACAGCGGCTCGGCCGAGGCCGGCAGCCCGGCCTTGAGAAACAGCGGCGCAAAGGTTGCGAAGCTGCGGTCGTCGAGGATCGCCGCCACCCGCTCCAGCCTGAAGCCCGATAGGTTGGCCAGCGCCGCCTCGAACAGCGTGCGGTTGCCGGCGAGCAGCGCGCGCAGCAGCAGTCCCGCGGTGAGCTGGCCGGTGTCGCGCAGATGCTGCACCAGTTCCAGCGCGGTGCCGCCATCGACGCGCCGGGCGATCGCCACCGTGGTGCGTTCACATGCCTCGCGCGTCACCCGCGCTGCCACCTCCGGATTAAGCCAAGCCCGCTCCGACACGAACGCGGCCAGCAAGCCGGCCAGCTTCGCCGCCAGCGCCTGGCGCAGCGGCGGTGTCAGGTCCTGACGCGCCAGCAGCGCTTCCCGGATCGCGCCGACATGGCCGAGACGCTCGATCAGCCGCTCCAGCGTCGCCTCGGCGAGGTCGGCGCCCTCGTTCTCGATCAGCATGCGGCAGACCTCGGCGTCGGCAACCTCGGCAATCACCGCCGACACCGCCTCCGGCACCCACGGCCGCACAGCCACGGCGGCGCGCAGGCCAGGCCGGCCGGCGCGCACGATCTCGATCAGCTCGATCTCCAGCAGCACCGGCGAGCGCTCGACCACCACGACGGCGATGTCCGGAGCATCGTGCGCCAGCGCCAGGATGATGTCGTGGGGGGCCTCGGCGCTGCGGCTGAGCGCTTCTGCCAGCGTCCGCCGCACCAGCGGCGCGCTGTCGTCCAGCATCAAGGTGAGCGCGGCCTGGGCGGCCTTGCGGTCATGCTCGGACAGGTCGGAATAGAGATAGGCGCGAGCCAGCGCGGCGGTTGCTTCTGCGCGATCCCCCGGCGAGGCGGTACGAACCCATTGCAGGAACCGGCGGACGATCATGTTTTTACACCAGCAACACACTCACCGCCGCCATGCTAGGCAGCGGCGCTTAACAAAGCGTTCACCGTAAATATTTGCAATTCAATAGGAATTTTTTGCCGGGTCAGCGGCCGGCAGCCGCATCCGGCGTGCGGGCGAACGTGCCGAGTTCCAGCGGCGTGCCCGCCGTGCCGGTGGTCTTGCCCGGACCCGCGGCGTAGGCCGCCCGCGCCGTCTGCGGCAGCCACATCGAGCGCACGTCGGCGGCGACCGGGCTGCTGCGCTCGGTCTGGAACAAACCGTAGAACGCGAAAGGCAGCAGCGGCTCGGCCTGCTCCGCCGCGAGCGCCAGCGCGGCCGGCTGCGGCAGGGCTTGCGGCTGGGGCATGGTGGGCTGGGGCATGGTGGGCTGCGGCGCGCTTGCGGTCGCCTGAGTGGTGGTCTCGGTGCCGTGCTGCTTGACCAGCACGGCGTAGACCTCGGCCGCCGAACGCGGCCGCCCGCTCTTGTCGTAGAAGATCGGCCGGTTGGCACCGGCCGCCTCGGGAAACACCGTGTCCGCCGGCGCGGCCGGGCTGGTGCCGACGAGATCGAGGAACTTTCGGGCCCCGGCCGAGCCGAAGAAGTGGGCAACGTAGAGTTCGCCGTCGGTCGGCTGGCGCCCCAGCACCGTGCGCAGATCGGCGGCGTTGCGGTTGGTGAAGGCGCCGCCCATCACTGCATTGGCCAGCGGGTCCTCGCGCAGCGCCATCACCTGCTGCTTGAGCGCCGGATCGGCGATGTCGAGATTGCCGGAGGGCGTGCGAACGATGGCGCCGGCATATTGGCCGTAGCCGTAGCGGGCGCCGTCGGCCTTCAGCGTCTCCAGCCAGGTGTCGTCGAGAAACTGGAACAGGCCGGTGGCGGTGGAGGTCTTCGAGCGCAGCCTGGGATCGAGGTCGGATTCGCGCCGCGCCGTCTTGACGAGATATTCGAAGCTGACGCCGGTGGTGCGGCTGGCAAGCGTCAGCGCATCCTGAACCGAGGTCTCGCCGGTGCGCGGCGCAGACGCCGGCGGTTCCGGCAGCAGGGGCGCAGCGGTTGTCGTCGGCGCATTCGGTGAAGAGAACAGGAAGAACATCGGGAGCGACCCAGCGGTGAGCGATCGGCGCGCACGCCAACCGCCGATCTGGCGCGATCACCGCTCATTGGTGCGGCGATTATGGTAAACAGCGGGTTAACTTGGCCGTCGCCGAACGGCGGCAACGATCACGGGAGGAACGCGATGGACGGACGGCACTGGCGTGGCGGGTTGTGGCTGGAGGACTTCGCGGTCGGCGCCACCTTTCGCCACCGCCTCACCCGCACGCTGACCGAAATGGACAACGTGCTGTTCTCCAACATGACGCTGAACCCGCAGCCGTTGCACATCGACCGCCATTTTTGCGAGCGCGAGACCGAGTGGGGCCAGCCGCTGGTCAACTCGTTGTTCACGCTCGGGCTGATGATCGGCATTTCGGTCAACGACCTCACCAACGGCACTACCATCGCCAATCTTGGCATGACCGAGGTGCGCTTTCCGGCGCCGCTGTTCCACGGCGACACCCTGCGCGCCGAGACCACCGTATTGTCAGTGCGCGAATCGAAATCGCGGCCGGACGCCGGCATCGTCGAGTTCCACCACCGCGGCTACAATCAGGACGACGTGCTGGTGGCCGAATGCCGCCGCCAGGCCTTCATGAAGAAGCGGCCGGCGTGACATGCGCTCGCTGCTGTTCGTTCCCGGCGACAGCCCCAGGAAGCTCGCCAAGGCGCTGGAGGCCGGCGCCGACGCGCTGATTCTCGACCTTGAGGATTCGGTGGCGCCCGACGGCAAGGCTGCTGCGCGAGACGCCACCGCCGGCTTCCTGCGCGAGGCGGTGCCGCTCCCGGCGCGGCCACGGCTGTTTGTGCGGGTCAATGCGCTGACCTCCGGCCTGACCGACGCCGACCTCGACGCGGTGATCAAAACCCGGCCGGACGGCGTGATGCTGCCGAAAGCCGAGCATGGCCGCGACGTCGTCCACCTCGCCGCCAAGCTGGCGGCGCGGGAGGCCTTAGCCGACATCCCGGCGGGGGCCACAGGGGTCCTCGCCATCGCCACTGAGACCGCGGCTTCGCTGTTCGGGCTCGGCAGCTATGCCGGCTGCTCGCCCCGCTTGGCCGGCCTTGCCTGGGGCGGCGAGGACCTCTCCGCCGACCTCGGCGCCGAAACCAACCACGACGAGGCCGGCCGCTGGACGTCGCCCTACCTGCTCGCGCGCAATCTGTGCCTTGCCGGCGCGGCGGCGGCGCGCGTTGTCGCGATCGACACCGTGTTCGTCGACGTGCGCGACGAGGCCGGGCTGATCGCGGAGGCCGAGGCCGCCCGCCGCGACGGCTTCTCGGCCAAGATGGCCATCCACCCCGGCCAAGTCGCGCCGATCAACGCGGTGTTCACGCCGTCTGCCGCGGCGGTGGCGGAGGCCGAGCGTGTGGTTGCCGCCTTCGCCGCCGCAGGCGATGCCGGCGTCACCACCCTCGACGGCAAGATGCTCGACCGCCCGCATTTGTTAAGGGCAAGACGGGTGTTGGAGAGGGCAGGATCGAAGGACACGCCGGCTGCCGACGGTCGCGGCTGACCGCATCGTCCCGGACTGCGCGGGAGGCGCAGCACCCGGCGCAGATCCAGCCCGTTGGAGAGTTGCCCGCCGCCGGCGGCGAGCCGCTTGCCCCACCGAGCGCTGTGCCTATGCTGAGCCAATTGGGCCTGCGGCGGGACTGCGATGCCGACACCACCCGACACCGAGTGCTCCCCCGCCGCCGACCTCGTGCGGTTCGCCGACGGGCGGGCGTTCGCCACCGTGCTGGCCGATCCGCCCTGGCAGTTCGTCAATCGCACCGGAAAGATCGCGCCCGAGCACCGGCGGCTGTCGCGCTATGGCACGCTGTCGCTCGCCGAGATCATGGCGCTGCCGGTCGCCGACATCGTGCGCCCCACCGCGCACCTCTATCTGTGGGTGCCGAACGCCCTGCTGCCGGAAGGGCTTGAGGTAATGCGGGCGTGGGGCTTCGCCTACAAGGCCAACATCGTCTGGCACAAGCTGCGCAAGGACGGCGGCTCCGACGGCCGCGGCGTCGGCTTCTATTTCCGCAATGTCACCGAGTTGATCCTGTTCGGCACCCGCGGCAAGGGCGCCCGCACCCTCGCCCCCGGCCGCACCCAGGTGAACTATCTCGGCACCCGCAAGCGCGAGCACTCCCGCAAGCCCGACGAACAATATTCTCTGATCGAAGCCTGCTCGCCCGGACCGTTCGTCGAGCTGTTCAGCCGCGGCACCCGCGCCGGCTGGGCGAACTGGGGCGATCAGGCCGATGCCTCCTATCAGCCGACTTGGAACACCTACCGCCACAATTCGACTGCCGCCGCCAGTTGACGGCACACACGCGCAAACTGCGATTGACTCAATCATGGCCTGCAGCAACCATGGTAACCGTTTCCGTCACGGTTCCCGGGTGCAGCTGATCGGTTTTCTCGAACACCGTCGCCGTTCCGTTGCCTTGCGCCGCACCGCCACGGACATCGGAAGCGACCGCGGGTTGCTTCGCCCGCTGCTGTCGCCGGGCTGACATCAAGGCGTGTGATCCTGGCCGATCGGGAGGCTTCGATGTCCACGGCGGTTCAGCAGGCCCTGGCCGATCTGTGCTCGAAGGGGGTGCTCCATGGCGAGGACGTCGCCGACGTCCTGTCGGTCGCACCAGCGACGGTGGCGCGCTGGCTGCGCGGCGAGGCGGTGCCGGACCTGCCGACCCGCGCGGCAATCGGCCAGATTCACTTCATTGTCGGGCGCCTTACTGCCCTGTTCGCAGCCGACGAGGTCCGGCACTGGCTGAACGACGTCCAGCCCGCCCTCAAGGGTGCGCGCCCGGTCGACCTCATCCGCGGCGGCCGCACCGCCGAGGTGCTGGCGGCAATCGACGCACTGGACATGCGCCCCACGCCGTGACCGGCGCTGGCCGGCGCCTCGGCCGCCGCCCTGCCCTGTGGCGATTGGCGCAGGGTGGTTGCGCGGCCACCGGCCCGTTCCTATCTCAGGCTGACGCGGATTACGGCGAATCTGGCTGGAACGCCGCAATCAGCCCCCAACACCCGGTCCTCCCGCCCAACCTCGCCAATCATGACACGCCTTCTCAAGCCGCTGTGGGTGCTGCTCGCGCTGGTCTTCCTGGTCGAGGCCTGGCTGTGGGACCGGCTGGCGCCGCTGGTGGCGCGGCTCGTTGCGCTGATCCCGTGGCTTAAGATCAAGGCGGCGGTCGCCGCCCGCATCGAGGCGCTGCCCCCGACCGCAACGCTGGCGGTGTTCCTGCTCCCGGTCGCCGTGCTGCTGCCGGTCAAGTTTCTCGGCCTGTGGCTGCTCGCCCGCGGCGCCTGGCTCGGCGCGGTTGCGCTGCTGGTCGCCGCCAAGGTGGTCGGCCTCGGCCTCACCGCATTCATTTTCGACGTCACCCGGCCGAAGCTGCTGCAACTCGCCTGGTTCCGGGCGCTTTACCAGCGCGTGCTGGCGTGGCGCGACTGGGCGCACGCCCAGGTCGACCCCATCGTCCGGGCGCTGCGCCAGCGCCTCGCCGGCCTTGTCGCGCCGGCCACCCGCCAGGTGCGCCGCGCGCTGCAGCGGTTGGGCTGGCGCCCGTCCGGGCGCGGGCTCAAGCTCGCCCGGCGCATCCGCCGGCGCATCCACGCCCGCGCCGCCTGATCGGGAGCGGACGATCACGGCGCGATGCCCGAGCCGGCTTCGCCGAACATGAAACCGCCGGTCGTTCCGGGCAAAGCGAAGCTGCGACTCCGAACCCATGATCCGCGACGTTTCCGGCAACGCCAGCGATGCCGCGCCGCTGCGCGGGATGCGGACCACAGCGATAAGTCGCGGATCATGGGTCCGATCGCGTGGCTTCGCGCCGCTTGTCGGGGACGACGGCGCGAGGCCTCCGCCGCGGCCGGGCGGCATCGGACAACGGATGCCACGGCGCCGTGGAGCGCAGTGCGTATCGCTTCTGTTCAGGCGCCGAGCAGCCCGGTTTCGATCAGGCCGCGCCCGGCCACCACCAGGCCCAGCACCAGGATCAGCACGCCCGAAATATAGGGCAGCCGCGGCGCCCACCGCGAAAAGCCCGACCAGCTGCCCGCCGCCTTTCGCGTTCCCCACGCCGCGGCAAGACCGACCGCCACCAGGGTGATCGCCAGCCCGAGGCTGAACGCCGCCACCATGGCGACGCCGAGCGCCACCGCCTTCAGGTGCAGGCACACCAGCAGCACCGCGATCGCCGCCGGACACGGGATCAGCCCGCCAGTGAGGCCGAACCAAGCGATCTCCCATCCACCGACGTCCCGTCCGCTGACGAACCGCCGCTTGATCTCGCGGGCGTGCGCGGCGGCGTGGGCGTCGCCGTGATCGTGGCCCTCGTCGTGATCGTGGTGGTGATCGTCGTGCGCGTGGCCATGGTGATCATGATGGTGGTGATGATCGTGCGCCTGTTCCTGGGCGTGGACGTCGCGGCGAACCGACCACAACAGCCGCGCCGCCAGCAGCACGATCAGCACCCCCGAGGCGAGCATCAGCCACGGCTCGGCCGACTCCATCACCAGCCTGTCGCCAAGCATCAAGCCGAGCAATACCAGCCCCCACACCACCAGGGTATGGCCGATCGCCGCCGAGACGCCGAGCAGAACGGCCTGCCCCGGCGTGCCACGAATGGCGACGATGAACGCGGCCATCACCGATTTGGAGTGTCCCGGCTCAAGCGCGTGGAGGGCGCCGAGCAGCAACGCCGCCGGCAGATAGATCCACGGGTTGGCCGTCCCGGTTTGAATCAGTGACGCGATGTCGGGCATGTCGATCTCGGCGGTATCGGTAGCGGTCTGGGATCGCGGCGCGATTGCACCGGGTCACGACGTGATCTGCCGCAAACCGCACGACGCCCGAACGTAAGATGTAATTGAGCCGCCGACTGCCCAAGCTTGTCAAGGCCGCGTTCGTGGCAATGTCGCCGCGCATCATGCAAAAGCGGCCCAGGACGCCGTCCTGGGCCGCGCTCGTTCAAATCGCTCTAAAATCGTTGATCGCCAGCGGATTCGACGCAGCCCGCAGCGCGGTCTCCGGCACAAGCGCCCGCTTGAGAACTGCTTTGCAGGCGTAACCCTCTACTGGCGAAATCACCGGAGTTTCGTCAGATTTACTTTCGAACGATGGGCGTTGCCGCCGGGGCGTCGGGGCCCCACAGCCGGAAGCTCATATTGGTCATCACCTGCCAGCCGCTGCCGGTGTTGCGGGCATAGACGTCGTCGGTGACGATCAAATTGACCTTCGCCACCCCGAAGTCGTAGCCGATCATGCCGCCGAGCGCGATCTGCTGGGAGCGGCGGTCGCCGATCGGGTCATAGGGAGGACCGGCATAGATCCCGAGCGGATCCTTGTCCTCGGTGGTCTGGTAGATGAAGGCGGCCACCGGCCCGAACTCCCACTTGCCGACCTTCTTGAGAAAGGTGAAGTCGCCATAGAGCACGTCGCCCGAAGTGTAGTGCGAGCGCTCGTTCTTGGTGTTGAACTCGTAATAGAGATGTGCGGTGAGCGCCCAATCCTTGTCGAGATAGCTGGCCGCCCAGCTCGGCTGAAACGTCCAGTAGTCGAGGCCCGGGGCGCCGGTGCCGGCGGTCGCCGGCAGCATCAGCCGTGCATTCTTGACGTTGCCGTTCGGCGCATAGAAGCCGAAGCCAGCCGAGGTGAACCAGCCACCGCCCAGGTTCCAGGACAGGTTGATCGGCGAGAACAGCGTGTTGTGGAAGCCGAACACATCGCGCACCGTGCAGTTGGGGCTGGAGCAGGGTCCCGCCACCTTCTCGAACTCGGTGTCGTTGTAAATCATCGGCAGCACGATATACGCGCCGTAGGACGCACCCAGCAGCTGCCAGCCCGGCACGACCATCAGCTGCGCCGACGGGCTGGCGACCACGTCGTGGAAGCCGGTGTTGTCGCCATGCTTGTCGACGACATCGGCGTCATAGCGGAGATAATTCAGGTTCATGTAGACGCCCGGCGGCGGAAGCGCGCCGGCCGGCGCCCCGATGGTGACGCCAGTGCGCGTCGCCTCGTGCACGCCGGGCTCGTAAGCCAGCGCGCTGCCGGCCATCGGCCCCAGCGCGCCGAGCGCCGCAGCCCCCAGTCTGATCGCGGCAGCCCCTGCGCGAAGCGCCGCAGCCTCCCTTTTTTGTGTCATGTCGCCCCCCAGAAAAACGACCCCCGTGTCGGCGCACCGGCGATGCCGGCATCGCTCGACACATTTCGGCCTTATTCCCTTCCGTTAGCGCGGCCTTGGCTCACCGAGAACTGAATTTCCGTGACCTCGCCTGGCGGTCACCGAATTGTCGTAACCTGCGGCTTTTCCGCCACAGCGCACGCCCCAGGTAGAGCGGCCGCCCGCCCGGCGGGGATTGCGGCCGATCGGCGGCGAGAACGGCCGTTGGGTTGAAACTCACGATCAGGCGGCGCTTTTTTTGCGGCGGCGCGCGTCTGGCGCTCTCTGGCTTAACGGATACCGTAACGCCGGAATTCCTCCGCGCTCAGCGCTCCTGGTTGCGCCAGCGGTCGACGATGTCCTCAACGTCGAGGTCGGACGGCCCGTCCCGCCATTTGCGGAAGAAGTCGACATCGTTGCTGTTCGGGGTTGGCTGCGGGGCGTCGAACTGTAGCCGGGTCGGCAACGGCACCGCCTCGCCCAGCACCAAAGCCTCGCCGCGGCCGAGACCGGCGAGCACGCTGAGCAGGTCGCCCTCGCTTTCCGGCACCAGGCTGCGGATATAGTCCTGGTCGGCCGGATTGGTGATGCGCAGGCAGATGAAGGTGCCGCACTGCGCCAGCACCGTCTCCGACACCTCGTGCGGGCGCTGGCTCACCACCGCGAGGCCGACGCCGTATTTGCGGCCTTCCTTGGCGATGCGCTCCATCGAGGCGCGGGCGCCGGCAAACGCGCGATTGTCGGCGCGCGGCACGTAGGCATGGGCCTCCTCGCAGACCAAGAGCAGCGGGAATTCGCGGCTGGCCGGGTTCCAGAAATTGAACTCGAACGCCAGCCGGCCGATCTGCGCCGCGACGATGGGACGAACGTCGAACGGCACCGACGACAGATCGATCACAGTGACGGCAGCACGTGGCCAGCCGAGCCCGACGAAATCGCGTAGCAGCGCCGCCAGCGAATCCGAGCTTCGCCGCTGCCGCGGCTTGAGCAGGAAGGCGTAGCGAACGTCGTTCAGCTTGCTGTTGACGCGCATCAGGAAGTTGTCGAACACGCCGGTGAGCGGGCCGCGCACGGTTTTGCTGGGCAGATCGGTCGGCACCATGCCGTTCTTCTGCTCGATCGCGGCCAGCAGCGTCATGAAATCGAAATACACCGGGGTATCGAGCGTGCAGCGGGCAAGGCCGAGCCGGCGGCCCTCCGCCTGCTTCAGCGCGCCGAGCACATCGCGGAACACCGCCAGCTGGTCGGTGGCGCGCGGATCGTCGAAGTCGATCAAGAGGTCGCACAGCTCGGCGAAGCTCATCATCCAGTAGGGGATTTCGAGCTCGCGAACGTCGAGGTGGCGGGCGACGCCCGCCGCGAACGCCGAGCGCGGCGTGCCGTCGTCCTCGCGCCAGCAGTATTCGCCGTGCAGGTCGAGAATGACGATGTGCGCCCGCGGCATCACCGCGAGGGTGCGCTGGATGAGCGCGGTGACGGTCCACGACTTGCCGGAGCCGGTCTGACCGAGCACAGCGACATGGCGGCCGAACAGAGCGGAAGGGTCGAGGCACACCGGAAGCGCACGGTGGGTGGTCACAGTGCCGACCGAGAAGTTGGTGGCGCGGAAGCGCGCGAACATGCGGGCGACGTCGCGGGTGCCGAGGGCGTGGACGCTGGCGCCGACGATGGGATAGTGGCTGACCCCGCGCTCGAACTGGCCCGCAAGGTTGAGGGTGCCGACCGGCAGCAGGTGAAGCGTCCGCACCGCCGGTACGGTCGCGCCCGGTTCCTCGCGCATGCGCACCACCATCGCCACCACCGCGGCGCGCCCCTCGCGAACCGCAACGTAGGTGCCAATCTGGCCAAGCGGCGAATCAACCTGAAGCGCTGCCGCGGCGCCATCGGTCAGGGTCGCGACCAGGCGATCGGTCGCGACGTCGATCACCCGGCCGACCGCCTCCCCGTCCGGCCAAAGCTCCCGCTCCGGTGCCGCGCGCTCCATCGCCCTTCCCCACGGTCGCCGGTGCAATGTCGCCGGCGGCCCGCTTGTAGCAGAGTTCTGACGTTACGCCCTGCCCTGCCGGAGAATGCCGTCGCCGTTGCCATGGCTGGCACCGAACGGTGACGCCGTGATTCGGGCGGGCGGCCGCGCCACGCGAGGCCTCTGTTTTCGGCGAGCCGGCGCCGCGGACCGCGGCGCCGTCCGGTCGCGGAGCACCCTCACCTCGTTTAGGTCGGCCGGTTAAACGATTTCCTTGTTCAGCGCCCGGCTGATCGATTTGGAATGACGCAGTCAACCCCAGACGCTTGTTCGGCCCGATGTTTCGGTGAAGATCCATCCCAGCAGATCATGAGAACGGCTGGAAATCGCGTCAGGCGTTGCGGGAATTCTGCTGCGATGGGGATGAGGTCTCCGCATCTCCCGATGCCAGCGGTGACTTGATCTTGACGTTATCTGCCAAGCGCGCGGCGGGTTGTTGCCGAGCGCGTGGCGGCCGCCTCGCGACCGGGAGGCAACGGCGCCGACATCCCTCACCACGGCGCGCGATCCCCAACAACGGCCCGGTTTCGCCGGATGGAGCGCTTGCCCCGCGCCATCGCCTTGGGTATGGTCCGCCACCGCTCAAGAGGGGCTCCGCCCCGATCAGGCTCGGCTCGTGGAGAGGTGGCTGAGCGGTTGAAAGCACCGCACTCGAAATGCGGCATACGGGCAACCGTATCGGGGGTTCGAATCCCCCCCTCTCCGCCAACCTCAAGTCGCAAACCGTGAACGGCGGCGCATCGGCGCCGAAAATTCCCGCGTTTTCAAAGGGCTTTGGCCGGTCCAAGCGAACCTCAGAGACTGGCGAAGGGCCGATTTTCGGTCTCTGAACGGCTTCAGTCTCTTTCCGACCGAACCTCCCCCGATTCGGTTCGGTCGAATAAAATGGCGTATTTTCAGCAGGTTATGATTTTCGGCCGACCGAACTTTTGGCGGCCGATTTCCCGGCAGGCACCCGAACCAGAGAACGCGCGGTGGGCGTTGTGGCGCGCAAAGCGACGTAGTCCGACAGGACGAATATCTCCCGCCACGAGAGGCGTCCGTGAACGGTTGGAACCTTGGCGCCCGTCTCGGCTTTTGGAACGAAATAACGACCACGCTTGAGCGACTGTAGGATTCCTAAACTGATCCTGCTCCGCTAAGCTAAAGCGTAGTTGTCGGGTACGTCGCAGGGGGGGCAATGGCACACGATCCAACTCAGTTGGCTGCCCTTACGCGCCTATTTTCCTCAGCCGTTTTTCAAGATCTGGCGAAGAAGGGTCGCTCGGCGATGTTCAGTCGCCTTGTCGACCAGGCCGGCCTCGCTGGACGCTGCGGAGCGATGGCCACCGTCGGCGATGCTTTTGACACGGCGTTCGACATCCTTAAGGTCGCCGGCCAGCGTGACGAGTATATTTATCGCGCGGCGCTGACTCAGAAAATACTGATGGGCATACACTCGCTCCGCACGGCGTCGATGCTCAACGAGTTTCGGGCCGGCACGTGCAAAGCCGATCTTGTAATCCTCAACGGCACTGCCACGGTCTATGAGATCAAGTCCGAACGCGATTCTCTTGCCCGGCTCGCCAACCAAGTCGCGAACTACAAGCGCGTGTTCGCGAAGGTAAATGTCATTGCCAGCGCAGGACATGTCGAGGGCGTGCTGGCAACCGTTCCCGCTGATGTCGGGGTAATGTGTCTATCAAAGCGCTACCAAATTTCGAGCGTCCGCGAGGCGCGTGACTGCCCCGAGCGGATTTGCCCAATGACGGTTTTTGAATCCCTGCGCACGGCTGAAGCGGTTGCGATCCTGAAAGCTCTTGGCGTGCCGGTGCCGCAGGTTCCAAACACGCAGCGTCATGTCTTGCTACGCGAGGTGTTCGCTGCGATCGAGCCCGCCACACTGCACGCCCAGATGGTGCGGACGTTGAAGCGCACTCGCAATCTCGCGCCGCTCAGTGATCTTGTCGACATGCTCCCGGAATCGCTGCAGGCCGCGGCCCTGTCCATTCCGGTTCGCCGCGCTGATCATAGCCGACTGGTCGAGGCGGTTGGAACGCCGCTCGGCGCGGCAATGGCCTGGGGCTGAGCATCGGATGTACCATCCCTATTTTCGCGGGAAGCAATTCGAACTTATTACCATCCGCGAGACGGCACCGCTGCTCGCGCAGAAGGGCTTTGTTCCAATTATCGAGCCGGTCCGCGAAGCGTTGGGCGGGCTGGAAAGGACACTAAAGGCGATCTGCGATGCCGGTGGTAAAGCTATCGTAATTGTCAATCCTTATCATGGCGACCATCGCGAAAGTGGTTTGAGCATCACGAACCTGCTGCAGCAAAGCTATCTCGGCAACGATACGATCGTTGCCGGAATCTTGCTGCGCAGCGACATGACTCTTGAAGAAGCGATAGCCTGTCATGCCAATCATGAGGATCATCATCCGGTGATCGTCCATGCCGGCTTCACTGCACCAAAGACACTTGCGGCGCACCTTGCCGACAAGATGGCGGACATGTGCAACGTGTTCGTCGAGGACCATGCGAAGATCCTGTACCGAAAGCATTTCGAGGACAGCACCCGCATCCTCGTGCGCGACGGCTTCAAGCGCCAGCGCAACGCGGACTATCCGGAGATGGAGGAATTCTCGGACCTCCACATCACCTATGAAGAGGTGGGTATGGCCGGGTTTGGCGATTTTTTGATCGTCGGCGACGTGTATAGCGAGAGCGGCGGACCGGCATACGCGGTGGCTATCCATCTGACCTTCATCGATCCAGACAAGGACGATGTGATGTATATTTATCATTTCGTCTCCGAGACCAAAGACACGCCCACCGATCCGGCAGGAAAATTTGGCCAAGCACTCGCGAAGCTGATTAGGAAACTCGACAGCGGCAAGTCAAAGCTCCTCGAAACAAGTGCGATCAAGGAATTCCGCGAGCTTCATGCCAAGGGCCATTTCCCCGGCCTGGGCTATGTGAAGAAGCTCTCGATGAAGCATCATATCGAGACACTGGCTGCCTATCTCGGCTGAGGCGGGGCGGGCATGCCGAAAAAATACTGCTGTCCTGAATGCTTCGACGATCGCGGACTGCGCGACGATATTTTCCCATCACTCGACCCGGAACGCGGCATCTGTAGCTTTTGCGGCAACAACGATGTGCCGCTAGTCGAACCGGCCAGGCTCGTCAACTTGTTCGAACTACTCGTCAATGTATATGAACCCAATAGCGACGGTAAATTGCTAGTCGAATGGATGAAGGACGACTGGCAGCTCTTCAACCATCCAGCGATGGATGTCGCACATGCCAAGGAACTGCTCGGCGAGATTCTCGACAATGGAGAGATCGTGCGTCGTCCATTCGCGCCTTCGCCCAGCTATATCAGCGAAGGATTAGCGCAGTGGGAGACGCTGCGCGACGAGCTGATGTACCGGAACCGTTGGTTCCTCGACATGTCGATTGACGAAGCGCGGCTTCGCCATCTCCTCGATCTGCTGCTCGCGCCAGATTTGCCACGCAAATGGTTTCGGGCGCGCATCCGCACTGACGATGAGACCTATCCAATCGAAAAAATGGGAGCGCCGCCGACGCGCCGAGCCTCACATGGTCGAGCCAATCCGGCGGGCATTCCCTATCTATATCTTGGCTCGCTTCCCGAAACCGCGGCTGCGGAGATTCGCCCACACACCGGCGAGGTCGCTTGCGTTGCTGACTTCGCTATCCCCAAAATTCGCGCCGTTGACCTGCGTCATCCGCGCAAGCTGGTGTCACCATTCATTCTGACCGACGCAAGCGAAATTGGCCAACTTCGCGCTGACTTGCCTTTTCTCGAGCGTCTAGGTGAAGAGCTGACGAGGCCTGTTTTGCCACAGGGCGCAGCGATCGATTATATCCCGAGCCAGTATCTGTGCGAGTTCATCAAGAAGAGTGGATTTGACGGGGTCGTCTATCGCAGCTCGGTCAGCGATGGTTTCAACTTGGCTCTATTCGATCCAAATAAGGCGATGGGCGGCACCGTCGCTGTCTACAATATCAAAAAAGTTTCCGTCGTAGTGGCGCAGACTTGATTTAGGATGATGCTAGCGAATTTTTATTCGTATTATTTGGCTGCCGGCCTCGGCGGTATAAAATACAATTATCCACACATTAGTCATCTCTGAGCAGGATGACTGGCAAGAATCAAAAGTGGTCCTTGGCACAGAGCATCGTTACCCTCGCAACCCTCGCAACCCTCGCAACCCTCGCATTGCCCAAACACGGCATCCATCTGCTCCGCCCACGGCCGTTCGGCGACGGCGGCGAGATCGCTGAGCGACAGCGCCGGCGGCACGCGCTTGATGACGAGGCGTTCAAGCACCTCCGGCGACAAATAGGCGAGCCGCATCATCCGGCCGACGAAGCGGTCGGAGAGCTTCTCGGCGGCGGCGATATCCTGAATCGTGGTGGCGGCACCGCTTTCCAGCTTCCGCCGCCAGCTCCACGCCCGGGCGATGGCGCGCAGGACGTGCGGGTCCTGCGATCGGCCATCTGCCATGCCGGCATCCTCGGGGGGCAGGATCTTCGGCCGGCCGTTGCGTTTGCGGATCGTCAGCGGAATGACCACGCGGATGGTGTCGGACGCAGTCGTCATGCGCGGGCCTCCGCTTGGCGCGGCGCGATTTCCTGGCGCGGCGCGATCATCTCGCGAACGACCGAGCCAAGGCCGGCCCGGCGCAGGTCGACGGCGATGCCGGCCGGGCCGACGGTGACGCGCTCGACCAGGAGATGGACGATGCGCGCCTGCTCGGCGGGATAGAGCGCCGCCCAGAGCTGATCGAACGCGCCGAGCGCCGAGATGATCGCCTGCTCGTCGACGGTCGAGCTCTGTGTTCGGAAGTCCTCAATGGTTCGGGCGACGATCTCAGGCGCGCGGATCATGCGGCGGATTTCGCCGAGGACGGCATTCTCGACCATCCCGGCGGGCAGGCGCAGCGGACCGGCCGCATCCCCGGTCGGGCGGTTGCGGATCATGTCCATCGAGGCGTAGTAGCGATAAAGGCGCGTGCCCTTCTTGGTCGCCGTCGGCGTCATCGCGGCGCCGGTCTCGGTGAAGATGATGCCCTTGAGCAGCGCCGGGGTTTGGCGCCGGGTGTTGGTCGCCCGCAGCCGGGGGCTCTCCTGCAAGATGCTGTGAACCTTGTCCCACAGGTCCTGATCGATGATGGCGTCGTGCTCGCCGGGATAGGCCGTGCCTTTGTGGACGGCTTCGCCCAGATAGACCCGGTTGTTGATCAGCTTGTAGAGGAATCCCTTGTCGATCTGCTTGCCGCGCTTGTTGCGGACACCCTCGGCGACCAGCGCCTTGGCCAGCGTCGTCGCCGAACCGATGGCAACGAACCGCTCGAAGATCATCCTGACCGTTGCGGCCTCGGCGTCATTGATCACCAGCTTGCGGTCGCGCACATCGTAGCCCATCGGCACGTAGCCGCCCATCCACATGCCGCGCTTGCGCGAGGCGGCGACCTTGTCGCGGATGCGTTCGCCGATCACCTCGCGCTCGAACTGGGCGAAGCTCAAGAGGATGTTCAGCGTCAGGCGTCCCATCGAGGTCGTGGTGTTGAACGACTGCGTCACCGAGACGAAGGTGACGTTGTTGCGCTCAAACATCTCGACCAGTCTGGCGAAGTCCATCAGCGAGCGGCTGAGGCGGTCGATCTTGTAGACGACGATGACGTCGATCAGGCCCGCCTCGACATCCCGAAGGAGACGCTGCAGGGCTGGCCGCTCCAGCGTGCCGCCGGAGAAGCCGCCGTCGTCATAGCGCTCGCGGATGGCGGCCCAGCCCTCCGGCTTCTGGCTGGCGACATAGGCCTCGCACGCCTCGCGCTGGGCGTCGAGGCTGTTGAACTCCATGTCGAGCCCCTCCTCGCTCGACTTGCGGGTATAGATGGCACAGCGCTGGCGGCGCGGCATGGTGATGACGGAACCTGGCGAACGGCTCATCGGTCGTCCCTCCGGGATTCACGCAGGCCGAAGAAGCGATAGCCGTTCCATTGCGTGCCGGTGATCGCCCGCGCCACCGCCGACAGCGACTTGAACTTGCGGCCCTGCCAGTCGAAGCCGTCCGGCAGCACGGTGACGGTGTGCTCGACGCCGTCCCATGGGCGGACCAGCTTGGTGCCGACGACCGGGTTGCGGCCGTCCGCGATGATCGCCTTGCGGCCGATCCGGCCCTCGACCTCGTCGGCCAAGAGATCCAGCGCCCGGCGCGTCTCGCGCGACAGGCCGCCATGGGTCAGTTCCTGGATCCGGTAGCCGAGCCTGAGCTCAAGGTAGCTGCGGCTGTTGTTCGGCGCCGGCGTGCCGAACACGGCTTGCCACTTCGCCTTCAGCTCGATCACCGTCATCTGCTTGAGCGCCGCGAGCTGCATGAGCACGCTCGCATCCGTGGCGGCGTTGTGGCCGCCCCGGCTTGGCGTCGCTTCGATTCGTTTGGTCGCTGCCGGCATCATTGCCCTCCAACTCGGTTGCTGGGTTTGCGACGACCAACACGGCGTTTGAGGGCGAGAATGTCGAATGAACTGTCTTCGCCGGCGGCAGATAAAGACCTGGACTGTTCGGGCAGGATGCGCCTCAGCCCGGCGGCGAGAATGTTCGAGAGTTCAGCGAGGCGCTCGTCAGCCGACATGCGGGCGGGCGGCAGTGGATTTGGACCGGATCGAGCGTCGTGCATGGGAGTGTTCGCAATCGATATCGATCGGCGAACGATATAAGAAATAATCTCCAATTAGAAGAGAATTCTATTGCTTGACGTGTTCTTGCGAAAACAAAGGAAGTCACACGAAAAACGATATGCCCTGCGGGGCGCCGGCCCGATCCTCTTTTGTCGGCGATTGACGTCGGCCTTGCGAATCAGCGAAGGCCCCCAAGCGGCGATCGGTGTTCGACAACTATCGGCCCGCTTCCGATCAACCACGTTCTTGACCGCGGGCCGCGCCGGAGATACGTCAATCAGCGAACTGGCGTGTATAGGGGCGCGGGGCCAAGCCATGGGACACCCATGAAACCGACCACGATGACGTTTGGCCAGGCCATTGCCAAAGCCAGGAAAGCCAAGGGGTTGAGCCAAAAGGAACTGGCGGCCCTCATTATGAAGGACGAGGAAGGCGGCGCGATCTCGCCGCAATACCTGAACGACATTGAGCACGACCGCCGCAGCCCGACCTCCGATCATCTCATCCGGCAATTCGCCACCGAGCTGAAGGTTGACGAAGGCATCCTGTTTCTGCTGGCGGGGAAGATCCCTGATGATCTGCGCCGGCAGGTGACCGATCCGGCGAAGGCTGCGGTGGCTTTTGCAAACTTTCGACGCGCCATCACGAAGTGACGAGCATGCCATGGTGAGAATGGTACGCGATCTGACCGGCCGATTCCCCGAGCGCCCTCATTACACCACCAGGGAACTCGACCAAGAGTGTGAGGCGCTGGTCGCGAACCTTCTTATGAAACGACATGGCGAGGTTCGGCCCCGGATCACCACCGACGAGCTCACGCTGCTTGTCGAACAGCATGGCGCTGACCTCGATTCGTCGGTCGATCTCACTCGCTTCGGCGAGGATGTGGAGGGAGTGACTGTCTTCCATCCAAATCGCGAGCCGGAAGTGATGATCTCCGACCGGCTTGCCGGAGATGTGCGACGCGAGAATCGCCTGCGTACGACTTTGGCGCACGAATTCGGCCATGTGCATTTCCATCGTTATTTGTGGGCCGACAAGCTCTCCGCCGGCCGCCTATTCGATCGGATGAGCACCGAGAACAAGGCAATCTGCAAACGCGACACCATCCTCGACGCGCGCGACTATGACTGGATGGAGTGGCAGGCCGGCTATGTCAGCGGGGCCGTTCTCATGCCCGCCACCGCGATTCGGCGCCTCGTGTCGGATTACTGCGAGGGCCGTGGCCTGCACGGCACGGTAGCGCTCATGTCGGACCATGGCCGGCAGATCGTCGGCATGGTCATCGAGGCATTCCAGGTATCGGAGGATGCAGCGCGGGTCCGCCTGCAGAAGCTGGGTCTGCTGGCATCCTCCGACCGACAGCCGTCATTGTTCGGCTAACAGGATCAATCTGCCCATCCGCTAAGCCGCGTATTTTTTCGATTGACTCCGCTCAGGCTCTCGATACGCTTGTTAGCAGATTGCCGTGTGGACCGCGCGCGTGACCTCCATGGAGCAGATTCATGACGTCTGTCGCTACCTTCGTTCGCAACACGCCTGCCTCGTCTCTGCAGGCTTACTTTTCTCATGTCGGAATCCTGGACTCGCTGCCGATCGACTGGTCCGCAGCCGAACCCGAGGTGGTGCGCGGTGCGCTCCAGGCGGTCGATGGAATGGATGAGCAGGCGCGAGCCCGCGTTATCAACGATGCCGAGCGGGTCAGCGGCCTCGCAGACGATGCCGGCCAGACCGCGCTTTACAGTGTGATCGACGACCGTTCCTTGTTGGACGTTCTCGCGAACGGTCACGCCCGATCGCTCTGGATGTTTCTAAACCGGCCGATCCTGTTCCGTCATGCCGAGGAAGTCCGGTTCACGGACGAGAAACGGCGTGGTCGCAGCTGGGATGGCTTCATCATCGAAGCGGGCTGCACTGTTCGTCGCGATCCGGTCTCCATCGAGGCGTTCAAGGCGGCGCTCCGCACCCGCTTTGCATCGACCAATGTCCACGTCGATATTTTCGAGCGCGTGCGCCCGACCTTCGAAGGTGAGGACTGCGATTTGGTTCAGATTACGGTCTACCGGGAGGGCCTGCCGGACGATCTTCTCGCATTCGATGACGGCGGGGCTCTTGTCCGGCGTGCCTATCGCCCGGTGTTCGAGGCCGGCATGACCTATGAGTCGGCGACCGGGGTGGTCGAAGTCGTCGCGAGCGACCGAGAGAGCCGCGCCGAAATGGCCCTGTTCCTGGCCCGCGATCTCCTCGGCGTCGACTTCCAGAACGAGAAGGTGCCGGTTCGTCGCTACGATCTCGACGTGCTGCTCTCGCCCTTCGATTTTCCGACCGACCTTGAAGACGGCATCGAACGGGTCGACGTTCGCCTGTTGCGGCTGATGCCGCTTGATACCGTCGGCGAGCGCGTCACGCTCGAGTGCATGGCGAAGGCGGGCCGCACGATCTGGAGCATGGCGGAGGAGCGGCTCGGACCGGGCAATCCGATCGATGGCGGATGGGTTGCCACACAGGCCAAGCTGACAATCAAGTTCTACCCGAAGGGCGACGCGAAACGCGGTCGGACTCTCCCTCTGACGATCACCATGCCGCACGGCTGCAATTTGAAGGAACAGACCGAGGAAGAGCAGTTAATCGGCGAGAAGTATCTCCGCCGGTGGGGAATCCTCGCCGATGACACGATCGCTCCGGCGTTCTGATCAGGAGGCGCTGGCCCTGATCTGCGCGATCGCGCAGACTCGGGAGGCGCGCATCACCGCCGCCGCCATGTCGAGCCACCATCCGGTGGTCGGTGCGCAGCTTCGGACGCTCGGCGTGCTGACTCGGGTGGGCGACGAGGCGGTGGCGACGTCCATGGCGGACCATGACGATGTGCCAGTCGCACTTGCGCGATCATCCGACGGCCGGGGCTTCGGCTATTTCAGCCCCCAGGCCGGATGGGTGTCGCGGTCGCCCGATGAGCAGGCGGTCTTTACGTTGAGTTTCGATAGCCTTCTGCCGAAGCTTCTGGACGGGCTCGATTGCCCGCTGGCCTCACGTCCGGTGCCACTGTTGCCCGGGCTGCTCTGGGAGGTCGGAGCCGCCCGGCTGCCGGCGCGCTCGGCCCGGGTGCCTGTTTGGGTCGGTCGCCGATTTTCAGATCCGGTAATGTGGGCTGCGTTTCTCGAACAGATCAAGCAGCGTCCATCACCATGTGCTCGCATCGTGCTGTCGCTGACGCCCGCGGCCAAATTGCCCAAAGACTATTTGAGTGGGCATGAGATTGTCGCCGTGCAATCGGTCGTCGATCTAAGCCACGGGCTCCGCATTGACCCACAGATCCTCTCTGCTCGCCTGTCGCACCGGCGCGATGATGGCCAACCCGTGTCATTGGCCGCGGACGGTGCATCGATCACCGTCCGAGGCAAGGCCTACACTTTCACTGGTACGAAGCACCGCGCGATCATTCGGTATCTATTCGAGGCATGGCAGAAAGGCGAACGCGAATGCCTGACAGCCGCTGTATTGGAAGCTGCCGATTCCGGCGACCAGGTCCGGACGCTCGGCAAGGCGTTCAAGGGACGCACCGACTGGCGTGAATTTATCAAGGAAGAACGCGGGCGGTGCTGGCTCGATGTCTGACACCGCCAAACCGCTGCGACCAGGCCGTCCTTCGGGGCGGCCTTTTCTTTTCCGGCACTCGGACGGCATTCCTCCCTTCTCCCCTCCCTTTCTCCTCCCCGGCTCCTCCCCCGGCCTCGGCCATCGTCTCCGCAGGTTTTCACCGGAAACCCAAGGAGAACTAGATGGCAATCAGGCATTTGAGCCAGCGGGAGCTTGCCGCCCGCTGGAACATTTCCCACCGCACGCTTGAGCGCTGGCGCTGGACCGGCGAAGGCCCGCGCTACATCAAGCTCGGCGGCCGGGTCGTGTACCGCCTCGAAGACGTCGAGGAGTACGAGCGCGAGCAGATCCGCGAGAGCACCGCCGATCACCCCAGCAGGCCTGCGGCGTGAGGGGGCGGTGATGACGATTTCCAACCGCATCTCCCTCGATGAGCTCCGGCGCATGGCCGTTGGCGACATCGCCGCTTTGTCCGCCGAGCAGCTCGCCCTCCTGCAGGACGAGGCCGCCGACGCCCTTCGCCGCGCCAAGACCGTCTGCGAGTGGCTCGATGGCGCCATCGTTTTCAAATACGGCGACCGTGCCCACGCCGCGCGCCAAGCCGCCGGCAAGGACACCGGCACAATCCGCCTCATTGACGGTACGGTCACTATCGTCGCCGATCTGCCGAAGAAGGTTGAGTGGGATCAGGACCGTCTCGCCGAGATCGTCGAGCGCATCCGCTCCGCGGGCGACGATCCCACCCAGTATGTCGACATCGCCTTCAAGGTGCCCGAGCGCAAATACGCCGCCTGGCCCAATGCCATCCGGACCGTCTTCGAATCCGCGCGCACCGTGCGCACCGGCGCGCTCAAGATTGAACTCCTGACCCGGAGGGACGCGCAATGACCGCGCTCGCTCCAGTCCCTCATGAGCCGCTGGATCTGCCCAGTCTGATTGATCGTGCTGCCAGCATGCTGAGCAGCGCGAAGACCGCGGCCGAGGTTCTTGAGGCGCGCGAAGCGGCAGGTCTTGCCTACGATGTCGCCCGCCGCGCCGCGCGCCTGCATCGGGCCAAAGCGGCCCATGACGACCTGGTGGCCGCGGCCCATCGCGCGCAGGCCCATGCGCTCGAAATCGAGGCCCGCGCCAAACGCCGGCTGGCCGACGAATACGATGCCGCGCAGGAACGGGGCGAAGTGGCCGGCCACGGCGGTGGCAGAAATTTCAAGATTCCAGACGGGAATCTTGAACCAACCGTGGTGGAACTAGGGGTCTCACCCAAGCTGATCCACGAGGCCCGCAAGATCCGCGACGCCGAGGCGGCCGATCCCGGCCTCGTTCGTCGCACCCTCGACGACCAGCTCTCCCGGGGCGAGGAACCCACCCGCGCGGCCCTGCGCCGGGCGGCCGAGGAGAGGTTGCAGCGCTCAATCGACCGGCTCAGGCGCACGCAGGACAGCGTTCGTCAGATCGACGCCGACAGGCCGCCGCCGCTGACTCCCGAGCAGCGTGCCCAGCAAATCGCGATTTTCGGAACGCAGGAGGACCGGGCGATCCACGCGCGGCTCGACGAGATCGTTGAACTCATCGCCGAGCAGCCCGACCCGGCCGAGGCTGTGCGGCGCATCCCGCCGGCATCCTACCACGCCGTCGACACGGTGCCGATCCGGCGCGCGGCGGCATGGCTCACCGACTTCAGCACCCTTTTCGAACAGGAGGTCCAGCATGGGACAGATGCGTCTGAATGACGTCGTCGCCGAGATCGTCGGCAACGTGATCGCCGGCCGAACCATCAACAAGCGCCAAGCCGCCGTTGAGCGATGGGACGACATCGATGCCGACGGCCAATATCTCGCCGGCATCGACGGCCTCGTCGGTCGGATCGACGACCGCGCGCGGGCCCTGAGGGTGAAGGCGGAGAAGACCGCAGGTTCCGCGCAGGCCGAGTTGCCGTTCCAACTGCCCGCCGCGGTGGCCATGGATCTTGAGGGCACGACGCTGGTCGCCACGCGCAAGTTGTCGCGCGCCCAGTTCGAACGCGCCATCGAGATCCGGCGGCAGCAGATCGCTCATGACAGCGCGGCTCTGCGCGAATGGCGCATCGCTCTGCATCAGGCCGACAGGTTTTGGGCGGATCATCCTGACTGGAGTTTTGGGCAGTGCCTCGACGCGATTCATGGTGTGGCCGGTAGGCTGCGCGCAACGCCAGAGGTGCTGTCGTGACCGGCGCGCTCCCCATCATCACGGCCGACCAGCGCCTCGCTGAGGCCCGCGGTATCAAGGCCGCCATCTTCGGCAAGCCCGGGATCGGCAAGACTTCATTGCTGTGGACGCTGATGTCCAGCACGGCGTCCCAGGGCTGTGCCACATTGTTCATGGATCTGGAAGCGGGTGACCTCGCTATCGAGGGCTGGCCCGGCGACACGCTGCGCCCTCGAACATGGAAGGAGTGCCGCGATTTCGCGGTGTTCATCGGTGGCCCGAACCCGGCGCTGCGCGAGGACCAGCCTTACAGCCAAGCGCATTTCGACGAGGTCTGCAGCCGTTTCGGTGATCCTGCGGTGCTCGGCCGCTATGAGACCGTCTTCATTGACTCGATCACCGTGGCGGGGCGGCTCTGCTTCCAGTGGTGCCGCGGGCAGCCCGAGGCGACGTCGGAGAAAACCGGCAAGCCGGACATCCGTGGCGCCTACGGCTTGCATGGCCGCGAGATGATCGCGTGGTTGACGCACCTCCAGCACACCCGCAGCAAAAACATCGTCTTCGTCGGCGTGCTCGACGAAAAGCTCGACGACTTCAACCGCAAGATCTTTGTACCGCAGATCGACGGCGCGAAGACCGGCCTCGAATTGCCGGGCATCGTCGATGAAGTCCTCACCATGGCGGAGATCAAGGACAAGTCCGGCACGTCGTACCGGGCGTTCGTCTGCCAGACGCTCAACCCCTGGGGCTATCCCGCCAAGGACCGTTCAGGCCGCCTCGACATGGTCGAGGCCCCGCATCTCGGCCGCCTGATGGCGAAGATCAACGGCCCGGTAAAGCCCGCCCCCGAGCGGCTCGCCTATCACAGCCCATCCGCGGCCGCGACGGCGCCGGCCCCCGACGCCCCCACGCATTCCGAAATCGCCTGAACGAGGAGACGCCAACCATGTCTGGATCCTGGAACGACTTCAACGACGCCCAGTCCAACACCAACCTCATCCCCAAGGGCACGCTGGCCAAGGTGCGCCTATCGATCCGCCCGGGTGGATTCAACGACCCGGCACAGGGCTGGACCGGCGGCTACGCCACGCGCGGGACCACCGGTTCGGTCTACCTCTCGGGAGAATTCACGGTGCTCGAAGGGTCCTATGCCCGGCGCAAGGTCTTCACGCTGATCGGGCTTTACAGCCCCAAGGGACCGGACTGGGGCAACATGGGCCGAAGCCTGATCCGCGGCATGCTGAATTCCGCGCGCGGCATCTCGGACAAGGACACGTCCGCCCAAGCCCAGGCCGCGCGCCGCATCAGCGGGTTCGCCGATCTCGACGGGCTGGAGTTCGTCGCAAAGATCGACATCGGCACCGACACCAACGGCGAGGAGAAGAACGAGATCCGCGCGGCGGTCACGCCGGATCACAAGGACTACCCCGCCATCATGGGCACGACCGGCGTGGCGCCGTCTCCGCCGGCCCCGCCGTCGCAACCCTCGATGCCCCAATCTTCGACGCCAAAGTCGGGCACGCGCCCGTCGTGGGCGCAGTGAGGCTGCCATGCTGCTCCGGCCCCGCCAGAAGCAGTTCGTCGAGCGTAGCGTCCGCGCGCTCGACGAGCATGGAAACACCCTCGGCGTCGCGCCTACCGGGGCGGGAAAGTCGATCATGCTCTCGGCGGTCGCCGGGCGCATGGTCGGCGAAACCCCAAAGAGCACCGAAGCCAAGGCCTGTGTGCTCGCCCACCGCGATGAGCTTACAGCGCAGAACCGAACCAAGTTCGGTCGGGTGAACCCGAAGATCACGACCTCGGTCATCGACGCCAAGGAGAAATCCTGGGCTGGCCAGGTCACCTTCGCGATGGTGCCCACGCTCGCGCGTGCTGGCAACTTGGATCAGCTGCCAGCGCTCGATCTCCTGGTGATCGACGAGGCGCACCACGCGGCGGCGGACAGTTATCGCCGCATCATCGACACCGCGCTGCAGCGCAATCCCATGTGCCGGATCTACGGCGTCACGGCGACTCCCAACCGGGGCGACAAGCGCGGTCTGCGTCCGGTGTTCTCGAACGTCGCCGACCAGATCCGGATCGGCGAACTGATCGCATCCGGCCATCTCGTGCCGCCCCGCACCTTCGTGATCGATGTCGGCGTCCAAGATCAGCTCTCCAAGGTGCGCAGGACCGCTGACGATTTCGACATGGCCGAGGTCGACGCGATCATGAACCGCTCGCCGGTCACGGACGCGGTCATCCGCCACTGGCGGGAAAAGGCGGGCGAGCGCCAGACGGTGGTGTTCTGTTCGACAGTCGACCACGCACGCAACGTGACCGCCGCCTTCAACGCGGCGGGCGCCGCGGCGGGGCTGGTCCACGGCGACATGACCGACACCGACCGCAAGGCGACGCTCGGCGCCTATGCCGCCGGGGAACTGAGGGTGGTCGTCAATGTCGCGGTCCTGACCGAAGGCTGGGATCACCCGCCGACGAGTTGCGTCGTGCTGCTGCGGCCGAGCTCCTACAAGTCGACCATGATCCAGATGGTCGGCCGGGGCCTGCGCACGGTTTCGCCCGAAGAGCATCCAGGCGTCGTTAAGACCGACTGCATCGTGCTCGATTTCGGCACATCGACCCTGTTGCATGGATCGCTGGAGCAGGACGTCGACCTCAACGGCCGCGAGCCCGCCGGCGAGGCGCCGACCAAAATCTGCCCGCAGTGCGAGGCCGAGGTGCCGCTCGGCTGCACCGAGTGCCCGCTCTGTGGCCACGTCTGGGAGCGCGCCGACGGTGGCGAGGCGACGCCGCTCGGCGACTTCGTGATGAGCGAGATCGATCTTCTGAAGCGGTCGAGTTTCCGCTGGTGCGATCTCTTCGGCGATGATGCCGCGCTCATCGCGAACGGCTTCAACGCCTGGGGCGGCATCTTCTTCCTCGGTGGCCGCTGGTACGGCATCGGTGGCCTGCAGAAGCAGCGCCCGCGGCTGTTGGCCATGGGCGAACGCACCATCTGCCTCGCGGCCGCCGACGACTGGCTGAACGAAAATGAGACCGACGAAACCGCGCACAAGACCCGCCGCTGGCTGAACCAGCCGCCGACCGATCGGCAGCTCGCCTTCCTGCCATCCGAATGTCGGCAGGACTTCGGGCTCACCCGCTATCAGGCCTCGGCGCTGATTACCTTTCGCTTCAACCGCGATGCGATCCGCTCCCTCGTCTTCGGTGCCGCAGAAGCCGCTCCCGAGGCAGTCATCGGGAGGGCGGCATGATGGAAGCCGCGCATGATCACCCCCGCTTCCGATCGGCTGCGGCTCTGGCATCCGCGTGGAACGCTCTGTGCCGTATGTCGGCGATCCACTCGTGGCTTTGGCTGGTCAGATCCGCACCGCTCGAAGCAGCCCCGACCATCGGTCTGGTTCTGTTCGATGGCTTGTCAAGTCTATTGGACGCGCTTGGCGCGGAAGCGCTGGGCCATGGTTGATCTCACCGAACAGGAAAAGGCAGCGATCCGCGCCGCCATGAAGCTGGTCGCCGAAATCATGGAGGAAATCGGCTGGCAGGTCCGCCTTGCCGAGCTCAACGAGGCGCAGGTTCTCACGCTCATCGAGGTCGCCGTCGGCGGCTTCCAGGACGCCATGCACGCCATGGCGACAAGCAGCGAGGTGGAGGTGCCGTTCTGATGCTCAACTTCAACCATCGCGCCACCATCGCCGATCTGGTGAACGGCGCCATCGATGCCGCGATCGTTGCCGAACGGGCCAGCACTCCGCCCCGCGACTATCTCGGCGCGTCACGTCTCGGACACGCCTGCGAGCGCGCCCTCCAGTTCGAGTTCGTGGACGCCCCGAAGGACGAAGGCGCCGGCTTCGATGGTCGGACGCTGCGGATATTCGAGATCGGACACGCGCTCGAAAGCCTGGCGATCCGCTGGCTGCAGAGCGCCGGGTTCGAGCTCTACACCCGCAAAGGCAACCGTCAGGACGGGGATCAATTCGGCTTCTCGGTCGCCGGTGGTCGTATCCGGGGGCATGTCGACGGGATCATCGCCGCCGCGCCCGAGCCGCTCGAGATCGGGGTTCCCGCAGTGTGGGAGTGCAAGACGATGAATGCCAAGAACTGGCGCGAGACCGTGGCCAAGGGCGTCGTCGTGGCGAAGCCCATCTACGCGGCGCAGATCGCCATCTATCAGGCCTACATGGAAGCGCAGGTTCCGGGCATCTCCGACAATCCGGCGGTGTTCACCGCCATCAACAAGGACACCGCCGAACTCCACCACGAGCTCGTACCGTTTGATGCGGGCCTTGCCCAGCGCATTAGCGACCGTGCGGTGCGGATCCTTCAGGCGACGGATGCAGACGAACTGCTGCCCCGGATCGCCATGACGCGCGATTTTCACGAGTGCCGGATGTGCCCGTGGGCGGAACGCTGCTGGGGGTTGCCGGCATGACCGACGACAACATCATCCATTTCAATCCGTGGCGCGACTTCAATGACGCCGCCCCGCAGGCCGATCCCTTCGACATCGAGCCGGATCGCGAGCAGATCGCCGTCTTTCTCGACGTCGTCTTCGGCTATTGCGACGGCTGGATTCCAGTTCGCGGCTTCGTCGACAAGGGGCAGGGTTTCGACGGCCGCCCGCACAATACTTGGATCGAGGCTGACGCCACCGCGCTCGACAAGATGGTGACCTTCGCAGGCTGGGCGGCGCGCGAGGGCGCGGCGTTCTATGTGGTGCCGGGAACGGTCGCCGAGACCGGCAAGGCCAAGGCCGCCGACGTCCGGCAGATGCAGACGGTTCTGGTCGATCTGGACGCGGGCGACATCGCTGCGAAACTCGAACACCTCATCCGACATCTCGGCGAGCCGACGTTGATCGTCGAAAGCGGCGGCCGCACGCCCGATGGCCTCGACAAGCTGCATGTCTGGTGGCGCTTGAGCGAACCGGCCGAGGGCGAGGACATCGCGCATCTATGCCGGCTGCGCGGCGACATTGCGGTCAAGGTCGGCGGCGACACTCATTTCCGATCGGCGCACCAGCCCATCCGTCTGGCCGGCTCGATCTATCACAAAGGCGGCTTCAAGCGACTGGTCACCATCCGCCGCCACAGCTCCCAGGTCGAGGTCCACCTGCGCGACTTCGCCGAGCTTATCGCCGACATGCCACCGCTCCCTGGCGTCGGATCCGAGCCGGGACCCGCGACCGACAAACCGTCGATCACCGAGATCCTGACCACCCCGGTCCGCGAAGGTGGTTCGGACGACTGGACCCGCTTCCAGGGCGCGAGCGCGGCGATCGGTCACTACGTGCGGCTGGCGCACGAGGGCCGCATGAGCCGCGACGAGGCCTGGGAGGCGATCTGTCAGTACAACGCCGCCCAGCTCCGCCCGAGCTGGCCGCTGGAGCGGCTCGCCTCCGAAGCGCAGCGCCTCTGGCGGTTGCACGAGGAACGTCACGGGCCGGCGCTCGAACGCCTGTCTGCGCCGCCCATGTCGGCATTGCCGGTTTTCACGCTCGGCGCGCTGCTCGACGACACAAGCCCGATGCCGGAGGACATCATCGCCCCGCGCGTGCTGACGCCGGGCGGCATGCTGGTGCTCGGCGGCGCGCCAAAGGTCGGCAAGAGCGACTTCCTGATCAGCCTGCTCGTTCACATGGCGGCAGGCGTGCCGTTCCTCGGTTTTACGCCGCCCCGACCGCTGCGGATCTTCTATCTGCAAGCAGAGATCCAGTATCACTACCTTCGGGAACGCCTTCAGGCCATCGGGATCGATTCCGCGCTCCTGACCGTGGCACGCGACAACCTCGTTGCCACGCCGAAAGTCCGCATGCTGCTCGACGCCGGCGGCGTCGCCCTCACCATCGCCGCCGTTCGCACCCACTACGGCCACGGCACGCCGGACATCCTGTGCATCGACCCGATCCGCAACCTCTTCGACGGCGGTCCCGAAGGCGGCGGTGAGAACGACAACACCGCGATGTTGTTCTTCCTGCAGGAGCGGGTCGAGGCATTGCGCGATGCAATCGCGCCCGATGCCGGCCTGATCCTCTGTCACCACACCCGCAAGATCACGAAAAAACAGCTCGCCGAAGATCCGTTCATGGCGCTCTCGGGCGCGGGCAGCCTTCGCAGCTTCTACACCTCCGGCGTCATCATGTTCCGGCCCGACGAAGACCGGCCGGAGCGGATGCTGCATTTCGAGATGCGCAACGGCCCCGGCATCGAACCGATGATCATCGACAAAATCAATGGGCGCTGGACCGAGATCGATCGCTCCGGCCAGCGGATCGTGCGACGCGAGTTTGGCGAGAAGCTCGATGCCGAGCGCGTGCGCAAGCATGACGTCATCCTTCAGCTCCTCTTCGACGAGGCGCAAGCCGGACGGCTCTACACGGCGCTTCAGTTCGCCGAGAGTTTCGAGAACCAGGCCGGGCTTGGCGGCAAGGACACCATCCGCGAGCGGATCAGCGTGCTGGCGACCAAGGGCTTCATCAAGTTCGTCCGGGACGGCGGGCCGTTCGGCCTGCCCACATCGCGCTCGAAGTTCGGCTACCTCTGCGTCGAGGCGATGACCTTCGCGACGGGTGACGAGACCGCAGACCCGGTCACCGGCGAGATCCTTCCCGTCCGGATCGCGGTGCTGCCCAGCCACTACAAGTGCCCGCAGAGCGGCGCCGCCATGCCGGTCGAAAACCCGCATGTCTGGGTCTATCCGGAGGGCGTCGAATGACCATTCTGCATCGACCCGCACCGTTCGCAGGAATGCGCAGATTCAAGTTGGGGAAGTTGGGAAAAACGGCCCCAACTACCTTCGCTCCATCCAGTCCGGTTTCGCACCGACGCGCCCCAGCAAGTTGGGACGGGGTTTCCCAACTACCTTGGCTCCGGCTCGCCCGACTGCGCGGTCTTTCGCAGATTCAAGTTGGGAACGCGATGGCCGATCCGAGCCTCCCCAACTTGGTTTTCATCAACAAAAACAGTGCATTAATGGGCCTCCGAAGTTGTGGGGGTGAAAGCTACCCCCTTCGGGGGAGGACGAGGACGACGCCCCGTCTGCGACGGGCGTCTCCTCCTCCGCCTTGTCACCAAGGTTTCGCGCGGTCCTCGTGTCGCGCCTTTCAGGAACCCCATCATGGCTCGTCTGATCGTCGTGAAACGGATCGCTTTCAACGTAGCGCCGTCAATCGGGACGGTGCTGCTGGTCGAAGGTCAGCGCTACGAGGTCAGCGCTCTGAACCCGCACCAACGCCGAGATGGCAAGCCAACCACGCTGATCACGTGGCGCGGTTACTGCGCCGACTGCGGTCAGCCATTCGAGCAGACCAGCGCGCTGACCGCCAAAGGCCTGAACCGGCGCTGCCCGCAACACCGGTCACCCGGTCACCCGGTGACGACCGGCGGGCGACAACGCAAGCGCCGTTTCCTCGCTGCCCGACCACCGGCATCCCCCCGGCTCGGCTGACCAGCCCCGAGCAGGCGACGACGGCGAGCTCCGCCAAGAACCACGCCGTCGCCGCCCCGACCACGACCATCCCCTGCACGGAGACCATCATGGCTGCGACGACTCTGGCTCTGCCCACCGCGGATGCAAGCGCGTCACCGGCGCTGTCGCTCGGTTCCGCCCACGGCGCCATCCTTGCCCTTGACCTGGGCACCACCACCGGCTGGGCGAGCCTGACGGGCGGGATCGTTCACAGCGGCACCGCCACGTTCCGGCCTGGGCGCTTCGATGGCGGCGGCATGCGCTATCTTCGCTTCCAGCGCTGGCTGACCCAGCTGGCCAATGACACCGGCGGCTTGGCATCGGTCTATTTCGAAGAGGTCCGGCGCCATGTCGGCACCGATGCCGCGCACCTCTATGGCGGTTTTCTCGCGACCTTGAGCGCGTGGTGTGAGCGCGAGGGCGTCGCTTACCAGGGCGTGCCGGTCGGCACCATCAAGCGCCACGCCACCGGTAAGGGCAATGCCGACAAGACAGCGGTGCTGGCCGCGATCCGGGCCCGCGGCTTCACCCCGGCCGACGACAACGAAGCCGACGCCATCGCCATCCTGCTGTGGGCCATCGACACCCGCGGAGGTGTGCTGTGAACTGGACACCGAGCCTGGTCGAGGAACGGCTGACGGAAGCGGCCTTCGTGCTCAAGCGCCTACCCGAACCCCGGCGGCAGGGGTATTTCAGCGTGTGGCCGGAGATCACTCACAGCTTCGCCGACAAGGTGGGCCAGGCCCCGCGCCCGATGAACATCGTGCCGTCGCCGGCCGCCATCAGCCGCATGGAGGAAACGCTGAGCTGGACCGTCGGCCTCGATCCGGTCGACGGCAAGATCGTCTGGTTGCGCGCCTTCGGCGAACGCTGGAAAATCATCTGCTGGACGGTCGGGCTGCAGCGCTCGGCCGCCCACGAGCACTGGCTCTATGCGCTGTGCGTGATCGCCTTCAAGCTTAATGGTCGGCGGCTCAATCGCAATCTGTCGAAGCGCAACGTCATCGCGCTGGCGAGCGCGGTGCAGCGGTGAGCACTGGCGCGGGAAGTGTCCGGCGGACACTTTTCGCACAGACGAAAGGCCCGGTCTTGGGGTAGATTTCGACTATCCTCGGGAGAGGCGCGCGGGGACGACAGCCCGGCACCGAATTGTTACTCGAAAGGCCTAAGCCTTTGATAATTTTGGTTCCTTCCTGGCATACAACCTATGCGGGAGGGCGAGGCGCAGCGTATCGCTAGCGTCATGGCGGATTTTTTGGGAAGCCACCCGGAAGCCAGAAGCCGCCGCCCACCCCTGAAACCTTCGTAACATCAGACACATGAGCCACCCCGCCGGGTGGATGCCCCCTGGATTTCGGGAGTCCACCCGGAGGCCAGCGGACACCCGCGTCTGGAATCCAGCTCGCGGAAGCGGCCCGATCATCGACAGGACCACACATGACCCTCGCCTTCGCCCCGGAGCGGATCGAGATGTGGCCGCTGGCGCGCCTGCAGCCCTACGCCAAGAACGCCAAGGTGCACGGGCCCGATCAGGTCGCCAGGATCGCCGCCAGCATGGTCGAGTTCGGCTGGACGGTGCCGTGCCTGGTGGCGGAGGATGGCGAGTTGATCGCGGGGCACGGCCGGGTGCTGGCGGCGACGCAGCTTGGGCTGACCGAGGCGCCGGTGATTGTGCTGGGCCATCTGACCGAGGCGCAGCGGCGGGCCTATCGTCTGGCAGACAATCGGCTCGCCGAAAGTCCGTGGGACGAAGCGCTGCTCGCCGGCGAACTGCAGGATCTGCTGGCCGAAGATTTCGATCTGTCGCTGGTCGGCTTCGCGGACGGCGAACTCGACAAGCTGCTCGCCTTCGCTCCGGAGGCGGACGGTGCAGACGGTGGCGCCGGCGGCTCGGTGCCGCCGGTCATCATCCCCGAGCCGCCGCGCAATCCGGCGTCGCGCACCGGCGATCTGTGGCTACTTGGCGGCCATCGGCTGCTGTGCGGCGACAGCACAAAACGCGAGGATGTTCGTCGGCTGATGAACGGCGAGCGCGCCGTGCTGTTCGCGACCGACCCACCGTACCTCGTCGATTACGATGGCTCCAACCATCCGACGCGCAACAAAGACTGGTCGCCGTCCTACGGCGTGACCTGGGACGACGCCAGCCAGGGCGCCGAGCTCTATGACGGCTTCATCGCCGCCGCCGTGGCCGAGGCGATCACCGAGGACGCCGCCTGGTACTGCTGGCACGCCTCGCGCCGCCAGGCGATGCTGGAGGCGTGCTGGGAGAAGGCCGGCGCCTTCGTGCATCAGCAGATCATCTGGGTGAAGGATCGGGGCGTGCTGACCCGGTCGCATTATCTCTGGAAGCATGAGCCATGCTTCATGGGCTGGCGCCGCCCGAACCGTCCGCCAAAGGTGGCCGACGAGACGCTGCCTTCGACCTGGGAGATGCCGGGCTTCGCCAAGGACGAGCGGCCCGATCATCCGACGCCGAAGCCGCTCGAGGCGTTCGGGATCCCGATGCGCCAGCATGTCGCCCGCGGCGGGCTCTGCTACGAGCCGTTCTCGGGGTCAGGCTCGCAAATCATGGCGGGCGAGGCCAACGGCCGGCGCGTCTACGCGATGGAGATCAGCCCGGCCTATGTCGATGTCGCCATCGAGCGCTGGCAGGCCGAGACCGGCCGTGCCGCGATCCTCGATGGTGATGGAACGACGTTCGCCGAGATCAAGGTCCAGCGGCTTGGTGCCGGCACCGACGCGGCGGCGGCATGATGCAGTCGCGCACCATGTCGCTGATCGAATCCGCGACCAACGTCGTCGTGGGCTACGTGCTGGCAATCGCCACGCAGATCGTGGTGTTCCCATGGTTCGGGATCGATGCCGCGTTCCGCGAGCATCTCGCCATCGGGCTCTCCTTCGTCGGCGTGTCGCTTGCCCGCGGCTATCTGCTGCGGCGACTGTTCGAGGCGATCCGAGTTCGTGGGACAGATTGAAAAACCGCCGCCCAGGCGGGCGGCGGCATCGGCTGTTCGAAGCTGCAACGCATCAGGCAGGCGGCAATTTGTAGATTCGCCCCCTCCCTTCGACCTTCTCCGACGTGACGTCGAGGCCGAGCTTCTTCTTGAGCGCGCCGGCGATGGCGCCGCGCACGGTGTGCGATTGCCATTCGAGAGCGGCGACGATCTCGTCGATGGTCGCGCCATCGGGCGCGCGCAGCATGGCGATCAGCTTCGCCTGCTTGGTGTTCTCGCGCGTGCGGCGGGCGGCACCACTCGGCCCGGTTTCGGCATTGGCCGTTGCGAGAGCGGGATCACTCGCCGTAGCGTCGTCGATCTGGACGGCGTCGGGCGCCGGCCCCGACATTTCATTGGCGTCGGGATCGGCATCGATTTCGATCCCGAGCGCTATGAGCGCGGCGTCGGTGACCACCAGCGTAACACCGTGGCCGTTGCGCTTCTTTCGCCAGATCGGGTCACCGTTCCTGGCGTCGACCTCTGCGATGAAGCCCTTGGCGGCGAGGCTGTCGATCACCTTGTTGGCGGCGCCGCCCTTGAGGCGCTCGGGCAGCGGCAGGACGAGGCGGTCGTCGCGCTGGCAGGCGGCCGAGAGAATCACGAGTTGCGTGTCGGAAAGACGGGCCATGGGATGGCGTCCTGTGCTGAAGGGGCCACGACCATCGTGGCGCTCCTACAGCCCCGAGCCCCGGTCGCGCGTCGCGACGCGGGGCTATTCAGGCGCGGAAGGGGTGCTTGATCACTCGGCGTGTTCGCCCTCCTTGAACGCGCTGTCGGTGATGCGCTTGAGGAGTTCGGCATAATGGGCGAGCGTCCCGACATGGCCCCAGTGGACCTCGTCGGGATGGATCTCGAAATGCTCGTCGCTGAGGGCCTGAAGTCGGGCCAGCATGGCGTCGATCTCGGCCTTCCTGGCGATGAAGGCGTCGAGGACCTTGGCGTTGTCGGTGCGGCGGGACATCGGGGATCTCCTTGGTTCGTGATCCCATTGAGGCTCGTTTCCGCGGCACCATCAAGCGGATAAGCGCATCATTTCTCTAGGAAAACTGGCGTTTTCTACGCGGACCTTCGGTTCATTGCTGTTTCGGAGCTTAAGATGCAGGGCATGAGCGAGCGCCGGTACGCCGCCCATGTCGGGCTGTCGCGGGGCGCGATCCAGAAGGCGAAGTCCGCCGGTCGGCTGGTTCTGTTTGCCGATGGCTCGATTGACGCCGCGGCCAGCGACGCCAGGCGCACGGCCACGACCGACCCCGCCAAGCAGCGCCAAGACTCCGGCGACGCCAAGATGAAGCCGGTGCCGGACGCGGCGCTCTCGGCGGTCGGTGACACGCTGCGCGAAAATGGTCTTGCGGCACCCATCACCGGCGGGGGAACGACCTTCCTGCAGGCCAAGACCGCCAACGAAGTGCTGAAGGCCCAGGAGCGTCGGCTGCGCCTTCAGAAGATGAAGAACGAGCTGATCGACCGTCCGCGGGCGATCGCGCTGGTGTTCCAGCTGGCGCGCGAGGAACGGGATGCGTGGGTGACGTGGCCGGCACGGGTGGCGGCGTTGATGGCGGCCGAGCTCGACATCGATCCGCGCCGGATGCAGACAGTGTTGGAGGCGCAGGTTCGTGCGCATCTCGCCGAACTCGCCGAGATCCGGCCCGGCTTCAGATGATCTGATCGACTTCGAGGGTGCCGATGCGATCACGGCGGCGTGGCAGCGCGGCCTCACGCCGGATCCGGACCTCACCGTGTCGGCGTGGGCGGACCGGCATCGTGTGCTGAGCGCGCGGGCGTCGGCCGAGCCCGGCCGCTATCGCACCGCTCGCGCGCCCTATATGCGGGCGATCATGGATGCGCTGTCGCCGGCGCATCCGGCGCGTCGCATCGTGGTGATGAAGTCGGCGCAGGTCGGGTTCACCGAGGCCGGCAACAATTGGATCGGCTATGTGATCCACCACGCGCCGGGGCCGATGCTGGCGGTCCAGCCGACAGTGGAATTGGCCAAGCGTTTTTCTCGGCAGCGCATCGATCCCTTGATTGCCGAGAGTCCGGCGCTCAGGGAACGGGTGAAGCCGGCCCGCGCGCGCGATGCCGGCAACACGGTGCTGTCGAAGGAGTTTCCGGCTGGGCTGCTGATCATCACCGGCGCCAATTCGGCGGTCGGGCTGCGCTCGATGCCGGCGCGGTATCTGTTCCTCGACGAGATCGACGCCTATCCGGCGTCGGCCGATGAGGAAGGCGATCCCGTCGCGCTGGCCGAGGCGCGCACGCGCACCTTCGCCTGGCGGGCCAAGGTGCTGATGGGCTCGACGCCGACGGTGCGCGGCCTGTCGCGGATCGAGCGGGAGTTCGCAGCGTCCGATCAGCGGCGCTTCTTCGTGCCGTGTCCGCATTGCGGCCACATGCAGTGGCTGAGGTTCGAACGCCTGGTTTGGGAGAAGGGCCGCCCGGAGACGGCGACCTACACCTGCGAGGGCTGCGAGCAGCCGATCGCCGAGCACCACAAGACTTCGATGCTCGCCGGCGGCGATTGGCGGCCGACGGCGCAGTCGGCCGACCCTGGCACCATCGGGTTCCATGTGTCGGCGCTCTATTCGCCGGTGGGCTGGATGTCGTGGGCCGATATTGCGCGGGCGTGGGAGGCGGCGACCACCGACGACGAGCGGCGGAGCCTGAAGAACACCATCCTCGGCGAGACCTGGCAGGAGCGCGGCGACGCGCCGGAGTGGCAGCGGCTTTATGATCGCCGCGGTCCCGCTCGCCTCGGTGTCGTGCCGAGCGGCGGCCTGTTCCTGACCGCCGGCACCGATGTCCAGAAGGACCGGATCGAGGTCTCGGTCTGGGCCTGGGGTCGCGGGCTGACCAGCTGGCTGGTCGATCACGTGGTGATCGAGGGCGGGCCGGAGCGCGTCGCGTGCTGGGCGGCGCTCACCGATCTGCTCGGCCGGACTTGGCCGCATGCCCATGGCCCCCGGCTTGGCCTCGTCAAGCTGGCGATCGACACCGGCTATGAGGCGCCGGCGGTCTATGGCTGGGCCCGCAAGGCCGGCTTTTCGCAGGTTGCGCCGGTCAAGGGCGTCGAGGGCTTCAACCGCACCGCCCCGGTGATGGGTCCGACCTTCGTCGACGCGACCGAGGGCGGGCGCAAGCTCAAGCGTGGCGCACGGCTGTGGACGATCGCGGTCTCGACCTTCAAGGCCGAGACCTACCGGTTCCTCCGGCTCGACCGGCCGACCGACGAGGAGCGTGCGGCGGGCGCCGTCGATCCGCCGGGGATGGTCCATCTGCCGCAGGGCACCGAGGCGGAATGGGTCAAGCAGCTGGTCGCCGAGCAGCTGGTGACAGTGAAGACCAAGCGCGGCATCGGCAAGCTCGAATGGCAGAAGCTGCGCGAGCGCAACGAGGCGCTGGACTGCCGGGTCTATGCCCGGGCCGCCGCCTGGATCGCCGGCGCGGACCGCTGGTCCGAGGACAAGTGGCGCGATCTGGAGGACCAGGTCGGCCCGCTGCCGGCGGCTGTGGCGACTGCGGAGACCGCTCCGCCCGCCACCGCCGGGGTGTTGACGCGCCCAGTGCCGCTGGCGCCCAAGCGTGCCAGCCAGTGGCTCGGCGCGCGCGCGAAATGGTTGTGAACGATGCCTTGGACGACCACCGAACTCGATGCGCTCAAGCGCGCCTACGCCAGCGGCACGCTGCGGGTGAGCTACGACGGCAAGACGGTGGAGTATGGCTCGGCCGATGATCTGTTGAAACGGATCCGCACCATCGAGTCCGAGATGGCAGCGGCGAGCGGGTCCGGGCGGCCGGTTGCCGGCTTTGCCACCTTCAGTCGGGGAGATCGATGAGCGGGGCGAGCCTGATCGACCGGATCGTGGCATGGGTTGCGCCCGAGGCCGGGGTGCGGCGGGCGCGGGCCCGGCGCAGCTTCGATGCCATCGCGTCCGGCCGGCGGGGATATGACGGCGCGGCGCGCGGCCGGCTGACCTCCGGCTGGCGGGCGCCCGGCACCTCGGCGGACGCCGAGATCGCCGCCTCCGGTGCGCTGCTGCGCGACCGCATGCGCGATCTGGTGCGTAACAACCCGCACGCGGCCAAGGGAGTGTCGGTGCTGGTCAACAACATCGTCGGGGCCGGCATCATCCCGCGGGCGGCGACCGGAAGTGCCCGGCTCGACGACAAGGTCAACGCCCTGTGGGAGGCGTGGTCGGCGCAGTGCGACGCCGACGGCCGGATGGACATCTACGGACTTGAGACGCTGGCGGTCCGGGAGATGGTCGAGGCCGGCGAGGTGCTGGTACGGCGCCGGCCGCGATTGGCCGGCGACGGGCTGACCGTGCCGGTGCAGCTGCAGGTGATCGAGGCCGATCTGTTGGACTCGACCCGCAACGGCGATCTCACCGATGGCGGCCGCGTGCTGCAGGGTGTCGAGTTCGACCCGATCGGCCGGCGCCGCGCCTATTGGCTCTACGCCCAGCATCCCGGCGAAGCGGTGGCTTCGCTGCGCCGGCGGTTCGACAGCGTGGCGGTGCCGGCGCGGGATGTGGTGCATCTTTACGAGCGCCAGCGCACGCAGGTGCGCGGGGTGCCGTGGGGGGCGCCGGTGATGCGGGTGCTGCGCGACCTCGACGACTGGACGGTCTCCGAACTGAAGCGCAAGCAGATCGAATCCTGTGTCGTCGGGGTCGTGCTGGGTGCCGACGAGCCGGACCAGGGCATTGCGCCCTCGGTCGTCGACGCCGACGGCAAGCGGATCGAGCAGTTCGAGCCCGGACTGATCGTGTACGCCCGGGGCGGCAAGGACATCAAGTTCAACCAGCCGGCGGCTACGGCTGGCACCGGCGAGTGGTTGCGGGCGCAGTTGCACATCGTGGCGGCGGGCTTCCGCATGCCCTACGAGTTGCTGACCGGCGACCTCAGCCAGGTCAATTATTCCTCGATCCGCGCCGGTCTCGTCGAGTTCCGCCGGCTGGTCGACGCGATCCAGTGGCAGATCGTCATTCCGCTGCTGTGCCAGCCGATCTGGGCGTGGTTCTGCGAGGCGGCGTGGGTGGCCGGCCAGCTGCCGCGCACCGCCGACAAATACATGCTGCCGGGTGGCTCCATCCCGGTTGAGTGGTCGCCGCCGAAGTTCGACGCGGTCGATCCGCTGAAGGACGCGATGGCCGATCTGCTGGCGCTGCGCTCCGGCACGATGTCGCTGGCGCAGGCGATCGCCCGTCAGGGCCACAACCCGGATGCCGTGCTCGCCGAGATCGCGGCGATGAACGCCAAACTCGATGAACTCGGCCTCGTGCTCGACTCAGATCCCCGCCGCGTCACCAAGACCGGCGTGATGCAGGCGGCATCAAGCGATCCATCCTTGGCCTGACCTTCAAGGACATCCTCATGACCTATCATGTCAACCTGCCGCCGCTGATGCGGGCGGCGGACCTCATGCCGGCCACCATCGACCGCGACGAGCACACCATCGAGGTGGTGTGGTCGACCGGCGCCCGCGTGCGCCGGCATCCGTTCTTCGGCGAACCGTTCGACGAAGAGCTGGCGATGGAGCCGGGCAAGGTGCGGCTCGACCGGCTGAACAGTGGCGCGCCCCTGCTCAAGGTGCATGACGCCTCCGCGCTCGACAGTGTGATCGGCTCGGTGGTGCCGGGCAGCGCCCGGATCGAGGGCGGCTGCGGTCTGGCGCGGGTGCGGTTCTCCGATCGGGAGGATGCGCAGACTGTCTGGCGCGACATCGAGGCCGGGCACATCCGCGCGGTGTCGATCGGCTATCAAGTGCACAAATACGAGGTGTCGAAACGGGACAGCGGGCCCGAACTGTGGCGCGCCATCGATTGGACCCCCTTCGAGATCTCGGCGGTGCCGATCGGCGCCGATGCCGCGGCCGGCTTCCGGTGGCAAGACCGTCTCATCCCCTGCGTCGTCCAGCGCGCCGACGCCCAGCCTATGGAGTCAGTCCCGATGGACGACACGACCGTCGACACGACGGCGGAAACCCTGCGTTCCGCCGAGCTGGCCCGTTCCACTGATGCCGCAAAGCCTGCACCGGATGCGGAGGCAATTGCGACCCGCGCCCGCGACGCCGAGCGCGAGCGCGTATCGACCATCCATGATCTGGTCGGACGTCTCAACCTCGAACGCGGTGTTGCCGACGATCTCGTGAAGCGCGGCGTCAGCCTCGACGAGGCCCGGCGCGAGGTTATCGACATGGTTGCAGCAAAGGCCAATGAGACCCGCATCTTCCCGCACGTCTCGGTGCCGCTCGGCGGGCGCGACGAGCGAGTGACCCGCCGCGAGGCGGTGGCCAATGCGCTCCTCCATCGCTACGCTCCGACGCTGTTCCCGCTGACCGATCCCGCACGCGAGTATCGCGGCATGACGCTGCTTGAACTTGCTCGCGAGCAGCTGAGTTCGGTGGGCGTCAACGTCCGTGGCCTCTCTCGTGACGAGATCGCCACGCGTGCGCTGCATTCGACCTCCGACTTTCCCGAGATCCTCTCGGCGGTCACCAACAAGACGCTGCGGCAGGCCTATGACGTCTATCCGCGCACCTTCGTGCCGTTCTGCCGGCAGGTTCTCGCGACCGACTTCAAGGCCCTCAACCGCGTCCAGATCGGCGAGGCGCCGCAGCTGCTCAAGGTGGCCGAGGGCGGCGAGTTCCGGCGCGGCACGCTTGCCGAGTCCAAGGAGAGCTATCGCCTGGAAACCTATGGCCGGGTGGTTGCGATCACCCGTCAGGTGCTGATCAATGACGATCTCGACGCCTTCACTCGCATTCCGGCCATGTACGGCACGGCGATCGCCACCCTTGAGAGCGATGTCGTGTGGGGGATCGTGACCGCCAACGCCAATATGGCCGACGGCGTTGCGCTGTTCCACGCGACGCACAAGAACCTGGCCTCGTCGGGCGCGGCGCTCAGCGCGACGTCGCTCGGTGCGGCCCGCGCGGAGATGGCAAAGCAGACCGGCCTCGACAAGAAGACCGTGCTCAACATTCGCCCGGCCTATGTGCTCGTGCCGGCCGCGCTCGAACTGACGGCCGAGCAGCTGATTGCCCAGAACCTCGTGCCGGCGAAGACGGCGGACGTGGTGCCGCAGTCGATCCGCACGCTGACGCCGATCGCCGAGCCGCGGCTCGACGCCGTCAGCCTCACGGCATGGTACCTCGCCGCCAACCCCGCCCAGATCGACACCATCGAATACGCCTACCTTGAGGGCCAGCAGGGCCCGTACATCGAGACCCGCAACGGCTTCGATGTCGACGGCGTCGAGATCAAGTGTCGCCTCGACTTCGGCGCCAAGGCAATCGACTGGCGCGGGCTCTATCGCAATCCCGGTGCCTGATCCGGCCAACTCCCCTGACACTGAACCCTGACGAGACGGGCGGCCATCGTGCCGCCCCTCGTTTTTCCACGAAAGGAATGCGTGATGAGGAATTACGTCCAGCCCGGCAACACCATCACGCTTGCCGCGCCCTATGCCGTGACGTCCGGCGACGGCCTGCTGGTCGGCTCGATCTTCGGCGTGGCGATCGCGGCGGCGGCCCTGAACGATCCGGTCGAAACCATCGTCGATGGCGTGCTCGACCTCAAGAAAGTCGGCTCGCAGGCCTGGACCGTCGGCGCCAAGGTCTATTGGGACAACACCAACAAGCAGACGACCACGACGGCCTCCGGCAACACGCTGATCGGGGTGGCGGTCGAGGCGGTCGGCAGCGGCGCCGGCGAGACCATCGGGCGCGTGCGGCTCAATGGCAGCTTCTCATGAACGCGTTTGCCGCCGCCATCGATGCGATCTTCGAGGATCCGAACATCGGCGTGGCGGCGATCTGGCAGCCGGGCGGCACCCCGCCCGGTGTTGCCGCGCGGGTCATCCGGAAATCCCCTGACGTCACCGAGGCATTCGGCAGGACCAGCGTCGTGCTGCCGACGCTGGTGCTGGATGTCCGTACGTCGGATGTCGCCCGCCCGCAGGATGGCGACGCGGTCGAGATTGCGAGCGAGAGCTTCAAGATCATCGGCGCGCCGACGATCGACAGCCTCGGCCTTGTGTGGTCGTGCGAAGCGGTGCAGGCCTGACATGCGGATCGCCGTCGAGATCGACGATCTCCGTCAGGTGATCGCTGCGAGCGAGCAGGATGTCGAGCGCGCGATCACGTCCGGCATGAAGGCCGTGACCACCGGCCTCAAGGACGCGCTGCGCCAGGATGTGGTCTCGGCCGGATTGGGGGCGCGGCTGTCGCGGACCTGGCGCGGCCGGACCTATCCCGAGACCGGGACCAGCCTGGATGCGGCCGCTTATGTGTGGTCGAAGGCGCCGGTGATCATTGATGCCTTCGACCGCGGCGTGACGATCCGATCGAAGGCTGGCTTCTGGCTGGCGATCCCGACGCCGGCGGCCGGCAAGACTGGCCTTGGCGAGAGTGGCGGGCGCAAGAAGATCACGCCGGGCGGCTGGGAGCGGCGCACCGGCATGCGACTTCGCTTTGTCTATCGCCGGACGGGTTCGAGCCTGCTGGTCGCTGACGACAGCCGCATCAATAAGAAGGGGCTTGCGGTGAAGAACCGGCGCAAGAGCGGCCAGGCCACAACGGTGGTGTTCCTCTTGGTGCCGCAGGTGTCGCTGCGCAAGCGGCTCGACATTGATGCCATCGTCCGGACGTGGACCGGGCGCGTGCCGTCGCTGATTGCCCAATACTGGTCCGGGTGATGCTGGATCAATCCGCTTTCCGCCGGGCTGCCGTCTTGTAGATTTCGTTGCGTTCCCGCTTGCCGACGGCGACAACGAGAACCAGCAGCTCCAGGTCCCGAACCTCATAGACCAGCCGATAACCGGCGCTGCGCAGCTTAATCTTGTAGCGTTCCTTTGCGCCATGGAGACGCGCGGAGGGAATATTCGGGTTTTCCAATCTCTCGGCGAGCTTGGCCTTGAACTGGTCTCGCATGGTGCTGTCGAGCTTGCGCCATTCCTTCAACGCCTCGTCGAGGAAGGCGAGCTCATAGCTCATCGAGCGAAACCTTGTGGATCGCCTGACCCTCGCGAGCGTCCGCGATGGCGTTCAACTCAAGGTCTTCGAGCCGCTCCAGCAGTTCCTCGTAAGCCTTGGCCGGGATGCAATAGAAGGCCGGTTCGTTGCGGTTGAGGATCGCGACGGGGAAGCCTTCGCCGGCAGCGACCGTGCCCATGGGATTTTTCTTCAGGTCCGAAATGCTGGCGACCGTAGTGGCGTGAACGGCATGCGCCATGGTGGAGCCTCCTTGTTGGTCCTCTAAATAGCACTCTTAACAGGTCTTTCCAAGCCCGTCGCCGGCCTGCTTCAAAGCGAGACCATGACCTCGAAGCGTGAGACCATTCTCGATGCGCTCACCGCGCGGATCGCCGCGGCGCTGCCGGGGGCCGAGGTAAAGCGCAATGCGGCCAAGGCTGAGCGGATTGGCCCCGGCGGTCTGGTGATCGTCCGCGATGGCGACCCCGGCGAGCCGGAGGTCACGCTGTCGCCGGTGAGCTACCTCTACCACCACCGGATCGCCGTCGAGGTGGCGGCCTATTCGAGCGCGACGCTGTCGCGCGAGGCTGTCCTCGACGGCATGCTGGCGGCGATCGGGGCGGCGATCGCGTCCGACCGGACGCTCGGTGGCCTAAGCGACTGGATCGAGGCGGAGGCACCGCTCACCGCCGACGTCGAGACGCTGGGCGCCCAGCCCGGGCGGACCGCTGAACTGACGGTCCTCGCCGTCTACGCCACGCCCGACCCGCTGACCTGACAAGAGGAGCATCGATATGGCACGCGCACGCGGCGCCAACGCCGTGATGGCGATGGCGTTCGAGACAACCTATGGCACATCGCCCGGCTCGGGCTACAAGAAGGTGCCGTTCGTCTCTGCAGCCCTCGGTGAACAGCAGAACCTGATCGAAAGCGATCTCCTGGGCTATGGCCGTGAACCGCAGCCGCCGGCGCGCGACGTTATCAACAACGACGGCGACGTCGTCGTCCCGCTCGATCTGCGCAACTTCGGCACCTGGCTCAAGCTGGTGTTCGGCAACCCGACGACGACGCAAGGGGTGGCGGCAACCGGGGCCGTCACCTTCAGCGCGCAGCCGGCCAACAACGCCACGATCACCATCGGCGGCGCACCCTGGACGTTCGTGTCGAGCGGCGTCACCGGCGACAAGAGCCTGATCGGCGCCACGCTGCAGGAGACCCTCGCCAATGCAGTGATCGGGCTCAACAAGAGCGCAACAGTGGCGCTCACCGGACAGACCTACGCGCTCGACCTGACCGGAACGATTATCCTCATCACCTCCAAGACCATCGGCACCGGCGGCAACAGCGTCACGCTCGCCGCCAGCACGTCGCCGGCGTCGAACGGTACGGTATCGGGCGCCACGCTCTCGGGCGGGTCGGCGTCGGGCCCCTATAATCACGTCTTCACCTCCGGCGCCTTGTCGCTGCCATCGGCATCGATCGAGGTCGGCCTGCCCGAGGTGCCGAGCTACGGCATGAACTTCGGCGCGATGGCCGACAAAGTGTCGATCCAGCTGCAGCGCTCGGGCCTGCTCAACGCCACCTTGAGCCTGATCGCACAGGGCGAGACCCGCGCCGCCACCTCCGGTGCCGGCACGCCGACGGAAACCGCGCTGGAGCGGTTCTCGCAGTTTTCCGGCGCCATCCGCCGCGATGGCGTGCCGCTCGGCAACGTCGTGTCCGGCACGTTCACCTATGCCAATGGCCTCGACAAGGTGGAGATCATCCGATCCGACGGCCGGATCGCCGGCGCCGACCCCGCAATGCTTGCCGTCACCGGACAGATCGGCGTCCGGTTTGCCGACACCACGCTGCTCGATCTCGCTGTCGGCGGCACCGCGGTCGAGCTGGTGTTCGAATGGTCAATTTCCGCCAGCAAGCTGCTGCGGTTCGTCGCGCACGCCGTCTATCTGCCCCGCCCGAAGCTGCCGATCTCTGGCCCGGGCGGCGTCCAGGCCACCTTCGACTGGCAGGCGGCCAAACATTCGACGCTGGGCAAGACCTGCACTGCCACCCTCATCAATGACGTCGCGAGCTACTGAGATGAGGGCTCTCGCGTTTCTGGTGATCCCGTTCGCCTGGCGAACGGTGCGGGACACCGGCGTCAACATCTACCAGGAGAACGCGGTCACTGGCGCTCGCCGCGTCCTGAACCGTTGCTGCGGATATCAGCCAATTTGTCGGGCGTGGCTCGGCGGCGGAGATTTCGACGAACGTCCGGTTCCGCCGAATTGCCGATCGAGCGGCGTTCCGCTGATCTTGGAGAACAGGAGAAGCTGACATGATCCGTCTCGACCTCTCCCGCGATCCGAAATGGGTCGACCTCGGGCATGGCGTACGGGTGCTGGCGGCGCCGCTCACCTCCGCCGTGATGATGGCGGCGCGATCCGACCTCCGCGAGGCGCTGCCGGGCGACGGCGGGGCCGCCGGGCACGCCGCTGCGGTGGCGCTGGTGAAGGCGATCGCGCGCATGGTGATCCGGGACTGGGACGGCATCGGTGACACCGACGGCAACCCCTTGCCGCCGACCCCCGAGCGCATCGACGCGCTGCTCGACTTGCCGCCGCTTTACGACGCGTTCGAGCGCGACCTTGTTGGGCCGGCATTGCTGTTGGCCGACGAAAAAAACGCATCAGCGCCCTCGCCGAATGGCATTTCGGCGGGGGCGGCAGCTATTGCGAAGCCTGCCCGACGCCGTGCCAAACCTGCCCCTACCGGGTGAATGCACCGCGGACCGTCGAGGGCATCGGCGTCTGGGACGTGATCGTCAAATGCGCCGGCCAGGTGCGGACCACCGGCGGGGCGGTCACCGGCCTTGACTTTGCGGCGGTGTTCCGGCTCGCCGACGCCCTCGGCGTCGATCCCTTCGTTCTGGCCGAATGCCTGCCGGCGGTGGAAGCGGTGATCGTCAGCAAGCTCAACGAACAGATTGCCAATCGGTGATTCTATGACCGACCGTCAGATTGCCATTCGTCTCGCCGTCATCGACGGCGGCAAGGCGAAGGCGGAACTCCGCGCGGTCGGCGAGGATGGCGAGCGCGCGCTCCGGCGCATCGGCGATGCCACGACCGCGGCCAACACGAAGCTGCGCCTCGTCAACGCCGTGACCCAGGAGGCGCGCGGGCACCTCGACGCCATGGCGTCGAACGCAGGGCTTGCCGGCGCTGCCTTGGGCGGGTTGGGATCGGCCGGGCTCGTGGCTGCGGCTGGACTTGGAGCGGTCTCGCTCGCGCTCACCGCCGGCCTGCGCGAGTCCGCCGAGGCCGAGAAGGTGCAGGCGCGGCTCGAAGGCGTGCTGAAGGCGACCGGCTTTGCGGCCGGGCTGACCGGCCAGGAAATCTCCAACCTCGCGGATGAGATCGAGGGCTATTCGCTCGCGAGCGCCGAGAGCGTCAAGGAGGCGGCCGGCATTCTGGCGACGTTTCGCTCCGTCTCTGGCGACACCTTCACCCGCGCCATCCGGCTGGCGCAGGACCTCTCGGCGGTATTCGGCCAGTCGCTCGCCTCATCGGCGACCCAGCTCGGCAAGGCGCTCGAAGACCCCGAGCAGGGACTGACCGCGCTGCGGCGCGTCGGCGTCTCCTTCACCGACACCCAGAAGGAGATGATCGTCGGGATGATGAAGCTCGGCGATGTCGCCGGAGCGCAGAGGGCGATCCTTGACGCCCTCGAACAACAGGTGGGCGGCGCCGGGCGTGCCGAAGGCAGCGGTCTGGCGGGCGCCTTCTTCCGCGCCTCCGATGCCGTCGGCGACCTCTTGAAGAAGTTCGTCCTCGTGACCGGAACGCACGACGCCGTCCGGTTCGCGCTCGACAACATCGCCAAGGGTGCGCAACGCCTCACCGGTGCTCTTGATGCGGCCGACCTTGGCCGGCAGGTGGTCGAGGCGAACCGGCAGCTCCTCGAGGCGCAGAAGCAGCTCGACGACGCCCGGGCGACCGCCCGGCAGACGGGTCTCGATGTCGACCGCGCGCTCGCCGAGTCCTGGCAGCGCGAGGTGGACCGGCTCAGCGGGCGGGTTGACAGCCTGATCGCCCAGGGCCGGGCCGAGGTCGAGGCCGTCGACACCGCCCGCGCCGGTGCGCAGGCGGCCCAGGACGAGCGCCGCCGCGACACGCTCAAGGGCATCGTCGCGGAGATTGACAAGGCTGGGCAGGCCTATGACAGCCTGCCCGAGAAGATCGCACGCGCTCGCGCCGAAGAAGAGCATCGGCGGGAGACGATCCGGGCGACCCTTCTCCCCGATGGCTCGAACCGGGCCGAGATCGACGCCGCGCTCGCCGCATCCCGCGACCTCGAACAGCAGCGGATCGCCGCACTTGAGAAGAGCGCGTCGAAGACCGATGAGGCGCGCGAGGCAGAACGCCGGCGCAAGGAGATCCTCCGCGAGGTCAAGAAGGTGACCGAGGAGATCTGGACCCCGGCCGAGAAATACGCCGCGACCATTGAGAAATTGAATGGCCTGCTCGCCTCCGGCGCGATCGACCAGGAGACCTATGCGCGGGCCGTCTCCCACGCCCGCGAGGAGATGGAAAAGGGCGAGAAGGCTGCGCTCGCCAAGGCGACCGATGCCGCCTCGGGCGTGCGCCGGGCGATCAACAACTACATGGAGGACGTGAGCAACGCCGCCAAGGTGGCCGAGCAGGCCACAAGAAGCGCGCTTGGGCACATCGAGGACGCCCTCGTGACGATGGTGACCACCGGCAAGTTCCAGTGGAAGAGCCTCGTCGATTCGATCGTCGCCGATCTTGTCCGGCTTCAGATCCGCCAGCTTCTCGGCGGCCTCACGTCCGGACTGTCCGGTGGCGGCGGGCTGTTCGCCGGCTTGTTCGGCGGCGTCGGATCGACCTCCGGGCCGGTCGCCGCCGCCAGCCAGATGTTCGGCTCACCGATCTATCACGGCGGCGGTCTCGTCGGCGCCGGCGGGGCATCGCGCATGGTTCCGGCGCTTGCCTTCGCCGGTGCGCCACGGCTCCACGATGGCGCCTATCTCAAGCCCGACGAGGTGCCGGCCATCCTGCAGCGTGGCGAGCGGGTGCTGAGCCGGCGTGAGGCGGCCGATTATCAGCGCGGCCGCGAGGTCCCGGTGGTGCTGACCTTCAACGTCACGACGCCAGACGCGTCGTCCTTCCGCCGCGCGCAATCGCAGATCACCGCCGAGATGGCGGCGGCGATCGAGCGCGCCCGGCGCAATCTGTGAGGTGCGGCAATGGGGTTCCACGACGTCCGCTTCCCCGACGCCATTGCCCGCGGCGCCACCGGCGGCCCGGAATATTCGACCGACATCATAACGGTGGCCTCCGGCTTCGAGCAGCGCAACATCAACTGGCAGGCCTCGCGCGCCCGCTACGACATCGGCACTGGCATCCGCACCCGCGAGCAGATGGCCGAGGTGATCGCCTTCTTCCGCGCCCGCAAGGGTCGCGCGTATGGCTTCCGGTTCCGCGACTGGACCGATTTTGAGGCCACCGGCCAGGAGATGGTGCCGACCGCCGACCCGCTGGTCTGGCAATTGGTGCGGCGCTATGCCAGCGGCCCGGTCGAGGAGGTCCGCCTGATCACCAAGCCCGAAGCAGGGAGCGTCATGGTGCGCGTCAATGGCACGCCGGCCAGCGTCACCATCGACCCTCTGACCGGCAAGGTGACGTTCCCGTCGGCGCCGGCGGCGACGCCCTACGCCGACGTCCGCTTCGACGTGCCGTGCCGGTTTGATGCCGACCATCTGCCGGTGGTGGCGACGGCCTATCACCTGCAGCAAGTCTCGTCGATCCCGATCGTCGAGATCCGCGCCTGACGGACGCCGACATGAAAACCATGAGTTCCGGCCTCGCCGCCCATCTCGACGGCGAAGTGACGACGCTGGCCTGCCTGTGGCGGCTTGAGCGCACCGACGGCTGGGTGCGCGGCTTCACCGACCACGACCAGGACATCACCTATCTCGGGCTGACCTATGTCGCCTCGACCGGCTTCCTGCCGTCGGCGATCAAGTCCGGGTCGGACCTCTCGGTCGACAATCTCGACGTCGATGGCTTCCTCGATGACGATGCGCTCCGGCCCGAAGACCTCACCGCCGGCCGGTTCGACGGCGCGCGCATCGACATGATGCTGGTCAACTGGGCTGACCTCGCACAGGGGCACATCCTGCTGCGCCGCGGCTGGCTTGGCGAGGTGAAGCGCGCCGATCAGCGCTTTTCGGCCGAGGTGCGCGGCCTCGCTAACCGGCTGCAGCAGACCGCGGGCAATCTCTATTCGCGGCTGTGCCGCACCAGCCTCGGATCAAGCGAATGCACGGTGAACCTCACGCCGCTCACCGACACGCTGGCCATCTCGGCGGTGGCATCCGGCGACACCTTCACCGTGCCGACGTCGCGCCCGGATGGGTTCTTTGCCTTCGGCACCTGCACCTTCCTGTCGGGCGCCAATACCGGCGCCGCGACCGAGATCCTCTCCCATGTCGGCCAGTCGGTGACGCTGTTCACGCCGATGCCGCGGCCGATCGCGGTCGGCGATCAGGTTCGCCTCGCCGCCGGCTGCGACAAGACCATCGAGACCTGCCACGCTCGGTTCGGCAATGTGCTGAACTTCCGTGGCGAGCCGCATATCCCCGGCAACGACAAGGTCTTCAGCTATCCGGTGCGGGATTGATGTATACGCGCGATGACATCATCGCCGAGGCGCGCTCGTGGATCGGCACGCCCTGGCACCATCAGGCGTCGCTGAAGGGCGTCGGCTGCGATTGTATCGGCCTCATTCGCGGCGTCGCCAAGCCCTTCCTCGGCGAGATCGCGATCCCGCTCGACTATCCGGCGACCTGGCACCTCTATCGCGCCGAGCCGCGCATGTATCTCGGCTTCAAGGCGCTCGCCGAGGAGATCGACCCCGCCGAGGCGCTGCCCGCCGATATCCTGCTGTTCGGCGCCGGCAAGGGGCCGGCGCACCATTGCGCGTTCGTGCCACCGCACGGTGGGCTGATTCACTGCTACCAGGAGGCCGGGCGCGTGGTCGAACAGGGGTTTTCCGATTTCTGGCGGCCGAAGCTCCGGCACGCCTTCCGGTTTCCGGGGTTCTGATGGCGCGCCTTGCCCTCTCCGTCGGCGGCATGGTGCTCGGCAACATGCTGCTGCCGGGCATCGGCAGCGCCATTGGCGGCGCGCTCGGCGCCTATGTCGGCGGCATCATCGACCAGCAGCTGTTCGGCTCGGGCACGCCCGATCAGACCGTCTATGGCGCGCGGTTGCAGGACCTGCGGGCCCAGTCGTCGAGCTATGGCAGCGTGATCCCGACGCTTTACGGCAAGGGGCGCCTCGCTTCGAACATCATCTGGATGCGCGGCTTCCACGAGGAAACGCGCACCACGACCGAGACGGTCGGCGGCGGCGGTGGCAAAGGTGGTGGCGGCGGAGGCGGCGGATCGACCCGGACAACGGTCGAGTACCACTATTATTGCGACGTCGCGATCGGGCTCTGCCAGGGGCCGATCGCATCCGTGCCGCGGGCCTTCGCTGACGGCAATGCGCTTGACCCCGCCCATGTCGGCGACATGCGGGTCTATCCCGGATCGCAGACGCAAGGCGCCGATCCGCTGATCCAGGCTGTCGAGGGGGCGGCGAACACGCCGGCCTATCGCGGGCTTGCCTACGTCGTGCTCGAGCGCTTGCACATCACGCCCTACGGCAACCGCCTGCCGCAGCTTTCGTTTGAAGTGGTGACCTGATGGCCCAGCTCGTGCTCACGATCGCCGGCAGCGCATTTGGCCAGGCGGTCGGCGGAGGCCTTGGCCAGGGACTCGGCGCGCTGTTCGGCGCGACCATCGGCGGGCTCATCAATCAGCAGCTGTTCGGGCCGCAGACCGATCGCCGCGTGGTCGAGAGCGGCAAGATCACCGACGTCCGCCTGTCCGGCTCGGCCTATGGGCAGGTGCGGCCCAAGGTCTATGGCCGCGGGCGTTTGCCTGCCAACATCATCTGGGCGCGCGGCATCCGCGAAGAGGTGCGCACGACGACGGAAACCACCGGCGCCGGTGACGGCAAGGGCGGGTTTGGTGGCGGCGGGAACAGTGGTGGCCAGACGGTCACGACGACAACCTACCACTACTATGCCGACGTCGCGCTGGGCTTGAGCGAGGGGCCGCTGACCTCGGTCTATCGTATCTGGGTCGATGGCCAGCCGCTCAACACCGATGACGTGGATGAAGTTCGCATCTATTACGGCGATGAGGCGCAGCAGCCCGACCCGCTGATCGAGGCGGTCGAGGGCGCCGACCGCACGCCGGCGTTTCGTGGCACCGCCTATGTCGTGCTGGAGAACCTCTACCTCACGGCGTTCGGCAACCGCTTTCCCAATTTCGAGGTCGAGGTGTTCTGCGGGTCGCCCTCGGGCACCTCCGACGCGCGCCATCTCATCGAGAGCATCTGCCTGATCCCGGCCTCCGGCGAATTCGCCTATGACCCGGACATCGTGTTCTCGAACCGGCACGGCGCCGGCACCGGCTTCAAGGCCGCGATCAACGTCCATGCCGGCTCAAAGCGGGCCGACTTCGCAGTGGCGATCGACAATCTCAAGCGCGAACTGCCGAACGTCGAATGGGTCGCGCTGGTCTATGCCTGGTTCGGCACCTCGCTTGATGTCGGAGCTTGCGCGCTGCGGCCCGAATGCGAAGTCGGCGTCTATGTCGACCAGGTGCCCGAAAGCCGCCCGCATGTCTGGAGCGTCGCCGGCATCGGCCGGCTGCTCTATCTCCTGAACGGTGCCGTGTCCGGCACGCCGCACTGGCCGACGGTGTCGTCCTACACGCGGCCGGACGGCTCGTCCGGCCTGTCGTATGGCGGCACCATCGATGATGGCGCGATGGTGCGCGCCACCCAGCACCTCAAGGCGCGCGGGCTGAAGGTTCTGTTCTATCCCTTCATCATGATGGACATTCCGCCGCCCGATCCGGCGCCGTTCCCGTGGCGCGGTCGTATCACCGGGGCGGCGGCCGACGTGCCGGGGTTCTTCACCCGGCCGGACGGCTATCTGCGGTTCATCCGCCATTGCCTGACGCTGTGCGAGCAGGCCGGCGGTGTCGACGGCTTCGTCATCGGCTCGGAGATGGTCGCGCTCAACCGCATCCTTGACGCCGGCGGCGCCTATCCCGCCGTGCCGTACTGGCAGCAGATCGCGGCCGAGGCCAAGACCCGGCTCGGCAGCACCTCCATCGTCACCTATGCCGCGAACTGGGACGAATACCGCTACCACGACCGCGGCAATGCCACGGTGGACTTCCCGCTCGATGCGCTGTGGGCCGATCCCAACATCGATGTCGTCGGGATCGACGCCTATTTTCCGCTGACCGACGCGCCGCGCGCGGTGCATGACAAGGCGGCGATCCGTGCCGGCTGGGCAGGCGGCGAACTGATCGACTATTACTATGCCAGCGCGGTCGATCGAGATCTTGCGCGGCGCGGTCTTGATCCGCAGCGATCCGTGATCACCGATCGCTTCTGGGCGCTCAAGGATCTGAAGTACTGGTGGGAGACGGAGCACGTCCCGCGCGTGAACGGCACCCCGAGTGGTCCGCCGACCGCCTGGGTGCCGCAATCGAAGCCGATCTGGTTCACCGAGTTCGGCATCCCGACGGTCAATTGCGCCACCAACCAGCCCAACGTCTTCATCGACCCCAAATCGTCCGAGAGCTTCGCACCCTATTATTCGACCGGCACTGTTGATCGCGTCGTCCAGCGCGCCGCAATCGAGGCGACCGAGGACTACTGGCGCGACCCGGCCAACAACCCGGTCTCATCCCTCTCAGGCGCCTCGATGCTCGGCCGGCGCTTCGTGTGGTGCTGGGATGCACGGCCCTATCCCTGGTTTCCGACGCTCTCGAACGTGTGGAGCGACGGCGTGAACTTTCGGCTCGGCCACTGGATCAACGGAAAGATCGGCAACATGCGCCTCTCCGACATCGTTGCCGATCTGTGCCGGCGCGCCGGGCTTGCCTCATCGGAGTTCGATGCCTCTGCGCTCGACGACGAGGTGGTCGGCTATGTGGTGACCGAGCGCAAATCGATCCGCGACATGATCGCGGTGCTGCAGACCGCCCATTTCTTCGACTGCGTCGAGCGCGACGGCAAGCTGGTGTTCGTCAAGCGCGGCGGCGGCACTCTCGTCCCCATCGATCCGAACGATCTCGGTGCCTCCGACAGCGACAGTGACCGGTCAAAGGTCAAGGTCGAGCGGACCCAGGACACCGAGCTGCCGATCGCCGTCGATGTCGTGCATATCGACGAGGGCCGCGACTACCAGTCCTCGACCGTCACCATCAAGAAGCAGGTCGGGCGCTCCGACAGCGTGACGACCTTCTCGCTGCCGATCGTGCTCTCGATTGAGCAGGCGCAGACCATCGGCCAGCGGGCGCTGCGGGAGATGTGGCAGGGCCGCGAGGCGATCGACCTCCGGCTGCCGACCCGATGGCTTAAAGTTGACCCGACCGACCTCATCGAGGTGCCGATCGATGGCGTGCTGCGGCGATACCGCGTGACGTCGATCACCTACGGCAAGCCCGGCCTCGTGCTGGTGCGCGGCCAGGCGACCGACGGCGGCAATCCGGACTATGTCACCGCGCCAACGGGATCGGGCAGCATGCCGCCGGTTGCGGCCGACCCCGTGCCGCCGGTCAAGATCGAACTGCTCGACATGCCGATCATCATCGATGCGCACGACGCGTCGGCGGCATCGTTCTATATGGCGGCGTGCCCGATCGGCGGCGGCCGGTTCCGCGGCGCGAGCCTGTTCCAGCCGACCGCCGACGGGCTCGACTACACCACCGCGGCGGTCGCGACGCTGGCCTCGACCATGGGCGCGACGGTGACGGTGCTCCCGCCCGGGCCGGTCTGGACCTGGGACCGCGGCAACAGCGTCGAGGTCCAGCTCGATGACGGCACGCTGCAATCTCTTCCAGACGAGCGCATTCTGGCCGGCGCCAACGCCGCGCTGATCGGCGATGAGGTGATCCAGTTCGCCACCGCCGAGCTGATTGCCGCCAGCCGCTATCGCCTGTCGCGGCTGCTGCGCGGGCAGCGCGGCACCGAGCACGAGGTCACGACGCATCCCGCCGGCGTAAGGTTCGTACTGCTCGACCCGGCCCGACAGGTGCGCCCGGCCTTCTCGGTCTCTCGGCTGGGGATCGCGACCGCCTACAAAGGCGCGCCGGTGCCGGAGGGTCCAGCCGGCAGCCACGCCATCGACGTGCCGTTCACCAATGGTGGGCGCGGCCTCAAGCCCTTCGCGCCGGTGCAGCTCAAGGCCCGGCGCGAGGCCTCCGGCGACGTGCGCCTGGCCTGGATCCGCCGCAGCCGCGTCAGTGGCGATGCCTGGTTCGCCGAGATCCCGCTCGGCGAAGAGGCCGAGGACTACGACGTCGCGATCCTGAACGGAGAGGCCGTCGTGCGCACGACGCGCGTCGGCGCGCCAAGTCTCGTCTATACCGCGGCCCAGCAGACCGCCGACTTCGGATCGCAGCCGGCGGCGCTCAAATGGCGCGTCGCCCAGGTCTCGCGCGTCTACGGCGCCGGCCAGCCGACCGAGGTCACCTCGGTGCTCTGACCAGCGCACGATCTCACACCTTAAGGATCATCGATGCCGACGACCAATCTCGGTCTGCCGCAGCTTGCGGCCGACCAGGCGCAGAAGCACGTCACCGTCAATGAGGGGCTGGCGCTCCTCGACGCATTGGTGATGCCCGCGGTGAAAAGCCGGCCGCTCGCCACGCCACCCGGCAGTCCGGCGGAGGGCGAGCGCTGGATCATCGGTGCGAGCCCCACCGGCGCCTGGTCCGGCAAGGCCACCCAGATCGCCGCCTGGATCGGCGGCGCCTGGACGTTCCTCGCGCCGAAGCCCGGCTGGACCGTCCATGTCGAAGACGAACGGCTCACCCTGGTCTGGACCGATGGCGCCTGGCGCGACCGCATCGTCGGGACAGCGAGCGGCGGCGCGATCCGACTCGTCGCCGTTGAGCAGGAGCTGACGCTGACCGGCGCCTATGTCGAGACGACAGCACCCGCGATCATCGCCGACCGCATGATCGTGCTCGGCGTCGCCTCCCGCACCACTCAAGGCATCACCGGCGCGACGTCCTACAGCGTCGGGGTTGCCGGCAACACCAGCCAGTTCGGCGGATCGCTCGGCATTGCGCTCGGCTCCACCAATATCGGCGTGATCGGCCCGACCGCCTTCTATGCCAATACGCCGATCCGCGTGACCGCGGCCGGCGGCAACTTCACCGGTGGCAAAGTCCGCCTCGTCCTCTACGCGCTCGCCTTCACTGCGCCGAGCAGCTGATCCCCTGAACTCTGATCACCGGAGACCATCATGACCAAGGAACTGCTCTGGCCGAGCGCGCCGGGGAGCACCCCCGACGTGCCCGGCGGAACGGCCGGCTTCGTGCGCGGCGCCGCGATCCAGGATCAGGAGGGGCGCATCGCGCCGATGGTCTCCATCCTGGGTGCGCCGACCAAGTTCCGCGACGCCTTCGAGGCCTTCGACACGACGGACCGCTGGAATGCGGTACAAATCGTAGGTGGCGACATCATCCAGGTCGACGGCAACGTCGCCGGCGCGAGCTACCTCGTGGTCTCGAAGGACCCGCTCGCGGACGGCACCGAGACGATCATCGAGACGTTCGACCGCTTCGTCATGCCGGTCCGTGTCGCAGCTGGCATCTCGATGTCGCAGCGCGTCAACGGGCAGGAGTTCTCGTTCGAACTCGTCTCGACCGATGATTGGCCGGGTGCGGTGCCCTTGGTCCCGGCCTCGCCCGTCGCCATCACCTCGATCTCCCAGGCGACGACGACGCTCTCGGTCACGACGAGCGCGCCCCACGGGGTGAAGATCGGCGAGAAGGTCTCGATTTATGGCGTCTCCGACAGCCGCCTGAACTATGCCGTCGTCACGATCGCGACCACGCCGACGCCAACCACGTTCACCGCGACCGCCGGACCGCAAGGCACGCTGCCGTCGGTGACCGCGGGGCCGTTCGCGGCCGGCTTCGTGCTGAAGGCCGATCCGCTCGGCTATGCCCGCAACGGCTCGAGCCTGGTGTTCGAAGGAGCAACCGCGACCAGCGAGAGCTACTATGTGCGCTCGGAAGGCGGCGACGCGCTGCCGTCCGGGACGATCGCCGGCAACCACGCTGCGGCGTTCTCGGTGTCGACCGCCGCCACCCAACTGGTAACGGCCGCGGGCGCCTATGCCTTCGCCCCGGCCGGCCTCTTTGAGATCCTGCCGCAGCTCGAAAAGGTGACGTTCACCGCCTCGCCGACCGACAGCGTCGCCGCGCTCTCGGCGCTGTTCAAGCGCACCCAGGTCGTCCCGAACCCGGCCCGCGATTACAAGCTCCGGTTCCGGGCGAAGAACCATCGATCGGCCTCTCGGCCCGCCGGCAAGATCGTCTCCGCCGTAAAGACCGGCACCACGACCACCACCATCACCTTCGACCAGCCGCACGATCTCACCACCGGCGACCAGATCGTCGTCTACGGCATCCGCGACCAGACCAACTTTGCCAACCTGACGACCCCGACCGCTGTGGCATCGGTGGTCGACGCGCTGAGGATCACGGTCGCCCTGGGTGTCGCGGCGACTGCCACCTCCTATGGCGGCACCGTGATCCGGGTGAACGGTGGCGTATTCGCCGCGCCGATCACCCAAGTCGTCCAGTCGATCGCGCGGACTGCCAATGTGCTGACCGTCGTTGGCAACTCGGCGTGGGCCGGCCTTCAGCATGGCCAGTACGTCAATCTGCATGGCGTGCGCGATGCCACGACGGGCGCCGATCTCGGCGTCGACGGCCCTTACCGGGTGCGCGAGGCCGCGAGCACCAACCTGATCCTCGAGCCGATCGGCACCGCGCCGACCGGTGCCGACATCACGGTGACCAACGCCGGCGGCGCGGTGCTGCCGCGGACGGATTTCCGCCTCCACTTCATCCGCGTCATGGAGTTCACCCGGCTCATCACGGAGTCGATCGGCGGCTTCGCGCGCGGCGACCAGATGGACGCAGCTCCAGTCCTCGTCACCAACGCCGTCTCGGCCGTCACGGTGACCGGTGGCATCGCGCAGGATGCCGCCGCTGGCAATCCGGTCGGCATCGGCGCGCGGGCCGCCAACGCCAACCAGGCGGCGATGTCGGCGACAGGCGATCTCGTCCACCTCATGGCGACGATGATCGGGGCGCTCGTCCAAAAGCCCTATTCGATCCCGGAGGCCGATTGGTCCTACACCGGGGCCGCGGTCACCACCACCACCGACGTCGTGCTCGCCACCACGGCCGGCGCCGGCATCCGCCGCTACCTGACCGCGATCCAGATCAAGAACACCAACGCGACGGCGACCGAGGTCGTCGTCAAGGACGGTTCCACCGTGATCTGGCGGCTGCTGGCGCCGGCAAACATGGCAATCGGGGACGCAATCGTGTTTCCCTCGCCCCTGAAGACCAGCGCCAATGCCGCGCTCAACTTCGCCTGTATCACGACGGGCGCAAACGTCTACGTCGCCGCCCAGGGCTACACCGCGCCCTGACGAAATGCGCCCGCGTTTGTCGCGCCATAGGTGGCCACACGGCGCCAAGGCGCATGGTCCGCATGATGGTGCGGCCGGCGCCGCAACCGCGCCCGTTGCCGCCCGTGGCGCCACTGTTCGGCAACCCCAAGTCTGCCAACCCAGGTCCGCCCCCCAGGTCCGCCTACCCACGTCCGCCTACCCACGTCCGCTCACCCAAGTTCCAGGAGGTCTCGCCATGTCCGGCGCCCCCGCCGCGGCGGTCACCGTCGCCCCCGAAACCCTCACCATGACCTGGATGGTCGCGGGCAGTCTCGTGCTCGAACTGCTGGTCTTGATTGTCGTCCTGGTTCGCGTCGCCTGGTGGCTGTCAGGGCGCTTCACCAGCATTGATGGCAGCTTCTCATCGATCGCCAGAGAGATCGCCCAGCTCAAGGCTGACATCTCGAACGACATCGCCGGCCGCAAGGTTGTCGCCGAAGCCCGGACCGACATCGGTCAGATCAAGGCGACGTTGATCGAGTTCCGCGAGCGCATTGACCGTCTCGAAAACCACTGGGACGGACACAAGCACGCCTGATCCAACCCACCAGCCAGTTCCATCCCACGAAAGCCCGCCCCTCCGGCGGGCTTCGTCGTTTCTGGAGAGCTCTCCATGTTGCCGAAGGACTACCGTTGGCTCGAGGCCGAGCCCGGCCCGCGCATGATCATCGAGGCATTGAAGGAATACGGCGTACTCGAAGCACCGGGCGCTGCCGACAACCCCCGCATTCTCGGTTGGCAGCGCGAACTCGTGGAAACCGGTGTCGGCACTTATCGCATCGGTGATTACGGCCATGACGCCGTGCCGTGGTGCGGGCTGTTCGTCGCCATCGTCGCCCACCGGGCGAACACCGAGCGGCGGCCGGAGCGCGTCCCGCCGGCGACCTACCTGTGGGCGCTGTCGTGGGCGACATGGGGCGTCGGCATCGACCGCAGGCAAGCCGCGCTCGGCGACGTGCTGGTCTTCAAGCGCAGCGGCGGCGGGCACGTCGGGCTCTATGTCGGCCATGATGCCTCGGCCTTCCACGTTCTCGGCGGCAATCAATCCGATCGCGTCTCGATCACCCGGCTGTCGCGCAACCGGCTCGTGGCAGTTCGCCGCCCGGCCTATCGCGCCCAGCCCGCGAACGTCCGCACGATCCCTCTCGCTGCGAGCGGAAGCCTCTCCGTCAACGAGGCCTGATCCAACTTGAACCTTGGAGATTTCCATGAACGCCGTTCTTCAATTCGGTGCGGGCTACCGCACCTACATCATCGCCGCCGTGCTCGTTCTCGTCGTGGTCGTCGAGAAGGGTCTCGGCATTGATGTGCCGGGCGTCGATGTCGGGTCCGACTGGCTCACCCAGATCCTCGCCGCGCTCGGCCTCGGCACGCTGCGGGCCGGGATCACCGGGGCGAGCAAGTGACCGGTTGGTTCGCTCTTGTTTTCATCGTCGCGGTGGTCATCGCCACCGCGGCGATCTTCGCCGCTGGCCGCAAGGCGGGCGCCGCCGCCGAGGCGGCGAAAGCCCGCGAGGTCGAACTCAAATCCCAGAAGGAGGCCTCCGATGCAAAGGACCGCATGCTCGAAGCAGGCGCTGCCGCTCCTTGTGATCGCGACGCTCTCGCTGACCGCCTGCGCGGCGGCACCTTCTAGGCCGTCAGTCGTCTGCCCACCGGTTACGGCTTACGACCGCGCTTTCCAGGCGCGGCTCGCCGATGAAATCCAACGCCTGCCACCCGGCGCGGCGCTTGAACGGGCGATGCTGGACTATGCCAAGCTGCGCGATCAGGCACGGGCTTGTAGCGCGAAAATGAACTCGCATGAGACGTTGTCAGATAGAAAGGTCAACTCGACAGACCGATAACCTGATTACCTGTGCCGTCGACGCGCATCTCGACGGTGGACGATTTCGAGAGACGGTACGAGATGGAGCCTCCCAGCGCGAACGGGTATATCATTGGGTTTGAGTCGAGGCTTGCCACTGGCAGGCTGCGACCAGCGTATCTCAAGCATGCTTCTGCCAGCCACGCTGCGACTGGTGACCCATGGAGATCGATTGATTTCTTGCGGACAATCCTTTTGCCATTCTCAAGTCTCTCGATGGCACCCCAACTGGCTTGAGATTGAAGGACCATGTTCGTCATGCGGCGCGTTCCCTCGCGTTCTCCATAGATTTCAGCCATTCTTCTGTGGATTTCAGCGGAGGTGCATTCGCCTTGCAGAGCGGTGAGCCTGCCAACGATCTCTGCCACTTTCCCAAAAAATGGATAAGTGGCCAACGCCATCCCCCAAGTCATGGCAGGAACAGAAATATCCGGCCCATCCCGATAAATTTTGGCCCCGCGATCCGCGAACTCGACTAAGTCTGAACGCAGCGGCTCCAGCCACAGCCGATTCAGCACCGTTCGTGTCTTTTTCTTCGCAGCAGTACCGTGGTGAGATGCGTCTAGAACTTTGGCAAGATCATCAAGATTTGAAACGCCAGCCCTCACGCGAAGCGCAGCTTCCGCCCATTCCAGTTTGATGAAACGGTCAAATCCGATCTGAGGTGCAGGCAACTTCATCAAGTAGATCTCTTGATTGTTATTTTTACGAATGGAACGATCACTTCCTCTACGGAGATTCCACCGTGCGCGACGATCTGGTCTCCCTTCGGAACGAATGCTCCCCGGGTGCCGGCGTATAGCGGCAAGAAGTCGGACGGTAGTCCAGCGATATCGAAACGAAAGCCGTCAATTCCCTCGGGCACTGATTCAGCGAGGGCATCACTGCGATATGTCCGCACCCTCTCACCTCTTACTTCCGAAACAACTCCTTGATTGAGCCGACCAATTCCTTCCGCTTCGACATTTCCGTGGTCAGCGGTGAGGTAGATCTGATACCCGTGCCTTGCGAGCATCAGGAATAGCTCCTCAACGAACCCGGTGTCGCACCAAGCGCTGATCTGCCCGGCAATACCTCGCTTGCCCAACATCGCGCCGTGGACGATTTCGTCGACCATATCGACGACTATTCCGGCGACCTTCGTGGCCGGGTGGGAAATAGCGTCTTCCAATTCAGTCAGTTGAGCATTCCGCTTGAGGCTCTTCTGATAGTAGATCTCCGGCTTGCGTAGACCATTTTCCTGCCAGAACCGCTCCCACAGCAACGGCTCTTGAGACGTCGTCGAGATGGAGCCCGCGAATTCTCGTGGCTTCAAACCGGAAAAAAGCGCCTGCCGGGAGACCGATGTGAGAGTTGGAAGCCAGGCGAAGCAAGCACCGTCTTCTACTGCAAATCCCGGAACGCGCTCCGTGAGATACTCACGGATCTGGATCCACTGATCCATCGCGAGGCCATCGAACACAAGAAGTGCAATGCGATCCTCGCCAGCGTTGCGGCGTAGCGCGAGAAACCTTGGCACATGGTGAACCATTACTGGCGCTTTCGCGGCAGGCAGGGACGGCAGATCAGCGAAATGATTCAAAATCCATGCTTTTAGTCGTTCATCTGCTTCATGTTGTAACTGCCGGACTTGTTTCAATACGGTATCTGCGAGGCTCGCGTTCAAGCTATGGAACCTGAAGATCACCTCGCCCAATCGGCGCGCGAGATCGCCCCAGTCACGATGCGAAGAATCTATGCTAGGCAGCTCCCCGGAAATCCTCGTCACTCCATCACGGACGAGATCGGCAAGCGCATTGGGATCACTGATGAGCCCCACCTTGGCCCAATCCGGGATGCCAATGGGAGAGCCTTTGATGGTTACCGGCTGGAGTGTTCCCTCAAGAAACATCGTGTCCACGATCATCCGGACATCCGGATGCTCAAACGGAACAGCAATTGCGCTAAACGCCTCTGTCGGCTCTGCATCCGAGCTTCGAGAGCTGTGGACGCCGTACTGCCCCAGAAAGCGCTCCCAGGCATCTTGCACGACACGCACCATGTAGCTCTTCGAGGAGAGCAACTCGGCAACCGGAAGATCTACAAGCGTGGTTTCGCTCAGAATTGCAGATACATGATCCGCGAGGAGATCCGGCAGGCCAGATCCGCGGTAGTGCAGGCGTAAGACTTCTCGCCAGAAATCTTCGGGGCGGTTGAGCAAATATGGGCTGATGCGGAAGATGTGCGTAAGGATGAAATCTTTGGTGGCACTCTCACCCAAAGGGTGCGTCCCATGCCGATTGTGGGCTGCAAACAGCGCCTCGTGGTATTCGGAGCCAATTCGTCGGATCACACTATAACTGAGCTTGGGAAACAGGTCTGCCAAGCCCAAACGGACCTGTCGCCCGTCGCGGATGTAGTCCCAAGGCAACACGTTCACATCGCTGCCATTGAGCTGCAAGATCAGCGCTTTGGCAGATCCATCCTCTCCCCGGTCCCACGCTGCTCGATAGCGCTCTTCGTACTCTGTTCGAAAGGCTATAGAATCCTCAAAAGGCAGGACTTCGAAGCCCCGCTCTCGAAGGCTCAGCAGTATCCGTTCATCCAAGAGAAGATCGTCCGGATCGCATGCAATCCAGAAGTGGGACAAGTCGACAGGAAAATCATGCACGATCCGATCAATCCAGGCGCTCATGATGCACCTGCCGAAATCTCCCCGATGCGCAACACCAGGATGGCATTGAGATCGGGAGCGTAGGCCTCGGAGGCATCAAGCTGCGCCATGCGGATGTCGTGGTCCACCTGAAGGCGCTTTCGACGATGCTCTCTCACATTCTGAAGGCCGATGCGGCCAACGGCTTGATGCCGGGCTTCATAAGCGTATTGGGCGCGCTCGCGTTCTTCCTGAATGCGGGTTTTGTGCGCTCCGGCAAGATCGGAGAATATGCGCTCGCCTTGGACCATGGCAGCGCCGCTCGATTTTTCGAACCAAGCCGCCACATCCGAGATCGCTGGCGGTCCGACCAACGTCACCTGTTCGGTGAGCAGCAGATCCCAGATGCGCTTGGCTGTCGGCAAGAAGGTGCGTCCCTCATCGTTTACGAACACGGGCATGAAGCGTCGCCGACTGAAATCGTCCGCAGACAAGCTGATCTCCCATAACGACCAGACCCCACGGACGCTTTCAGGCAGTCCGGCGATCCGAACGATCGGCATGGGCTGGCCTGCCACGCAGCGCGGCAGGTCGCTGATCAGTGCGCGAGCTCGGGGATCCTCAAGGGTTACCCACTCGATCGCCGGATTGCCTTCGGCGGTTCGCGCGTCGAAGCAAATCGAGGCAGTCTCGCTACCATCGCCCCAGCGAACCCGCCATGCGTGACCATCCTTGGTCGCTTCACCGCCCCTCGATGGCAGTCCGGTCGTGATCGCCCGCTCAAGCCAGAATTGCGCCGGATGATCCCGCCATTTCCGCGCATCGTCGGCATCAAGGTCATGGCTGTCAGCAAGGAGCTCGCTGCTCTTGCGGGTTTCCGCGATCGTTGACTGCAGCTGCGAAACCACGGCATCGCATTTGGCTTCGATGGCGTCGGGGTTCTGCAATCCCTGGACGAACAGTTCGTCGAACAGCGGCTCCGCCTCGACGGAATCCATCACATCCGCGGCTTTGTCGACACCGAACTCTTCGGCGATGATCGCAAGCTTGGTTTCCAGTACCTCGCGAACGCGGTGCTCGACCGTATCTTCGAGCACGAAGTTTATCGCGCGGACGACATGCGGCTGCCCGATACGGTCGACGCGGCCGATACGTTGTTCGACCCGCATCGGGTTCCATGGCATGTCGAAATTGACGATGACGTGGCAGAATTGAAGGTTCAGACCTTCGCCACCGGCATCGGTCGAAATCAGGACGCGCACCGTTTGCGCGAATGCCTTCTGGGCGCGGCTGCGGGCGTCGAGATCCATGCCGCCGTTGAGCGTCGCGATCGAGAAGCCCCGGCTTTCCAGAAACTCGGCGAGCATCGCCTGTGTCGGCACGAACTCGGTGAACACCAGAACCTTCAACTCCGGATCGTTTTCTTCCTGCTGGAGCTTGTAGATCAGCTCCAGCAGCGCTTCGGCTTTGGCGTCAGTTCCCTGCGCCTCGGTGGATCGGGCGAGTTTCAGCAGCGTGTCGACTTCCGCTTGCTCCATCTCCCAGCCTTTGGCCTGGACGGCGATGTCCACCTGCGTCTGACCGTCGAGATCCGCCCATTCGTCGACATCGGCGGTGTCGAAAAGCGATGGCTGGGCCGGTGGCTTGTCCAGCAGAGCCTGGCGCTTTTCGAGCGTGGCACGAATGGCGGCCGTGCTGGATGTCACCAGCCGCTGCATCAGGATCATCAGGAACCCGATGTGCCGCTGCTTTGCGGCCATCGCCTGATTGTAGCCGTGGCGCACATAGTCGGTGACCGCCTCGTAAAGCTGCTGCTGGGCCGCGTGACGATCGAGCCAGGCGACCGGATGAAGGCGCGTCATGCGCGGCTTGAAGAGAGGCTTGCCTTCGGCGTCGATCGCGACGCGCTTCTCGGTTCTGACGACAAAGGGGCGCACGCGCTCGCTGGTCACGCTGCTCTCATCGGGAAAGGAATCCCGGTCGACCAGCTGCATAAGCCGCATGAACTGGTCCGTCTTCCCTTGATGGGGCGTCGCCGACAGAAGAAGCAGGTAGGGCGCCGCCTCCGCAAGCGCCGCGCCCAGCTTATAGCGCGCGACCTGGTCCGTGCTCCCACCCATGCGGTGGGCCTCGTCGATAATGACGAGATCCCAGGATGCCGAAATCAGATCCTCGAAGCGTTCCCGATTGTAGGTGCTGAGTTGCTCGAGGCTCCAGCCCCGACGCGCCTCCATCGGCTTCACGGAATCGAGCGAGCAGATCACCTGATCATGCAGCCGCCAGAGGTTTTCCTCGTCATTGCGCCACTGGCGGAAGGCGGAAAGCTCTGCCGGCTCGATGTACTGCAGCGTCTCGCCGAAATGGAGCCGCATCTCGGCCTGCCACTGTCGGACCAGCCCCTTTGGTGCGACCACGAGGATCCGCTTGGCCATGCCGCGCAGCTTGAGTTCGCGCAGGATGAGACCGGCTTCGATGGTCTTGCCGAGCCCGACCTCATCCGCCAGCAGGTAGCGGATCCGGTCGCGGCTCATCGCCCGGTTCAGCGCATAGAGCTGATGCGGCAGCGGCACGACGCTCGACTGGATCGGCGCCAGCAACAGATTGTCTTCGAGCGCGTCAAGCAGCTTCGCCGCGGCCGCCGTATGCAGGATCTGATCGACCGTGAGCCGAACCTCGTCCAGCGGCGACAGGTCTTTCCCGCGCGCCCGCACGACGGCCTCCTTGGCAGGCAGCCAGACGCGATAGGCGGTCTCGCCCCAGACATCCTGACGGTCTACGACACGGCAAGGCGCGGCATGCCGTGCATGCCAACACCACTCGCCGATGCCATATCCGCCGCGCGCCTGTGTCACGCATTGGCCTCCATGCGGGTGAGCGCGCTGTCGTACCAGAACAGCAGCTTCTCATCTTCCTGCAGCGCTTCTTCCGGCACCTTCTGGGCAATCGAGATGATCGTCTTGAAGTCCTTCGCGGCCCACGCCGAGCGGAAGCCCGCCCGCAGCACTTCGAGCCGGAATTCCTTCAGGCGTCGTCCCGGCGCATCGCGGTAGGCTTCGAACTCCTTCAGCAGGGTCTTCTCCCGCTTCTGCTCCAGATCCTGCGCCTTGCCGGGGTCTGGCACATACCAGCGGTCCTTGGCCTTCGCCTTCAGGCGCGGGTCCGATTTTTCGAGGTTTCGCAGATCATGGTAGTTCGTCGACAGGTAATTGTGGATCTGGCTGGGCACGTCGCCAGATGCGTCATAGCGCAGGAAATTGTCATCCAGCAGCGCCGATAGTTCCGGGCGCGTCTCATGCTTTTTCCAGCCCGCGCCGAGCTGCGTGGTGAACTCTGGATGCACTTCCTGATAGGTCGACGGACGCTTGCGCAGAAAGTCGGTCAGCCAATCGATGGCACTGCGCTCGTCGGCGACGAACATCTCCATCTGCGGCGCTTGAGCCACCTGTGCACGCTTCCGGTCATACTCGGTGACCTGCTCCGGCAGAAACACCATGCCGTCCCGCGCCGGGAACCGGCTTCGGAGTCCGTCGAGGAACTCTTCGGTCGATAGCGGCACCGGAACATCGTGGCGGACGAACCACGCCACCATGCGGTCATAGATGCGGCGGGGATCTCGCTCCAGCACGAATTCAAGCAAACCGTTATGAGACTTAGAAACAGAGAGCTGACGCAGGTGAGTCTGGACGAAATCCCAAGCGGATTCCGGCGCAGCACCACGTTCGGCTAGCCGCTGTTCAAGGCCGCCATTTGGCTTGTAAGCGGAGATCACAAGATCTTGCTTAACTGCATTGGGCGACATCGCCTGTTGGAAAGTCAGATGAACTTTGTCTAAGGTAGTTACCTCTGCGACGACAAACCCTACTTGCTGAAGAGAAACCTGGATCGCATTCCAAACAGCCGCTCGGCTATTTGAAAACACAACTGTCATCCAGCGGCCCGGCTTTAGAACCCGATAGTATTCTGCAAAGCAGGCCTGCATTAACCGCTGGTATTCCATTACTCCTTTTTGCTTCACACGATCGATAATCGCTTCTTGGATCGGATCCGTTATTACGCCATGCCATGATTCTGTAAGGAAATTGAGATCTGAATAGTAAATATTTTCACCAAATGGCGGGTCTGTAAAAATGTAGTCAATCGCTTCGTTCGAAATTCCATTTATATTTGACGCACTGGAGGTACTAATGAAAACATTACGCCCCCATTCTTTGCCTTTTCCCCACTGCGTCTTTTCCATCCTTTTGATTCGATTTATGCTTCCTTTTAATAAATCAATTACATTTGCTTCGGCTACTAACGATGAAACATAAAATACACCAGTAAGTGGTGAATTTCCAAAAGACGAAGCGGGCCTATACCTGTTAAGTATCGACGCATTGACAAACTGATGCTGGGCGATGATCGTGAGCGCCTTTCGTATGTTCGCGTCTTTGACACGTTCTACCTTAGCAAAAAATCCAGCTAGAACTCGAAGAGACCTAGGCAAAAATAGATCATGAATGTTGGTAATTTTAGTTGTCTTCATTCGCCCCACGCGCGTCATCTGCATATCGGGAAATTGGTTTGACGGAGCATTGGTGGGAAACGGCATTTCGTTAATCTTATTTATTAGATCCAAATCGCTATCGTCTGGAGACTTTTCGGACCTTTTCTTTATCGACGTATAGCGAATTAATACAGGCCTTCTTATTGGAACCTCTCGGGCCTTTTTTGACGCTGGATCAATTATAGTTTGAAATGCCAATTCTAGATTGTTCTTGGTCAATTCGGCGCTGCAGTGTGGGCAAGCGAATGCGTCCTTCACCCGTCCATCTTGATCTAGGGCGTGATCATGAAATACGACTTCCCCAGTGCACTCTGGACAGTAAAAAACTTCTGACCAGACCGTAAAATCAATTTTTCCAAAACTATTCCCGATCTTCGTCGAGTACATCCAACCAAACTCATTTTCCATCTCGACAAATATTTTCTCCGCCTCCGTCAGAAAGCGATTTATGTCGAGTGTCTGGTTGTAATTTGTAGCAATAAAGGTCGCCACGGGAGAAAGATCAGCAAGAATAGTTGGTCGCGGGCCCCATTCCGGTAATGTTTTGCCAGCAGACTTCCATTCTGATTCAATCTGATGTCTATACTGAGCAGGCGCTACAGCACACCATTGGGAGGCTACTCCAGTCATCCCCGATCCGGCGAAGCCATCCAGCACGATGTCGCCTGGTTTGGTGAAGTGGAGGATCGAAGGCACTATCGCCAGATGCGGCACCTTGGTGTGGTAGGAATGGGCCTTGTAGATCGGGTCGGTCTTCCCCTCCGAAACGTCGATCGCCATCGGCTCGCGCGCGTATTTCTCGGTAGGGTCATAGGGCCTACCGTAATTCGTCACGAAATCCTGGAGCCACGGGTTCGGGCACGCGGTGTAGTACGGCGGATCCGACATCGCGAGGATCGCCTCATCCGTCCCTCTCGGAAACCCCTCCTGCTTGCGGAACTCGGGATCCTTCAGCTTCGCTGCCAGCAACGAAAGAAAGTGCTCCCGCCGCGCTTGATCGCTGGGGAAGGCCTGCCCGAGGCACTCGACGGCTCCGCCGCCTGAGACGGATTCGAGTTTGAGTTTGTCCGTCATTCGCTTGTCTCTTTCTTCGCCGTGGCCGTCCCGTCTTCCAAGCGCAGCGATTTCAGTTTGAGTCCCGCATTGGTCAGCACATACCTCTGTTTTGAGGACGTGGGTTTGTCGGGAACGGTCATCCGCAGAATTCCACCGTCCAGCAGCGGCTCCAGATGCGTTACCTTGAAGTGCGGCCGTTGGGTGTAGCCCGTAGCTGTCATGAGCTCGGCCAGTGAACGCGGCGCATCAGCATGCTGCACGATCATCCATTGCACGGCCGTCAGCTCCCTCAGTACGGGCACTTGTTCGGTGTCCCTCGGAGCGACTTGTTCAGTGACTTGTACAGTCGATCCATCGTCGGTCGCGGCAGGCGTAACTGGCTGTTTCCTATCGGTAATGTCTTCCGATGCCCCCAAGAACCGAGCACGCAGGTGGTCCGCCAGAGCGAACTTTCCCTCGACCCCAGCACTTGGCCTGAGGATGACCTGTACGGCCAGGCGCTGTGCAAGTTCGCGTACCGCGGGACCGGGAAGGCCGGTCAACGCCTTGATGTCGGCCAGGTCGATTTCGCCGTTCCGGATCAGATAGGCGAACACAGCGGCTTCGTGCTCGGAAAGCTGAACGCCAAGGCTCGCCTGCGCCAAAAGCTGCTCTTCGGTGACGAGCTTCTCCCTGCGGAGCCGCAAGCGGAAACTCTTTTCCGCCTTGTCGTTCTCGATCTCTGGCGGGACAAAGCCCAATCGCCGCCAGCCGTCGAAGATCGCTCCGACGCCCGTCCCACCCTGATCGGATAGGCCGATGCGTCGGAATGCACCGACAATTCGCGGGTTTCGAACCTCTTTGTCGCCCGGATCCAGAAGCTGTTCGCGCGACGCCAGCGCATCGCCCGGATTGAAAAACTCGGCCTGATCCCGGAAGAACCGGATGACCGGCACACGCGTGGCGTCACCAAAGTCCTGATGGATGAGCAGGTTGATGGCTGCTTCGCGAAACGAGATGTAGTCGGGCGGATCGTCATGCCTGCGCAATGTCGTCGGATCGACGGCGAACGGCTTCTCGCTGTGCTTGAGGTAGAAGTCGAGAATGGCCTTCCAGGCTTCAATCAGGTTCGCCTCGATGGTCACCCGGTCGGCCCAGCGAATGCTCGGCGCATATTCGCTGGCGCCGTGCCGGTAAAGCTGAAGGTCGACGACAATCCGAGGCAGTTCCTGCCGGACATATTCGCCCGATCCTAGAACGACGATGGCCGCCCGTGTTGGCAAGAGCTTTCCTTCACGTTCGACCAGAAAGCCCCACTCGCGCAGGAATGAGATGTCATCTGCCGAGCCGTCCTTGCCGGGATTGCTGGATTCGAATCTCGCGCGATACCAGCGGACGGTCCCCTCGTCGAAACATTTCGTGGGATCCAGATCCAGCGTCTCGGAATCATAGGTGATGCTCCCCGCGTCTCGAATGAAGCGCAGAAGCTCTTCTCCGGTGCAGGCATAGTCGCCGCTGCCTCTGCGAATGAACGCCTTCTTCGGATTTCGGTCTAGGTGGACCGGCTTCGCATGTCTCGGGGCTTCAGGCACATGGAAGCAGATCACCGAGCCTTCCGGCATCGTGTGAACGTCACCCGCAATCGGCAGGATGACACTGATTTTCTGTCCATCCCGCACTTGGCCCAGAAAGTCGTTCTGAACCTTGTCGATATCGGTGACACCAGTTATGGAAAACGTCCCGTTGGACTCCTTCACGCCGAAGACCAGATGACCGCCCTTGGTGTTGGCAAACGCACTCACCGTTTCAAGCGCGGACCTCGGGACAGCCCAAGCCGCTTCCTTGAATTCGATGTCGTCCCATTCGACAGACTGAAGCCGGGCCAGAAACTCGTCACGCGTCATGGCTTACTCCACCACGAAGCGGAGTTTGGTCGTGTCCTTGCCCTTGCAGCGGTCGTTGAGGAGGCTTTCAAACCGTTTGCGCAGCTCGTCCGGCGATGCCGGCGATCCTCCCTGAAGCAGCGCCTTCTTGATGTCGTCGCTGGAAATCCCGATTTTCTCCAGCCCTGACAGCGCCTCCTGAACCGCGGAAACGAAGTCCGGCGGCACCGGATCGGGCAGCGCCTTCGATTTCACGAAACCATCGACCAGCGTCTTGGCCGCAGGGCGCAACAGGTCGAAGTTCGATTGGATGATCGGGTCTTCGAGGTTATCGAGGAGCGTCTGCTGCCAACCGCCCAGCAGCCTGTCCAACTCATCATCAAGCAGCTTGAGGACATTGGCCGCCGGAAGCATATCTCCTTGCTCGTTCGCCGGGCGGAAGCCGCAGTGCGGACAGACCGGGCTCGCAGCAAGCTCGGAGTCGACGAGCGCGGCGCAACTCTTCAGCTTGTCGAGTTTCTCCTCGAAATTCGACAGCTGACTGGTCGGCATCAGGGAAATGCCCGCCAGAGCGCGCATCGACACAAGGCGCGGATCCTTGCGCAGAACGGACTTAGTCTTGTCCTCCGCGACGCCCAGACGGGCCTTGCTGTGCTGCCCGACATAAGCTGTGAGGTAGTCCCTCTTCAACTGGCCGAGCGTCTGCCTGTATTCAGCTGCGTGCTGCGCCGTCCGGTCAGCGGCGAGCTTGTCGAGAACCTGCTTTCGGGTGGCTTGCGCCTGCTTCACCCATGCATGATCTGGAGACAAGACCATCTCGGCCTGAGACAGGTAACTGGCGGTCGTCCCCAATTCTGCGACGAGATCCAGCATCCGCTCGATCGCATCCAGGACTTCGAGGTTCTTTTTCTGCGCCGCGATGTCGTCGGCGTTGATCCGCAGGTTCTTCAGCTTCCCCACGGTGTTGTAGGGTGACAGGCTTTCGGAGAAGTTTTTCAACGCATCGAGTTTCGAGCGCCAATCGCGGATCTCTTCATCCCGAAGGAGCGACTGACCCCAGAAGCTCAGCCTTCCGGCCATGTCTGTGGAAGCGCTGAGCACGCGCCGTGTCAGTTTGCCGACTTCTTCCTGAAGAAACTTGACTGGCTCGTCCGAGCCTTGGGTCGCCTGCTGTGCAAGCCCTGGCGGCAGCGCAAGCAACTCGAACAGCGCTCGAAGGATGGCGACATTGATCTCCTTCGGAGCCTCGACGTGTTTGAACTGCTTCAGTTCGTCGAGCGGCCGCTCGGCGAGCAACGTGATCTTGCCAGAGTCGATCTTGTCACCGGTGATCGCCAGGACGATGTCGCCTGCATAGACCAGCCCACCCAGAACGGTGACCAGCAGATCGGGCTCCAGGCGGAACTTGATCGGCGCGAAATACTCGACGTCCGCGTCGCCGCTGACCAGCTCGCCGCGGTTCAGCACCTGGCCATGGCCTTTGGCCTTCAGCCGAGCCAAAACCTCCTGCGCGTACCGAGACCGTGTGGGGTCGATGCGATCACCGTCAAGCATCTCCAGGCCGTCGAGGATGACCACGGCGTCCTTGGTCCGGTTTCCGCCTGCCAGCGCGCGCAGGGCGTTGCCGACAAGCTGCTTCCGGTTCGCCTCGGTGACGAGCGCAGAGAACGTCGGGTATTCAGGCGCCACCTCGGCAAACTGGTTATTCAGCGCGAGGCCGGAAATGACGTTTACGACGTCTCGGAAGTTGATCCGTTCTTCCGAGCCAAGACGTGCCTTGTCGCGCAGCGAGACGCCCTTGGTCCACTCTCTCAGCGTCTTTGACTTTCCCTGATAGGTAACCTCAAAAGCCTCCAGCTGATTCTCCTGCAGCCACCTGCCAATATCGCGTAGCGCGCTTCTAGCTTTGTCGAGGTAGATCGCCTTCGCACCACCGCTAGCTGTCGATGCGAGTTCCTGAGCCGCGGCGTAAGAGGAGATGTGCCGCCTCAACGCGTCGTCCGGATGCTTCAGCCTGAAAAACACCTCGTCGGACTTCAATTCGTCCCGAAGCTTGTAAGCCTCGAATGGCTGCGGAAAGTAGATATAGAAGTTCCGCTCTGGCTGCGCCGTTGGCCGGTCACGCGGTCCGCCGAGAAACAGGTAACCGTTCCGTTCGACCCGACGGTCCTGCCATTCGATCTGATACTGCCAGATTAGATGGCCCGGAACGTATGCAGTTTCGTCGGGCCGCTCGATCATGAAGTCGACAACCGCACGATAGTATGCGCGGTCAAGAGCGTCGTCCGATAAGGTCTCCGCGCGTTTTTCGATCTGGGCGTCGTAGTCGACGTCCTTCTTGAGGTCGAGATAGTACTGCTCGGTGTCGGGCGCTCTGGAGATGAACTGGCCGTTGACGGTCTTCAGCGTCTCCCGCAGGACGGTCTGAACGAGGGAAAGCAAGTCGGCCTCCGGCTCTCCGCCCATGTCCTCGATGCCCGGCTGAAACAGGCAGAGCGTGTCGCGGAGTTCCTCAGCGGTCGGTCCCACAGGAACATAAATGTCGCCGCCCGTTGTCAGGCGATGGACGGAAAGTCCGTCAATGATGCGGAGCGCCATCGGCCTATAAGCCGGGCGAGTGAACGCCTTCCTCACGCGCTCCGACAGGACTTCTGACACCTTGAGGACCGGCCCGATGTTCGGATCCGCGCGCAGCACGGAGTTTGACGTGACCGTCTCCCAGAACTTGTCGTAGCCGATCAGCCCCGGCCGATCGTCGGGCACCTCATCGCTGAGGATAGCCTGGATCTGATCCCTAAGTGTAACCAGCGCGCCGCGCTTCTCGGTGAACACCAGCCGCTCGAAGGTTCCGATGTAATCAGGATGTACTGGGAAAAGCCGGACGTACTCGTCCATGCGCTCGTTCATCAAGCCATAGAATTTGGCGAATGGTGTGAGGTAAGCGCGGATCTTGTTCTGCTGATCTGCCGTCTTTTTCAGGAGGCGCTCGGCCACCACGAAGCTGACGTCCTGGCGGGCCAGCAGGACCTGCGTGAAGCGATCCTTCACACGACGAAGGCTGTCGGCCACGTGCTGGAAGCGGCTGCTGTCGAAGATCGCCTCTTGAACGCCGGCGACGAACCGGAAGCGAAGGTGCTTTGTGACCTCGCCAATCTCACGCAGAAACGACAGGTCAAGAACCAGATCGTGATCCTTGCGCGACCTCAGGTATTCGAGGAACTCGTCGACGACGATGAGGACGCCGTGGTTCGGATGGACCTCGGCGAACGCCGCCATCATCTTTTCGAAGGCAGCCTTGTTGTTGATGACCTTGTCCGCTGGGGGGAAGGAATAGCTGACGCCGTGCCTTTCGAGGAACACCTCAAGCTGCTGCGTGATGATGTCCCGCAAGGACATCTGGCTGGAAATCTCGATCCGGTGAACCTTGAATTTTCCCGCAATCGCGCCTGCTGCCTCTGCCACCTTGGGATGGCGGATCATCGAGACATGGGCGGCGTCTTCAGCGACGAGCGAGAGCACAGACATTAGGTGCGATTTACCGGTCCCGTAGTTGCCGACGACAAGTATACCTTTGTAGTCGAAACTGCTAGTATCTTCTATTCCTTTTCTTTCGACTTCGGCTCCTCTAAGGATCTTAAAGGAAGCGGTAAGATCGAAAGAAATCTGCGCTATGATCTGCTTGTTAATCCGCTCGGCCATGTCGTCGGAAATGACGTAGGTCGACACAAGCCTCTTGGCCTCGTCCGGGCGATTGGCGTCCAGAAGCTGAATGACCGACTCGATCGGCTCAAACTGAATGAGATCGCCATAACGCATCGGCATCCCGCGTTCCCCCCACCCCTTCAATGAATTTTGAACGGGACCAAGCTGTTGACGCCGTAGTCCCGATGTTCTGGATGTCCTGTCGTGGCGTAGGAAAGTCGGTCTTCCCGAAGCTCTCCTGGCCACACCGCAATGACACGACGCGCATGAGCATGTTGCCTCAGTAAATCTAGCGGGCTGAGCTGCAGCGTCCGATCGAATAGGAGCTCGATGTTATCCACGAGCAAGAGCCCATGGCTTGCAAATTCATCCGCGAGCCCCTTCAGCAGCTCAGCCGCCTGCAAGTGTCTTCGGGTGTTCGGCACCGTAAGCAATTCACGACCAAGCGCAGCACTGACGCTCAGAACACGCGTTTGTAGGCGCGCGGCCAGCTGCCCGAGGAGATTGCTTTTCCCAGATCGCGGAGGACCGACCAAAAGGACCAACTTGCTGTTAAGGCCTGAGATATCGTCGACGAGGCGATCCAATTTCTCGATCATCTCAGCCATCCATCCGAGACGCGGAGGAATGGGCCTGAGTCTCGGTGCCGAGTACGGCACCGTTGAGCAGTACGATTTGCTGATCCTGGGGACGCCGCGCTGCGGGGTCGGTGTCCAGACCCAGTCGCTTGAGCGCGTAATAAAGAAGCGCCTTCCGCACGGGGATCTTGGCCCGACCGCTTCGCATTCCGTAATCGAGGGCAATGACTTTTTGCTGCGTCTCGGACAACTCAGGGTGCGGCCCGATCTCCAAGGTTACCTGCTCGTTCCAGTCGGCATCCCTATCAGCACCGACCTCGGTCATCTTGGTGCCCCGGGTCTCGATTATCCGGGAAAGCAGGAAGTCCTTAAAACTCTGGTCGGTGAGACAGAAGGCTCGTGCGTGCCAGCGGAACCCGTCGAACCCGATCGCGTGCGGCGCGATCCAGCGCCAGCGCGGCTCGGGGCGGGAGAGCGACTGGTACTTGACCTCAATTGCCTCTGATCGCCGGATAGCGGCGATCACCGAGCGCAGGGTGTTGGCATTGACACCCCGCACAGGGCTCGGTGCGGCGTCGTAGGACGGGAACTGGCCAATCCAGGCGTCAGCCCGGTCAACTATGCCGTCGGCAACGGAGCGCAGCTGAGAGAGGTAGCGGCTGGCGTCGGGCTTCAGGAACAATGGCTCGAACTTGGTGCCCCTGATGTAGGTCCGGGCACTTTTGTTATAGACCATATTGTCCGGCGCCATTCCGATGTAGCGGTTTAGGTCGGTGGACGCTTGGTTCACCGAGACGCCGAACGCCCCCATCAGATCGCCTCGATTCACATGCCCCTCCCAAAACAGACGGAACTCGATGAACTCGAGCCGCCGCCCGACGCCCCACCGAAGATCTGCCTTATCTGTTCCCACCATGCACTCCCAGGACATGGTCCGTCGCGAAACTGGGCGAGTCCAGTTTCTGGGCTTTCACTCAACCTATCCGAGAAGCGGGGCGGGTTCAATCAAAATTGGTAGGGTCAGGCGTATTGCGTTGGTGTTCGTGCCATTTTGTTTCAGAAGTTTTGACGTGCGGCCTGACGATGGCGTGGGCGCAAAACACTATCAAGGTAGTAGCGATCATGGCACCAAACACCAAACGTTGCGGTCCGAAACAAAATAGGAGGAGAAACTCTACGTAACCGCAGATTTTTTTATGTTTACGCGGATTCACCAGTCGTTAACAATGCGTCCCATGAGAGAGTTCGCTCACAGCCCCTTTCCCTCCGCCAAATTCCCCTGACAAAACAGTCTCTTGTGCCGCGAGCAGCCCGAAATTCCAAAGGATTTCCGGGGTTATGGCCACTCACCTGTGGACTGCGCGCGGCTCGGAATGGCCGAAATCCGCTCTCTCTCCGCCCGAATTCTCCGAACCTGTGGACTGGATGGGTCACAGTACGGAGTTTTTGTCATTGAAAAATCGAGACAATTTCGATTGGCGGGGCCGTACGATTCGAACCCATGTTCGTCAACCGAGAGTAGAGAGCGCGAAACTCTCCATTGATTTTATTGGCATTCTCCTCTTTCAGACCTACGTCGACGATTTTGGAAAAGCGGTCCGTCGTCGCCCGCGATCTCATTCGCATCGCGCGCAAAGCGCGCGATGCCGCTGCCGGTTCTCCCCGGCTGCGCGACGACACGCGCTCGTTGGGACTGATGAGGTCGCTTCCTCGGCCTATGAGCCGATCCGATGGTCGAAGAAGGACACCGACGAAACGTTCCGTCAGGCGAAGGAGCACAACGCCGGGTGGGTGGCGATCTGTGGCTTGTCTCCAACCGAAAGTGACCGATTCAGGCTGATCAGGCCTACGCGAGAGCCGTTCGGCATGCCCCTGTCGAGGCGATCACTGCAACAGGCATTCGGCGAAAGCATCTCGGGAATCCGAGGATATTGCAATTTGCGGCTACACTGCTTCACGCTATCATGGTTGGGGGATTCTATGACAAAGTCAAAAAATGCGCTCCCGAACCGCAATCGTTCGGGCGTGGCTCGGCCCTTCAGCGCGGATGCCCTGCTCAAGCGGAGCATCCGAAGCCATTTTACCCGGCTCGGGTTTGCCCGCGCCAATGACGGCACACTCATCCTGCCCGGCACGGGGAAGGACGATGTGCGAACCCTCCATGCTGAGCAGCGTGCTGAACGCCTCGAACGCAGTTCTCAGTTCCTGAAACTCGTCCTACCGGATGCCCTGAAGTATTTTGCGGACGGCGCCGAACTCGACCCGTCGAAAATCAAACTTCAACTAAAGCGTGTAAGAAGCGGTAGTGAGGCAGCCGACCTGTTTCGTATCGCGACGTTAACGTGGTCGGTTCCTGTGTCGGCTGGCTACGGCCGGCGGCTCCGTTATCTTGTGTGGGACGCGCATCACGAGAAAGTCGCGGGCGTCATCGCGCTGGGCGATCCTGTTTTCAATCTGCGGGTGCGGGATGAGCTGATCGGATGGGACGCCGAAGCGCGCGGCAAGCGCCTCGTGGGGCTCCTGGACGCCTATGTCCTTGGAGCGGTACCTCCCTATAGCATGCTTCTTTGCGGCAAGGCCGTGGCATGCCTCGTGCGTAGCCGCGAGGTATTCGACGACTTCAAGAAAACATATGGAGGCGCTGTCGGCATTATCTCCGGGCGCAAGAAACGGGCGAAGCTCCTGGCGGTAACAACCACGTCGTCGATGGGGCGTTCCTCGATCTACAACCGCCTGAAGCTCGGCAAGCAGACTTTCTTTGAGCGTATCGGATATACGATCGGGTGGGGCCATTTTCACATTACAGACCGCCTCTTTGCCGACATCAGGGAATTCCTGCGCCTGAGGCGCGATCCCTATGCCGGCAACCACCAATTTGGAGACGGCCCGAGTTGGCGGTTGCGGACGATACGCCGCGCGCTCGACATTCTTGAAATCAACCAGTCCGTACTGAAGCACGGAATCCAGCGTGAAGTGTTCATCTGTCCGTTCGGAGCTAACGCTTTCGAGATTCTCAAGACGGGGAACGGCGAACTCGACCTCTCAACATTGCAGACCGTCGAGGAAATTTCCGACTTGGCGCGCGCGCGATGGATCGAGCCTCGCGCGCTTCGGCGCCCGGAATTCCGAGAATGGAAACGCGAGGGGATTCTTGACCTAATCAAGGGCAAACCGCCATCCGCTGCAAAACCCAGCATCCAAGTCCAACCTGGGCGAGGTGCAGCCGTCGGACGTTAGGGATGCTTAGCCAAGCACAGCAAAATCTCCACGATCATTTTCGCAAACTTTCGAGTGAGCGTGCCAGTCTCGGATTCCCTGTTTACGCTATTGAGCACGGCCTCCCCGGAACCGACATTGAAGCGATACGCGACGGTCTGATCGCCGAACTCCAACGCACGCGTGAACTGAGAAGCAATTATTGGCTTCTATGGACGGTTGTCGCTGCTGAAATCGGATATGCCTACGACGGCGATGAGTATTGGGACTCGTTTCAATCCGAAATCCGAAGTTGGGAGTGGTATGGAAGCCGCGACACAATCCGAGACTGGTATAAGCGCTTCGCCAAAAATTTCACAGGCTTCGTCCCCAGTGGTCGCTGGGCGGATCACTTTTCGATCATCGCGTGGCCCATCACCCATTCGATTCTGCCGCAATATTTGCATTCCCATTTTGCGCGGCACCTCTACGATCTTCGGCACGAAATCGCAGGCGTAAGTCTTGATAGGATCGGGACGTTGCTGGAGAAGCGCTATCATGGCGGCTCCTCTCGCTTCGAGAACTTTCTTCAACAAACCGCGCTGACTGCGCGGCTCGTCCTGGCCATGCGGGACGAAGACGTGCAGGATTTTGTCGGCCCGATCTATCGGCCCACGCTCGCTCGGATTATCGCCGATCTGGAACGAAAGACATTATCGCGAGGCTACCTGCGCGATGCCCGCCGCGTTTTGCGCGACGCAAGAGTGACTGCTCGCCTTGGTCTGTCCGGGGGACGGTCAGCGGGATCAAGCGAGGCAACGTCCTCGCTGATCAAGACCGCGGCGCGCGGCTTGAAGCTGGTTTGCCGTCCTACTTCAGATGGTTCCTGGAACGTCGGCATGGCCATTCCTGATCTCACGGCCTTTCTCGCAGAGCTTCCCGATACACACGACGCGCTGGGCAAGGCGCGCATCAGGTTCGTGGACAGGGATGGCGGCTGGATGCCGGCCAAGGCTCTGCTGAGCTATTCAGGCCGTGAGCAAATCCTTCATGGGTTGCCGCAATCCCTCGACGATCCGCTCATTCAGTTCGACAAGCAGGTTCCGGTCCTTGCAGCGATTGCAGATGAACTGAAAATTCTTTCGAGGCCTCCTTGGCTGCTCAAGGAGCATCAGGACGGCGTATGTCGCCAGATGCTCGGCAACAATGTGCGCACGGGAGAGCGTTATGTCATCGCTGTAATCGATGAGATCGCGCCGATTACGATCGGCGGATTGAATCTTCAGCGGTTGGATTCCAAAACGCGGGGTATCAATCTCTACGGTCTGGAAGCGCCGAAGGTCGCAACGCAGCCGTTCCTGCAAGCTTTGTCCGCACTGTCGTTGGGCTATGTGCTGCGCGCCCGGGTGGACCCGGTGGGTCTCGTGCCGCGGTGGAATTCCTCGCTCGGCAGCTCGATCTGGCTGCCGACTGAAGATGTTTTACTGCGCCTCAGCGCGGACTTTGACGTTTCCGAATTCGCCGTGCGCGTCGATGGACAGGTGTTAACGCGATTCCCCATCTCCCATCAAAAGGAGATCATTGTTTCCCTCGGCAATCTCGCTCTCGGCCAGCATATTGTAGAGATTACGGCGTCCGCGCGGTCGCAAAATGCTTCACATCGAAACCCTAATGTCGCGCCTGAAGTCATTTTCGTAGAAGTCCGACCGCCGGTGCCGTGGCAACAAGGCATTCAGCAAAAGGCTGGCATCCGCGCCATCCTCGAACCCGTTGGTGCCTCCTTGGAGAGCCTCGTCAGTAAGAAGGCTTCCATCATCGTGCATGGGCCGGCGGAGCGCTCGGCAAGGGTGGAGGCTAGGCTCTTTGATGCGAGCGGGCATGTTACCGAAACAAGTGAACTGGGCCGAATTGATCTGCCTTCAACAGGCTGTGCGATGGCGCGCGTACTGGAAAGATTTGGCCACGAGCCGCTGTCCGAGAAAGTACAATCGGCCCCACAAATCGACATCGCGTTCATTGCCGACGAACTGGGTGCTTCGGCGCTGTCGTTTTCGCACTTCGTGCCGCCACTCCGGTGGAAGCTCAGCAATCACAGGATGCGGCTCATCGACGAGGCTGGCGTCGGCACGGAACTCAATACTCTCCAGTACCGCATCGTTGCGCCCGACGAGTGCGTGCGAATCCAGTCGAGCCAGTGCATTGCGGGCGTTGAGATCGAGCCGCCGGGATCGCTATTTATCGCCATCTACCAGGGCACCGCCTATGGAGCCGTGGCGAGCGTACCCCCGCACGAGAAAATCTCGGGATTCGAGGGGCTCGCCGTAATCCCTATCCTTAAAAATCCGGGCGATTCGCCACGCGACATCCTTCGTCTGATTCCTGGCCTTCGCTTGTGGATTGCGGGGCGCGCCTTGCTCGGCCCTTTGGCGGCCATCCGAAAAGCGGCCGTCATAGATGTGTTTGAGTATCAGATTGAGCGACTTGCCTGCGGAACGGCGTGGGCTGACCGGGCAAAGAAAAACCGCGCGGGCGATCTGGAAAACATTGAGGAGTTGCAACACCAGGTGGGGGGCTCGCCTGGTTTTGCCTCACGCATGCGCTCGACGGTGTGGAACTGGCACACGAACAGCAGTGCTTTACGGGCCGAATTTCAGCGGCTTTGCAAAATCTATAATATTTCCCGCGATACCGCGCTTTGCGATCTGGCGCTACGGCTCGCTTTCCGGCCCAGCACCATACGTTACGAAACACCCAATCACGGCGCCGCCGAATTCCAGAGGCTTAGCGAGAATGTCCCCCTTATCCGGGGAGCCTATTTCGCCCGTTTAGCCTATGACCTGTGGCTGCGCCGGAGCCGCGAGAGCGCGGAGCCGGCGCGATGACGACGTTGATCACCTCACGAGAGGCCATTGCGAGCGTGGCGAAGGCGCTGGGGATGCGCACCGATCCCGCGCCCACGCAGCTTGGTGACGAACTCATCGCCCAGGCGCTGCGGCGCGCCGCATTTATCCTCGCCCCCTGCGCTGCGCACGAACTGGCGCACGCCGTCTCTGGATCACTCGCTTCGCTTGCCCTGGAGGATCCCGAGTTTGCCGGCCGCGTCGAGACAATCCTTGAGAGCCTCGTTACCTACGGCGACATCCTGGAGATGAGAGCGGATGCGGAGAACCCGTGGGTGACCAGCACGGCCTACACGCTTCGCTCTGCGCCGCCATCATTTGTGGCGCGAAAGAACGGCTCTATTTTTCTCCTTGGCGTTGCGGGCGATCAAATCAGCGCTTTGACGGAGGACCTAGGTGCGAGAATTGTCCATCGCGGCTTGCTACGCGTTCTCTTGCCGCTCTCCGGAGAGGAACTCCCGTTGTACCTCAAAGAACTAGGCTTGCTCCCACTCTCGGAGCGAACCTGGCTGCGGCTTCCAAGGAGCGAACCTGCTTCCGCTTACGCCGGGCACATTCGGTCGCTCGTGGCGGCAGAGCCACGCGCGGGAAGCATGGACGGATTGACGATACTCGATACGTCCCGACCCGTGAATTTCTACCGAGACCGTTGGGTTGAACCGCGCAACCAGCACACCGGCTTCTATGTCGCGCGCCGCCCGCAGAAATATGGCGCGGCCATTTGGTGTGTGGCCGACCTTGAAGCCGGCCGAGTCAATCGCTTCACGGATTTGAGCGAACCCGGAGACCGTATCCGGCCCAGCGATATGGCGTGGCGGATTCAGGCTGCGTTTGACGCGCTGGCAGGACACCCGCAGCGATACCGCTCAAGTCCCAGAGGGGCGACGACGCTGGTTCGCTTCTACGCACCGATCCCATCCTGGGCCGAACGCAGGCTGACCCTCGCCGGCACCAAGACTAGGGCGGAGCGCTGCCTCTTTTCATACGATATCCCGAATGAGGAATGGCCGGGCGAACGCGCTTTCCTGAACGAAGCGTTGTGGATGAATCCAATCGACTGAACGGCGGGTGAAAAACGGATGAGCGCGACAACAATCCAGCAAACAATCGACGAACTGCGTCAAACCCTGACCGAATATCTGGAAGCAACGTATCACATTGGCCATCCGGCAATGGTGGCGCAACGCAATCGCCTCCTGAAAGAACTCGGAGGCATCTACCAGAATCCATACATTGAATCGACGCCGCGCTATGTCACGGACGAGCGCTATGAAGACATGACGGCGCTTCCGACAGCCGTGCGTGGCACGCTGGTTGCTCTGTCGGGTTCGCAGGACGGAAAGGCAATCCTATTCAATCCCCCCTACAAACATCAGGCGCAATCTCTGAAGGAGAGTTTGGCAAACAAAAAGAACCTGATGATTATGACCGGAACAGGCTCGGGCAAGACGGAATCGTTCCTCCTCCCGATCCTTGGCAAGCTGGCTATCGAAGCGCGCGGGAATCCGACGGGCTTTCGAGACCATAGCGCGGTACGGGCGATTGTCCTCTATCCCATGAACGCGCTCGTGAACGACCAACTCGGGCGTCTGCGCCTTCTTTTTGGGAATCCGCGAGTCGTTTCCATGTTCAAGCAATGGACCGGACGACCCGCGCGGTTCGCGCGATACACCAGTCGCACACCTTATGCCGGAGTGCGGACGCCGAACAAGGACAGCAACCGCCTCGGTTCGATTGGCGACTTCTTTTCGGAGATTGAAAACGCCGCGGCGCGATACGCGGCCGGCCGACCCCGCATACCGGAGGAGGATGAGAAAGCCTCGGCTCTTCGTGACAAGTTGGCGAAGAAAGGAAAATGGCCTGCGAAGGAAAATATTGCGTCGTGGTTCGGCACACCGGGCTCGCAATGGCGCGACCGGGACGGGCGTTACAAACGCGCCGTTGTTCAGCCCGACGACGCCGAATTGTTGACCCGGCACGAGGTTCAGGAGAACCCACCCGATCTCCTCATAACAAACTACTCAATGCTCGAATACATGATGATGCGCCCGATCGAACGGCCGATCTTTGACAAGACGCGGGAATGGCTCCAAGCGTTTCCCGAGGAGCGCATTCTTGTGGTGCTCGATGAGGCGCACCTTTACCGCGGCGCTCAAGGCGCGGAAGTCGGCCTTTTGCTCCGGCGGCTGCGAGAGCGGTTTAACATCGGCCCTGAGCGCTTTCAGGTTATTTGCGCGACAGCCAGTTTTAGCGCGGAGAACAAAGAGGCAGCCGGCACATTTGGAGCGCAGCTTTCAGGCGTTCCCGCTGACACATTCGTCCCGATCACGGGCACACTAAGAATGCGTTCGCCGGCAACGCGCGGTTCGGATCTGGATGTGGCGGTTCTGAAGGACATTGACCTCGCAAAGTTCTATTCGCCCGATCCTGCGGATCAGATGAGCGCGGCCGAACCATTCCTGAGATTTCGCGGGGTCAAACCGGAGGGCGATGTCAGCGCTGCGTTGCTTGCCGCACTCGATAGCTATGCGCCGCTCAATCTCCTCATCAATGAGACGATGAAGGCCGCGCTGCCCGTCAAAGAACTGAGCGCTTTGGTGTTCGGCACCCCCGATGAAGAAGCGTCCGCCCGCGCGGTGAGTTCGCTGTTGGCCTTCGGCAGTCGCGCGCGAAGAGCACCCGACGAACCGAGCTTGCTGCCGTGCCGCGTCCACTCCTTCTTCCGTGGTCTGCCCGGATTGTGGGTCTGCATGGATTCGGACTGCGCCGCGCTTCCCGCTAACGAACGGGGCGGGCCGGCGGGCAAGCTCTACGGGCAACCGCAGGAGCGATGCTCTTGCGGCGCGCCCGTATTGGAATATTTCACCTGCCGGTACTGCGGCACGTCTTATGCCCGCGCCTACACCAATGACCTTGCCAATCCGCGCTTCGTTTGGGCAAATTCAGGCGAACGGCTCCAAACCGGCGGCGGGATGTTTGAGACGCTGAAGCATCTTGATCTGCTACTTGAAGAACCCTCGCGACCCGACCGCGGCCGTCCTGCAATCTACGATCTGCGGAGCGGCCGACTTGATCCAGACCAGCCCGGTGATCGGACGCGAACGGTATATCTGCGTCCCGAGGGCGACATAGCGCTTGATGAGGAGGAAGAAGCGCGGGCACAGCCGGGAGAATTTGCACCGTGTGGCTGCTGCGGGAGGCTGTTCATGTTCGGGCAGTCGAGCGTCCAGGATCACCAGACAAAGGGCGACCAGCCGTTTCAGGCTTTGCTTTCGACGCAAATCAGAGTCCAGCCGCCGGGGCCGCAGCCCGCGACGGAGTTCGCTCCGCTGCGTGGGCGCAAGGTTCTAATTTTCTCGGACTCCCGCCAGATGGCGGCGCGGCTTGCGCCGACCCTTCAATCGTATTCCTTGCGTGACAGCATCCGGGCGCTGCTGCCGGTCGGCTACCGAATGCTGAGCCAGGACCAGCAATTCACTAGCGTCCTTACGCTCAATCACGCTTTCCTCGCCGTCGTCATCGCGGGGCATCGCTTTGGAGTACGGATCAGACCCGAACTCGACCAAAGCGAATCCATGCCCACAATCGACGGAGTCCCTCCGGGACAGGCGCCAAGCGGTACCAAGCTTTTCGATCTGATGAGCGCGCGATGCCCGGCCAACCTCATGCGGGCCATCGTCAACGTCATTCGGGACACTGGCCTCGCCCTTGAGCCGCTGGCCGTCGCGTCATTGAGGGAAAGCCCGCAACTGACGGCGCGGATTGCAGGTCTTCCGCCTCTATCCGGCCTTGCCGAAACGGAGCCCGAAAAACTGGCGGTCGCCAGGGCGTGGATCAGAGCCTGGGCGCGCGGCCCCGGCATTTGGTTTTCGGACATGCCTCCGGAATGGTGGACAAATGAAGTCCGCACTCACAAAGGCGAATTCAAGCCGATGGAAACCGTGCTGGTTTCAAAGGAAGCCAAGCGGGTGTTCAAGAAGGACTGGCTCTCGCGGCTCCTGCAAGCCTTTACCGAGCGGCTGTCGGATGGCGGCACCCGGCTGCTTGCCAGCAAATTGGCTCTAGAGCTTGGCGGATCATGGGTGCGATGCACCACCTGCAAGTCCGTGCATCGGCCCATCCCGAACGTGACCACGTGCCTCGACTGCCGCGCTCCAACAATCCAGATGTTCGATCCCGTGTCTGATCCCGTCTTTGTGGCGCGGCGGGGCTTTTACCGGGGCCCCGTGGCCGCGGCGCTCGAACAGAGCGAGCCCAATTTCATTTCGCTCATCGCCGCGGAACACACGGCGCAGCTCAACGCTGCACAGCCAGAGGATGTGTTCTCACAGGCGGAAAGGCACGAAGTCCGCTTTCAGGACATTAATCTGGCGTGGCGGGACACGGACGAGCGGGAGCCCGCGATTGATGTTCTGTCCAGCACCACGACAATGGAGGTCGGTATCGACATTGGCGAATTGTCCGGGGTAGCGTTGCGAAACATGCCGCCCGGCCGCGCTAATTATCAGCAGCGCGCGGGACGCGCGGGACGGCGCGGGACGGCGGTCGCAACGGTGGTCGCCTTCGGAAGTTCGGACAGCCACGACGATCACTACTTCGTCGCTCCCGACGAGATGATTAGAGGGCCGGTCGTCGACCCACGGCTCACCCTCGAAAACCGGGATATCGCTTGCCGGCATCTTCGAGCCTACTTGTTGCAGCGTTATCACGAAGCTCGGATTCCGGGGGTCGATCCTCAGGCCGATCCGAATCTTTTTTCGGTTCTCGGCAGGGTTCGGGATTTCCGGTCTGGCACAGGCGTCCTCAACCGCGAAGATTTCCGACATTGGCTGACGGACAACAGCGATGAGTTGAAGGTATCGGCGGATCGATGGCTCCCCATCGAACTGTCAGCCACCGATCGCGCCGATCTCATCGAGACAATGATCTCCGACGTGACGAAGGCGGTTGATGATGCCATCGGATTTGTTCAGTCCGATGGCGCGACCGCTGCCGAAGAAAACGGGGACTCTGAAAATGCGGAGGAGGAAGAATCGGAAAAGGACGAGTCCGCTATGCAAGAAGTGGTCGAGGCGGCGGATGAAACGGGGGAGTATGACGAAGAAACGGAATTCGTTGACCCCTCAGCGGACAAATTGCTCGACAGGCTCCTCTATTGGGGTGTGCTGCCGCGCTATGCGTTTCCGACCGACGTGGCACCGTTCTATGTGTTCAATCCGGCTTTATCAACGCCGTTCCGGCCCAAGATGGAGTTCGCACCCTCTCAGGGTTTAAATATCGCTCTGTCTCAATATGCTCCCAACAAGCAAATCTGGATCAAGGGAAAGCAATACACTTCGAAGGCGATCTATTCGCCGTATCGCAAAGAACGTAAGGATGCCTGGGGACGCCGAAAATTGTATTTTGAATGCAGTCGGTGCGGTCACGCAAGAACGGAGGAATACTCTGATGAGCGCCGGAACGCCGTCATCCAATGCGAAGCCTGCCGTTCACCCGCAACGTTCGGCCCAGCGAAACCATGGTTCCGCCCGCCCGGCTTTGCCCATCCCATCGACAAACCGCCCGTGACGACGCCGGACGCACCAAACGAAACGGCCTATGCGACCCGGGCAAAACTCGTCATGCCGACGCCGGCCCCCGACACCGGCTGGATTCAGGCTGGGCCGCGCATCCGGGCCTTTCCAACCCGAAAGCATCTCCTCGTGTCGAACTCAGGCCCCGACGGAGACGGTTACAACTACTGCGTCCTCTGTGGGAGGATCGAGACGGCGGTTGATCCAGAAGTCATCCTGCAACAACCACATTCCCGCCCCTATCCGTCGGACGAAGACGGCCCGTGCCCGGGCAGGGTCTCGCCACGCGTCGTGCTGGGAACCGATTTTCGGACCGACATTGCGCTCTTTTCACTTCCCATAGACGATCCCTTCTGCGTGTTTCCGGGAAACGACGAAACAGCGTCAGCGTTACGAACGGTCTGCGAGGCGCTTGCCAAGGCGGCATGCCGCCTTCTTGAAATAGAGTCTGGCGAAATCCTCGCTGAATATCGTCCCGCCCTTACCGACGCAGGCGCAATCGGGCGTGAGGCCGAGATATTTGTCTACGACACGTTGGCGGGCGGCGCAGGCTTTTCCCCACAACTCGCGGCGCGGGGAGAAAAACTGTTCACCGAGGCACTCGACATCCTGGAATCTTGTCCTGCGGAATGCGATGCCTCCTGCTATCGCTGCTTGCGTAACTTCAGGAACAAGATCGAACACCGACTTTTGGACCGAAAGCTCGGTCAGCAATTGCTTCGCCATGCAATGTATGGCGGATACCAGCCTTACCCCCCTGACCGGATGCAGTCGTCCAATGACATCCTGGCTGATGATCTGGCCCGCCAGTTCCCGAATTTCAGGGTTGAAAAAAATGCCCCCCGCCGCGTGGGAAACACGGACCTTACGGTGGATATCGTTATGACGAACGCCCGGGGAGCAGAGACATGGATAGCCTTGAGTTCGCCGGTCGCCCCTGACGTCGCCGCCACCGCCGAACTTCGTGAGCTAGCGGAGGAACAAGTTCAACCTATCGTGTATGTCGACGATCTGCTGGTTCGTCGTAACCTTCCGGCCGCAGTCGAGATTGTGCGGCAGATGCTCCAATAGCTGCGTCAGTGACGGATCAACACAACTGACGCTGGAGATCGAGGCCGAAGCTCGGGCCGGCTTTCCGCTGGGAGAGGTCAACATCCTTCGCGACAATGCGAAGAACTCAAATCACAGCGTAGCCAGGGTTTCGGCCTGGGGCCAACATCATCCCGCCACGCGTGGAGCGATTGCGGAGGTATTGCGGAGTTGACAAACCAACGCTCCGGACTCGCGTCCGGAGCGTTGGTTTGTCCTCTTCTTTCTTCAAAGGGAATTTGGTTGCGATGCCAGGATTTGAACCTGTCACCTTCAGGTTATGAACCTGAGTACCTGCCTCTGCCCCTCCCATTCCACCGGAAGCGGCACGAGTAGGTCGTCCAGTTGCAGCGACGTTGGCTGGCGGCCATCGAGAATCGCCTCGACGATGTCGGGCGCGAGCAGCGTCAGGCGCAGAATGCGCGCCAGATAGGACGGGTTGATCTTCTCGGCCGCCGCCAAGTCCTGGACGGTCGCGAACTCGCCGCCTTCCAGCATCCGCCTCCAGCGGTGGGCGCGGGCCAGCGCTTTCACCATGGTGTTGTCGATGCGCGCGCGGGGCGGTGCCCAGGCGTCGACGCCGTGCGGTGCGACCACCAGCTTGCGGCCGCCTCGCCTCTTGAATGTCATCGGGACCATCACGGTCAGCGCCGTTCCGTCCCGGTTGATCTCGGCCCGGGACATCACGCTGCCTTCCGCGCCGGCGGAATCATGGATTGCATCTCTGCGAACAGGCTGGTCAGGCCGCCGGTGCGCAGCCGGATCGCGACGCCGTCGGTCTTGACGTCGACTCGTTCGACCAGGAGCTGGACGATGCGCGCCTGCTCGGCCGGGAACAACTCGTCCCACAGCGGATCGAGCCGCTCGAACGCCTCCCGAACTTCAGTCTCGTTGATGCGCTCATCGTCGCGCGCCGCCGACATCCAAGTCCGCACGATCATCTCAGGCGCGCGCAACAGGCCGCGCAGCTGATCGACAACCGCCATTTCGATTTCGGCGGCCGGCACGCGGCGGATCGGACAGGTCTCCGGCCCGCACTTCAAGACCGACTGCGTGACGTAGTAGCGGTAGAGCCGATCGCCCTTGCGGGTGTGCGTCGGCGACATGGCGCTGCCGCTCGGCGCAAAGATGAGGCCCTTCAGCATCGCCGGCTCGGCGCTGCGCGTCTTGTTGGCGCGCGAGCGCGGGCTTTCGCCCATGATGGTGTGAACCCGGTTCCAGAGATCGACGCTGATGATGGCCTCGTGCTCGCCGGGATAGGCAACACCCTTGTGGACTGCGTCGCCGATGTACACGCGGTTGTTCAGCAGCTTGTAGAGGAAGCCTTTGTCGATGGGCTTGCCGCGGCGGGTCGTGACGCGCTCGGCGATCAGTTCGCGCGCCAGGACGGTGGCGGAGCCGACCTTCACGAACCGCTCGAAGATCATGCGGACGATGGCGGCCTCGGCCTCATCGATCACCAGCTTGCGATTCTCCACGCGATAGCCGAGCGGCACGAAGCCGCCCATCCACATTCCCTTCTTGCGCGACGCGGCGAACTTGTCGCGGATACGTTCGCCGATGACCTCGCGCTCAAACTGCGCAAAGCTGAGCAGGATGTTCAGCGTCAACCTACCCATCGAGGTCGTGGTGTTGAACGACTGCGTGACGCTGACGAAGGTGACGCTGTGCCGCTCGAACACCTCGACCAGTTTGGCGAAATCCATTAGGGAACGCGAAAGCCGGTCGATTTTGTAGACGACGACCACGTCGATGCGGCCGTTCTCGATGTCAGCGATGAGACGCTTCAACGCCGGGCGCTCCAGGGTGCCCCCCGAGATGCCGCCGTCGTCGTAATGGTCGGGTACCAGCACCCAGCCCTCGGAACGCTGGCTGGCGATATAGGATTCGCAAGCCTCACGCTGAGCGTCGAGGCTGTTGAACTCCATGTCGAGTCCTTCCTCGGAGGACTTGCGCGTGTACACCGCGCAGCGCACCTTGCGCATGATTTTCGCCGACGTTCCGGTCCGCTTCATTGCCGCCCCTTCATGGTCTTGAGCCCGAAGAAGACCCAGCCGTTCCAGCGGGTGCCCGTGATGGCGCGGGCGATCGCGGACAGCGATTTATAGGGGCGGCCCTGGTACTCGTAGCCATCATGCAGCACGGTGGCGACGTGTTCGACGCCGCCGTATTCGCGGATCAGCCGCGTGCCGGCGATGGGCTTCTGGTCGGCGCGGATGCGGCGGGTCTTCGGGTTGGTGTCCTCCACACCGCGCGCCAGCGCGTCGAGCCGCTTCACCGTCTCGGGCTTCAAGCCGCCATAGGCCAGTTCCTGAACGCGGTACGCCAGGCGGCTTTCAAGGAAGCGGCGATTGTACGGTGGCGCGTCGGTGCCGTAGAGTTCGCGCCACATCGCTTTCAGCGCCGGCGTCGGCATGGTCTTGATGGCGGCAACGCGCGCCAGCACGAGGTCAGTCATCGTCGGTCTCCGTCGACTTGGGTGTCGGCATGACCGCGTTGGTCGGGCGAGAAGTCCAGCCAACTTTCTCCGAACTCGCGAGTAAAGGTGGGGGTCGCCCCTCGCGTCGCTGGCGCAGGCGGATCACGCCGCGCGCCAGGATCTCGGCGGCCTCGGACAGGCGCTCGTCGTCGGACATCAGATCGGGTGCCAGGGGATTGGGGCATTTCATGCAGGGTGGTTCCGGCGAACAGAGGCTTCACACTGGAAAAGCCAGCTGCCGCGCGGGATCGGGACATCAGGTCAGAAACAAACGTCGCCGGTGGAGTTGCCGCTTCCGGTTGCGCTTTAGTCTTGTTTTGTTCGATTGAATCGTCAGACTGAACCGCCCCGGGTTTGCCGGAGGCTCCAACTCCTGAGAAGGTGGAGCCTGCATGAGCAAGACGACGAACAAATTTTCGCCTGAAGTCCGCGAGCGGGCGGTGCGGATGGTACTCGATCACGAGGCGGAGCACCCCTCGCGGTGGGCGGCGGTGGTGTCGGTCGCCACCAAGATCGGCTGCACGCCGCAGACCCTGAACGAGTGGATCCGGAAGACCGAGGTCGACGCCGGAAAGCGGGTGGGCGTGCCCAGCGACGTCGCCGAGAAGCTCAAGGCCCTGGAGCGGGAGAACCGGGAGCTGCGGCAGGCCAACGAGATCCTGCGCAAGGCGTCGGCGTATTTTGCGATGGCGGAGCTCGACCGCCGGTCCAAGACATGATCGCGTTCATCGACGATCACCGCGAGGTCCACGGGGTCGAGCCGATCTGCAAGGTTCTGCCGATCGCCCCCTCGACCTACCATGACCATGTCGCCAAGCGGGCCGATCTGGCGAAGCTCTCGGCGCGGGCAAAGCGCGACCAGGCCTTGCGTCCTGAGATTGCCCGCGTCTTCGCCGAGAACTTCGAGGTCTATGGCGCGCGCAAGGTCTGGCGGCAGATGGTGCGCGAGGGCTTCGACGTCGCGCGCTGCACCGTCGAGCGCCTGATGCGGGACATGGGATTGCGCGGCGTCATTCGCGGCAAGCCGGTGCGGACGACGGTGCCAGACAAGGCGGCGCCGTGCCCGCTCGACCACGTCAACCGGGTGTTCCATGCTCCGGCGCCAAACATGCTCTGGCTCTCCGACTTCACTTACGTCAGCACGTGGTCGGGCTTCGTCTACGTCGCCTTCGTGATCGACGCCTACGCCCGCCGCATCGTCGGCTGGCGCGTCTGCCGCACGGCGCACGCCAGCTTCGTGCTGGATGCGCTGGAGCAGGCGCTTCATGACCGGCGGCCCGCCCGCAAGGCCGGCCTGGTGCACCATTCGGATCGCGGATCGCAGTATGTCAGCATCCGCTACACCGAGCGCCTGGCCGAGGCGGGCATCGAGCCCTCGGTCGGCAGCGTCGGCGACTCCTATGACAACGCGCTCGCCGAGACCATCAATGGCCTCTACAAGGCCGAGGTTATCCATCGAAAGGGACCGTGGCGGTCGTTCGAGGCCGTCGAGTTCGCCACGCTGGAATGGGTCGACTGGTTCAACAACCGCCGCCTGCTGGCGCCGATCGGCAATATCCCGCCGGCCGAAGCCGAGGCGCGCTACTATGCCATGCTGGAAGAGACAGCGATGGCCGCGTAACTCAAGCCAAAACGCCTCCGGCAAACCCGGGGCGGTTCAATCCTTCGAATCTCACTATTTCGACGGGATAATCATGCGCCCGATTCCAAAGGTCCGCTTCGATGCTCTGGCTGGTTATGCCCGCCAGCCGTTGTCGCTTTTCATGGCTCAGGAGATGGCCTGGTTCGAGCACGGTAACGAACGGGTTCTCGGGACTCTCATCCGCGACAATGAGGACGGCGACTACGGCGGGATCATCATGGCCCTGGACCGAAAGGGCCGCTTCCGTTGTGTCCAAGTGAGCCCGTTCATCAAGTCACGGCGCCATGCTGAGGTCGCGATGCGCCGGGAGATGGAGTCCGTCGCGCATCAGGACGCCGCTGAATACTACCAAGGCGACGAGAAGGGTGAACCGCTTGATTTCTTCACGCCTGTGGTCGCGCGTGAGCGTTTGCACCCGAATTTCGCCAAGGTCGCCGAACAGGAGGGCTTCTCTTCGGCGCGCGGCATCATCAAGCCGATGATGCACTGGTATGAAGACCCGGACGGCAACTTCGTTGAGCAGTTCCAGACCACCGGTTTCGATGCTCGGATCTGGGAACTCTACCTGTTCGCCGCCTTCACTGAGATGGGCTATCAGATCGACCGCGCAGAAGCCATACCCGACTTCACGTGCAAGAGCATCGGCATCGAGTTCTGCGTCGAGGCAACGACAGTCAACGCCAGTCGCGAAGGTCCGCTGTCTACCGTTCCGCAACTCGACACCGACGAAGGCCGGATTGCGTTCATGCGGGAGTTCATGCCCCTAAAGTACGGCAGCGCGCTTCACACGAAATTCAAGAAGAAATACTGGGAAAAGCCCAATGTGAAGGGCAAGCCGTTGGTGTTCGCGATTGCTGATTTTCAGGGTGGCGCATCGATGATCATGACGCGCTCAGCTCTTCATACATATCTCTACGGATACGACTACGACTGGCATAAAGACGAGGCTGGCTGCCTGCACATCATTCCTCGCAAAATCGAAAAACACAGTTGGAGCACGAAGGAGATCACGTCCGGCTTTTTCAACCAACCCGGCGCCGAAAATATCAGTGCCGTCGTATTCAACAACAGCGGTACGATCTCGAAGTTCTTACGAATGGGAATGCTTGCCGGCTTTGGCTCTCCTCGGGTCGTCCTGACGAGGATCGGTACCGCGGTGGACCATGACCCGAACGCTGCGGAGCCCATTGCGTTCAAGCATAACGTCAATTCGCCTAATTACAGTGAGACGTGGGTCGAAGGGTTCGATGTGTTTCACAATCCGAATGCCCTTCATCCCCTTGAAGAGTGGATGCTACCCGGTGCGTCGCACCACTGGCTGCTGCCAGATAAGCAGATGCGTAGCCTGACGCCGGACTGGCACCCACTCGGGTCGATGACATATATCTCAGTCAACGAAAGCGCGCCTGTCGAGGCGAATTAGCCATCTCAGCTTTCCCCGACCCAACCGTTGGTGCTCGGCCCGCTTCGGAGCATGCCAGCTTGGCTGGCAGAGCGCACGAGATGCGAGGGAGCCTGACCCTCTCAGAGTTGTTTGGTCGGTTGTGAAAACGGTGGTTAGCGGATAATGGCCCGTCTCGCCCTCAGCATCGGCGGCATGGTGCTCGGCAACATGCTGCTGCCCGGCATCGGCAGCGCCATTGGCGGCGCGGTCGGCGCCTATGTCGGCGGCATCATCGACCAGCAGCTCTTCGGCTCGGGCACGCCCGACCAGACCGTCTATGGCGCGCGGCTGCAGGACCTGCGCGCCCAATCGTCGAGCTATGGCAGCGTGATCCCGGCGCTCTACGGCAAGGGACGCCTCGCCTCGAACGTCATCTGGATGCGCGGCTTCCACGAGGAGACGCGCACCACGACCGAGACGGTCGGTGGCGGTGGCGGCAAAGGTGGTGGCGGCGGAGGCGGCGGATCGACCCGGACAACGGTCGAGTACCACTACTATTGCGACGTCGCGATCGGGCTCTGCCAGGGGCCGATCGCCTCCGTGCCGCGGACCTTCGCGGACGGCAATGCGCTCGACCCCGCTCATGTCGGCGACATGCGGATCTATCCCGGATCGCAGACGCAAGGCGCCGATCCGCTGATCCAGGCTGTCGAGGGGGCGGCGAACACGCCGGCCTATCGCGGGCTTGCCTATGTCGTGTTGGAGCGCTTGCACATCACGCCCTACGGCAACCGCCTGCCGCAGCTTTCGTTTGAAGTGGTGACCTGATGGCCCAGCTCGTTCTGACGATTGCCGGCAGCGCGGTCGGCCAGGCGGTCGGCGGAGGCCTTGGCCAGGGGCTCGGCGCGCTGTTCGGCGCGGCCATCGGCGGGCTCATCAATCAGCAGCTGTTCGGGCCGCAAACCGATCGGCGGACGGTCGAGAATGGCAAGATCACCGACGTCCGCCTGTCCGGCTCCGCCTACGGCCAGGTGCGGCCCAAGGTCTATGGCCGCGGGCGCATCCCGGCCAACATCATCTGGGCGCGCGGCATCCGCGAGGAGGTGCGCACGACGACGGAAACCACCGGCGGCGGCGGTGACGGCAGCAAGGGTGGGTTTGGCGGCGGGGGTGGCGGCAGCCAGACGGTGGTCACCACCACGAGCTATCACTACTATGCCGACGTCGCGCTGGGCTTGAGCGAGGGGCCGCTGACCTCGGTCTATCGCATCTGGGTCGATGGCCAGCCGGTCAACACCGATGACGTGGATGAAGTCCGCATCTATTACGGCGATGAGGCGCAGCAGCCCGACCCGCTGATCCAGGCCGTCGAAGGTGCGAGCCGCACGCCGGCCTTCCGCGGCACCGCCTATGTCGTGCTGGAGAACCTCTATCTCACGGCGTTCGGCAACCGCTTTCCCAATTTCGAGGTCGAGGTGTTCCGCGGGTCACCGGCGGGCACCCCGGATGCGCGCCATCTCGTCGAGAGCATCTGCCTGATCCCGGCGTCGGGCGAATTCGCCTATGACCCGGACATCGTGTTCTCGAACCGGCACGGCGCCGGCACCGGCTTCAAGGCCGCGATCAACGTCCATGCCGGCTCAAAGCGGGCCGACTTCGCGGTGGCGATCGACAATCTCAAGCGCGAACTGCCGAACGTCGAATGGGTCGCGCTGGTCTATGCCTGGTTCGGCACCTCGCTCGATGTCGCAACCTGCGCGCTGCGGCCCGAATGCGAAGTCGGCGTCTATGTCGACCAGGTGCCCGAAAGCCGCCCGCATGTCTGGAGCGTCGCCGGCATCGGCCGGCCGCTCTATCTCCTGAACGGTGCCGTGTCCGGCACGCCGCACTGGCCGACGGTGTCGTCCTACACGCGGCCGGACGGCTCGTCCGGCCTGTCGTATGGCGGCACCATCGATGATGGCGCGATGGTGCGCGCCACCCAGCACCTCAAGGCGCGCGGGCTGAAGGTTCTGTTCTATCCCTTCATCATGATGGACATTCCGCCGCCCGATCCGGCGCCGTTCCCGTGGCGCGGTCGTATCACCGGGGCGGCGGCCGACGTGCCGGGGTTCTTCACCCGCCCGGACGGCTATCTGCGGTTCATCCGCCATTGCCTGACGCTGTGCGAAGAGGCCGGCGGTGTCGACGGCTTCGTCATCGGCTCGGAGATGGTCGCGCTCAACCGCATCTTTGATGCCGGCGGCACCTATCCGGCCGTGCCGTACTGGCGGCAGATCGCGGCCGAAGCCAAGACCCGGCTCGGCAGCACCTCCATCGTCACCTATGCCGCGAACTGGGACGAATACCGCTACCACGACCGCGGCGGCGCCACGGTGGACTTCCCGCTCGATGCGCTGTGGGCCGATCCCAACATCGATGTCATCGGGATCGACGCCTATTTCCCGCTGACCGATGCGCCGCGCGCGGTGCATGATGTTGCAACAGTCCGCGCCGGCTGGGCGGGCGGCGAACTGATCGACTATTACTATGCCAGCGCTGCCGATCGCGATCTTGCGCGGCGCGGCTTCGACCCGCAGCGATCTCCGATCGCCGATCGCTTCTGGGCGCTCAAGGATCTGCGCTCGTGGTGGGAGACGGAGCACGTCCCGCGCGTGAACGGCACCCCGAGTGGTCCGCCGACCGCCTGGGTGCCGCAATCGAAGCCGATCTGGTTCGCCGAGTACGGCATCCCGACGGTGAACTGCGCGACGAACCAGCCCAACGTCTTCATCGACCCGAAATCGGCCGAGAGCTTTGCTCCCTATTATTCGACCGGTGCGGTCGACCGCGTCGTCCAGCGCACGGCGATCGAGGCGACCGAGGACTACTGGCGCGACCCGGCCAACAATCCGACATCGCCGCTCTATGGCGGGCCGATGGTCGGCCGGCGCTTCGTGTGGTGTTGGGACGCGCGGCCCTATCCCTGGTTCCCGACGCTCTCGAACGTGTGGAGCGACGGTGTGAACTTCCGGCTCGGCCACTGGATCAACGGGAAGATCGGCAACATGCGCCTCTCCGACATCGTTGCCGATCTGTGCCTGCGCGCGGGACTTGCCCCAGGTGAGTACGACGCCTCGGCGCTCGACGACGAGGTGGTCGGCTATGTGGTAACCGAGCGCAAGTCGATCCGCGACATGATCGCGGTGCTGCAGACCGCGCATTTCTTCGACTGCGTCGAGCGCGACGGCAAGCTCGTCTTCGTCAAGCGTGGCGGCGGGCCGGTGGTCACGGTCGACGGCGAGGATCTTGGGGCCTCCGACAGCGGCAGCGACCGATCAAAGATCAAGGTCGAGCGGACCCAGGACACCGAGCTGCCGATCGCCGTCGATGTCGTGCATATTGATGAGAACCGCGACTACCAGTCCTCGACCGTCACGATCCGCAAGCAGGTCGGCCGCTCCGACAGCGTGACCACCTTCTCGCTGCCGATCGTGCTCTCGGTCGAACAGGCGCAGACCATCGGCCAGCGGGCGCTCCGCGAAATGTGGCAGGGCCGTGAGGCGATCGACCTCCGGCTGCCGACCCGATGGCTCAAGCTCGACCCGACCGACCTCATCGAGATGCCGATCGATGGCGTGCTGCGGCGATACCGCGTGACGTCGGTCACCTACGGCAAGCCCGGCCTCGTGCTGGTGCGCGGCCAGGCGACCGACGGCGGCAATCCGGACTATGTCACCGCGCCGACCGGCTCGGGCGGCATGTCGCCGGTTGCGGCCGACCCCGTGCCGCCGGTCAAGATCGAACTGCTCGACATGCCGATCATCATCGATGCGCACGACGCGTCGGCGGCATCGTTCTATATGGCGGCGTGCCCGATCGGCGGCGGCCGGTTCCGTGGCGCCAGCCTGTTCCAGCCGACTGCGGACGGGCTCGACTACACCACCGCGGCGGTCGCGACGCTGGCCTCGACCATGGGCGCGACGGTAACAGTGCTCCCGCCCGGGCCGGTCTGGACCTGGGACCGCGGCAACAGCGTCGAGGTCCAGCTCGACCATGGCACGCTGCAATCTCTGCCAGACGAGCGCATTCTGGCCGGCGCCACCGCCGCGCTGATCGGCGATGAGGTGATCCAGTTCGCCACCGCCGAGTTGATCGCGTCCGGCCGCTATCGCCTGTCGCGTCTCCTGCGCGGCCAGCGTGGCACCGAGCACGAGGTCGCCGTGCACCCGGCCGGAACTCGGTTCGTGCTGCTTGATCCGGCCCGGCAGGTGCGCCCGGCCTTCTCGGTCGCGCGGCTTGGGATCGCGACCGCCTACAAAGGCGCGCCGGTGCCGGAGGGCCCGGCCGGCGAGCATGCCGTCGCGCTCAGCTTCACAAATGGGGGATGGGGCCTCAAGCCCTTCGCGCCGGTGCATCTCAAGGCTGGGCGTGAGACCTCCGGCGACGTGCGGCTCTCCTGGATCCGCCGCAGCCGCGTCAGTGGCGATGCCTGGTTCGCCGAGGTGCCGCTCGGCGAAGAGGCCGAGGACTACGACGTCATGATTCTGAACGGTGAGGCCGTCGTGCGCACGACGCGGGTTGGCGCGCCAAGTCTCGTCTATACCGCGGCCCAGCAGGCCGCCGACTTCGGATCGCAGCCTGCGGCGCTCAAATGGCGCGTCGCCCAGGTCTCTCGCGTCTACGGCGCGGGCCAGCCGACCGAGATCACATCGGCGCTCTGACCGGCGCACGATCTCACACCTTAAGGATCAGCCATGCCGACGACCAATCTCGGTCTGCCGCAACTTGCGGCCGACCAGGCGCAGAAGCACGTCACCGTCAATGAGGGGCTGGCGCTCCTCGACGCACTGGTGATGCCCGCGGTGAAGAGCCGGTCGCTCGCCACGCCACCCGGCAGTCCGGCGGAGGGCGAGCGCTGGATCATCGGTGCGAGCCCGACCGGCGCCTGGTCGGGCAAGGCCACCCAGATCGCCGCCTGGATCGGTGGCGCCTGGACATTCCTCGCGCCGAAGCCCGGCTGGACTGTCCATGTCGAAGACGAACGGCTCACCCTGGTCTGGACCGATGGCGCCTGGCGCGATCGGATCGTCGGGACAGCGAACGGCGGCGCGATCCGGCTCGTCGCCGTTGAGCAGGAACTGACGCTGACCGGCGCCTATGTCGAGACCACCGCGCCAGCCATCATCGCCGACCGCATGATCGTGCTCGGCGTCGCCTCCCGCACCACGCAAGGCATCACCGGCGCCACCTCCTATTCGGTCGGCGTCGTCGGCAACACCAGCCAGTTCGGCGGATCGCTCGGGATTGCGCTCGGGTCCACCAATATCGGCGTCATCGGCCCCACCGCCTTCTACGCCGCGACGCCGATCCGCGTGACCGCGGCCGGCGGCAACTTCACCGGCGGCAAAGTCCGCATCGTGCTCTACGCGCTCGCCTTCGCCGCGCCGAGCAGCTGATCCCCTGAACTCTGATCACCGGAGACCATCATGACCAAGGAACTGCTCTGGCCGAGCGCGCCGGGGAGCACCCCCGACGTGCCCGGCGGAACGGCCGGCTACGTCCGCGGCGCAGCGATCCAGGATCAGGAGGGACGCATCGCACCGATGGTCAGCATCCTGGGGGCGCCGACCAAGTTCCGCGACGCCTTCGAGGCCTTCGACACGACGGACCGCTGGAATGCGGTGCAGATCGTAGGTGGCGACATCGTCCAGGTCGACGGCAACGTCGCCGGCGCGAGCTATCTCGTGGTCTCGAAGGACCCGCTCGCGGACGGCACCGAGACGATCATCGAGACGCTCGACCGCTTCGTCATGCCGGTCCGTGTCGCAGCTGGTATTTCGATGTCGCAGCGGATCAACGGGCAGGAGTTCTCGTTCGAACTCGTCTCGACCGATGATTGGCCGGGTGCGGTGCCTCTGGTCCCGGCCTCGCCCGTTGCCATCGCCGCGATCTCCCAGGCAACGACGACGCTCTCGGTCACGACCGGCACGCCTCACGGGTTGAAGATCGGCGAGAAGGTCTCGACCTATGGCGTCTCCGACAGCCGCCTGAACTATGCCGTCGTCACGATCGCGACCACGCCGACGCCAACCACATTCACCGCGACCGCCGGACCGCAGGGCGCTCTGCCGTCGGTGACCGCTGGGCCGTTTGCAGCCGGCTTCGTGCTGAAGGCCGATCCGATCGGCTATGCCCGCAACGGGTCGAGCCTGGTGTTCGAGGGCGCGACCGCGACCAGCGAGAGCTATTATGTGCGCTCCGAAGGCGGCGACGCGCTGCCGTCCGGCACAATCGCCGGCAACCATGCTGCGGCGTTCACGGTGTCGACCGCCGCAACGCAGCTGGTGACGGCCGCCGGCGCCTATGCCTTCGCCCCGGCCGGCCTCTTTGAGATCCTGCCGCAGCTCGAAAAGGTGACGTTCAGCGCCTCGCCGATCGACAGCGTCGCCGCGCTCTCGGCGCTGTTCAAGCGCACCCAGGTCGTCCCGAACCCGGCCCGCGACTACAAGCTCCGGTTCCGGGCCAAGAACCACCGATCGGCCTCTCGGCCCGCGGGCAAGATCGTCTCCGCCGCAAAGACCGGCACCACGACGACCACGATCACCTTCGACCAGCCGCACGATCTCACCACCGGCGACCAGATCGTCGTCTACGGCATCCGCGACCAGACCAACTTTGCCAATTTGGCGACGCCGACCGCGGTGGCGTCGGTGGTCGACGCGCTGAGGATCACGGTCGCCCTGGGTGTCGCGGCGACTGCCACCTCCTATGGCGGCACCGTGATCCGGGTCAACGGCGGCGTATTCGCCGCGCCGGTCACCCAGATCGTCCAGTCGGTCGCGCGCACCGCCAATGTGCTGACCGTCGTCGGCAATTCGGCGTGGGCCGGCCTTCAGCATGGCCAGTACGTCAATCTGCACGGGGTGCGCGATGCCACGACGGGCGCCGATCTCGGCGTCGACGGCCCTTACCGGGTGCGCGAGGCCGCGAGCACCAACCTGATCCTCGAGCCGATCGGCACCGCGCCGACCGGTGCCGACATCACGGTGACCAACGCCGGCGGCGCGGTGCTGCCGCGGACGGATTTCCGCCTCCACTTCATCCGCGTCATGGAGTTCACCCGGCTCATCACGGAGTCGATCGGCGGCTTCGCGCGCGGCGACCAGATGGACGCAGCTCCAGTCCTCGTCACCAACGCCGTCTCGGCCGTCACCGTGACCGGCGGCGTCGCGCAGGATGCCGCCGTCGGCAATCCGGTCGGCATCGGCGCGCGGGCCGCCAACGCCAACCAGGCGGCGATGTCGGCGACCGGCGATCTCGTCCACCTGATGGCGACGATGATCGGGGCCCTCGTCCAGAAGCCCTATTCGATCCCGGAGGCCGATTGGTCCTACACCGGGGCGGCGGTCACCACCACGACCGACGTCGTGCTCGCCGCTGCGGCCGGCGCCGGCATCCGCCGCTACCTGACCGCCCTCCAGCTCAAGAACACCAACGCCACCGCGACCGAGATCGTGGTCAAGGACGGCTCGACCGTGATCTGGCGGTTGCTGCTGCCGGCCAGCATGGCGAATGCCGACACCTTCGCTTTCCCGTCGCCCCTGAAATCCACCGCCAACGCGGCGCTCAACTTCGCCTGCATCACGACCGGCGCCAGCGTCTACGTCGCCGCGCAGGGCTACACCGCACCCTGAGGCCACGCCGCGCCACAGGCGGTCAGAGGGCGCGCCGCCGCCCTGGCTGTGGGTTGCCGCGCTCGGCTGCCGTTTCGCGCCCACGGGCCGCCTGTGCGCCACCGTTCGCCGTCCCGTTTGGGCCGAACGAGAACACCACCGACGCTCCAATACGCCGCCCTTCCGGGCGGCTTTTTCATGTCTGGAGGGTTCAGATGACGCAAGAGAACTATCCCCGCTGTCTCGCCAACACGCTGCGCGAAGAGGGCGGCTGGACCAACGACCCGCGCGATCCGGGTGGTCCCACCATGCGCGGGATCATCCAGCGGGAATACACGCGCTGGCGCACGAAACACGGTCTGCCGGACAGAAGCGTCCGCCACATCTCCGAGGAAGAGCTGCAGGACATCTACCGCGGGAACTACTGGGTCCCGATGGTCGGCGACGCCTGGCCCAAGGGGCCCGACCAGATCGTGTTCGACATCGCGGTCAATTCCGGGACCGGCCGCGCCCCGCAGATCATGGGTGCCGCCATCGGCGTTTCCACCCGAAACCCGAAAGAGCTGGCCGCGCTCGCGTGCCGCTCCGCCGACACGGTCGGCATCGTCAAGCGCGCCTGTGCTCGGCGGGCGAGCTTCTATCGGTCGCTGCGGACCTTCTCGGCCTTCGGCCGCGGGTGGCTTTCCCGCAACGCCCGCATGGAGGCGATCGGCGTCAAGATGGCGCTCGAAGCGCAAGGCGCGGCCGACATCGCCGGCAGCCTCGCGCGCGAGGCGTCGGGCGCCCGGAAGAGCGCCAAGCGCAGCGGCAACGCGGCTGCGACCGCCGGCGGCGGAACCGCTGCCGGGACCGGCACCCTCACGCAGGTCGATGCGGCGTCATTCGATTGGACCTCGTGGCTGACGATCGGCCTCGTCGCGCTCGGCGTGGTCGCGCTCACGCTGGCCCTCGTCTGGGCGTGGCGGCGGCATGGCGAGCGGGCAAAGGCCTATGCAGCAGCCATGAAGGGCGAGCTCGAAACCGATCTCTCCGCCCTCATCGGCAATACCAAGGAGGCTGCGCAATGAACTGGCAGGACCTCGGCGGCGCGCTCGTGAAAGCGGGTGCGCCCATCATCGGCCGCGCACTGGGCGGCCCCCTCGGTGGCATGATCGGAGACTCCATCGGCGGCGTCATCGCCGACGCGCTCGGCGTCGAGCCGACCCCGGACGCGGTCGACAAGGCGCTCGAGGAAACGCCTGCGGACACGCTCGGGCCGAAACTGTCCGCCGCCGAAGCCGAGGCCCAGGCGAAATGGCCGGCCCTCGCCGACATCGCCAAGGCGGACGCCGAGGCGCAAGCCCAGGCGCTCGGCGAGACGAACGAGACCATGCGGATCGAGGCGGTGTCCGGCGACGTCGTGCAGCGCTGGTGGCGGCCGATCTACGCATTCGAGCTGACGCTCGAATGCGCGGTCTGCTGGGCGCTGGCGATGTGGGATCTCGCCTTCGGCGCCGGGAAGATCGCCGCCTGGGCGGTCAACGCATCGGGACTCCTCTCCCTGTACTGGGGCGCGCGCTTCGGTGTCCTCGGTGTCTACGTCAACGGCCGCTCGCGCGAGAAGGAGGCGGCCCTCACCGGCCAGCCCGTCCCGACCGCAATCGACCCCCTCGTCAAGGCCGCGACTCGGAAGGTGCGCCGATGACCAACCTCTCCGAACTGGCCGACGTGGCCTGGCGCGCGGTCGCCGGCCTCGCCGGCGGGGTCGTCTACCTGATCCTGAAGAAACAGTTGGCCCCGAAGCAGGCGCTCGGGGTCTGCACCGTGGCGGTGATCACGGCAATCTTCATGGGCGACGTGGTGGCGATCAAGCTCGGGCTCTCGCCCGGCGCCTCCGGCTTCGCGCTCGGCCTCCTCGCCATCAAGCTGTGCTCCGGCCTGATCGACGGCTCCTTGCTCGAAGCCGGCAAGCGGTGGCTCACCAACGGCAACGGGAGCAGAAAGTGATGCCCATCTCGGTATCGACCGACAAGAGTGAAGCGGTCGTCCGGGCGAGATGACCATGAGCCTCGGCACTTCTACGAGAAGACCGTTCGGGCTACCGGACCTCCTACAATTGTTAACGATGTCGAGACGAAATCAGCACCCGCGATGAGGTGTCAACGAAATTCGCCGGTATTCATTAGTTCTGCTTATCAGTCTTAGCGCGAGTCATTACCTAATCGTGTTTGCACCCCCCATGTAGGATCGGCGTCGTGGAGGTGAGCCGGCATGCAAACGTCACGCAACGTCTTGGCCGCGGTGGTCGCGCTGTCTTTCTGCGCGGCCGGGCTCGTGAACGCGGCCGATCGGGTCGGGCAATGGACGCCGATCGCGCTCGAAGACCAGGGGAGTTTCGCCGTCGGCGGAACCGTGCTGACGGCACCCGGCGCGTTCGATCCCCGCAAGCCGCTCGACCCGGCGGGGCAGACCTATCACGGCGACCACCTCTACGCCTTCTATCAGGTGCCGGTGAATGCGCGCCCTCTGCCGCTGGTCATGTGGCACGGCGCGGGCCAGTTCTCGAAAACCTGGGAGACGACGCCGGACGGCCGCGAGGGCTTCCAGACGATCTTCCTTCGCCGCCGCTTCGCCGCCTATCTCGTCGACCAGCCCCGTCGCGGCGACGCCGGGCGCAGCACCGTCGAAGCGACGATCAAGCCGACGCCCGACGAGCAGATGTGGTTCAACCAGTTCCGCGTCGGCGTCTGGCCGAACTACTTCGACGGCGTGCAGTTCGCGCGCGATCCCGAGACGCTGAACCAGTACTTCCGGGCGATGACCCCGAACACCGGGCCGTTCGACATGAACGTCGTGTCCGACGCCGTCGCCGCGCTGTTCGCGAAGATCGGCCCCGGCATCCTCGTGACCCATTCGCAAAGCGGGGGACCGGGCTGGCTCGCCGCCATCAAGAGCCCGAACATCAAAGCCATTGTCGCCTTCGAGCCGGGAAGCAATTTCCTCTTCCCGCAAGGCGAGGTGCCGGCGCCGATGCCGAGCGCGTTCGACACCCTTCAGGGCGTCCCCGTGCCGGTGCCGGATTTCATGGCGCTCACGAGAGTTCCGATCGTCATCGTCTACGGCGACAACATTCCGTCGGCGCCCGTGGATCTTCCGGGTCAGGACAGCTGGCGCGTCCGCCTCGCCATGGCCCGGCTCTGGGTCGACGCCGTCAACCGGCACGGCGGCGACGCGCGACTCGTCCATCTTCCGGAGAACGGGATCCGGGGCAACACCCACTTCCCGTTCGCGGATCTGAACAATGTCGAGATTGCGGATCTGGTCTCGAAGTTCCTCGCTGAAAAACGCCTGGATTGATCGTGAGCCCATTGGACCAGAGCATGTCCGCAAACCGGGGCTCTGAACCAAGACACCAAACCCTCAAGCGACTGCGGACGGCGCCCGACCCGCCTAGCCAGGAGACCATCATGACCGACGACGTGATCACCAAAAATCGACGCGAGTTCCTCGGAGCCTCCGCGCTCGTTGTATCGGCCACAGCAATAGGACTTTCAGCGATGACCAACGCCCCGGCGTCCGCAGCGGATCACAAGCAGAATCCGTTCACCCTGGTCTATGACGGCGCGATCACGAAGAACGAGCCGGGCAAGGTCAACATCCACCCGGTCACCTACAAGCTCAACGGCCTGGACATCGTCGCCAATGTCTACACTCCGGCGAACTACACGCCGCAGCAGAAATATCCTGCGATCGTCGTGGCGCACCCGAACGGCGGCGTGAAGGAGCAGGTCGCCGGCCTGTATGCCCAGCATCTCGCCGAGCAGGGCTACATCACGATCGCGGCGGATGCGGCATACCAGGGCGGGAGCGGCGGCCAGCCCCGCAGCATGGACAAGCCTCAGTTCCGCACCGAGGACATCCACGGCATGGCGGACTTCATCACCCGCTATGCGGGCGTCGACACCGCGCGCCTGGGCCTGCTCGGGATCTGCGGCGGCGGGGGCTACGCGCTGGCGGCCGCGAAGGTCGACAAGCGCTTCAAGTCGATCGCGACGCTGAGCATGTTCAACTCCGGTCGCGTTCGCCGCAACGGGTATGTGGACTCGCAGCTCGCGACAATCCAGCAGCGCCTGCAGCAGGCGTCGGCCGCCCGCGCCCAGGAGGTGGCGGGCGGAGCTGTTCTGTATGCCGGCGACGCCAATCTGACGGACGCGCAGATCGCCGCACTTCCGTTCGATCTGTATCGGCAGGGTTACGAGTACTACTGGAAGACGCACGCGCATCCCGGCTCGACCTTCAAGTACACCATGAGCAGCTTGCTGGACCTGATGCGCTGGGATGCCACCGATCAGATCGATCTGATCGACACGCCGCTGCTGATGATCGCCGGAAGCAAGGCCGACAGCCTCTACATTACCGAGGATGCGTTCGCCAAGGCCACCGGCACGAAGACCAAAGAGCTGTTCAAGATCGACGGCGCGACCCACATCGAGACCTACTGGGTCCCCAAATACGTCGATGCCGCGATGGGCAAGCTGAAGACCTTCTTCGGCCAGCATCTCGCGTCCGCCTGAAGGTTTTGTCCGCCTTCGCCTTCGGCCAGGGAACGGGCGCTCGGTGCCCATTCCCGCCCCCGACACGAGGAACACAGCCGTGAAGCAAAGCGCCAGACGTCTCGTCCTCGCCGCCGCCATCCTGGCGGGCGGCGGCATCGCCACCATGGCCCACGCCCAGGCACCGACCGCGCCGAACCCCGGCGCCGCCCCGCCGCCGTCCCGGGCGCAGCAGCTGATGGGGACCGTCGCGCCAAAACTCGCGGAGCTGACCGACGAGGTGCTCTACGGGGACATCTGGAAGCGCCCGCAGCTGTCCCCGCGCGACCGCAGCCTGATCACCGTCGCGGCGCTGATCGCAATGAACCGGCCCGATCAGCTCCGCTCCCACCTGGCGCTCGCCCGCCAGAACGGCGTCACCGAGGAGGAGCTGGTCGAGACCATCACGCATCTCGCCTTCTATGCCGGCTGGCCGAACGCGGTGTCTGCGGTCGCGATCGCCAAGGACGTCTTTCAGAAGAAATGACATGAAGCATCTCGCCGCGAAGATCCTTCCCATGGTCCTTTCCATCGCGCTGTGTGCGTCGGCCGCAGACGCCAAGGCCGATCCGATGATCACTGTCATGCCGGCCGGATCACAGCCGTCCACCGCTGGCGCCGCCGGCAACTTCACCGGCTCGGTTCGCGTCGACCAGCGTTTCCAGGCCACCGCGCCCGCCCGCGTCGGCGGCGGCATCGTGACCTTCGAGCCCGGCGCGCGCACGGCTTGGCACACGCATCCTCTCGGGCAGACCCTGATCGTCACCGCCGGTGTCGGTCGGGTGCAGCAATGGGGCGGCCCGGTTCAGGACATCCGGCCGGGTGACGTCGTGTGGATCCCGCCCGGGATCAAGCACTGGCACGGCGCGACCCCGACCCACGGCATGTCGCACATCGCGATCGCCGAAGCGCTCGACGGCAAGTCGGTCGAGTGGATGGAGCAGGTCGCGGACGATCAGTACCGGCGCTGAGGCAACTGGTCGAAGCGTAGCCGTGTCCGAGCGCGCGACCCGGTCGGCCGGTCGCGCCTTCAGGGGGCCACCTGCCGCACCGGCCGGACGAGAATTTCCTGGACGAGGACGCGCGGATGCTGCGCGAAGGCGTAGACGAGCGCCTGTGCCACGTCCTCGGGCGTCAGGGCGTCGAGGCTCTGGCGCCGATCGCGCAACGCCTCCGCTGGAACGTTGTGGCCGAACTCCGTCCACACCGCGCCCGGCTCGATGACGCTCACGCGGATGCCGTCCGCGCCGAGTTCCTTGCGCAGCGTCTCGTGGAATCCGACGACGGCGTATTTCGTCGCGCAATAGACCGACCAGCCCTCGACGCCGTAGCGGCCGCCGGTGCTGGAGACCGACGCGATCATGGCGCCGGCGCGGCCGCGCAGGAGGGGAATGGCTGTCCGGGTGCAAGTGAGCAGGCCGAGCAGATTGGTGTCGATCATCCGGCGCCAGTCCGCCGGCTCGCTGTTCGCAAAGTCTCCGAAGACCCCGAGCCCGGCGTTGTTGAACAGGAGATCCAGCCCGCCGAATGTTTCGCGCACGCGAGAGAAGAGCGCCTCGACTTGCCCGGCGTCGGTGACGTCCATTGCAATCGGGGTCGCGCTGTCGCCCAACTCCGCCGCCAGGGCATCGATCCGCTCGCGCCGGCGCGCGACCAGCACGACGCGGACACCCTCGGCGACGAGCAGCCGGGCCGCCGCCGCGCCGATGCCGCTCGACGCGCCGGTGACGACGGCGATCTTCCCGGTCAGATCCTGCATCTTCATCTTTTCGACCTCTCTCGGCTTCAGCTCGGAAAGTCGGTGGCGAGGCTGGTCGCTTTCCAGGCATCGATCTCCCGGCGCTGGTCATCGACCTCGGCGCCGACGATCCGGACGGCGTCGCTGCCGAGCAGCAGCCGGACAGGCAGAGCCGCGTCGGCGACCATTTCGATGATCGCCTGCGCCGCGCGGGCCGGGTCGCCGGGCTGCGTACCGTGCGTCTTGTCGTTCTCCTTCCGCCTGGGGCCGGCGGTGTCGCGATAGTCGGCGATCGAAGCCTTCGCCTGTTGCAAGGAGCGTCCGGCGAACTCCGTCCGGAAGGCGCCCGGCTCGATGATCGTCACCCGGATGCCGAGCGGCCCGACTTCCTTGCGCAACGCGTCGGACATTCCTTCGAGGGCGAACTTCGTGGCCGAGTAGTAGCCGGAGCCGGGCGCGGCCAGCCGGCCGGCGATGGACGAGACGTTCAGGATGGTGCCGTTGCGACGCTCCCGCATTCCCGGCAGGACCGCCTTGATCATGGCGACGGCACCGAAGAAATTCGTCGCGAAGAGGTCGTTCACCTCCCGCTCGTCGCCTTCCTCGACGGCGGCGCGGTAGCCGTGGCCGGCGTTGTTGACCAGCACGTCCACGCCTCCGAACCGATCCTTCGCGGCCGCGGCCGCCCGCGCCACCTGCTCCGGCTTCGTCACGTCGAGCGCGACAGCGAGCGCCGTGTCCGGATGCGCGGCGACCAGCGCCTGCAGGGCAGCGGGGTCACGGGCCGTGACGACGGCATTAAAGCCGGCGTCGAGCACCCCCTCGGCGAGACTTCGGCCGAGGCCGCTCGAACATCCGGTGATCAGCCAAGTCGTCATATGTATCTCTCCTCGTGCTTGACCGGCCCGAGCGGGCTGGAGACGAGCGGGACTGCGATTGCCCCGCCGGATCGCCGACGGCTCCGGCGCGAACGCCGAGCCGGTGCTTTCCTCCAGGCGATGCTTCGTGATGCCGGCAACGGACCCGAACCAGGGCGTCCGTGCGCGCAGCCAAAGGCGCGTCGATATTCGACGGCCGCTGATCGCGCGAGCGACTTGGCCCACGATTCATTGTCGAGAGATGATTTAGCGCATGCGCGGTCCTGCGATTAGGCGGTACAATCCGGTTGCCGTCATAAGTTGAGGTAATGAATGCTGCACGAGAACTTCAACGATCTGGCCGCGTTCGCGATGGTCGCCAAGGAACGCAGCTTTACGCGGGCGGCGGCGAAGATCGGCGTATCGCAGTCCGCGCTCAGCCAGACGGTGAAGAACCTCGAGGAGCGGCTCGGCCTGCGTCTGCTCACGCGGACGACGCGGAGCGTCTCTCCGACGGAGGCCGGCGAGCGGCTGCTGCAGATGGTGGCGCCGCGCTTCGAGGAGATCGAGACCGAGATCGCGGCGCTGAGCGCGTTGCGCGACAAGCCTGCCGGCACGGTCCGCATCACGGCAGGAGAGCATTCGGCGATCTCCGTCCTGCAGCCCGCTCTCCGGCGGTTCTTGCCGGACTATCCCGACATCAATGTCGAGATCATCGTCGACTACGGCCTGACCGACATCGTCGCCGAGGGCTACGATGCCGGCGTCCGCCTCGGGGAGCAGGTCGCCAAGGACATGATCGCAGTGCGCATCGGGCCGCAGATGCGGATGGCGGTCGTCGGCTCGCCGGCCTATTTCGCCCGGCATCCGCCCCCGCAAACCCCTCAGGATCTGGCCACGCACAACTGCATCAACGTCCGGCTTCCGACCTATGGCGGCCTGTTCGCCTGGGATCTCGAGAAGGACGGCCGCGAGGTCCGGGTACGTGGAGAGGGCCAGCTCGTCTTCAACAATCTCGGCCTCAGGGTGCAGTCGGCCCTGGACGGGCTCGGCCTCGCCTACATCCCCGATGACACCGTGCTGCCCCATGTCTCGGCTGGCCGCCTGGTGCGGGTCCTGGAGGACTGGTGCCCGTATTTTCCGGGCTATCACCTCTATTATCCGAGCCGGCGGCACTCGTCGCCGGCCTTGGCCTTGCTCGTGGGGCTTCTCCGCTACCACGGCGACTGAAGAGGCCCGACGTTCGACGGATCAGGCCGGGCCCGCGCGCTTCGGGCGGGCCGTCAGGAGCAGCCGGGCGCTGAGGAAGCTGCCGACGCCGAAAAGGGCGATCACCCAGCCCATGGGCCGGGGCGTGCCGTCCGCGAAGGCGCCGACCAGCCCGGAGCCGAGAATCCCGCTGCCGTACTGCATCGCGCCGACCAGAGCCGAGACGGTCCCGGCCTGCTTGGGAAAGTCGCTCAGCGCGCCGGCGATGGAGTTGGCGACGATGAGGCCGGTCGAGGACGCGAACACGAACAGCGGCACGGCGAGACCCCACAGGCCGCCCCAATCGGTCTCGGCGGCGAGCGCGACCACGAGGGCCGAGGCAGCCGCCATCACGGTGCCCGCGGTCAGCAGCCGATCGCTGCCATTCCGCGGCAGCAAGCGTACATTGATCATGTTGGCGGCCATGATGCCGACGATGCCGGCGGCGAACAGCAGGCCGTAGAGCTGGGCCGGCAGGCGGTGGTAAGCGATAAAGGCGAAGGGCGAGCCGGCGATGTAGGCGAACATGCCCGCGTAGAGGCAGCCTCCCGCCCCGGCATAGCCGAGCAGCCGAGGACGGCGCAGCAGCTCACCATAACGGCCGAGAGCGCGACCGAGCGAGTCCCGGCTGCGACGATCGTCCGACAGCGTCTCGGGCAGCGTGATCAGCGCCACGAGTGTCACGAGGCCGACACCGACCAGGGTCCAGAAGATCGCCCGCCACCCGGCGAAGACGAGGATCTGCCCGCCGACGATCGGCCCGAGCAGGGGCGCGATCGCCATCACGGTGATGAGCGTCGACAGCATCTGTGCGGCCCGGTGCCCCTCGTAGAGGTCGCGCACCATCGCCCGCGACAGCACCACGCCGGCGGACGCCCCGACGGCCTGCACGATCCGCCAGGCGATGATCGACGACACGTCTCCCGCCAGCGCGCAACCGGCAGAGCCGATCACGAACAGCGCGATCCCGATCGCGACCGGCAGCCGGCGTCCATGCCGGTCGCTGACCGGTCCCCAGAGGAGCTGACCCAGGCTGAAGCCGACCAGATAGCCGGAGACGGTCCACTCCACCGTGCCGGCGCTGGCGCGAAGCGACAGCCCCATGGCCGGCATCGCCGGCAGATAGAGGTCGGTCGAGATCGACGCGAACCCCATCAGCAGGCTCAGGACGCCGAGCATCCACCAGCCGTGCCGGGCGGCCCCGGCTGGCGCCGGCGCGACCGCGCCGACAGCCTCGACGTCGTCGGCGCGCGGCGCGACGTTGGGCGCGGGACCGTCCGCATAAACGGGAGCAGCGCCCGCGTCCACGTCCTCCGGGCCGTGTTCGAGCATGCTGCTCATCACCCTGGTCCGGCCACGCTCATCGCCCCGTGGTGGCCATCAACTGCTCGGGGTAACGCTCGCCCTTGATGGCGATGTCGGCCAATGCCCGCTCGATCGCGGCGAGATCGTTCGCGGCCAGCACGACGTCGACGGCGCCGAGATTCTCCTCCAGGCGATGCAGCTTGGTGGTGCCGGGAATCGGCACGATCCAGGGCTTTTGCGCCAGCAGCCAGGCGAGCGCGATCTGGGCCGGCGTCGCGTTCTTGTCGCCGGCGATGCGCTTCAAAAGATCCACCAGCGCCTGATTCTTTTCCAACGCCTCCGGCGTGAAGCGGGGCAGGATCTTTCGAAAGTCGTTCTCGCCGATCTCGGTATCCTTGCTGAACGTGCCAGTGAGAAAACCCTTGCCGAGCGGGCTGTAGGGCACCATGCCGATCCCCAGCTCCTCGCACGCTGCGAAGATGCCGTTGGTCTCGGGGCCGCGCGTCCACAGCGAGTACTCGTTCTGGATCGCGGTGACCGGCTGGACCGCATGGGCACGGCGGACCGTCTGTGCGCCCGGCTCGGACAGGCCGAAGTGCTTCACCTTGCCGGCCGCGATCAGCTCCTTGACGGCGCCCGCGACATCCTCGATCGGCACGTTGGTGTCGACGCGGTGCTGGTAGAACAGATCGATCACGTCGACGCCGAGTCGCTTCAGCGAGGCGTCGCACACCGCGCGGATGTGCTCGGGCCGGCTGTTCATGCCGGCCATCTTGCCGTTTTCGATGTCGAAGCCGAATTTTGTGGCGATCACCACCCGGTCGCGGACGGGCGCCAGCGCCTCACCGACGATCTCTTCGTTGGTGAACGGGCCGTAGATCTCTGCGGTGTCGAAGAACGTCACCCCTCGCTCCACCGCAGCGCGAATGAGCGAGATGCCGTCGTCCTTGCTCAAAGGGTGTCCGTAGCCGAAATTCAGGCCCATGCAGCCGAAGCCCATGGCCGACACTTCGAGCCCGGCGTGGCCGAGTACGCGCTTTCGCATCGCTGATCCTCTCTTTGGCGACGTTTGTCGGCGACGCCTGGCCGTTGCGTTGTCGGGACAATAGGCCAACGGCCAATCATCGATTAGCCGCTATGATCCGATTGCGGTCATCACGTCATCTAATGAATGGCGCCGGCGCCATCGGTCCGCGGCCATCGCGCTCGCCGACGCATTCATGAGCGGCGCTTATCACGGCATCACGGCGATCGGGCACGAGAGCTGGTCCGGCACCAGTGCGCGTAATGCTCTTGCAGAAAGCGGCGCGGCGGGTTCTCCGGCGCCGACATGGCGTCGGAAAACGCGACGAGTGCGCTCGGAAATAATCACTTACGCAAGTCGAGCGGAGAAGGTTGGATTCCAGCTCCTTTCCCTCCAGCCGCTCGGGCTGAAACAACCTGTCTTCGAGGTGGCTGGCGACCAGATTGTCGAGCTTCTCCATCGGGACGGCGCGGCCGGTGCAGCCGGTCTCGCCCTGCCGGGCCTTGATCGGGCAGGCATAGCGTCACTCCGGCCAGATCAGCCGGAGTTCGGATCACGCCGCGCGGGTGGCGGCGGCGTTAGCGGCGATGTCGAGCGCGGCGTGCAGGCCGGAGGTGAGATTGACCGACCAGAACGCACCGGCGCGGGTGGTGGTCATCACCTCGCCCTCGACCGTGATCAGCCCGGCCTCGCACCAATTGGCGAGGAGACCGTCCGCCGCCGCCCGCACGCCCGGCGCCTCGCGCTCCAGCGCGGCAAGGTCGAGCCGGCCGAGGTCGAGCGAGGTTATGACGCGGGTGCGGGCAGCATGGTCGGCCGGCAACCGCGCCATGCCCTCGATCGGCCACCGGCCGCCGGCCAGCGCATCGGCGCGGCGGTCGAGCGCCGGCGTGGTGCGCCACGACAGACCGTGAGCCGAGCCGCCCGCACCGCCGCCGAACGCCAGGCAGACCGCGCCGTCCTTGACCAGCCGGTTATAGCGGTTGCGCTCCAACATGGTTCGGCCGAAATGGGCCTGCGACAGCTGGCGCCAGCCGGCGTCGAGCAGCCGGCTCACCGCGCCGTCGTAGAGCAGTGCCTGCTCCGGCAACGCCGCCCCCGCCTGCAGCTTGCCGCGGGCGATCGACTTCGCCAGCGGGCCGTTCTGCCACAGGTTGAGGGCGTAGACGTCGGCGCCGTCGAGGCCCAGCGCCATCGCGGTCGCGACGTCGACCTGCCAGGTGCGGGCGTCCTGGCCCGGCAGCCCGTAGATCAGGTCGACGATCACCGCCGGGCCACGCAGTTCGAGCAGCGCGGTCAGCGCCCGTTCGACCTCGGCACGGCTGGCCTTGCGGCCGAGCCGGCGGCGAACCGTGGTGTCGAAGGTCTGCACCCCGATTGAAAACCGGGTGGCGCCGGCATCGGCCGCAGCACGCGCCTTCTCGATCGGAAAGTCGTAGATGCGGCCCTCGACAGTGATCTCGCAGTCCGGCGCCAGCGGCAGATAGCGCCGCACCGCTTCGACCAGCCGCGCCAGGTCGCTCGCCGCCAGCGCGGTCGGGGTGCCGCCGCCGAAATAGACCGCCTCCAGCGGCGGCCCCTCCGCCACCAGCGCGGCGCCAGCCGCACGTTCCAGTTCGCCGATCACGCTGTCGACGTAGGGCGCGGAGAATTCCGCTCGCCACGTCGTCTGGAAAAAACCGCAGAACAGGCAGTGGCTGTGGCAGAACGGCACGTGCAGATAGGCGATGGTGGTTTCAGTGCGCGGCCGCCTCAGCACGTCGTCATAAGCGGCGTCGATCTCCTCGGCCGGCAGCGGCGTCGCGCCGCGCCACGGCATCACCGGCACGCGCGAGGGAAACGCGGCGGTGAGCGGATCACCCTCGCACGCCGCGATGAAGCGGGCGAGCGGATCGGCCGCCGGCGCCATGCGCCGGCCGGGCGGCATCGGCGTGCTCACGCCGCCACCTCGGCGGCACGAGACAGCCGGTCGGCCAGCGCCCGGAACGCCTCGACCTGATCTGCCCTCAGCGCGCGGGTTTCGTCACGACCGACGAACACCTTGAACATGACGCCGCCCTCGATGTTGAAGAACATCACCGCCGCCGACGGCGTGCCCATGAACGGCCGCTCGACGAACGCCACGGCGCTGCAGCGGTCGTGGCGCAGGTGGCCGTGCAGGCCGGTGGGCGCCATCAGATTGAAATAGCCGTGGCCGAGTTCGCCCGCCGGCACCTTGCCGGTGATCTCGAACACGCCATCGTCGGTGTGGATGATGAAGGTGACGTCACCCCAGTTCGCGATATCGGTCATCACCTCGATGAACGCGGAGCCCGGCGCGAAGCGGCGGTTCGCCTCCGGCAGCGCCTCGACGACATCGCGCGCGGTGACGTCGTACTGGCGCGCGGCCTGTTCGATCACCAGGCCGGGATTGGCGGCAAGGCGGCGGACGAGTTCGTCGGGAACGGTCATGGTGTCACTCCGCTGTCGCGGCCGTCGCCGCGGTCGGTTGGCAGGACGGCTCGATGAGCCGGAACGAAAAGCCCTGCCGACGGCGCCGGGGGCGACACCGTCGGCAGGCCCGAGCAAAAGGCGCGGGATAAGGCTGTTGAAACCGGCACGACGAGTCGGGGGCTCCTCGCCGGCCGGCCTCGCCCGAATGACGCCGCGAGGTCGCGGGGCCGGCGCACGCCGGGGGACACGGCGTGAAACCGGCGGTCGGGCGGGGAGCGTCCGAACCGGCTGGCATGAGGCCGCACCCGCCCGCCGCCGGCGGGCCGCAGAGCGTTGCTGCCTGCGGGTGCGCGCATCGCCTCAGCCTCCGAACCTGATCTTGAGGCCGGCCTTGTAGGTGATGCCCGGCGCGGCCGTGGCCAGGATCATGTCGGTCTGCCCGACCGGATACGGCAGATAGTAGTCGTCGAGCAGGTTGTTGACGGCGGCGTGGACCAGCACGTCCGGCGTCGGCTGGTAGCCGACATAGACGTCCACCAGGTTGTAGGATTCGGTGTAGGTGTAGCCGGCCGGCACGTCGTCGTAGCGGGCCGCCGTCCAACTCGCCTGCAGCGTCAGCTTGCGGTCGAGCAGACGTAGGCCGAACAGCGTGGTGAATTTGTCGGAAGGCACCGACAGCAGCGGCTCATCCTCAATGACGTCGCGGCCTTCCATCCACTGCGCGGTGACGCCGAGATACCACAGCCCGGCATCATAGCGGCCCTCGAACTCGATGCCCTCGATCCGAGCCTTCGGTGTGTTGCGGTACTGCACCAACGAGTAGTCGTTGATGGTGACCAGCGGGATTGGCGGACAGCCCGGAACCGCCCTCGGACACCAAGTCACCGGGTCGCCATAGGTGTACATGTCGATGTAATCATCGATATCGTTGCGGAACACGTTGACCTTGGCGCGCAATGCGTCGCCTTTGCGCCATATATCGTCCTGCCGGATGTTGATGCCGATTTCCTTGTTCTTGCCGACCTCCGGCCGCAGGTTCGGGTTCGGCACGAAGGTGAACAGGCTTGGAATGCCGGCCGCGTAGCCGGGGTGGGCGCCAGCCACCAGCGTCTCGGTCACCGCCGGCGCGCGATAGCCCTCGGCATAAGTGCCGTAGACGGTGAACCACGGTGCCGGCGTGATGCCGAGCGTCACCTTCGGCGAGATGCGGTCGCCCTCGGACGAGGTGCCACCGCCCTCCAGTTCATAGCCGTCGTAGCGCGCGGCGCTGATCAGCTCGAACCAGCTCGAATAGTTCAGCTTCCACTGCAGGAAGCCACCATAAACCGAACGCTCGCCGGACGGCGTCGACATGTCCGAGGCGCCAGTGCTGTCGTCGGTCTCGACCTCATCCTTGAAATAGTCGACGCCATAGGTCAGCGCGTGGCGCAGCGCCACGGTCTCGAACCGCGTCGTGTTGTGAAGGTCGAAGCCGCTGGTGTCGATTTTGAAGGAACGCTTGGCGCCGAGATCGCCGGTGATCGGGCCTGAGCTGCCACCGACCTTGGTCTGCTCCATGTCGGTACGGGTCCAGTAGACCGAACCGTCGAAATCGAACAGTTGATCCTCGGGTTTGGAATAGCGCCAGCGTAGCGAGGCGGTGTCGTTCTGCAGCTTGGTGTCGAACGCCGATGCCGACGCGGCGGTCTGGCCGACATCGTAGTCGGTGCGGTTGGTGAGGCCGGAGATCTTGATCTCGTGACCGTCGGCCGGACGGAACGTCGCCTTGGCGAGACCGGAGGCGATGTCGTTGCCGCTGTTGTCGACCTCGACGCCGAGGCCGTTATCGTAGTTCGACTGCGTGCGGTAGGAGGCGCCGACGGTGACGTCGTAGGTGTCGCTCGGCCGCACCGCACCGAACAGCGAGCCGAGCAGGCGGCCATTGTTCGAGGCGAACATCGAGTTCGCCAACACGCCCCAGCGCTCGCCGGCGCGCAGAATGTCGTCGGTGTCCTTGGTGCGGAACGACACCACGCCGCCAATGGCGCCAGAGCCGTAGATGTTGGCGACCGGGCCGCGCACCACGTCCGCCTCCGCCAACATCTCCGGGTCGAGGTAGAACTGACCGTTGGAGCCGTGGCCGGAGCGCTGGAAGTTCTGGCGTGCACCGTCGACGATCACCGCGACGCGACCGAAATCCTGCAAGCCGCGGATGTTGATCGAGGAACCGGGATCGTCGCCGCGGTCGGAGAACGACACGCCGGGGACGTACTTGAAAACATCGGCCGGCCGCGTCGGCATGATCTTGTCGAGGTCATCCTGGCGCACCGCACTCACCGCAGCCAGCGCATCGGTGACCTTCTCTTCCGTGCGCGTCGCCAGCACCGTCACCGGATCGAGCATCAACACCTCGTCACCCGTCAGCTCCTGTGCGCTTGCCGCCTGCGCCGACGCCAAGCCGAACGCGGCGGCGGCGAGTGCGACCGCCGAAGCCCCTGCCACGCGCCGAATCGTGGTCCCTGTCCGCCCCATACTTCCAGCCCCTTCTGAGATCGTCCGGAGTGAGCGCTGGCGGGCACGCCGGAACCGCGGCGGCTGGCTGGCTGACCGCCCGGCGGGCGGCACTCAGCTATTGCGTTTAGTAGTCATTTGCATTACGCGGAGTCAACCAAGAAATTCAACGTCTCGACCGGTTCGAAACCGCAGCATCCACCCTTTAGAATGCTTAAAAATTACAGTGGGCGAGACAACAGAAGTGAGCCAATGCATCATGAGTGAAACCACCGGCAGCAATTTGTTGGCGTCTACTACCGGAACTACTAAGACTTCGATGCCCGTTGAGCCCGCGAAACGCTACATCTCGATCGAATTGAACCGGATTGAGAGCGCGGACCTGTTCGTATCCACCCGCGAAATCACCATCGGACACGCGGGTGAAACCTACCGGCTCCGCCTCACCTCTCAGAACAAGCTGATCCTGACCAAATGAGGCACCTGATGCGGTCCGCCGCCCTTCGGTTCGCTTTCCTCGCCGGGTTCGCCATCGCCGTGCCGGCGGCGGGCAGCGCGGTGGCCGACGCCAGTCGCATCGTCGCGATCGGCGCGTCCGTCACCGAGATTCTCTACGCGCTCGGGCTCGAGAACCAGGTGGTGGCGGTCGACGCCACCAGCCAGTTCCCGGAGCGGGCGCTGCGCGATAAGCCGAGCGTCGGCTACCTGCGCCAGCTCTCGCCTGAAGGCGTGCTCGCCACCCGTCCGTCGATGGTGCTGGCGGCGGCCGGCATCGGCCCGCCGGAGACGGTGCGGGTGCTGGAGGCGTCGGCGGTGGCGCTGATCAAGGTGCCCGATCGCTTCGACGCCGAGGGCATCGTCGCCAAGGTCCGCCAGATCGCCGCGACCGCGGGGGTCGGCTCGCGCGGCGAATGCCTCGCCACGGTGGTGGAAGGCAATTTGTCGGCGCTCGCCGCGCTGCGCGCCAAGGTGCCGTCTCCGGCCCGAGCCGCGTTCGTTCTCTCGTTCGCCAACGGCCGGGCCATGGTCGCCGGCCGCGGCACCGCCGCCGACGGCCTGATCCGCCTTGCCGGCGCCGACAACGCCTTTGCCGAAATCGAGGGCTACAAGCCGATCAACGACGAGGCGGTGGTCGCCGCCGGCCCCGACGTGGTGATCGTGATGTCCAATGGCGGCCCCAACGCATTGAGCGCCGCGCAAGTGTTCGCGCACCCAGGTTTTTCCGGAACGCCCGCCGCGACACGCCAGGCGTTCGTGCCGCTGCAGGCGCAGGCGCTGGCATTTGGTCCCTTCACCGCCGAGGCCGCGCGCGCATTGACACGCGCGATCTACCCGGCCGTGGTCGACACCGCGCCACCGGCGCGACACGATCAGGACTGCAGCCGATGAGTATCGCCCTGCCGTTTCCCGCGCGTTCCCGCGACGCCCGTCCCCTCGCCCGCTCGCCGGCGCTGGTGCTTGGCGTGCTGTTCGCCGTGCTGGCAACGGCAGCGCTCGCTGCGGCCACCGTCGGCGCCGCCGGCATCCCGCCCGGCCGGCTGGCGGCGGCACTCGGCCTCATCCAGGGCGATCCCGCGGTCGCCGCGCACGACGAGCTGGTGGTGTGGTCGATCCGGCTGCCGCGCATCGCCATGGCGGTGATGGTCGGCGCCCTGCTCGCCGCCGGCGGCGCCATGATGCAGGGCCTGTTCCGCAACCCGCTGGCCGACCCCGGCCTGGTCGGCGTCTCCAGCGGCGCAGCGCTGGCCGCCGCCGCTACCATCGTGCTGAGCGGAAAACTGCTGCCGGACCTGCCGCCGGTGGCGCTGCCGCTCGCTGCCTTCGTCGGCGCCCTGGTCGTCACCGCGGTGCTGTACCGGATTGCGACGCGCGGCGGCCGCACCTCGATCGCCATGCTGCTGCTCGGCGGCCTCGCCATCGGCGCCCTGGCCGGCGCGTTGACGGGCCTCCTGGTCTTCATCGCCGACGATCGCCAATTGCGCGACCTCACCTTCTGGTCGCTCGGCTCGCTCGCCGGCGCGACCTGGGCCAAGGTCGCGACGCTGGTGCCGTTCCTGCTGGCGGTGGTGGTGGCGACGCCGCTGATCGCCCGCGACCTCGACCGCCTCGCCCTCGGCGAGGCCGAGGCCTACCACCTCGGCACCGCGGTCGAGCGGCTGAAGCGCATCGCCATCGTGCTGGTATCGGCGGCAGTGGGCGCGGCGGTGGCGGTGTCGGGCGTGATCGGCTTCGTCGGCATCATCGTGCCCCACCTGCTGCGGCTGGTGATCGGCCCCGGCCATCGCCTGCTGGTGCCGGCGTCGCTGCTGCTCGGGCCGGTGCTGATGCTGATCGCCGACACGCTGGCGCGCGTCGTCGTCGCGCCGGCGGAGCTGCCGATCGGCATCCTCACCGCGGTGCTGGGCGCACCGGTGTTTCTCGGCCTGCTGCTGAAGCAGCGCGCCCTGGCCGGACTGTGACCATGCGGCTGGAAGGGGAAGGACTGGTCATCGCCGTCGGCAGCACGCGCCTGATCGACGACGTCTCGCTTGCGGTGGAGGCCGGCGCTGTGGTGGCGCTGGTCGGCCCCAACGGCGCCGGCAAATCGACCCTGCTGCGCGCGCTGTCCGGCGAGATCGCGCCGCGCGCCGGCCGGGTGCGGCTGGCGGGCACCGACATTCGAAAACTCAGCCCGGCGGTGCTGGCGCAGCGACGCGCGATGATGGCGCAGAGCGCGTCGGTGGCGTTCGCCTTCACCGTCGCCGAGGTGGTGCGGATGGGCGTCGGCGGCGGCGGCTCGCCGCGAACCGAGGCGCTGATCGACGCCGCGCTGGCGGAGGTCGACCTTGCCGGATTCCGCGAGCGCATCATCACCACGCTGTCGGGCGGCGAGCAGCAGCGGGTGCAGTTCGCCCGCGTGCTGGCGCAACTCGCGGTCGGCGCCGAAAGCCACGGCCCCGGCCTGATGCTGCTGGACGAGCCGATCGCCGCGCTCGACCTGCGCCATCAGCTCGACATCGCCGACGCCATGCGCCGCCACACCGCGCGCGGCGGCACCGTGCTGGCGGTGCTGCACGACCTCAACATCGCCGCCCGCGTCGCCGATCGCATCATCGTGCTCGACCGCGGCCGGCTGGTCGCCGACGGGCCGCCGTCGGCCACCATCACCGACGCCATGCTGGCGGAGGTGTTCCGGGTCGAAGGCGCGGTCGGCCGGCTGCCGCCGCCGGGCGCGCCGTTCGTGCTGCCGCACGCCATGCGCGCGGCGTGATCACCGTTTGCGAAGGCGGCGGATCACGCCCGTCACCGACCGCTCCGCCCCGCCCTTGACCACGGCGGCGACCACGGCATGACCGACCGCCGAGCCGAGTGCAGTGACGAGCCCGCGCGGCGAAGCGGTCGGCACCGGCGGGCTCGGTGCGATCAGCCCCTGTTCGGCGATGGCGGCGAGCACCGCCTCGCCGCGCACGATTTTCGGATCGAAGGTAACGATGACGCTGTCGGCGCGCGGCCGCGCCTCGACCTGCGCCGTCGGCACGTCGGCGAGCGCTTCCCGAAACATCGCGGCCTTGGAGGGGTCACTGCGAAGCCCGGTCACCTTGAAGCGGCAGCGTCCGGGCACGCGGTGGACCAGGTAGATCATCGCGCCGCTCGCCCGGCGCCGGTCGAGGCCAGCGCCCTGAGCAGGATGGCGATGGTGGTGCCGTTGTGCAGCGTGGCGGTCGCGACCGGCGACAGCCGCCCCAGCGCCGCACCGGCCATGATCGCCGAATTGATCGCCACCGAGGCGGCGAAGTTGGAGCGGATCAGCCGCATGCTCTCCAGGCTGAGGCTGCGCAGCATCGGCACGCCGTCGAGGCTGTCTTCCAACAACACGATATCGGCGGTGGCGCGGGCAATGTCGGCGGCGCGCGGCATGGCGATGCCGACATGGGCGGCCATCAGCGCCGGGCCGTCATTGACGCCGTCGCCGATGAAGGCGACGGTGCGGCCCTCCGCCTTCAGCGCCTCGACCACCTTGGCCTTGTCCTCCGGCTTCTGGTCGTGGAACACGAGGTCGAGCCCGAGCGTCTCGCCGATCTGGCGGGCCTTGGCCTCGTGGTCGCCGGTGATCATCGCCACCGTCTTGACGCCCTGCATCCGCAGACGGCGCAACACGGCCGGGGTCTCGGCGCGCAGCCGGTCGCGCAGCCCGATCACCCCGATCAGTTCGCCGTCGGCGGAGACGAACAGCAAAGACTTGCCCTCGGTGGCGAGGCGGTGGATCAAATCGTCGACGCCGTCGAAACGCACGCCCTCGTGCTCTTCGAGGTAATGGCGCGAGCCGATGCGGATGGTGCGGCCATGCACGGTGGAGCCGATGCCGTGGCCAACCAGGAAGCTCACCTCCTCGTGGCCGATATGGGCAAGGTGGTGCCGCTTGGCGAGATCGACTACCGCGCCCGCCACCGGGTGGCTGGTGTGCTCGGCCAGCGAGGCCACCAGCGCCAGCAGTTCCTCCTCGTCGAGCGAGACCGCGGCCGGGCGGTGAATGTCGGTCACTTCCAGCGTGTTGTGGGTCAGCGTGCCGGTCTTGTCGAACACCACGGTGTCGACCGCGGCCACCGCCTCCAGCGCCCGGCCGCTCTTGATCAGGCAGCCTTCCTTGGCGGCGCGGAACATCGCCGCCTTGATGGCGATCGGCGTGCCGAACTTCACCGCGCACGAATAGTCGACCAGGAACACCGATTCGAGCCGCCGCCAGTCGCGGGTGAGCAGGAACACCGCGGCGCCGGACGCCAGCGTGATCAGCACCCGGCGGTTGGCCATGCGCTGGCTTTCCGACTGCATCCCGGACGGATCGGCCAAGCCCTCGCGAATATAGCGCGAAATGCGGGCGGTGGTGGTGGCGTCCCCCACCCGCTCGGCAGCGACCACCAGCCGACCCTCCTCCACCACGGAGCCGGACAGCACCGCCTCGCCCGCTTCGCGCGGCACCGGCAAGCTCTCGCCGGTCACCGCGGCCTGGTTGACCCAGGCAGCGCCGTCGACGACCACGCCGTCGACCGGCACCCGGATGCCGGTGCCGACCACCACGCGGGTGCCGACCACCACCTCATCATAGGGCAGCTCGATCACCTCGCCGGACGGTGTTTCGACCGTCACCGTCTCCGGCTCGGCCCGCAACAGATCGCGCAGCAGGTGGTCGGAGCGGCGGGCGGTCGAGGCCTCGATATAGCCGCCGAGGTCGAGCAGGAAGCGGGTGAAGTTGGCAGTAAGGTATTCGCGCCGCACCGCCGGCAGCAAGATGGCGATGGCGTCGAGCACCTCGACCGTCAGGCCGTCGTGGGTCAGCGCCTTCACGCCGCGCAGCACCACGCCGGCGACGTTGACCGCGGTGACCGCGGCCCGCAGCGGGGTCGGCAGCACCATGGCCAGCGCCAGCACGGTGCCGGACAGCAGCACCTGCGCCAGGTCCGGCCCGCAGCTCTCGGCCGGCGACACCGCGTCCGCGGCGATCGGCTCGTCGAGCGCCTTGAGCACGGCGCGGCGGGTTTCGGGCTTGCCGTCGAACGCGACGGTGAGCGAGGCGCAGGCCGGGTTGAGCCGCACTTCGCTGACACCGCGCACCACTTCGATCCGCGCGGCGGTGCGGGTCCACAGCTCGGCGGAACGACGGTCGAGCCGCACCCGCAGCCGGCCGCGGAGTTCGTGGGCGATCCTGGTCATGGAGGCGCTACCTGGCTCCGATGCGGTGGTCCGGACGCATCACGGCTCAAGGCGCGCTGCGCCGTCCCGACCCGTGAGCGCGGCTTCGGACGATGCCGGAGCTGCCCCGCCCTCAGAGCGCCGTGAGCGGCGCGCCGGCACGCAGACAGCCGGCACACCGCTCAGCCGGTTTCGTCTTCGCCGGAGGCAAGCTCGGCCTCGGCGTCGCGGAAACGCTCCTTCATCTCCTCGACGCCGCCTTGCAGCGACGACCACACCTTCACCACTGCGCCGATCAGGTTCTTCTGCACGCTGTCATTGGTGAGCAGGAAGGTCAGGCCGGCGCCGATCAGGAGGCCCTTGACCAGCGCGTCGTTGTGGACGCCGAGACCAGTGCTGAACAGCGAGGCGTCGTCAGGCTTGCCGGCTTGGGGCGGCGGCGACCCCGCCCAGCCCGGCCCCCACCCCGGCGCCGGGCAGCCCGGCCACCACGGCCCATGATGGCGTCCGAAGCCGTGTCCCCAGCCCGGACCGACGCCGGGGCCCCATCCGGGGCCGAAGCCGGGCGGATAGCCCCAGCCCGCGTGCGAACCGTCAGCGCCCTGGTTCGAAGCCTCAGACGGCGCAGGGTTTGGCGCGAAGCCGGGCGCCCCCGGCCCCCACCCCGGAGGTCCCCACCCACCCGGCACATAAGGCCCATGCCCATAGCCCTGGGGTCCATACGGTCCGGGACCGTAGGGTGCGCCGTAGGGACCGTAGGGCGCGGGGCCATAGGGTCCCCAATTGGGCTGCGACGGGTTGGTGTCGTCGGTCTTGTCTGTCATGGCAATCGATCCGGTCAAACAACGGGGGGAACCGGCGCCGCCTCGGCGGGGGGCGCGGCGAGCGCGTCGGCATCGGCCTCGGCGACAGCGGGGTTCGGCTTGGCGGGCTTGGCCCGCGGGCTCATTGCCCAGCTGGCGACCGCCGCACCGGCGACGAAGGCGGCGAAGCGCCCGATGGCGTGGCCGCGAACCACCGCCGCCGCCGCGCCGCCCACCGCCGAGGCGATGGCGCCGGCGGTCGCGGCATCGACGGTGCGGGCGACCGCCTCCTGGGTCGTGGCCTCGCCCCGCCGCACCGCGGCGACCTGCTGGCCGGCGGCGACGCCGCCGCCGACCACGGCGCCGAGCGCCCCAAAGCGCAGCGCCGCATCAATTGCATCGCCGGGAAGATGCTTGATCCGCGACATCACGAGCCTCCTTGAGTCGGGGTTTCGGCGGCCGGGCTGCGGTCGCCATCGCGACGGCCGACCACGGCGGCGAGGGTCAGAACCGCGGCGGCACCGAGCGCCGCCCCGGTCCAGAACGACCGGCTCGCCAGGGTGTTGCGGTCGACGAAACCGCGCCCGGGCAGCAGCGTCGCCGGCCGCTCCTCCATCATCTCGTCGAAGAGATGGCCGGCGCGGCGGACGCTGTGCAGCAGGCCCGTGAAAACATCATCGTTCGACATGGCTGCCTCCGGAATTGGCGTCCGCGGGCGGGATGACACCGTGGCCGATGACGCGGTCGAATTCGGCGTCGGACGCGTCGATCAGCTGGCTCCACAGCTCCGGCGCAAGGACGCTCGGGGTGTATTCGATCACCACCGACAGCGCCGCCGGATTGACGCGGAACGAGCGAACGCCGACCGTGGCGGTGGCGGCGTCGGCCAGCTTGCGGGCAAGAGTCGGGGTGAACAGCGCGAGACCGCCGACCGCAAGCCGGAGCCGGATGCGGCCGCTGACGTGATGGGCGATGCTGAGGTGGCGCCGCAGCGGCTTGAGCCTCGCGGCCAGCGCCGACATGCCGGTCATAAGTGTCATGCTACGCCGCCCCTGGCGGGACCGCAACACGCGGGACAAAGACCGCGCCATCCGGCCTGAGTGCGCCGATGAAATCGCCGCCAAGCATCGCAAACCCGCTCCGCGCCCGCCGTCGTTCCGGGCGCGGCGGCCGCGTGTCCGCGCATGCCGGCCCACGCCGTCACCCCGAATGGGACGCCTGATAATGTCAGGATGGTTTGCGTGAACCGGGTGGCGGAGCGGCGGTGCGCGTTGCTGCCTGCACGCAAATGAAGTGTGACGTAACGGGTATCACGCAGCTACGAGCAAGATCAACTAAGAAGGTTTGCGTGGGCTCTGCCGATGCAGGCGTGCCGTCGCCCGCACGGTCTGGATGAGCGCAATTTGAATGACTGCAGTCTGCATCAGGTCTTGCCCCGCGCAAACCACAGCGGATCGGATGCCGGCGCGCGCCGTCAGTAGCCCAGCACCCGCGGCAGCCACAGCGCCAGATCCGGAAACGCGATCAGCGCCACCAGCACCAGCACCATCGACCCGATCATCGGAAACACCCAGCGCAGCGTCGCTTCCATCGGCACGCCGGCGATACGGCACGACACCATCAGGTTCACCGCCATCGGCGGCGTGAACTGGCCGATGGCGATCTTGAGGGTGAGCAGCACGCCGAACCACACCGGGTCCCAGCCGAACTTGGCGGCGATCGGCATCAGCAGCGGCAGCAGGATGAGGAAGGTCGACACCCCGTCGAGGAACATGCCGATCACGATCAGCATCACGATCAGCAGCGCCAGCGTGGCGTATTCTCCGCCGCCGAGGCCGACGATCGCTTCGGCGGCACGGTCGAACACCCCAAGCGTCGAGCCGGCCCAACCGAAGATCGACGCCAGCGCCACCACGACCAGGATGACGCCGGAAATCTCCGCCGCCTCGACGAACATCTCGTAGAGGTCCTTCAGCGTCAGCGAGCGGAAGATCACGAAACCGACGAACAGGCCGTAGACCACCGCCATCACCGCCGCCTCGGTCGGCGTGAACCAGCCCGCGCGCATGCCGCCGAGGATCAGCACCGGCGCCATCAGCCCCCAGATCGCCTCGCGGAACGACTTCCAGAACGGCGGCAGCGGCTCGTCCTTCTCGGCGAGGCCGAAGCCGTGCTTGTTGGAGGTGTAGAAGATCGGCACGAGCAGCGCGATGCCGGCAAGCAGGCCGGGGATCATGCCGGCGGCGAATAGCGCCGGCACCGAGGCCTGCGGTACCAGCACGCTGTAGATGATCAGCGCGATCGAGGGCGGGATCAGGATGTCGGTCGCCGCCGCCGCGCCGATCACGCTCGCCGAGTAGGCCCGCGGATAGCCGGCGCGGCTGAGCGCGCCGATCATGGCGCCACCGACCGCGGCGGCGTTGGCCGGGCCCGAGCCGGAGATGCCGCCGAGAAACATGCTGACCAGCACGGTGACGGCGGCGAGCGAGCCGGCCCGGCGGCCAACCAGGCAGATGGCGAAATTGACCAGACGGATCGCCACGCCCGAACGGTCGAAGATCGCGCCCACCAGCACGAACATCGGCACCGCCAGCAGCGGGTATTTGGCGATGCCGGTATAAGCGTTGGTCGGCACCGCCAGCAGGTTGAGGTCGGCGAGATAGATCGCCAGCGTGCCGGCCAGCCCGAGCGCGACAGCGACCGGCGTTCCGAGCACGAACAGCACCAGGAAGCAGACGAACAGCGCAGCAGCGATCATGGCCGGTCGAAGGTGGCTCGGGGTTTGACGAATGCGGCCGGACCGCCACGGTTCGGCCCGCGGCCGGCGCCGGAGCGCGCGCGATGCGCGACCAAACGAAGTGGTGTTCGCGCCACCGCGATCACAGCGGGTCGACCGCGTCGTGCGGCGGCAGCCGGCGGAGCTTGAGCGTGCGCACCAGGTGGCCGACCGCGCGGCCGGTCACCACCACCGCCAGCACCGGTAGCGCCGCGGTGTAGATCCATTGCGGCTCGCCGAGCCCCGGCGAGGTGACCTCGAAGCGGTATTCGTCCCACACCAGCCGGCCGCCGAGCACCGCCAGCAGCGCGAACATCGCGATAGTCGCCACCGTCGCGATCACCTCCGCGGCGTGGCGGCCGCCGGGCGGCAGCAGCGAGGCGAACCAGACGATGCGGATGTTGCGGTCGGCGGCGGTGGCGATCGAGGCGCCGAGCATGGTGACCACCACCATCAGCGCAATCGAATATTCCTCGGTGAAGGCGAACGAGATGTCGGTGAAATAGCGCGCGATGACGTTGCCGAGCGTGATCAGGCACAGCGCCGCCATCGCCGCGGCGGCGAGCACCTTCTCGAAGGTGACAGGAACCCGCAACGGCGGGTCCTGGCGGGCGAGGAGATCGGCGGGCTCGGGCATGGCGATAACAACACCTGTTCAGGCTGGGCCCGCCGGCCCGTCGTCGCGGTAGCAGAGATCTGGCGCAAGCGCGCAGATCACCGGCTGGCGGCCACCGACTGTTCGGCGGCGGTGACGAGGTCGGCGCCGATCCGCGCCTTCCACTTGTCATAGACCGCAGCGGTGGCCTTCTGGAACGCCTTCTGCTGCGCGGGAGAAAGGCGGGTGACGGTGACACCGGCTGCCTCGATCTGCGTCAGCAGCGACGGGTCCTCGACCGTGATGCCCTTGCGCGCAATGTCGCGGCCGTACGCGCCCGCGTCGGCGGCGGCGGCGCGCAGCAGCGCCTGGTCCTCGGGCGAGAAGGTGTCCCACACCGGCTTCGACACCGCGAAGATCAGGGGATCGGCGACGTAGCCCCACAGCGTCAGGTGTTTCTGGCCGAGGGTGTACAGCTTGGCGAGGGAGTAGACCGCGAGCGGGTTCTCCTGCCCGTCGACCGCGCCGGTCGAGAGCGCCGGCTGGGCGTCGGCCCAGCTCATCTGGGTCGGATTGGCGCCGAGCGCGGTGAAGGTCTCATTGAACAGCGGCGAGCCGACCACGCGGATCTTGAGGCCCTTCAGGTCCTCCGGCGTCCTGACGTCGCGCTTGGAGTTCGACAATTCGCGGAAGCCGTTCTCGCCCCACGCCAGCGGCACCACGTCCTTGGTGGCGATGACGTCGAACACCATCTTGCCGGCCGGGCCGGAGGTGATGGCGTCGAGCGCCCTGAAATCCGGCATCAGGAACGGCAGCGCAAACAGGTTGAGCTGGGACACCTGGGGCGACCAGTTGATGGTCGAGCCGACCGCCATGTCGATGACGCCCTGGCGCATGGCGGTGAATTCCTTGGTCTGGTCGCCGCCGACCAGTTGCGCACCCGGATAGACCTTGAGAACGATCCGGCCGTTCGACCGCTCCTTGACGAGATCGGCCCAGCGCTGCGCCGAAAGCCCCCACGGAAACGGCGCGCCCAGCACGGTGGAAACCTTGTATTCCGGCTTCAGGGCCTCGGCCGAGGCCGGCTGGCCGGCGAGCAGCATGGCAAGGCCGGCCGCCACGGCCGACGACAACAACCTGGTCACAACGTTCCTCCTTGATTGCGCCGATGGGTGAATGGACCCACTGCCGAGGCTGGCTGAGGCGGGCATCCGCGATTGGGGCTCTCGGCCGCTCCAAGCGCCTGATAACATGGCACCGCGCCACCTGTCTGCGGCCTCGCTGGCGGCCCGCCTTTCGGCCCACCTGTGGGCAAGGCGCCCAGCGCGCCGCGGCCGTCGATCCGCAATGGACATCCCCGCCCGAATACCGATTGTCCCGCAACGGGCGACGCCGCCGGCCGTTCGGCCATCGTTCCTATGACTCCATTGACTCCGCGTCGTCAGGACGTATGGTGCCGGCTCGACCAGCAGGATGGCGCAAGACGCGTACCAGCTTGTGTGCTTTTGGTCCCGACGCCGCATTTCCGGGGCCCGATCCGAGACCGCATCGATGTCTTTTGAACACCTCGGCCTGAGCGACAAGGTTCTCGTGGCCGTGAAGGAAGTCGGCTACACCGAGCCGACCCCGATCCAGGAACAGGCGATTCCCCACGTCCTGGCGCATCGCGATGTGCTCGGCATCGCCCAGACCGGCACCGGCAAGACCGCAGCGTTTACGCTGCCGATGCTGACGATGCTGGAACAGGGCCGCGCCAAGGCCCGCATGCCGCGGACGCTGATCCTGGAGCCGACCCGCGAGCTCGCGGCACAGGTCGAGGAAGAGTTCGGCAAATACGGCCAGCACCACAAGATCAACATGGCGCTGCTGATCGGCGGCGTGTCGTTCGACGACCAGGACGCCAAATTATCGCGCGGCGTCGACGTGCTGATCGCCACCCCTGGCCGCCTGCTCGACCATTTCGAGCGCGGCAAGCTGCTGTTGTCCGGCATCGAGATCCTGGTCATCGACGAAGCCGACCGCATGCTCGACATGGGCTTCATCCCTGACATCGAGCGCATCTGTCGGTTGATCCCGATGACGCGCCAGACGCTGTTCTTCTCGGCCACCATGCCGCCGGAGATCCAGCGCCTCGTCGACACCTTCCTGCATCAGCCCGCCCGGATCGAGGTCGCCAAACAGGCCACTGCGGCGGCAACCGTCATTCAGCAACTGATCGCCACCGGCTCCGAGCCGCATGAGAAGCGCGACGTGCTGCGTCGGCTGATCCGCGAGGTCGAGGGGCTGAAGAACGCCATCGTGTTCTGCAATCGCAAGCGCGAAGTGGCGGTGCTGTGGCGCTCGCTGGTCAAGCACGGCTTCAACGCCACCGCGCTGCACGGCGACATGGACCAGCGCGCCCGCATCGCCTCGCTGGACTCCTTCCGCACGGGCGAGGCAACCATCCTGGTCGCCTCCGACGTCGCCGCCCGCGGCCTCGACATTCCCGAGGTCAGCCACGTCTTCAACTACGACGTGCCGCACCACGCCGAGGACTACATCCACCGCATCGGCCGCACCGGCCGCGCCGGCCGCTCCGGCACCGCTGTCACGCTGGTCAGCCCGGCCGACACCCGCTCGCTGGGGGCGATCGAGAAGTTGACCGGCGTGCAGATCAACTGGCTCGGCGCGCCGGTGAGCCACGAATCCAGCTCCGAGCGCCCGGCCCGTGGCGAGCGCGGCGGACGCGGCGAGCGCAGCGGACGTGGTGGGGAGCGTGGCGAACGGGGTGGGGAACGTGGCAAAGGCGGTAGCAGCCGCCGTCCCCGCGACACCGCAAGTCCTCCGTCACCTCGTGTTCAACCGGAGCGTAAAAACACTGAGGATACTCCGCGGCCCGTGACCAGGCCCGGAAATGTCGGCGGCCGCTCCCGCAGAGCCGAAACGGCCGAAGATAACGATGAAAATCTGTTCTTGCCGGCGTTTTTGCTTCGGCCGACCCGCATCAAGGCCGAATAGCGCGGCTTTACGACCGTGCGAATATAGAACCTGGCGCCCGAGCAACCCCCTGTTGTTACGGGCGTTTACCGGATATTCAGGGGGCGGCCGCTACGATCCCTTCCGTCGCTTTGTCACTGTGACTTAGTGGATTTCGCGTACGGAGGCCGGAGCCCCGGAGGGAATTCATGGTCGTCTCGCCCGACGATTTCGAACGATCACTGGCCTTCGCGGAGATCGCGATCGGGCAGATCAAGGCGTTGCGCCAGCCCGCCTATCCGCGAAACTATGAAGTCTGGTACAATTATGCCACCGGCCAGAACGTTCACCTCAACGCCGCGGTGAACGAGGCGCTGGCGCGGTCCGGCGGCCTTTGCGACAAGGACCTCAACCGCATCTACGACGACCTGCTGTCGCCCCATCGCTTCACCGAGACCATCGACCAGCTCGGCGTCAAGGTGATGAACAAGATCAGCCAGGTGCTGGCGATGGTTCAGACCGCGGCCGGCGACGCGTCGCAATATTCGGAATCGCTCGCCGACGCCTCCAGCGCCATTGCCCGCGCTGGCGCCGATTCCGACAGCCTGCACGTCATCGTCGAGAGCCTGGTCGAGTCGACTCGCGAGATGGAGGCGCGCAATCGCACCCTCCAGGACCGCCTCAACGACTCCAAGCGCGAGATTTCGCAGCTCAAGGAGAACCTGGAGGCCGCCCGCACCGAGTCGCTGACCGACCCGCTGACCACGCTGGCCAACCGCAAGTATTTCGACATGGCGCTCGCCCGCCTGATGGCCGACGCCAAAGCCTCCGGCGAGCCGCTGTCGCTGCTGATCACCGACATCGACCATTTCAAGAAGTTCAACGACACCTTCGGCCACCTTACCGGCGATCAGGTGCTGCGCTTGGTGGCGCTGGCGGTGAAGCAGAACGTCAAGGGCCAGGACATCGCCGCCCGCTACGGCGGCGAGGAGTTCGTGGTGCTGCTGCCGCGCACCACCGCCCAGCATGCCGCGACCGTGGCCGAGCACATCCGCAGGGCGGTGATGGGCAAGGAACTGATGAAGCGCTCGACCGGCGAAAGCCTCGGCCGCGTCACCATCTCGGCCGGCGTCGCCACCATGCGCCTCGGCGACACCGCGACCTCACTGATCGAGCGCGCCGACAGCTATTTGTACATGGCCAAGCACGGCGGCCGCAATCGCGTCGCCGTCGAGCCCGATCCGGAACTGCCGCCGGCGCGGGTGGCGTAATCGGGTCGCCAGCCGATCCCGCCTTCGGGCGGCAATCCGGGCGTTGAGACCGGCATTTCAAACAGGTGTTTTCGACGCCGCCGTTTCCCGGATTGCGCGGCGATATCCCGGAAACCGGACCGGACGTGGCGTCGCGACAGCCGCGGCCGTGTCGCCTCCAGCGGCGGCAATCGACCGTTGGTTCCGGCGCAAAAAATCGCGAAATCGAAGAGATTTTCCGGCGACGGGACCACCGGCCTGGTCGGCTGGATTCGTATTACGCTGCGACGGCGCCCTCGGCCGGCGCCAGCGCCACCGACTCCCCGCAGCCGCACGATGCGGTTTCGTTCGGGTTGTTGAACACGAACTGCGCCGACAGCTTTTCGGTGCGGTAGTCCATTTCAGCGCCGAGCAGAAACATGATCGCGCCGGGCTCGATCACCACCTTGGCGCCGCCCTGCTCCACCACTTCCTCGCCCGGCCGAACCTCGGTGGCGTAGTCGACGGTGTAGGCCATGCCGGCGCAGCCGCCTTTCTTGACCCCGACACGCAGACCCACGATCGGCGTCTCGGTCGCGTCCATCAGCTGCCTCACCTGTGCTGCGGCGCTATCGGTGAGGCGCAGGACCTGCATCTTGGGACGGACGGTCATCGGCTTTCTCCCTCGCACGCAACGCGGCCCCGCCAACGGAGCCCGACGCCGACCAGCATGGATCGCATCCTTGGTGGATATGGGGCGCGATTCGAGCTTCGGCCACTCTCACCAAAGATTGAGCGCGACGCGGGCCTCTTCCGACATCCGGCTCTGATCCCACGGCGGGTCCCACACCACCGCGACCTTGGCGCCGGCGACGCCGGACACCATCGCCACCGCGCTTTCCACCATCAGCGGCAGCTCGGCCGCAGACGGGCAGTTCGGCGTGGTCAGCGTCATCTCGACGTGGACGATACGGTCCTCGCCGATGTCGACCTTGTAGATCAGGCCCAGCTCGTAGATGTCCGCCGGGATTTCCGGGTCGTGCACGGATTTCAGCGCCTGCACGATATCGTCCGTCAGCCGCTCCAGCTCGTGCGGCGGAATTGCACCGGTCGAAGCCGCGCCCGCATCGGTCGGCACGCGGTTCGCGACGGTGGCAGCGACGTCCTGATTAGAATTATTCTCGTTCATACAAACAGAGCCTCGGCTCTTGTGAGAGCATTCACCAGTTTATCGACTTCCTCGCGGGTGTTGTACAGTGCAAATGACGCTCGGCAAGTGGCGGTTACTCCGAAACGGGCGAGCAGCGGCATGGTGCAGTGAGTTCCAGCCCGTACCGCAATACCTGAGCGGTCGATCACGGTCGCGACATCGTGCGCGTGCGCGTTGCTCAACTCGAATGACACGATGGCACCTTTCTCGCGTGCGTTGCCGAACATGCGCAGCGAGTTGATGCGCGACAACTGCCCGTGGGCATAGGCGAGGAGATCGGCCTCGTGGGCGCGGATCGCCTCCGGTCCGACCGACTTGATGTAGTCGAGCGCCGCGCCGAGCCCGATCGCCGGGACGATCGACGGCGTACCGGCCTCGAACTTGTACGGCGGATCGCCGTAGGTAACGGTGTCCTGCGTCACCGTCCGGATCATCTCGCCGCCGCCGAGGAACGGCGGCATCCTGTCGAGGTGCTCGCGCTTGGCATACAGCGCGCCGATGCCGGAGGGCCCATACAGCTTGTGGCCGGTGATGACATAGAAATCGGCGTCGATGTCCTGCACGTCGACCGGCAGGTGCACCGCGCCCTGGCTGCCGTCGACCAGCACCGGGATGCCGCGAGCGTGGGCGATGCGCACCACCTCCTTGACCGGCACGATGGTGCCGAGCGCATTCGACATGTGGGTGATGGCGACGATCTTGGTGCGCGGCGTCAGCAGCTTTTCGAATTCGTCCAAGAGGAAATTGCCGTCGTCGTCGACCGGCGCCCATTTCAGCACCACGCCGCGGCGCTCGCGGTGGAAGTGCCAGGGCACGATGTTGGAATGGTGCTCCATGATCGACAGCACCACCTCGTCGCCGTCCTCGAGCACCATGCCGCCGAACGACGCCGCGACCAAGTTGATCGCTTCGGTGGCATTGCGCACGAACACGATTTCCTCGACCGTGCGCGCATTGAGGAAGGCACGCACCGTCTCGCGGGCGCCCTCATAGGCTTCGGTGGCGGCATTGGCGAGGAAGTGCATGCCGCGGTGAACGTTGGCGTATTCGGTCTCGTACGCCAGCCGCATACGGTCCAGCACCTGCCGCGGCTTTTGCGCCGACGCGGCGTTGTCGAGATAGACCAGCGGCTTGCCATAGACCTCGCGGGCCAGGATGGGGAAATCCGCCCTCACCGCCTCAACATCGAAAGCCGATGCCGCCGCGCGGTCGATTGCCGTCGCATCCATCATGATCCCCGCTGCCTCAATTATGAACCTGTCCTGCGCCCAGCCACCTCGCCGCGGCGCGATGCCCGATCGATGGCGGCAAAACCGCCGCCATGCCGCTTCGGACGGGCCGGCCCACCGGGCCGAACCGTCGACCGCTCGCCGAAACCTCTTCCCCGGCAGGGATTTCCGACCAGCGTTGTGTCGGCCTCGCCATGCGATCAGCCCGACGCCCGATTAGCCATTGTCGCGCCGCTCCAGCCAGCGCGCCACCTGCCCGGTCAGCGCCTCGCGCACCGGCTCAAGGCCGACCTCATCGACGATTTCGCCGACGAACGACTGGATCAGCAACGCCTCGGCCTCTGCTGCCGGGATCCCGCGGGCTTCGAGATAGAACAACAGCTCCTCATCGAGCGCGCCCGACGTCGCGCCGTGGCCGCACTGCACGTCGTCGGCGTAGATCTCGAGCTCGGGCTTGTTGCTCATCTCGGCGCGGTCGGACAGCACCAGCGCGTTCGAGGCCATGCGGCCATCGGTCTTCTGCGCCTCGGCCTCCACGATGATCTTGCCCTGGAACACGCCGTGGGCCTCGCCGTCGAGCACGGTGCGAAACAGCTCGCGGCTCTCGCACTGGGTCGCCTTGTGCTCGACCTGAAGCGTGGTGTCGCCGTGCTGGCGGCCGCGCAGCAGCGAGGCGCCGCGCAACGCCGCGACGATGTGGTCGCCCTTGAGCGCAAGGCCGACCTGCTGGCGCGACACCGCGGCGCCGGTGGTGAGCACGCAGCCTTTCAGCACCGTGCGCGCGCCCACCTCCGCCATCAGCGTGTGGAGATGAAGCGCGCGATCGCCCTCGGCCTGGTGGCGGATCAACTCGACGCAAGCGCCCTCGCCGACCGACAGCTCCAACGCGCTGTTGGTCTGGTAGTCGGTGCCGTCCGGCCCCTCGAAGCTCTCGATCAGGGTCAGCGCGGCGTCGGGTTCGACCACCACCAGCGAGCGGCTGAAATCGGCGGTGGCGGCGCCAACATGGCAATTGACGATCAGCAGCGGCCGCGCAACCGTCGTGCCCGCGCCGACGTGGATCACCACGCCGTCGGTCATGAACGCGGTGTTGAGGTCGAGCGCGATGTTGCCGGCCGGCGCCAGCGCACCGAGCCGCTCGCGCAGCGGATGGGCCTCTCTCAGCACACCCGCCAGCGGCATCACCGTGAGGCCCGGCTCGAGGTCGGCGAGGTCGGACAGTGCGGGCGCGAAGCTGCCATTGACCAGCACCAGCCGACGCGCGCCGACCGCGGCGAACGCGGCACCGGCGTCGCGCGCGGCCGCGACATCCTCGCCGCTCAGCGGCGACGCCAGCGGCTTCGCCTCGCGCATCAGCATGCGCAAATCGGTGTACTTCCAGTCTTCGATGCGGCGGTTCGGCAGCCCGGCGGATTCGAATGCGCCAAATGCGTCCTGGCGCAGCTTCTTGACGTCGGCATCGCCTGGCAGGCTCGGTGCCGCGAGACCGAACGCAGCGCTGAGCGCCAGCTCGGCCGGCGTCTTGATGGGGGTCATATCGGTCATGCGACGTGGTCTTCCTAACGGTTCAGGCTTCGATCTGTCCGAGACGTTTTTCCACGCGGTCGAGCCGCGCGTCGATACGGTCGATGCGGACCGACAGATTGGCAACCTGCACCTCAAGTGAGCCAATCCGCTGCACCGTCTCGATCTGCCGCTGGTTCAGCGTATCGAGTTGCTCGCGGATGGCGCGAAGTTGCTGGAGCACGAGGTTGTCGGTCTCGCTGAATGTCATCACGCCGCGTCCTGGTAGTCGCGATAGCCGTTGGCTTCGAGCTCCAGCGCCAGTTCCTTGCCGCCGGAACGCACGATGCGGCCCTTCGACATCACATGCACGGAGTCCGGCACGATGTGATTGAGCAGGCGCTGATAGTGGGTGATGACGATGAACGAGCGGTCGGCGCGGCGCAGCCGGTTGACGCCGTCGGAGACGATGCGCAGCGCGTCGATGTCGAGGCCGGAGTCGGTCTCGTCCAGAATGGCGAGCTTGGGATCGAGCAGCGACATCTGCAGGATCTCGTTGCGCTTCTTCTCGCCGCCGGAGAAGCCGACATTGACCGACCGGCGCAGCATCTCCTGCTTGATAAGCAACGCCTCGGCCTCCGCCTTCACCAGCTTCATGAAGTCCGGCGTGGTCAGCTCCGGCTCGCCGCGATGCTTGCGCTGGGCGTTCATCGCGGTCTTGAGGAAGGTCATGGTGGCGACGCCCGGCACCTCCATCGGATACTGGAACGCCAGGAACACGCCCTTCGCCGCGCGCTCGTCGGCCGCCATCTGAAGGATGCTCTCGCCGTTCAGCAGCACCTCGCCGTCGGTGACGGTGTAGCCCGGCTTGCCCGACAGCACGTAGGACAGCGTCGACTTGCCCGAGCCGTTCGGACCCATGATGGCGGCGACCTCGCCGGCGGCCACGGTGAGGTTGAGACCGTTGAGGATCTTCTTGTCCTCGACCTCGGCGTGAAGATTGCGGATTTCGAGCATCGGTATCATCCCGTCTTTGACCTCGGCGCCATGGGGCGGTGGTCCATCGTCAATAACTGCGCTGGTCGCGGAGTTCGTAATGCTGCGAGCGCGCATCGAACCGCTTCAGCAGCCGGCGCGCAGCCTCGATCACATAGGCGGTTTCGAAGTCCTCGCCGGCGAAGGCCTTGATGTCGTCGAGGCTGTCGAACCGCATCATGGTGATGAACTCGACCTCATCGCCCATCGGCCTTTGCAACAGTTCGATGCCGCGATAGCCCTTTATGCGCTTTTCCTCAATGCCCGGAAACACTTGCGTCTTCAGCAATGTTTCGTAGGCAGCGGCGTTGTCGGGCGTCGTCCACCCGTGCCAGATGCGTGAGATCATCACCCCACCGAGCCCTCAAGGCTGATCGAGATCAGCTTCTGCGCCTCGACGGCGAACTCCATCGGCAGTTTCTGCAGCACCTCGCGCACGAAGCCGTTGACCACCAGCGCCACCGCCTCCTCGGACGACAGGCCGCGCTGCTGGCAGTAGAACAGCGTGTCCTCGGAGATTTTCGAGGTGGTGGCCTCGTGCTCGAACACCGCGCTCGAGTTCTTGCTCTCGATGTAGGGCACGGTGTGCGCGCCGCACTGGTTGCCGACCAGCAGCGAGTCGCAGTTGGTCCAGTTGCGCGCGCCGGTGGCCTTCCTGTGCGCGGTGACGAGGCCGCGATAGGTGTTCTGCGACCGGCCGGCGGCGATGCCCTTGGAAATGATCCGGCTCACGGTGTTCTTGCCGAGGTGGATCATCTTGGTGCCGGAGTCGACCTGCTGGTAGCCGTTCGAGATGGCGATCGAATAGAACTCGCCCTTCGAATTGTCGCCGCGCAGGATGCAGCTCGGATATTTCCAGGTGATGGCCGAGCCGGTCTCGACCTGGGTCCACGAGATCTTCGAGTTCGTGCCGCGGCAATCGCCGCGCTTGGTGACGAAATTGTAGATGCCGCCCTTGCCGTCCTTGTCGCCGGGATACCAGTTCTGGACGGTGGAATACTTGATCTCGGCGTCGTCGAGCGCGATCAGCTCGACCACCGCGGCGTGCAGCTGGTTCTCGTCGCGGCGCGGCGCGGTGCAGCCTTCGAGGTAGCTCACGTAAGAGCCCTTGTCGGCGATGATCAGCGTGCGCTCGAACTGGCCGGTGTTCTGCTCGTTGATGCGGAAATAGGTCGACAGCTCCATCGGGCAGCGCACCCCCGGCGGCACGTAGACGAACGAGCCGTCGGAGAACACCGCCGAATTCAGCGTGGCGTAGAAATTGTCGGTGACCGGCACCACGGTGCCGAGATACTGCCGCACCAGATCGGGGTACTCGCGGATCGCTTCCGAAATCGGACAGAAGATGACACCGGCCTTCTTCAACTCGTCCTTGAAGGTGGTGGCGACCGACACGCTATCGAACACCGCGTCGACCGCGACGCGCGAAGGCGGGTAGCTGGCGCCCTCGACGCCGGCGAGCAACTCCTGCTCCCTCAAGGGGATGCCGAGCTTCTCATAGGCCTTGAGGATTTCCGGATCGACCTCGTCCAGCGATTTCGGCGCCGCGTTCATCCGCGGCGCGGCGTAGTAATAGAGGTCCTGGAAGTCGATCTTGGGGTACGACACCTTGGCCCAGGTCGGCTCGTCCAGCGTCAGCCAGCGCCGATAGGCGCCGAGCCGCCACTCCGTCATCCACTCCGGCTCGCCCTTTTTGGCCGAGATGAAGCGGACGATGTCCTCGCCGAGACCTTTCGGGGCCTTGTCCATCTCGACATCGGTCGAGAAGCCCCACTTGTACTGATCGACATCGATGGCGCGGACCGATTCGACGGTCTCTTGCACAGCCGGCATTACTTTACTCCCTTCCTCGCGGTTTCAAGGACCGTGGGTCGGTCTGGAAGGCTTCGGGTCAGGCAGCCTTCCCTTGCCTGTTAGCTAGTGCACCCACCACAGTCCGCCAGACGCCGATCGCGCGATCGAGGTCGGCTTCGGTGGTGGTCGAGCCGATGGAAAAACGCAAGGTCGAACCTGCGAGTCCGGGATGGCCCATGGCCTCGACCACGTGCGATGCAGCCACCTTGCCAGATGAGCAGGCCGACCCCGCAGAAATCGCCACACCGCTGAGATCGAACGCGATTACCGAGGTTTCAGCCGACAGGCCTTTCAGCGAGACCGCCACCGTATTGGGCAGCCGCGGCACCGCAGCGCCCAATTCCAGGGCATCCGGCGCCGCCGCCAGCAGCCGCTCGGCGAGGTGGCGGCGAAGGCCCAGCATCCGATCGGCCGCGACCGCCAGTTCGGCCACCGCCTCGGCCGCTGCGGCGCCGAACCCGGCAATCGCCGGGACGTTCTCGGTACCGGCGCGGCGCCCCTGCTCCTGGCCGCCGCCGCCGATCAGCGGCGATGCGATGTGGGCCACCCGCGGCCCGACCACCAGCGCGCCCGCGCCCTTGGGGCCACCGATCTTGTGGCTCGACACCGTCATCAGATCGGCACCGAGCCCACGAAAATCAAGCGGAATGCGGCCGAGCGCCTGCACCGCGTCGACATGCAGCAGGCCGCCGGCGGCGTGGACCGCGCTAGCGATGGCAGCGACCGGCTGGATGACCCCGGTCTCGTTGTTGGCCAGCATCACCGACACCAGCGGCCGCACCGCGCCGCGCGCGACAAGCCGCGCCAACGCTTCGGCCACCGTGGCGGGCTGCGCCACGCCGTCGCAGTCGACCGCCACCGTCTCGACCGGCAGCGTCCCGAAGCGATGGCCGCGCAGCACCGACGGGTGTTCGATCGCCGAGACCGCCAGACCATCACGGTGGGCATGGCCATCGCAGAGTTCGAGGCCGGGGCTCAGCGCCAGCGCGTTGGCCTCGGTGGCGCCGGAGGTGAACACAATCTGGCGCGGCGTGGCGCCGACTGCGGCGGCCACCTCGGCACGGGCGCGCTCGACCACGGCGCGAGCCGCGCGGCCCTCGGCATGAACGGACGACGGATTGCCGGCGTCGAGGGCGACCACAGTCGCCGCGCGCGCCGCCGCTCGCATCGGCGCCGTCGCGTTCCAGTCGAGATAGGCCCGCCCGGCCAAATCCGTCACCGCTCCAATGCCTCCTGTCGCCGCACCGTCGCTTCGAATGCTCGAAACGCTTGTAATTTGAGTCCGATCTGCCTTAGAGGATAGGTAGTTCCTGTGCCACTCGCGGATGCTGCCGCCGCGGCGACCGGCCTTAGTTTGGAATTATTCTAAACAATATGATGTCGGTCGGTCATCGTCAAGCGGAGTGGAGTTCCGCCGGCTCGCAGTGTCGCGCCGCGTTGCATTCCGTTCAAGGTCCCCAAGGTTCCTAAACATATGCCCGAAGTGGTGTTCGCCGGTCCTGCCGGCCGTATCGAAGGCCGGTTCCACCCGTCAAAGACGCGCAGCGCGCCGATTGCGGTGGTGCTTCATCCGCACCCGCAATTCGGCGGGACGATGAACAACCAGATCGTCTACCAGCTCTACTACCTGTTCGTGGAACGGGGCATGAGCGTGCTGCGCTTCAATTTCCGCGGCGTCGGACGCTCGCAGGGCTCGTTCGACCACGGTCAGGGCGAGCTGTCGGACGCCGCCTCCGCGCTCGACTGGGTGCAGTCGATCAATCCCGACGCCCGCACCTGCTGGATCGCCGGGGTGTCGTTCGGCTCCTGGATCGGCATGCAGCTGCTGATGCGCCGGCCCGAGGTCGAGGGCTTCATCTCGGTCGCCGCGATGGCCAACCTCTACGACTTCTCGTTCCTGGCGCCCTGCCCGTCCTCGGGCCTGTTCGTGCATGGCGAGAGAGATTCGGTGACGCCGGTCACCGCGGTGCAGGGCCTGGTCGAAAAGCTCAAAACCCAGAGGGGCATCATCATCGAGCAGAAGGTGATTCCCGGCGCCAATCACTTCTTCGAGGGCAGGATCGACGAGCTGATCGGCACGGTGGGCGACTATCTCGACCGCCGTCTCGCCGCCAAGGCCGCTGCCGCCGCGGGCTGAGCACGTCCTCAGCGTCATGGCCGGGCCGGGCAGCTTTTCGACCGAGCCCGACACTCTCTTAAAGGTGACCTGCTCCCCGTTTTCAGGCCACGGATAAGTGAGTTCCGGCTTCCATCTGCCCCGGCCGTAGGCGGTTGGTAAACTCGGCGGGCGCCATGCTGCCGAGGCGGCTGTGCGGACGCACGGTGCTGTTGTCGGTCCGCCATGCCTCGATGATCCGTCTCGCCGCAGCGAGCGATAGAAACAGGTGCTCGTTCAGGCACTCGTCGCGCATGCGACCATTGAGCGATTCCACAAAGCTGTTTTGCTGCAGCTTGCCCGGTGCGACCGGGCGACGACGGCGTGACCGGTCAGTTCGGTCCCGTTGTCGCTGACCACCGTGCACGGCAGCCGGCGACGCTCGGCGATGGCGCTCGGCTCGCGGACGACACGCCGCCTGACAGCAAGGTATCGACAATCCACGCTAGAGCGCCGCCCGCCGATCTGATTGAGCCGGGTTGTCGCTCTAAGTCTTTGAATTATCGCTTTCTCTTTCGCAAAACCGGTATCCACTTTTGCGGAGAATGCTCTAGGCACTCCCGGCTGCAGCCGTCGGTGACGCTCAGAAGCCGGAACCGCTGGCCGCGCCGCGGCCAGCGAGTCCGACCTCGACGTCGAGCGGCAAGCGCTGGCTGGGCTCCTGCGGAATCGCCATCCGCGCACGCACGCCATCGTCCTGTCCGCGCAGCGGCTCATATTGCCATGCCGACCGATTGACCCCGATCCGCCTGCAGGCGCGACGCTCGGAGGAGCCGTGGTCGGCCATCAGTTCCCCCCCCCTTTAGCGATCCGCAAACCGGCTCAGTTTTTCCCAGCGGACCCTTCAACGCCAGAACGTCAGCATCGACTCCGCCTGCAGCTTCTTGACCCGCCGGTTCTCGCCCTCCAGCGCCCGCAACGCCAAGTTTTCATGGAAGTTGACCCTCTGAACTGGTCGCCTTGGGGAGCGCGCGCCGGAATAAAATAAAACATCTTGCGATACGTGTTTGGCGAGTCATGATTTTGTGTTAGCTACTTTAGCTCTGGCTTCCAGCTTCGTGTCGAAAATACTAACGGCTGCCTAGCCACAAGCCCCTAGGGTTGCGGAGAATTCAAGAATGCGTATTTCTGGTCAGTTTCGTGCAGTTTTCATTGCTCTGATTGCGGTCGTGGCTGCGAGCATAACGTCCGCGGCTTATGCCGAAAGCGGCACCATCCGTATTTCCGTCGTGAAGGCCGGCTGGTTCATCGGCGGCTCCGGCGGCAGCGGCACCTTGACGTTTCGTGGACGGGTCTACCCGCTGTCGATTGGTGGCCTGAGCGCGGGTCTTGTGTTCGGCGCGTCACAGACCGATTTTGTCGGCCGGGTCAGCCAAATTCGGCGTCCGTCGGATGTCGCCGGGGTCTATGGGGCCGCCGGGGCCGGTGCCGCGCTCGGAGCGGGAGCTCGTGCGATCGTGCTGACCAACGAAAAGGGTGCCGTTTTGCAGATGAGCGGCCGGGAGGTCGGGTTGATGGCCAATGCCGACCTGAGCGGGCTGGTCATTTCACTGCGCTGAGCTTCGACCCGTTGCACAATGCGGCGTGACACCAACGGCGGCGGCCGCCGCCGTTGGTTCCGATCGCAGATCTTCATGAAATCAATGATTTCATGAACGAAAATCCGCGAATTTCAACGGCCCCATGCGTCAGCATCCGGGGCCGTTGGTGTAACTACGGAAAGCGGCAACGCCCGATGGGCGGCAGATGTGGGTAAAATGCGGATAGCAAGCAGGGGACCAAGCCATCGTCGGCATCGCGGCACCAGGAGATTGTCCTTGCTTAATCCGAAGGAATCTTCTATATAAAGATACCGAGTTTCGGCCTAACGACTTGGCCTCGCCGCGAACAGCGCGCTTGACTGACGACTTAACCAAAAATCTCGCGACGCACCGGCAGCGCCAGGGCGCGGCCAAAATTTACTTTGTTGAAAGACTAGACACATGTCTCAGGGTACCGTGAAGTGGTTCAACGGCCAAAAGGGCTTTGGTTTCATCCAGCCGGACGACGGCAGCAAGGATGTCTTTGTGCACATCAGTGCCGTGGAGCGGGCAGGTATGTATAGCCTCAACGAGGGACAGAAAGTTTCTTACGAGGTCGTTGCGGACCGTCGGACCGGAAAGTCTTCGGCCGAACAGTTGCAGGCTATCTAAGGGTAGTCTTGACGCGGTGTCGCTTTGACCGCGGATGCACTGGAAAAGTACGATTTAAGCCCCGCGACTGGTTCGCCAGAATCGGGGCTTTTTCGTGCCAGGACCCTAGGAGCGCAAGCCGCATTGATCGCGCCCCAGCACCTGTCACGCACCCATTACTCCAAAGCGCCCTCGCCGTGGCATCGTGGCGGGCGTTGCCGCGAAGGCGCCGCCGCGCGGGAGCCGTTGCGGCTGGCCGCGAAGGCCGCCGCCAACCGGATGCGGGCCCGCATCCCCTAATTCGCGACGGGGCCGTGATGGGGCAGCAACGCATGCGCCCCAGGTAAATTCAATTCATCCGCTCGTCCGCGGCGACAGAGATCGCCGGAACGACTCGGGCGCCGAGCCTGCTCGCCGCACGTCGTGGATCCTGCGCTTGCGCAATCTCGCTTGACGCATTTTCCGCTCCATCCGGAAAGGAACGAGTCCATGACGATTCGCGTATCGTCCAATGGGACTCGTCCCATCCCGCCACGCTGCCCCAGACCCTGTCACCCTGAGGCGGAACGGCTAGATACCTAGTCTCGATGCGCGCACTGTGACAATCATAAGCGCATTGAAAAATAGACAAACCGCCAGCAAAGGAATTCCAAATCATGAATCGAAGCGTCCTCTACGCGATTGTCGTTGTTCTCGGTGCTGCCACTGCAGTTCTTGGTTATCAATACTACCAGGAGCAGCAGAAGTCTGGCATCGAGCTCAACGTCGGTGAAAGGGGTATTTCCGTCGAAACGAAGTAGTTTCGCGGTTTAGGGATGACGCAACATTTGCGTCATCCGGCGAAGGCTGGCCCAGCGTCTCAGCGCGCCTGCGATTGAGACTGAGCCGGTCGGTTGGGCACTGAAAAGGGAGATAAACGATGTCGCTCGGAACCATTCTCGTCATCATTCTCATCATCTTCCTGCTGGGTGGCTTCAGTGGCCGCTTGGGCGGCTACGGGTTCGGATACGGCCATGCCGGCGTCGGAATTCCCGGCGTCATCCTGATCATCGTTATCGTCTTGTTGCTGCTTGGCAGAATCTAACCGGCGGCGCGGATTGTTGAACGCTGAAACCTGCAAGGTCGTCACGCGGCGGTTGCGCCACGGTGGAGCGTTGTCGAAGGCCGGCGCAGGACCCATTTACTCGGGCCGGCGTCAGCAACAGAGCTTAATAATTAGGAGAGTTCCATGAATTGGGATGAGATCGAAGGAAATTGGACCGAGTTTAAAGGCAAGGTCAGGACACAGTGGGGCAAATTGACCGACGACGATCTTGAAGCCGCTAAAGGCAAGCGCGAAGAACTGATCGGCCTGGTTCAGAAACACTATGGCCATGCCAAGGAGGCGACCGCCCACCAACTCGATGAGTGGGCCAAGGCGCTCAACAAGTAAGAACGAGCCTGCTCAATCCGCGCCGCTGGTGCGGAGCCTCGCCATCGGCCCATGGTCACCTTAAGGTGACCATGGCGCATCGCCGGTGGGAATGGAACGGATGATATACCAACGGCAGCGCAGCCGGCCGTTGGTATAATTTCCACTCTGCCGGGGTCACGATCACGGAAGATCGTGACCCCGGCCAGTTACGATTATTCTTTTATTTCAAAATACTGTTGAGATCCCAGTGGGGTCCTCGTCGGGATCTGAGTTACATCGCGCCCCACGCGGCTTGCCTTACGCGGCGGCGCGGAAGATGGCCTCGATCTCGGCTTGGCTGGCGCGGCGCGGGTTGGTCAGGCCGCAGGCATCTTTCAGCGCGTTGGTCGCCAGGGTCGGGATGTCAGCCTCCTTGACCCCGAGCTGGGCGAGGCCTGAGGGAATGCCGATGTCGACCGAGAGACGCTGGATCGCCTGGATGCAGGCGTCCGCCCCCTGCTGGTCGCTCATGCCGTTGGTGTCGACGCCCAGGGCATGGGCGACATCGCGCAGGCGGGCGGCCGAGACCTCGGCGTTGAAGGCTTCGACGTGGGGTAGCAGCACGGCGTTGCACACCCCGTGCGGCAGGTCATAGAAGCCGCCCAACTGATGCGCCATGGCATGGACGTAGCCGAGCGAGGCGTTGTTGAAGGCCATGCCGGCCATGAAGCCGGCGTAGGCCATGGCTTCGCGCGCCACCAGATTGCTGCCCTCGGCCACGGCGGTGCGCAGATTGTTGGCGATGATCGAGACCGCCTTCAGCGCGCAGGCATCCGTGATCGGGGTGGCCGCGATCGAGACGTAGGCCTCGATCGCATGGGTCAGCGCGTCCATGCCGGTGGCCGCGGTCAGCGCCGGCGGCTTGCCCAACATCAACTCGGGGTCGTTGACCGAGAGAATGGGCGTGACGTTGCGATCGACGATCGCCATCTTCACCAGCCGCGACTCGTCGGTGATGATGCAAAAGCGCGTCATCTCGCTGGCGGTGCCGGCGGTGGTGTTGATGGCGATCAGGGGCAGTTGCGGCTTGGCCGAGCGGTCGACGCCCTCATAGTCGCGGATGCTGCCGCCGTTGGTGGCGGTGAGCGCGATGCCCTTGGCGCAGTCGTGCGACGAGCCGCCGCCGAGCGAGATCACGCAGTCGCCGGCCTCGGCCTGGAGCTGGGCCAGGCCGGTCTCGACGTTGCCGACGGTCGGGTTGGGCTGGGCCCCGGGAAAGATCGAGGCGCCGATGCCCTGCTGCTGTAGCAGCGAGGCCACCTTGTCGGCCATGCCAAGCTTGAACAGCATCGAGTCGGTGACAATCAGCGCCCGGCTGAAGCCGTAGCGGCGCACGCTGGCGATGGCGCTGGTGAGGCAGCCCGCACCCATCAGGTTGAGCGAGGGAATGAAAAACGTGGTCTCGGCCATGGGAATCTCTCTGTTGGCTGGCCGGCCGGGCAGACCCCGGCCGTTCCCCGTGGCGGCATGTCCAAGCGCGCGCACCGGGGAGGAGTTTCGAGGGAATGAGCGGAGAAGCGGGCGCTTCGGGGCTTAGAGCATTCTCCGCAAAAGTGGGAACCGGTTTTGCGGAAGAGAATGCGAACTCAAAGACTTAGAGCGTCCGCTTGTTTCAATCAGATCGGCGGACGCTCTAGAAGAAGCCCAGGGCGTCGGGGCTGTAGCTCACCAGCAGGTTCTTGGTCTGCTGGTAGTGGTCGAGCATCATGTGATGGGTTTCGCGGCCGATGCCCGACTGCTTGTAGCCACCGAAGGCGGCGTGCGCCGGGTAGAGGTGGTAGCAGTTGGTCCACACCCGGCCCGCCTTGATGCCGCGGCCGAAGCGGTAGGCGCGGTTGCCGTCGCGGGTCCAAACGCCGGCACCCAGCCCATAGTGGGTATCGTTGGCCAGATGCAGTGCCTCGTCCTCGTCCTTGAAGGTGGTCACCGCGACGACGGGCCCGAAGATCTCCTCCTGGAACACCCGCATCCGGTTATGCCCCGTCAGCACAGTCGGCTGGATGTAGTAGCCTTCGGCGAGATCGCTGCCGAGATCGGCCCGGCCGCCACCCGTCAGCACCTGGGCGCCCTCGTCCCGGCCGATGGTGATGTAGGAGAGAATTTTCTCCATCTGCTCGGTTGAGGCCTGGGCACCGATCATGGTCTCGGTGTCGAGCGGGTTGCCCTGGCGGATCGCCGCCACCCGCTCAAGCGCGCGCTCGATGAAGCGGTCATAGAGCGACTCCTGGATCAGGGCGCGCGAGGGGCAGGTGCAGACCTCGCCCTGGTTGAGGGCGAACATGACGAAGCCCTCGATCGCCTTGTCGAAGTAGGCGTCGTCGGCTGCCGCGACATCGTCGAAGAAGATGTTGGGCGATTTGCCGCCCAGCTCCAGAGTCACCGGGATCAGGTTGGCGCTGGCATACTGCATGATCAGCCGGCCGGTGCTGGTCTCGCCGGTGAACGCGATCTTGCCGATGCGGTTCGAAGAGGCCAGCGGCTTGCCCGCTTCCAGGCCGAAGCCGTTGACCACGTTGAGCACGCCCGGCGGCAGCAGATCGGCGATCAGTTCCACTAGCACCATGATGCCGACCGGGGTCTGCTCGGCTGGCTTCAGCACCACGCAATTGCCGGCGGCCAAAGCCGGAGCCAGCTTCCACACCGCCATCAGGATCGGGAAGTTCCACGGGATGATCTGGCCGACCACGCCCAGCGGTTCGTGGAAGTGATAGGCCACGGTGTGTTCGTCGAGTTGGGCCAGGGTCCCTTCCTGGGAGCGGACGCACGCGGCGAAGTAGCGGAAATGGTCGATCGCGAGCGGGATGTCGGCGGCCAGCGTCTCGCGGATCGGCTTGCCGTTATCGACGCTCTCGGCGTAGGCCAGCCGCTCAAGGTTCTGTTCCATGCGGTCGGCGATGCGGTTCAGCACCAAGGCGCGGTCGGCGACACTGGTGCGGCCCCAGGCATCGGCCGCGGCGTGGGCGGCATCGAGCGCCAGGGCGATATCGGCCTCGTCCGAGCGGGCGGCCTGGGTGAAGGCTTGGCCGGTGATCGGGGTCACGTTGTCGAAATAGCGGCCGTTCACCGGGGCCCGCCACTGGCCGCCGATGAAATTGTCATAACGCGACTTGAACACGATCGGGGCTCCGGCGGTGCCGGGAGCGGCATACTTCATGGTGTCTTCCTCCCCGTTCCTTGGTTGGATTGGTCTGTGCCGCCTTGTTGCCGGCGGCCACACGCTCCGCTGCACGTCACGTGCCAAGCGCCCAATCCTTTGAACGAAAAGGAATATGCTGCCGCCCCGCCAGTTGAAATGGCTGCACCGATTTGCCACGCCTGTTGCGAAACAGAACAACGCAGGGGCACCACACGGTTTCACTTGCACCCGGGCGGCTCGACAGTGACACTACCCGTTAATAACGCGAGGCGACCGCCCCTGGGCAGGACGCCCCACCCAACGGGAGGACACCGAGATGACTTACGCAAGCAATCCGGGGCAGTCCCCGGTGCGCCATGCGCGGCGCATGCTGGACCGGGGCCAGATGCCGCCGCCGGGGCTGGTCAACGCCACCGTCAGCCGCTCCTGGGAGCGCTGTCTCAAGGCCGGCCTGGAACCGCTGGCCGGGCCGGCCACGCCCGAGCCAGTGTCGCCGCCGCGGCTCGAGCAGACGCTGGAGCAACGGCGCGAACTGCTGCGCCAGGCCAGGCCGGTGATCGAATACCTCTTCAGCCAGGTCAGCGGCTCGGGCAGCATGGTGATCCTGGCAGACGACCAGGGCCTGCTGATCGAGGCGCTGGGCGATCCGGAATTCCTCAAGCGGGCCGAGCGGGTGGCGCTCCAGCCGGGCGCCTCGTGGCATGAGCAGGACCGCGGCACCAACGCCATCGGCACGGCATTGGCCGAACGGGTGCCGGTGGCGGTGCACGGCAGCGAGCACTTCCTCGACTGCAACCGCTTCCTCACCTGCACCGCGGCCCCGGTGATGGGCAGCGACGGCAAGCTCTTGGGCGTGATCGACATTTCCGGCCACCATGGCGCTCGCCATCCCCATACCCTGGGGCTGGTGCAGACCGCCAGCTACATGATCGAAAGCCGCATGTTCGAGCTCAGGCACCAGCGCGCGGCGCGGCTGCGGCTCCATCCCCAGGCCGAGGGCATCGGCACCCTGGCCGAAGGGCTGGTGGCGCTGGATGAGGACGGCCGTATCGTCGGCGCCAATCGCACTGCGCTCAGCCTGCTGGCGTTGGCGGACGCCGAGATCGGCCGTGCCGGCATCGACGGCGTGCTGGCGCTGGCCTCGGGCGGGCTGCTGCAGCGGACGCGCGAGCGTCCCGGCGCTGTGCTTGACGTAAAGACGCGCTGCGGCCGGCGCCTGTTCCTCAAGGCCGAACCGGGGCGCTCGCCCGCCCCTGTGGCCCCGCCCCGCCGGGCAGCCGAGGTGCGCGACGCTCTGGCCGAACTGGACACCGGCGACGAGCGCATGCGCCAGTGCCTGGAGCGGGCACGCAAGATGGTGGGCAAGCCGATCCCGATTTTGCTCCATGGCGAATCCGGGGTGGGCAAGGAGATGGTGGCCGCCGCCATCCACGCCTCCGGCCCGCGGCGGCAGCGGGCCATGGTGGCGATCAACTGTGCGGCCCTGCCGGAGCATCTGATCGAGGCCGAGCTGTTCGGCTATGCCCCCGGCGCTTTCACCGGAGCCCGGCGCGAGGGCTCTGCGGGGCGCATCCGCGAGGCCCACGGCAGCACGCTCTTTCTAGACGAAATTGGCGACATGCCGCTGCCACTGCAAAGCCGGCTGTTGCGGGTGCTGCAGGAACGCCAAGTGGTGCCGCTGGGCGGGGGCAAGCCGGCCACGGTCGATTTCGCCTTGATCGCCGCCAGCCACCGGCCACTCAAGCTCGAGGTCGAGCGCGGCCGTTTCCGGGCCGACCTCTACTACCGCCTCAACGGCATCACGCTGACTTTGCCGCCGCTCAGAGCGCGCAGCGACTTCCCGGTCCTGGTGACCAGCCTGCTCGAACGCTTCGAGCCCGGAGCCGGACTGATGCTGGAGCCGGCAGTACTGGCTGCGCTGGGCGACTATCCATGGCCCGGCAATTTGCGCGAGTTGGCCAATGTGCTGCGCTTCGCCTCGGCCCTGCGGGACCCGGGCGAAACCGTCATCGGCTGGCACCATCTGCCGGAGGAACTGGTCGACGAGTTGCAGCGACCGGAGCGGGCGCGGCCGAATGACGCTGAGGGCGTCCTGTCGCTGCGGGCGGCCTCGGATTCGCTGATCGAGCGCACCGTGCGCACCAGCGGCGGCAACCTCTCCGAAGCTGCCCGCCGCCTCGGCATCAGCCGCACCACGCTCTATCGCCGCATGGGCGGCAACCGGCACCAGAGCGGGACGGTCAGCCGGTGTGTGCCTTGAGGGAAAGTTAAATCTCTACCTCCGGCACACCTGTTCGGCGCTCGCTGTCTCAAGAGCCCGAACGGCAACCAAACACGCCGACGACCGCGGGCAGGCATATCCGTGGCGGTGTCGGGCTTGTGGTTTCAGCTAGAGCATTCTCCGCAAAAGTGGATACCGGTTTTGCGAAAGAGAATACGATAATTCAAAGACTTAGAGCGACAACCCGGCTCAATCAGATCGGCGGGCGCTCTAGCCAAGCGGCAGCGGCGACCGTTTCGGTGTTGACGTGCTCAATCTCGACGGCGGGCCTGTGCCAGTCTCGGTCGTAATCTGCCCCGGCGGCGACGGAGGGTGCCTCACGGCCGTGCCACCACCCCGCCGGTCATCGGCACCGGCACGCCGGTGGTCGAGGGGTAGGACAGCGGCAGGCGATCGAGCGCCCGCACCGCCAGGAACGCGAACGCCTGCGCCTCCATGTGATCGCTCGACCAGCCGGCCCGCTCGGCGGTTTCCACCCGCGCCGGCGCCAGCCGTTCGGCCAGCATCCGCAGCAGCGTCGGGTTGTGGGCACCGCCGCCGGCAACGATCCAGCTTTTCGGCGGCCGCTTGAGGTGGGGCACGACGCGCGCCACCGCGGCGGCAGTGAAGGCGGTGAGCGTGGCCGCGCCATCCTCAAGGCTCGCCCGCGCCAAGCCGCCATGGACCTTGGCCGCGACCTTGAAGGCATTGCGGTCCAATGACTTAGGAGGCGGCAGCGTGAAGAAGTGCATGCCGAGCAGCCGGCGCACCGCGTCCTCGTCCACCCGTCCCGCCGCCGCCAGCTTGCCGCCCGCATCCATCGCCGCGCCGGTGCGATCCGTGACGAAATCGTCGATCAAGGCGTTGCCGGGGCCGACGTCGCAGGCGACCGGGTCGGCGTCGCCGTCGATCGCCGTGACATTGGCGACACCGCCGAGATTGAGGATGGCGAGCGGCTGCGGCCGGTCGACGTCGCGGGCCAAAGCGCGGTGGAACACCGGCACCAGCGGCGCGCCCTGCCCGCCGGCAGCGACGTCGGCAGCGCGGAAGTCGTAGACCACCGGCAGACCGAGCCGTTCGGCCAGCGCCCGGCCGTCGCCGAGCTGCACCGTCAGCCGGGCCTCGGGCCGGTGCAGCACGGTCTGGCCATGGAAGCCGACCACGTCGACCGGTGGCGGCGCCGGTGCGCCGCTGCGGCCGCCCTCCACCGCCAGCCAGGCGCGATTGGCGATCTGCCACGCCTCCACCGCCTCCGCACTGGCGCGGGTGACGATGGCCTCGGCCTCGGCGAGGGCACCCGGCCGGGCGGTGCGGTCGACCAGATCGTTCGCGTCGTCAAGTGCCGCCCGCAGGATTTTCCGCTCGGCGGCGGCGAATGGGCGGTAGCCGGTCGGTCCGAACGCCCGCACCCGCTTGCCATCGGTCATCAGATAAGCGACATCGACGCCGTCGAGCGACGTCCCGCTCATCAATCCGAGCGCCCCGCGGACCATGTCGTCCGGCATTTCCCGTTAAACCCCGTTCGAGCCTGTTACACCCAGCCGATCGTATGGACCACTCCAAGCCACGATGACCACATACACCAGCGATTTCCTGCACGTTCTGTCGACCCGCGGCTTCATCAACCAGATCTCCGACGCGTATGGCCTCGATCAGGCCGCCCGCGACGGTCGGGTGGTGGCCTATGTCGGCTATGACTGCACCGGACCCTCGCTGCACGTCGGGCACCTGCTCTCGATCATGATGCTGCACTGGCTGCAGCAGACCGGCCAGAAGCCGATCGCGCTCATGGGCGGCGGCACCACCCGCGTCGGCGACCCCTCCGGCAAGGACGAGGCCCGCCGCATTCTGTCCTATGAGCAGATTACGGCCAACAAAGAGAGCCTGAGAACCGTTTTCTCGCGCTTCATCACCTTCGGCGACGGCAAGAACGACGCCTTGATGATCGACAATGCCGAGTGGCTGGCCTCGATCAACTACATCGAGTTCCTGCGCGATGTCGGCCGCCATTTCTCGATCAACCGCATGCTCAGCTTCGATTCGGTGAAGATGCGGCTGGAGCGCGAGCAGGAACTGTCGTTCCTGGAATTCAACTATTCGATCCTGCAGGCCTACGACTTCGTCGAACTCTACAAGCGCACCGGCTGCATCCTGCAGATGGGCGGCTCCGACCAGTGGGGCAACATCGTCTCCGGCATCGACCTTGGCCGCCGCATGGGCACCTCGCAGCTCTACGCGCTGACCTGCCCGCTGATCACCACCGCCTCCGGCGCCAAGATGGGCAAGACCGCCGAAGGCGCGGTCTGGCTCAATGCCGACATGCGCGCGCCGTATGAGTACTGGCAGTTCTGGCGCAACACCGAGGACGCCGACGTGCCGCGCTTCCTCAAGCTGTTCACCACCCTGCCGCTGGATGAGGTCGGCCGGCTGGCGGCGCTCCAGGACGCCGAGATCAACGAGGCCAAGAAGATCCTCGCCACCGAGGCGACCGCGCTGCTGCACGGCCGCGACGCCGCCGATGCCGCCGCCGAGACCGCGCGCCGCACCTTCGAGGATGGCGCGCTGGCCGAGACGCTGCCGACGGTCGAGATTGCGGCGGCGCGGCTCGCCGAGGGCTTCGGCGTGCTGGCGGCGTTCGTCGAGGCCGGACTGGTTGCCTCCAACGGCGAGGCGCGGCGTCAGGTCAAGGGCGGCGGGCTCAAGGTCAACGACGTCACGGTCGAGGACGAGCGCGCGGTGCTCGGCGAGTCCGACCTTGCCGGCGGCGGCGTCATCAAGCTCTCGCTCGGCCGGAAGCGCCACATCCTGCTGAAGCCGGTGTAACGCCTGGACCTCATCCTGAGGAGCGGTCAAAGACCGCGTCTCGAAGGATGAGGTTGGCCGCCCACCCTTCGAGACGGCTGCTTCGCAGCCTCCTCAGGGTGAGGCCGGCGGGAGTGTTGATTCATCCATTTCCGGTTGATCGGCCCGGGAGTTTGCGGGCGGGAGGACCTTCGCCCATCGAACGCCCCACCTGCCCTCGCTCGCGCACCCTTCCCCGCTAAAGCGGATGAGGGACAAGCATCTGAAACATCGTGTCTTTTCTCCCTCTCCGACGTCTGCGAGGGAGGCCGCGCAGCGGCCGGGTGGGAATCGTCTCGGTCGTGGTTCCGAGGTGGTCGGCCCTACCTTGTCACCAGGTCCGGCGGCGGCGCGTCGGGCGCGCCGCGGAACTCGAACAGCTTGCGCAGGAAGCCCGGCGCCACCGCCGACATCGGGTTGACGCGCAAGGTCGGCGCCGACGGCCGGCCGACCACCTCGTAGGTCACGCCGAGCAGACCCTCGTTCGGCCCGCCCATGAACAGGCCGACGATGGGGATGCGGGCAAACAAATTGTTGAGCCCGTAAGCCGGCACGAAGGTGCCGCGCAGCCCGACCTCGTTCTTGGCGTAGTCGATTTGGCCCTCCACCGTGGCGCCGATCTGCGGCCCCCAGATCACGCCGTCGCGCAGCGTGATGCGCGAGGGCGAGCGGACGAACTCCACCTTCATCTTGGTGAAGTGCACCGGCGCGCCGCCCGCGAAGCGGCCCGACCCGCGTTCGGCCGGCGCCGCGGCGATCAGCTTGTCGAGGCCGGAATCGCGTACCGCGAAGTTGGCGACGTTGAGCACGCCCTCCTGCTGGCCGAGCCCGTCGGCCGAAGGCGGATCGATGACCATCCAGAACTCGCCGCCGGACACCTTGGTGTAGAGGTCGACGAAGCGCAGCAGCGAGCCGGCGTCGGTGGCATAGGCGATGACCGCCATGCGCGCGCCCTGATAGGCCTTGAGGTCGGCTTTCAGCGTGGCGTCGCCGCCACCGATGCGGCCGGTGAGCGCGAACGCCCGCAATTCGCCGTTGCGCCGGGTCATGCGGAGATCGAGCTGCCGCGCGGTTTCGCCATTGAGGCCGACCACCACGCCGAGCTTGGCCTCGACATCGAGGTCGCGCGGCCGGGTGCGATGGCGCGTCACCGCCGCCGACACCGACGGGCCGGCCATCAGCGACTTGATCAGGCCGCGGCCGTCGATCACCTCGCCGCGCAGCACGATGCGCATCACGCCGTCGCCGCCGCGTTCGAATTTCAGCGCGGCACGGTCGCCGTCCGACAACTGGAAGGTCGGCAGGTTGAGCGTCACCGGATCGCCGCTGTCGTCGAGCTCGACCGTGCCCTTGATCAAGGCGCCGCTGCCCTCCAGCACCAGGTCTTCGAACCTCACCCCGCCGCCGGCCTTGTCGTTGACGGTGAAGCTCGCCTTGGCCGCCTTGCCCTTGGGCTTGACCCAGCCCGGCACCAGATCGGCAATCGCCACCTCCTTGAGGTCGGCCTCCACCGCCAGCCGGGTGTCGCGGTCGCCGATCCGGCCCTGTGCCTTGAACGTCATCGAGCCGGTGAGCACCCCGCTCGGACCGTCGATGCCGAGCTTGGTGCGGGCGGCGTCGTCCAGCGTCCCCTGGAACTTCACCTCGGCGTCGCCGTCCGGGTGCGGCCGGCGGACGTCGAAGGTGAACGGCGCGCCGGCAACCTTGCCGTCGCCACGGAAGGCGATGCCGTCCTTGGACGAGGCGGTGACCTTGACCGTCGCCGCCTCCAGCCGCTGGCCGCGCACCTGCTTGTCGGCGGCAAAGCCGGTGAGCTGGAGGTCGAGGTTGTAGGTCACGGCGCTGCGCGGCACCTCGCGCATCAACGGCAGCGAAACCTGGACCTGGCCGCTCACCTGGCCGCGCGTGGTCTGCGGGTCGAGCGGCGGGGCGCCCTGCGCCCGCAGCAGCTCGCTCTGCAGCAGCTCGGCCAGGGCGTCGGCCGGCCCCTCGGTGTGGAAGCGGATGGTGGTCGGCGCGCCCTTGGGAAAGGTATCGGGGATCTCGATCAGCCCATCCGCCAGATCGAGCCGGCGGCCGGACGACTCGATCGCCGCGTGCGGCACCGTGATCTTGGCGGTGCGGCCGGTGAGAACCGCGGTGCCGCTGAAATCGCGCAGCGGCGGCAGGCCCTCGACCGCCTGCACCACGCCGCCCGACAGCACGAACTCGGCGCGCATGCCGCCGTCCGGCAGCGGCAGCTCCTTCTTCAGCAGGGCGTCGAGCGGCGAATTGAGCGCGATGTCGCCGCGCTCCAGCATCCCGGCCTGCACGTTCTTGAGGATCCAGGCGCGGGCGCCGGGCGCCACCACCGGCGGCCACAGCCGCTTGACCACGTGCGCCGGCATCCGGCTGGCGGTCATGCCGAGCTGAAGCGACGGGTTGGGGCCGCTGGTGATCAGCGTCGCGGTGGCGGCCGCGGCCACCGTCACGCCGGCGATCTCGACCTTGTCGACAGCGACGATGCCGGCGGCGGGCTCGACCCGGCCGTGGGCGAGGATGCGATCGAGCACCAGCGGCGGCTCGCGCGGCCGGTCGGCGCCAAGCTCCAAGCGCCCGCGCAACACCCGCCACACCCAGGCGCCATCATCGGTCGCCGGCGGCACCACCGCCGCCGACAGCAGCAAGCGGTTGGTGCCGGTCTGCACCATCACCGGCTCGATTGTGATCAGCCGGCGCTGGACGTCCCAGCGCAGATCGGCGGTGGCCTCGTCGATCACCAGCCGGTCGTCCGGGGGATCGCGCGGTCCGATCTGGCCGGCGCCGGCGTGGAGCCGTGCCTCGCCGGCGATCAGGGATCCGTCGCGGGCGAGACGAGCGCGCGCCATCACGTCGACGGCGGAATCGGCGTGGAGGTCGGCGTCGGCGAGGCCAAATGCCAGCAGCAGGTCCTTCGGCGACAGGTCGCGGCCGACAATGTCGATGGCGCGCACCTCGCCGGTCTCGTGGCTGACGGTGGCGGTGAACGACCACGGCCCCTTGGGGCCACCCGAGGCGATGGTGACAGCGACGCCGCCCTCGCTCGGACGGCTCAGCGACAGCACGATGTTCTCGAACCGCCACTGCCGGCCGCTGGTGGCGTCGAACATCACCAAGGTGCCGTTCCGCAGCCCGATCGACGACAGTCCGAGCCCGCCGAAACCGTCGCGCTCGATGCCCTCCAGCATGCCGATCAGCGGCGCCAGCATCGTCGGCTTGGCGATGTCATCGACCGTGGTCGGCGCCTTCGGCACGCTCGGCACCGGAACCGGGTCCGGCGTACCCTGGCCGGCCGGCCGCGCCGACACCGTCGCGGTGCCGCCATTGATGGCGATCACCATGTCGGCACCGGACATGTCGATGCGGCGCGGGTTGGGCCGCCCGAACAGGCCGCCGCTTTCGAGCGCGATCTCGGTCAGCGGCACGGTGGCAACGGTGCGGCCGTCGGGCTCCTTCACCGTGAGATCGCGCAGTTTGAGCACGGTCAGCCCGTCGGCGTCCTCGACGCCCTCGGCGGCCCCGATCGACACCGAATATCCGGGGCCGAGCCGCTCGGCCAGCGAACTCTCGATCCACGGCACCGCCGCGCCGAGCAGCGGCCCGCGCAGCAGAAAGGGCACGGCGTAGACCACCATCACCCCGAGCACGACGAGCGACAGCGTCGTCGCCGCGAGGCGTGGCCGCCGGCGGATTGTGTTGAGCGGCCAGCGCGAGGCTCCCCGTACCCACCTCAGGAGCCGTCGCGCGGCACTTGCCAATGTCATTCCGATCTTCAGCTGCGTCTCCGGTCGCTGCCTGTTCACGCTACCGGCCGTCGCCCCTCGCCGAGCCCGCATGCCCGGTCGAGAAGCTCACCACGTCGGTGGCATTTGCGCCAGCTTGGCCGATTGCATCGGCGCGTCTGCTCTAATATATTGGAATCCTGAAATATTTCTGCCGCACCCTGAACATCGCCCCGAGCGCCCGTGCGCCCCGAAGATGCCGCCGCCAGCACCTTGCCGCAGGTGCCGTTCGATTCGGTTCGATCCGGCCGAGTGCACCTCGACCGAGATGGCCCCAAAATCCCGCCGAAAGGAAGGCACATGGTCCCCACCGACAGCTCGACCGCGCCGGCCGCCCTCGTCGTCGGCGAGCCCGCACCGGCATTCGATCTTCCCGCCGCCGGCGGCGGCCGCGTCTCGCTGGCCTCGTTCGCCGGCAAGCCGCTGGTGGTCTATTTCTTCCCCAAGGCCGATACCCAAGGCTGTACCAGGGAAGCACTCGCCTTCAGCGCGCTGAAGCCGGCGTTCGATCGGGCCGGCGTCGCGGTGATCGGGGTGTCGGCCGATCCGATCAGCCGCCAGGACAAGTTCAAGGCGAAGCACGACCTCGCCGTCGCGCTCGGCTCGGACGAGACCCGCGCCATGGTCGAGGCCTATGGCGTGTGGGTCGAGAAATCGCTGTACGGCAAAACGTCGATGGGCATCGAGCGCGCCACAGTGCTGATCGGGCCCGATGGCCGGGTCGCGAGAGTGTGGCGGAAGGTGAAAGTCGACGGCCACGCCGATCAGGTGCTGGCAGCAGCAACGGCGCTGTAGTCGCCCGCCACCACAAACCCAGGCCGCAGTTTTCGGTTCGTTAACCTTAACCAAGTCTAATCGGCGCGTTTACTCCTCGTGCGTAGGGTCGCCGATGTCACGCGCCCACCTTGGCTATGCCGCCCTGTCTGCCGCGCCCTCCCGCGGCGTCATCGTCCACCGCCACACCCTCGCGCTCTCGGTCGGTGCGTTCGCGCTGGTGCTGGCGTGGGCGGTCGGCCTCAGCAGCTACGTCTTCTTCCGCGACGAAGTGCTGAGCGGGCTGGCGCGCCGCCATCACGACGTGGCCTCGGCCTATGAAGACCGCATCGCCGAGTTGAAGGACGAAGTCGAGAAGGCCCGCACGCGCCGCCTGGTGGAGCACGAACAGTTCGAGCGCCGGATCGAGGGCCTGTCGGTTCGGCAGGCGGCGATCGAGCAGCGCCAGCAGCTGATTTCGGCGCTGACCAAGCCGCCGACGCCGCAGACCCGGGCCGAGGCACCGCGTCCGGTGCAGCCGATTTCCGACACCGTGCGGCTGAAGCCGGCCGGCGAGCGCGAGGCGCGGCTGGAATCCCGCGTCACCTCGGCCGCCGCCCACCCGGCGGCGCCGGCCGAGCATGGCTCCGCGCACCGTCTGGCGAGCCTGCACCAGTCGCTCGACCGCGCCGAACTCGCCCAGGCCGCCGCGCTCAACCGCATCGAGAGCGAGGCCGAAACCCGCTCCCGCCGCATGCGCGCGGTGCTGGATGACATCGGCCTCGCCCCAAGCCGCGCCGCGACCGAGGCGCCGATGGGCGGCCCGTTCGTTCCCGCCGCGGTGGGGGCGACCTTCGAGGCCCAGGCCGCGCGCGTCGCCGCCGCGGTCGATGACATGCGCCGGCTCGAACAGACCGTCGATGCCGTGCCGCTGCGCCGTCCGATCCACCCCGACGCCGACGTCACCTCGGGCTTCGGCACGCGGATCGACCCGTTCCTGCGTCGCCCTGCCCTGCACGGCGGCATCGATTTCCGCGCCGAGACCGGCGCGCCGGTCCGCGCCACCGCCCGCGGCCGGGTCAAGGAAGCCAGTTGGCAGAGCGGCTTCGGCAACATGGTCGAGGTCAGCCACGACAACGGCCTGTCCACCGTGTTCGCGCACCTGTCGGCCATCGACGTCCGCGAGGGCGACGCGGTGGTGCCAGGGCAGATCGTCGGCCGGCTCGGCTCGACCGGGCGCTCGACCGGCCCGCATCTGCACTACGAAACCCGCATCGCCGGCGAACCGGTCGACCCGCAGCGCTTCCTGCGCGCCGGCGTCCGCCTCGGACTCGCCGAGCCGCAGTAGGCACAGCGAGGTCCTGCATCGGGCCGGGCATCGTGCGGCGAACGAGGCGACCCGCCGAGCCGGGCGCCGTGCGGTCGCTCAATCCTCCGCCAGCAGCGCCTTGCGCGCGTCCTGCAACGCCGCGCGGGTGGCGTCGTCGACGGTCGGGAAGTGCAGCTTCAACCGCTCCAGCCGATCGATGATCGCCGCCGCCACCACCAGACGGGTGAACCACTTGGTGTCGGCCGGCACCACGAACCACGGCGCCTCCTCGCTGGCGGTGTGGCGGATCATGTCGTCGTACGCCTCCATGTAGCGGTCCCAATGCGCCCGCTCGGCAACGTCGGCCATTGAGAACTTCCAGTTCTTAGCGGGATCATCGATGCGCTCCAGGAACCGCTTTTTCTGCTCGCCCTTGGAGACGTGGAGGAAGAATTTGAGCACGATGGTGCCGTTGCGGGCGAGGTAGCGCTCGAAGGCGCGAATGTCCTCGAACCGCTCGGTCCAGATCCGCTCGGTGACCAGCTCCGGCGGCAGCTTCTGGCGCTTCAGCACCTCCTGGTGCACCCGCGCCACCAGCACCTCTTCGTAATAGGAGCGGTTAAAGATGCCGATGCGGCCGCGCTCGGGCAGCGCGAGCTGGCAGCGCCACATGAAATCATGGTCGAGCTCGGTCGACGACGGCACCTTGAACGCGGTGACGTGGCAGCCCTGCGGGTTGATGCCGCTCATGACGTGCTTGATGGCGCCATCCTTGCCGGCGGCGTCCATCGCCTGGAAGATCAGCAGCACCGCCCAGCGGTCCTGGGCGTAGAGCTTCTCCTGCAGGTCGGACAATCGCTCGACCCCGCCCTGCAGCAGGTCCTTGGCGTCGTCCTTGTCCAGCTTGAGGCGGCGGGTGTCGCCGGGATCGATCTCCGACAGCTTGGCGCCTTTTCCGGACACGATGCGATACGGCTTGACGAAATCGGCGACGCTGATGGTCATGGAACGCTCGTCGGTTTGGCACGCTTGAGGGAGAGGCGCGCTCGCGGGGAGCACTGCGGACGGCGGCTTAGCCGCCGGTAAAACGCTGGATGATTGTGCCGGCGGGTCCGCTTGAGGCTCCCGCAGACCCCTTGCTCACAGCGGAGTTTTGGCCCGGCGCGGCGATCCCGCAAGGGCCGGCGCGGGAAAACTCCTACGGGTGCGGCCGGCGTTAACGCCCGGCCCGGAGTGCGTCACCACGCCACGCCGGCAATTTGCAAATCATTCACGTTTTAATGAGTGGAGAACCGAAGTCCCCGCTGCGCCGTTATGCCTGCACAGGGAAGACGCCTGATGAGGACGCCCCCATGACCCGCCCGGACACCCGCCACGACCGTCGCTCCAGCCGCGCCGAAACCACCCTCGCCGTCACGCTGTCCTCGCTCGCGCTCGTCATCACGGCGCTGGCGTTTAGCCAGATCAACGTCGACAGCATGGCGCGCCGCACCCTGGACACCGCCCAGATGACCGGCCCGGTCGCCCAGGCCCAGTGGCAGGACACGCTGCGCTTCGCGTTCGATGATCTGTCGCGGATGCCGGCGACGCTGCCGAGCCGCGGCGACGTCGGCTTCAACCTCAATTCGCAGCCCGAGCCGTCGATGCTGGCTCAGCCCGACGTGCCACCCGGACGCTTCATGTAAGGGTGAGATGGCTGCCTCGCGGCCGAACAGATCCTTTGCAGACGAACCGACGTGGATGGCCGGGCCGGCCATCCACGTCTTTCGCTCAATCGGACGTCCGTTCAGTCGACGTCCTCGATCTCGCCTTCGGCGCCACCATAGGCCTTCTGCGCCAGCGTCGCTTCCATGAAGTCGTCGATCGCGCCGTCGAGCACCGCCTGCGGCGTGCCGGAGGTGTGGCCGGTACGCAGATCCTTCACCAGCTGATAGGGCTGCAGCACGTAGGAGCGGATCTGGTGGCCCCAGCCGATATCGGTCTTGGCGGCCTGCTCGGCCATCGCCTCCGCCTCGCGCCGCTTCAGCTCGCGCTCGTACAGCTTGGCCCGCAGCATGCGCCACGCCTCGGCGCGGTTCTTGTGCTGCGAGCGGTCGCCTTCGCTGACCACCGCGACGCCGGTCGGGATGTGGGTGAGGCGCACCGCCGATTCGGTCTTGTTGACGTGCTGGCCGCCGGCGCCGCCGGAGCGCATGGTGTCGACCCGTACATCGGCCTCGTTGATGTCGATGACGATGCGGTCGTCGACCTCGGGATAGACGTCGATCGACACGAACGAGGTCTGCCGGCGGGCATTGGCGTCGAACGGCGAGATCCGCACCAGCCGGTGGACACCGGCCTCGGTCTTCAGCCAGCCATAGGCGTTGTGGCCCTTGACGTGGATGGTTGCCGCCTTGATGCCGGCGCCTTCGCCGGCCTGCCACTCCACCAGCTCGACCTTGAACTTCCGCCGCTCCGCCCAGCGCGTGTACATGCGCAGCAGCATCTCGGCCCAGTCTTGGCTCTCGGTGCCGCCGGCGCCGGGATGAACTTCGAGGAAGGCGTTGTTGGCGTCGGCCTCGCCGGACAGCAGCGCCTCGATCTGGCGGCGTCCGCTTTCGGCCTTCAGCCCTTCGAGGATGGCCTTTGCTTCGGCAATGGTGTCCTCATCGTCCTCGGCCTCGCCCAGCTCGATCAGGGTCACCGCGTCGTCCAGCTCGCGTTCGAGCTTGACCACGCCCTCGATCGAATCGGCAAGCGCGTTGCGCTCCTGCATCAGCTTCTGGGCGGCGTCGGCGTCGTTCCAAAGATTGGGGTCTTCCGACGCGGCGTTCAGCTCCGCCAGTCGGCGCTGTGCAACATCCCAGTCAAAGAGACCTCCTCAGCAGTCCCGCGGACTGCTTGATGTCATCGACGAGATTCTGAAGTTCGGCGCGCATGGTCCTGCCACCCGTTTTGAAGAACGGTGGGTGTAGCGATCCCGCGCCCGAAGCGCAACCCGAGCACTCTCCCGCTCCAGGGCGATCGGGTGAAGAAAGGGGTGACAAAGGCCTGAAGTGCTGAATCTGTCGGTTCCTCCGATTCGGATGCGGAGGATGGGCGATGGAGCCAGCGGAACCGGACTTTGCCGCGCTTGGGGAAGCTCTTGTTTTCCTGGACTATTTCAAGGACATGCCCGACCCGCGCCAGCGCGGCAAGGTGATGTACTCGCTGGAGGAGGTGCTGCTGCTGTGCCTGCTGGCGGTGCTGGCCGGCGCCGAGACCTTCGTCGACATCGCAAGGTTCGGCGAGACGAAGCTCGACCTGCTGCGCCGGTTCCGCACGTTTCTCCATGGCACCCCCTCGCACGACCACCTCGGCGACATCCTCGCCACCCTCGATGCTGCGCAGTTCCAGCGTTGCTTCGTCGCCTGGGTGGCGGCGGTGACCGGGGCGCCCGCAGACGTGATCGCCATCGACGGCAAGACGCTGCGCCGCTCGGCTAAGAGGGACGCCAAGGCGGCGGTCCACATGGTGTCCGCCTTCGCGGCGCGCCAGCGCCTGGTGCTCGGCCAGGTCAAGGTGGCCGACAAGTCGAACGAGATCGTCGCCATCCCCCAACTGCTCTCCCTGCTGTCGATCGAGGGCGCCATCGTCACCATCGACGCCATGGGCTGCCAGCGCGCCATCGCCGCGCAAATCCTCGCCCAGAAGGCCGACTATGTGCTGGCCCTGAAAGGCAACCAGGGCAGCTTGCGAGAGGACGTCGAGCTGTTCGCCGCCGAGCAGAAAGCCAATGGTTTCAAGGACACAGCGATCAGCCGCCATCACAGCGTCGATGGCGATCACGGCCGCATCGAGACCCGCACCACCACGGTGATGCACGACGTGGCTTGGCTCCGAGACCGTCACGATTGGCCCGGCCTGACCAGTGTCGTCATGGTCGAAAGCATGCGCGAGATCGGCGCCAAGTGCGAGCAGGAGACCCGCTTCTACATCGCCTCGCTGGCGTCCCCGGCCGACCAGCTCGGACCCGTCATCCGCAGCCATTGGGCGGTGGAGAACAGCCTGCATTGGATCATGGACATGGTGTTCCGCGATGACGACTGCCGCGTCCGCACCGATCACGCCCCCGCCAATTTCACCACCCTCAAGCACATGGCCCTCAATCTCATCCGCAAGGCCCCGGGCAAGGATTCTCTCCGCCTCAAGCGAAAAGTCGCCGCCTGGGACGACGACTTCCTCGCAAGTCTCCTGGCAGCGTGATTTTTCACCCGATTGCCCTGTCTCCCGCTCCGGAAACGAATCGGCGGCGCGGTTTCGACGCCGGTTTTAACGAATGCTGAACTGCTGCATGGTCAACTGCGCCCTCGCCATCCGTCTTCCGTAGGGGTCCTTTGGTAGAATCCCACGGCGAGTTCCGGCGTTGGGTTCCTGCGTTGGGGGTCTTGGCCATGCGCACTGCGGTCACGCCGACCACGGTCGAGCGGTTCTTCGATCCCGGCGAGCTGATCGTTTCGAAGACCGATCTCAAGGGCCGCATCACCTACGCCAACCGGGTGTTCTGCCAGATCGCCGGCTACCGCGAGGCCGAGCTGCTCGGCCAGCCCCATAGCATCATCCGCCATCCCGACATGCCGCGTGCGGTGTTCAAGCTGTTGTGGGACACCGTGCTCGCCGGCCACGAAATCTTCGCCTACGTCAAGAACATGGCGAAGAACGGCGATTTCTACTGGGTGTTCGCCCACGTCACGCCGTCGTTCGATGCGGCCGGCAACATGGTCGCGTTCCATTCCAACCGCCGGGTGCCGAGCCGTCAGGCCATTGCCGCCATCGAGCCGATCTATGCCGAGGTGCTGGCGGTCGAGGCGCAGCACCGGAACGGCAAGGACCAGCTCGATGCCGGCTTCAAGCGGCTGCTCGCCTTCGTCGAATCCACCAACAAGCCCTATGATGAACTTGTCCTCTCTCTTTAGGGCGCTGAGCGCCATCGGCGCGGCGCTGGGCGCGCTGGTGCTCGCTCTGGCCTGCCTCGCCGCCGGCTGGACGACCGGCGCAGTCGCCACGCTCGCCGCCGGCGCCGTCGCCGCCGGGTTCGCGGTGGTCTGGCTGCTGCGGCTACGGCGCGAGATCGGCCGCATGGCCACGGTCTGCCACGAGATCGCCGCCGGCAATCTGGAGGCGCGGCTGGTCGGCATCGCCGAGCGCGGCGAGCTGGGCGATGCCCAGCACGCGCTCAATGACATGATCGACCGCTGCGACGCTTATGTCCGCGAGGCCACCGCGGCGATGCAGGCGGTGCGCGCCAACACCTACTACCGCAAGATCCGGCCGGAGGGGCTGGCCGGCGCCCTGGGCAGCTCGGCCGCGACCATCAACGACGCGATGGCCTCGATCCAGGGCCGTATCGGAGCGTTCTTCAACGAGACCACGCGGTTCGAAACCTCGATCCAGGACATCGTCCGCAACGTCTCCGCGGCCTCGACCGGCATGGGCGCCACCGCCAGCACCATGACCGAGAATGCCAGCGCCACCCGGTCCAGCGCCACCACCGTCGCCACCGCCTCCGAGGAGGCGACGCGCAACATGAAGACGGTCGCCACCGCCACCGCCAAGCTGTCGGAATCCGCCCGCGACGTCGGCGAGCAGGTCCGGCTGTCGACCACCGTCGCCCGTCAGGCGGTGACGCGCAGCCGCGAAGCCCACGACACCATCCAGACCCTGCAAGCGGCCGGCGACAACATCGGCCAGGTCGCCGAACTGATCCGCGCCATCGCCGCGCAGACCAACCTGCTTGCGCTCAACGCCACCATCGAGGCGGCGCGGGCCGGCGAAGCCGGCCGCGGCTTTGCCGTGGTCGCCCAGGAAGTGAAGATGCTGGCCGGCCAGACCGCGCAGGCCACCAGCCAGATTTCGGCCCAGATCGCCGAGGTGCAGGCCTCGACCCGCGCCGCGGTCGAGGCCATCACCGAGATCGCCCGCACCATCGGCGAGGTCGACCAGATCACCACCTACGTCGCCGAGGCGGTCGAGAGCCAAATGTCGGCCACCGCGGAAATCGCCGACAATGTCGAGCGGGCGTTCGACGGCATCCGCGACATCACCGACAACATCCACCGTGCCACCGCCGTCGCCGGCCGTACCGAGACCCTGGCCGCCGACACCCGCACCGCGTCGGGCGAGTTGTCGGCCCGGGCACAGCGCCTCACCGAGGAGGTTCACAGCTTCCTCGCCGCGCTGCACCGCGGCCCGCTCAACCGCCGCAAGCGCGATGACCCGAACTATCGCGGGCCGGAGCGGCGGCAGGACCGCGTGAAGACGGCGGCCTGACGTCCAGCCACGTCGTCCCGGCCGCGCGCCCCTGGGCGTGCGAGCCGGGATCGCTCGCAGGATGGTGTCCTATCCGGACAACGGTCCCGGGTCTCGGCTCACGCCTCGCCCGGGACGACGCTGCATCCAGCCGTACCGAGCGGATTACTCCGCCGCGACCTTGGGCAACAGCTCGAGCGAGGCGTTGAGCGCAGCCGCGTCGTAGTCGCGGTCCTCCAGCTTGCCCGACAGGTAGTCCATATAGGCCTGCATGTCGAAGTGGCCGTGGCCGGACAGGTTGAACAGGATGGTGCGCGGCTTGCCTTCCGCCTTGGCCGCCAGCGCCTCGTCGACGGCAGCGCGCACGGCGTGGGTCGATTCCGGTGCCGGCACGATGCCCTCGCAGCGCGCCAGCAGCAGGCCGGCCTCGAAACAGCCGTTCTGGTGGACGGCGCGGGCCTCGACCAGGCCGAGCTCCCTGGCGTGACTGACCATCGGCGCCATGCCGTGATAGCGCAGCCCGCCGGCGTGGAAGCCGGGCGGCACGAAGGTCGAGCCCAGCGTGTGCATCTTCATCAATGGGGTGAGGTGCGCGGTGTCGCCGAAATCATAGGCGTAGGTGCCGCGGGTCAGCGTCGGGCAGGCCGCCGGCTCCACCGCCAGCACTCGCACGTCCTTGCCCTCGCGCAGCTTCTTGCCGAGGAACGGGAACGCCATGCCGGCGAAGTTGGAGCCGCCGCCGGCGCAGGCGATCACCACGTCCGGCCAGAACCCGGCCATCTCCATCTGCTCGATGGCTTCGAGGCCGATCACGCTCTGGTGCATGCCGACGTGGTTGAGCACGCTGCCGAGCGCGTAATTGGTGTCGGCATTCTGGGCGGCGACCTCGACCGCCTCCGAGATGGCGATGCCGAGGCTGCCGGGCGAATCCGGATTGGCGGACAGGAAGGCGCGGCCGGACGCGGTTTCGTTGGACGGGCTGGCGATGCAGGTGGCGCCGTAGGTCTCCATCAACGCGCGCCGATACGGCTTCTGGTTGTAGGAGACCCTGACCATGTAGACCTTGACCTCGATCCCGAACAGGGATCCGGCGAAGGCCAGCGAGGAGCCCCACTGCCCGGCGCCGGTCTCGGTCGACAGCTTCCGGATGCCGGCCTCGCGGTTGTAGAAGGCCTGGGCCACCGCGGTGTTGGGCTTGTGCGAGCCGGCCGGGCTCACGCCCTCGTACTTGAAGAAGATGCGCGCCGGGGTGTCGAGCGCCTTCTCCATGCGGCGGGCGCGCACCAGCGGCGAGGGCCGCCACAGCCGGTAGATGTCGCGCACCGGCTCCGGGATCTCGATCTCGCGCTCGGTCGAGACCTCCTGGGCGATCAGCGCCATCGGGAAGATCGGCGCGAGGTCGTCCGGACCAAGCGGCTTGCCGGTCGCCGGGCTCAGGCTCGGCGGCAGCGGCACCGGCAGGTCGGCCGCAAGATTGTACCAAGCGCGCGGAATACGATCTTCCGGCAGCAGATATTTGACGCTGTCGCTCATGGAACTCCCCCCGTGTGAGCGATGGAACTGCGGCTGTTTAGGCCATCGCCCGGTCTTTCGCCACGCCACTGGGAGGAATACTCACCCGGCCTGCGAGGCCAGCATCGAGCGAAAACGCACCAGCGCCACGCCGAGCACCACCGCGCCGATCACCGCCATCACCACGATTTGCGGCCACACCACGTCGAGCGAGGCGCCGCGGTAGAGGATGGCCTGGGAAAAGGCGACGAAGTGCGTGGTTGGCGACACCTGGACGATGTGCTGCAGCAGCTCGGGCATGCTCTCCAGCGGGGTGTTGGCGCCCGACAGCAGGTTCATGACGATGAACACCGGGATGGCCAGCAGGCCGAACTGCGGCATGGTCGGCGCCACGGTGGCGAGCAGGATGCCGAGCGAGGTGGTGGCGAACAGATAGATCGCGGTGCCGGCCAGAAACAGGGCGATGGAGCCGTGGACCGGCACCTTGAGCACCCCTTCCACCATGAACACCAGCGACAGGAACGTCGCTACCAGGATCACCGCGCCATTGGCCCAGATCTTGGCGACGGCGATCTCGGCGGGGGTGACCGGCATCACCAGAAGATGCTCGATGGTGCCGTGCTCGCGTTCGCGGATCACCGCCGCCGCCACCAGCACGATCGACAGGATGGTGACGAAGTTGATGATCGCCATCACCGAGGTGAAGCGGATCGAATCGAGGTTGGGGTTGAAGAACGCCCGCGTCTTCACCTCGATCGGCAGCGAGGCCGCGACGCCGCGGCTTTGCAGCCACGCCGTCACCTCCTGCAGCACGATCTGCTGGATGTCGAGCGAGCCGACCCCGGCCTGCGTCATGGCGGTGGCGTCGATCAGAATCTGCACCGCGGGCTTGTTGCCGCGCAGCACGTCGGCCTCGAACGAGGGCGGAATGTCGATGACGAAGGTGATGCGGCCGGCCTCCATCGCCGCGTCGACCTGATCGCGATCCAGCAGCACCGGCGACTGGAACAGCGGCGCCTGCAGCGCGCTGGCGATGCGTCCCGACAGCTGCGAATGATCCGAATCGACGATGCCGATCGAAGCATTGACCACCTCGGTCGAGACGCCGTGGGCGATCGAATAAATTGCGCCGGTGAAGACGTAGAGCAGCAGCACCAGCATGATGCGATCGTGCCGCAGGCTGGCGAATTCCTTGAGGCCGAGCGTCCAGATGTTGGCGAGCGCGCGCATCACGTCTCCTGCTTTTTCAGGAACAGCCGCGCCGCCATCAGAAAGCCGATGGCGAACAGCACCAGCACCACGAGGTCAAGGGTGAAGGCCGAGGCCGGCAAGCCCTTGGTGAAGGTGCCGAGGCTGATGTGCTGGAACCAGGAGGCCGGAAATCCGACACTGAGCAGCTTGGCCGAGCCGGTCAGCGTCGAGGTCGGGTAGAGCAGCCCTGAGAAGTTGATGGCGATGGTGTTGCACAGCACCGCCGTCACCATCATCGCCGCCACCTGGCTCTTCACGAAGCTCGACACGAACAGGCCGAACGCGGTGGTGGCGGCGATGTAGAGCGCCCCGCCTGCCACCAAGGCCAGCAGCGAGCCGCGCACCGGCACGCCGAAATGCACCACCACCAGCACGATCAGCAGCAGGAAGCTGACGAAGCCGAGCGCAAGATAGGGCAGTTGCTTGCCGATGAGGAATTCGCCTACCGTGGCGGGCGAAGCGTAGAGGTTGGCGATCGAGCCGATCTCGCGCTCGCGCACCACGCCGAGCGCCGTCATCATCGCCGGGATCATCGCCATCAGCATCATGATGATGCCTGGGGCGATGGCGAACACGCTGCGGAAATCCTGGTTGTAGCGAAAGCGCGGGCGCAGCTCGACCGCCGTCAGATCCGGCACCGCGCCATAGGTGCGCCGCGCCAGGTCCTCGGCATAGGCCTGCACCACGCCGTTGACGTAGCCGCGGGTGGTCTCGGCGCGAAACGCGTTGGCGCCGTCGAGCCAGAACCCGACCTCGGGCCGCTGATTGCTCAGGAGGTCGTGGCCGAAGCTCGGCGGAATGGTGATGGCCAGGCGCAGCTCACCGGCGCGCATGCGCGCGTCGATCTCGTCCTGATAGTTGAGCGGCGGCCTTTCGGAAAAATAGCGCGAGCCGGCGAACGCTTCGAGGAAGGTGCGGCTTTCGATGCTCTGGTCGCGGTCGAGCACCGCGAACGACAACTTCTCGACGTCGAACGAGATGCCATAGCCGAACGTCAGCATCAGGATCAGCGGGCCGATCAGGCCGAAGGCCAGCCGCACGCGGTCGCGCAACAGCTCGACGCCCTCTCTGCGGGCGAACGCCCAGATGCGGCCGAGCGAGACGGCGAGCTGGGAGCGCGCGCCCGGCGCAGGCTCCGGGTCCGCCGGCGGCGGGTCGGCCGCGGCGCCAGCGGCGGCGGCCTCGACGCTCTCGCCGGCGGCGAGGGTGAGATAGGCGATGAACGCCTCCTCCAGCGAGGGCGAGCCCTTGCTGGCGACCAGTTCCGCCGGCGTGCCGACCGCCAGCACCTTGCCAGCGTGCATCAGCGAGATGCGGTCGCAGCGCTCGGCCTCATTCATGAAATGGGTCGAGACGAAAATGGTGACGCCGTCGCGGCGGGCGAGTTCGATCATCAGCCGCCAGAACAGATCGCGCGCCGCCGGGTCGACGCCCGAGGTCGGCTCGTCGAGGATCAGCACCTCGGGCCGGTGCAGGCAGGCCGCGGCCAGTTGCAGGCGCTGGCGGATGCCGAGCGGCAGGCCGGCCGGCAGCTCGCTTGCGACGTCGGCCAGATCGAACCGCGTCAACGCATCGGTGACGCGGGCGCGCGTCTCGTCCTTGGGCACGCGGTAGAGCTTGGCGTGCAGCTCGAGGTTGGCGCGGACCGACAGCTCGTCATAAAGCGAGAACGACTGCGACATGTAGCCGACCCGCATCCGGGTGGCGATGTCGCCGGCATCGACCGGCTTGCCGAGCAGCTCCGCCCTGCCCTCGCTCACCGGCAACAGGCCGGTGAGCATTTTCATGGTGGTGGTCTTGCCGCAACCGTTGGAGCCGAGGAACCCGAAGATCTCGCCGCGCCCGATGCGGAACGACACATCATCGACCGCGACGAAATCGCCGAAGCGGCGGGTGAGATGGAAGGCCTCGATCGCCGGCGCGCCGTCGTGCTCGGCCCGCGGCGGAATCACCAGCGCGCCGCCCTGCCCGCGCCGCTCCGGCCGCTGCAGCGCGACGTAGGCGGCTTCGAGCGTCGATGCGCCGGTGCGCGCCAGCACGTCGGCAGTGCGCTCCGCGGCGAGGATGCGGCCCTCGTCGATGGCGATCAGCCGCTCGAACCGCGCCGCCTCCTCCATATAGGCGGTGGCGACCACCACCGTCATCGCCGGCCGCTCCGCGCGCAGCGCGTCGATCAGCGCCCAGAACTGGCGGCGCGACAGCGGGTCGACGCCGGTGGTCGGCTCGTCGAGGATCAGGAGGTCGGGGTCATGGACCAGCGCGCAGCACAGCGACAGCTTCTGCTTCATGCCGCCGGACAGCTTGCCCGCCGCCCGGTCCGAAAACGGCTTAAGGCCGGTGGCCTCCAGCAGGCGCTGGATGCGCGCGGCGCGCTCGCGCGGGCCCTGGCCGTGCAGGCGACCGAAGAAATCGATGTTCTCGACCACCGACAGCGTCGGGTAGAGGTTCTTGCCGAGCCCCTGCAGCATGTAGGCGATGCGCGGCGCCACCCGGCCGCGGTGGCGGGCGTCGCGCATGTCGCCGCCCAGCACGGTGACGGTGCCGGTCTGGATTTTCCGCGTGCCGGAAATCAGCGACAGCAGCGTCGATTTGCCGACGCCGTCCGGTCCCACCACCGCGGTGGTGGAGCCCGCCGGCAGCTCCAGCGTCGCGTCGATCAACGCCGTCTTGGCGCCGAAGCGATGGCTCAGCCCCTCGGTGCGGACGATCGGCTCAGCGCACATCCGGCAGCTTCGGCTGAAGGGAGGCGGGCCAGGCGGCATCCGGGTCGATCCGGAGATAGGCGTAGCCGGTCAGCCCGGCCTTGACATAGTTGCGATAGGTGGTGAGCAGCTTGGGGTCGATCGACACCTTGAGGCGGTACATCAGCTTCTCGCGCTCGGTCACCGTCTCGACCGCTTTCGGCGTGAACTGCGCCTCGGCGGCGATGAACGACACCCTGGCCGGGATGACGAATTGCGGCCCGGCGTCGAGGATGATCCGCGCGTCCGAGCCGAGCGCTACCTTGCCGACCTGGGCGGTGGGCAGGAACACCGTCATGTAGACGTCGGTGAGATCAAGCAGCGTCACGACGCGGCCGCCGGCCGCCAGCACCGCACCCGGCTGGGTGAGCTTGTATTCGACCCGGCCGGCCACCGGTGCTGTGAGGTCGGTCTCGTCCAGCGTCGCCTGGATCTGGTCGACCTGGGCGATCGCGACTTCGCGGGCGGCTTTGGCATCGCCAACCGCGGCCTTGGCGCCATCGACCACGGCCTTGGCGACGTCGCGCTGGGCCCGGCGCTTGTCGACGTCCGACACCGAGGCCACCGAGCGCTTGCCGAGTTCGGTGCCGCGCGAGAGTTCGAGTTCGGCGAGCACGAGACTGGCCTCCTGGCTCGCCACGTCGGCCTCTGCCTTGATGATCGCCTGCTCGGCGCGCAGCACCGCCGCCTTGGCGGCGGCGAGCTGGGCGCGCAGCTCGGTGGAATCGAGCCGCGCCACCAGCATGCCCTTGGTGACGTCGTCGCCCTCGCGCACTCTCAGTTCGGCGATGCGGCCGGCGATCTTGGTGGCAACGTCGACCCGCTCGACCTCGATGCGGCCATTGGCGCGGGCGAAGCCCTCCGGCACGCGGGTGGCCGCCTCGCGCGACCAAAGAACGTAGCCGCCGGCGGCTCCGGCCGCGACAATGGCCAGAGCGGCGACAACGGTGGTCATGCGCATGGACACCTCCGAACGAGTTGGTTGAACGGTAGAGCCGGCGCTTCAGTTCCGGCAGCATCGGGAAAGCGCGTCTGCTCTGCAACGGCGGGATCCATCCGGTGTCGTCCCGGACGGCGTGACGCGCCGAGCCGGGACCGTCAGCAGGAGACCCCCCCTTCGGCACACGATCCCGGCGCGCGCGCCTTCGGCCCTTGCCCGGGATGACACGCGAGACGCCTCACCCCTCCTTCGGCCACAGCACCAAAGTGGCGCTGCCGGTGAGCAGTGGGCGGCCGTTCGGGTCGACCGCCTCGCCGGTTACGGCGAGCTTGGCGCGGGTGCCGGCGGCGTTGGCCTCGACCGATGCCACCGTCCAGACCATACGCACCGTGGTGTCGACCCGGATCGGCTGGTCGAACCTGACCTGGAACTCCAGCCCGACCAGCTCCCAGTCGGGCGAAAACCAACTGGCAAGCAAGGCGATGAACAGCGCCGAGGTGTGCGGCCCGCAGGCGATCAGCCCGCGAAAGCGCGAGGCGGCGGCGTACTCGGTATCGTGGTGCAGCGGGTTGTTGTCGCCGAGCCGGGTGGCAAAATCGGAAATCTCATCGGCCGAGAAGCAGAACTCCTTTTCGAACCGATCGCCGATGTCCGGCCACTCCGGCAACGACCGCTCGCCGGACGCCGTCAATAGAGCCCACCGGTTCCGGAACCGACCGCACGGTCGGCCTCCGGCGACACCGTCAGCGGGCGGCCCTCGGAGTCGACCACGCCGATGATCGAATAGGAGTCGGGCGGCGCAGTGCCGGGCTTGAACGCCTCCAGGATGGTGCCGCTCTCGCCGGGCTGGGCACGCAGGCCGGTCTTGGCGTTGATGCGGATCAGCTTGATGCCGGGCGGCACCCGGAATGGCACCGACGGCTTGTCGGCGAGCGCGAGCTTCATGAAGTCGCGGGCAACCGGCGCGGCGATGCCGCCGCCGGTGGCGCCCTTGCCGAGCGAGCGCGGCCGGTCGAAGCCGAAATAGGTCGCCACCACCAGATCAGGCGAGAAGCCGACGAACCAGACGTCCTTGGCGTCGTTGGTGGTGCCGGTCTTGCCGGCGATCGGCTTGCCCACCGCCTTCAGCGCCGTGCCGGTGCCGCGCTGGACCACGCCCTCCATCATCGAGGTGATCTGGTAGGCGGTCATCGGGTCGAGCACCTGCTCGCGCTTGTCGACCAGGGTCGGCTCGGGCTGGCCCGCCCAACTGTCGGCGTCGCAGCCCTGGCACTGCCGCTCGTCGTGGCGGTAGACGGTGTGGCCGTAGCGGTCCTGCACCCGGTCAATCAGGGTCGGCTTGATGCGGCGGCCGCCATTGGCGAACATGCCGTAGGCGCCGGCCATGCGCAAAAGCGTGGTTTCGCCGGCGCCGAGCGCCATCGACAGCACCGGCAGCATATCGTCATAGACGCCGAACCGCTTGGCGTATTCGGCGATCAGCGGCATGCCGACGTCCTGCGCCAGCCGCACCGTCATCACGTTGCGCGACTGCTCGATGCCGAACCGCAGCGTCTGCGGACCGTAGAACTTGCCGGAGTAGTTTTCCGGCCGCCACTTGTCCTGGCCCGGCCCCTGGTCGACCTCGATCGGCGCGTCCATCACCACCGTGGACGGGGTGTAGCCGTTGTCGAGCGCGGCGGCGTAGACGAACGGCTTGAACGACGAACCCGGCTGGCGCAACGCCTGGGTGGCGCGGTTGAACTGGCTTTCGTCGAACGAAAAGCCGCCGACCAGCGCCAGCACGCGGCCGGTCCACGGGTCGAGCGCGACCAGGCCGCCTTCCACGTCCGGCAGCTGGCGCAGCTTGAAGGTCTGGGCACCGGACGGGTCGGCCGAGAGCTGCTCGACATGGATGACGTCGCCGGGACGGACCACCTGGGCGACCTTGCTCACCGCCTTGCCCTTGTCCGGCCCCTGCGCCCAGCGCGCCCACTTCACGCCCTCCAGCGTCAGCAGGCCGATGTCGCGGGTGGTGGCGATCTGGCCGGAGCGCTCGCGCGGCGGCTGCAGGCCGATGCGAGCGGTCTGGTCGCCCGCTTCGAGCACCACCGCCAGCCGCCAGGAAATGTCGCTGAACGCGCGCATCTCGCCAAGCTTGGCGCCCCAGTCGCCGGCGGCAAGGTCGATGCGGCTGACCGGGCCGCGCCAGCCGCGCTGCTCGTCGAAGCGCACCAGGTGCTCGGTCAGCGTCTTCTTGGCGATCTGCTGCAACTTGGGGTCGAGCGTGGTGCGCACCGACAGCCCGCCCTCGTAGAGCTTCTTCTCGCCGTAGCGGTCGATCAGTTCGCGGCGCACCTCCTCGGCGAAGTACTCCGCCGCAAAGATATGGGCGCCGGTCGGCCGCGAGGTCACCTCCAGCGGCTGCTTCTTGGCGCGCTCGCCGTCCTCGGCGGCGATGAACTTCTCCTCGACCATGCGGTCGATCACCCAGTTGCGGCGCTCGATGGCGCGCTCGCGCTGGCGGAACGGGTGGAACAGCGTCGGCCCCTTGGGCAGCGCGGCAAGGTAGGCCGCCTCCGCCACGGTCAGTTCGTGCACCGACTTGTCGAAATAGAGCAGCGAGGCGGCGGCGATGCCATAGGCCCCCATGCCGAGATAGATTTCGTTGAGATAGAGTTCGAGGATCTTGTCCTTCGAATAGGTTCGTTCGATGCGCAGCGCCAGCAGCGCTTCCTTGACCTTGCGGTCGATCGAGACCTCGTTGGTGAGCAGGAAGTTCTTGGCGACCTGCTGGGTAATGGTCGAAGCGCCCTGCGGCCGGCGGCCGGTGCCCATGTTCTGCACATAGACCACCGCGGCGCGGGCGATGCCGGAGAAATCGAGGCCGCCGTGCTGGTAGAAATTCTTGTCCTCGGCGGCGAGGAAGGCCCCCACCACCAGTCTCGGCACCGCCTGGATCGGCAGATAAAGCCGGCGCTCGCGGGCGTATTCGGCGACCAGCGAGCCGTCCGTGGCGTGGACGCGCGTCATGATCGGCGGCTCATAGTTCTGCAGCGTCGAATAGTCCGGCAGATCCTGGGAGTATTTCCAAACGAAGTACGAGACGCCACCGACACCGACCAGGAACACCACCGTTCCGATCGCGAACAGGAAGCCGAAAAACCTGATCAAGAGGCGCATTTCGTTCCTTGCAGTCAGCTTTGGCGTTTCCGCACCCTGCGGGAACCCGATTTGCACAAGCCGGAACGGCCGCCGCACCGTTCAGGCGGCCGGCGGGTCGCGCCCGCCGGCCCACCGGCGTCCGGACCTTGGCGGCACCACAGCATGCCTCGCCCGCCTTCGTGGCAAAACGGAGGCCCGGCGGCAACGGCACACAATGTTGCGAGGCCTGGGCCCGCGAGACCTGGCGAGCCTGAGGCCTGCGCGCGCCGGCGCGCTGACCCGCACGCCTCATCAAAGCCGAAGCCGCAGTCAGCCGGCGTCCGGCGATCGGAGCCGGCAGCGCCATGCCGTCACTGCGGCGCGCGCACGCTCTCGTCCATGGTCCGGGTCGCCACGAACTCCTCGATGCCCTCCGCAATCGCCCGCGTCACCTTGGTGCGCCAGGCCTGGGAGGTGATCTGCCGCAGTTCCTCGCGGTTGGACAGGAAGCCGAGTTCGAGCAGGACCGAGGGCACGTCGGGAGCCTTGAGCACCTTGAAGCCGGCCGACTTCAGCGGCGTGCGGTGCATGCGCGCGGTCGGACGCAGTTCCTTGACCAGGGTGCGGGCGAAATGGATCGAGAACGACTTGGTCTCGCGCTGCACCAGATCGATCAGGATGTCGGCGACGTCGGCGGGCTCCTCGCCGAGATCGACGCCGGCGATGAGGTCGGCCTTGTTTTCCGACTCGGCCAGCCGCTCGGCCTCGGCGTCGGAGGCCTTCTCCGACAGGGTGTAGACCGAGGCGCCGGAGGCGAGGCCGTCGCGGACGCGCAGCGAATCGGCATGGATCGACAGGAACAGCACCGCCTCGCTGCGCCGCGCGATCCGCACCCGCTCGCCCAGCGGCACGAACACGTCCTCGGTGCGCGTCATCACCACCCGCACCCGGCCGCCGGCCTCCAGCCGCTCGCGCAGCATCAGTGCCACGTCGAGCACGATGGTCTTTTCGGTTTCGCCGCTGCCGCGCGCCGCCGCGCCACTGTCGATGCCGCCGTGGCCGGGGTCGATCACCACCACCGGCAGCTGGCCCTTGGCGCCGGGCGGCACCGGCTCCGGCTTGACCGCCAGCGCCGCCGCCTCGGCCCGCGCCGGCGTCTGGGTCTCGGCCGAGCGCAGGAAGGTGGCGCGATCGGTGCGCACCAGATCGACCACCAGCCGCGCCGGCTGGTCGTCGATCGCCTCCAGCACGAACGCCTTGTCGACCGCCACCGGCTCGCGCACTTCCAGCACGATGCGGGCCTTGCCGGGACTCACATTTCCGTAGCGGAAGTCCGTGATCAGGCCGCGGCCGTCGCGCCCCCCCTCCGACGGCAGCCGGAACTCAAGGCCGGGGATGTCGACCACCACGCGGTAGGGATCGGCCAGGGTGAACACCCGCATCTCGACCTTGGTCGAGAGGTCGAGAATCATCCGGCTGCGGGCGAGGTCGCCGGCGAACCGGACGTCGACCGCCACCGCACTCTGGGCCTTCGCCTTGGTGGCGTCATCCTTGACGGGATTGCCGGCCGCCCCCGCGACGGCATCCCTGGCGTCCGTGACCGCCTCGGGCACGGCGTCCTTGGCCGGCGCCGTCGCCGCGATCGCGGCGCCCTGGGCAAAAGCTCCGCCTTGGGCAAAGCCTGTGGAGGCCGCCGACGGAACGAGGGCGGCAGCGAGCAGCATCAGCGCAGCGACGCGACGAAACAGCACCATGAAGACCCGATGCACGACCCCGACGGTTAATCCCAGCTCTGCGATGGCTATGGCAGCCTTGTCCACATTTGGCGCCGAGTTTGGACCAAATACGGCAAGAATTATTCTAAATTTTGCCCATCCTCCTGCCCCATCCTGCCCGGCCGACCCTGCCCGGCGCTCGCTTCAGCTTGGCGCGGCAGCGAATCACCCCATCCGCGGCGCGCCGGCTTCAAGCGGAGCCTCGGCGGCGGATTCACCGGCCAAATCGCACCGCCGAGGGCCCGCCAGGGTTAACCTAATCTTGAAAGACGAGAGATTTCGCGGCGAACCTTGCCAATCGAGGGTAGCTCCCGTTATTTAAAGACGGCTCATGGTTCGTGGTTCCGGCAGGCCGCAGACGGTCCCGACCGCGCCGACAGCCGGCCAGCGGCGCAGGGACGATCTGTCGGTTCGCCTGCCGCGCAGCAGAATCGCTGCGTCAGCCCGGAAAACCATGCGTTATCGCGACATTGGCTTGTCGCGCCCGAGAGACGTAGACCGCGATGGATGCATCCGCGACCGCCTGCCTGAGACCCGCCGCATTTTCGCGGCCGGCAGCGTCGCGCTCCGCATTCTCCGGTTCTCCCCCACCGATTCGGACCCCTTTTGAGACACCGCGCGGCGTTTCGCCTCGCCAGAACGGACGGCGGTGTTTGACCGTCGCGTTCGCGATGCGACGGTTCGATGCCGCCCAGAGAGAGTTCAATGGCCAACAAGATGCTTATCGATTCCACCCACCCGGAAGAGACCCGGGTGGTCGTGGTGCGCGGCAACCGGGTTGAGGAGTTCGATTTCGAATCCGCCGCCCGCAAACAGCTCCGTGGCAACATTTATCTCGCCAAGGTCACCCGCGTCGAACCTTCGCTCCAGGCCTGTTTCGTCGAATACGGCGGCAATCGCCACGGTTTCCTCGCCTTCAACGAAATCCACCCCGACTACTACCAGATCCCGGTCGCCGACCGCTTGGCGTTGCTGGAAGAGGAAAAGCGTGCCGCCCGCGCCGAACGCGAGGCCGAGGACGCCAAGCTGAGGAACGACCGTAAGCGCCGCCGTCGCCGGCGGCCTGACAGCGCGGCGGTTGCCGCCCGCACCGTCGGCGTCGACGCCGTGGTGTCCGAGGCGCCGTCGCCGGAGACTGCCGAGCCGGCCACCGCCGCCGACGCGGTGCCGGCCGTGAGCGACGCGCTGCCCGCCACCGAATCGCCGGCCACCGAGGCGCCCGAAGCCGTCGCCGAACCCACCGTCGAGCCCGTCGCCGCGCCGTCCGAGCGCCGTCCCGCCAAGTCTGACGAAGATGAGGACGAAGACGAGGCGGAGGAAGACGAAGAGGACGAGGACGACGAAGAGGACGACGAAGAGGACGAAGACGACGACGACGAGGAGGAGGATGACGAGGACGACGAAGACGAAGACGAGGAGGATGACGACGAAGACGACGACGAGGATGAGGACGGCGCCGACAAGCCGGCCAAGGCCAAGGTCGTCGAGATCGTCGGCTCCGGCGAAGCGCTGGAGGAAATGCCCGAGCGTGTCGCCCGTCCGCTGCGCCGCCAGTATCGCATCCAGGAGGTGATCAAGCGGCGCCAGGTGCTGCTGGTCCAGGTCGTCAAGGAGGAGCGCGGCACCAAGGGCGCGGCGCTGACCACCTACCTCTCGCTCGCCGGCCGCTACTCGGTGCTGATGCCGAACACCGCCCGCGGCGGCGGCATCTCGCGCAAGATCACCAGCGCCGCCGACCGCAAGCGCCTGAAGTCGGTCGCCGCCGAGCTGGAAGTGCCGGAGGGCATGGGCGTCATCCTGCGCACCGCCGGTGCCAACCGCACCAAGACCGAGATCAAGCGCGACTTCGAATATCTGCTGCGGCTGTGGGAGACCGTGCGCGAGCTGACGCTGCAATCGAGCGCGCCGGCGCTGGTCTATGAGGAAGGCTCGCTGATCAAGCGCGCCATCCGCGACCTCTACAACAAGGACATCGACGAGGTGCTGGTGGCCGGCGAGGACGGCTATCGCGAGGCCAAAGAGTTCATGCGCATGCTCATGCCGAGCCATGCCAAGAACGTGCAGCCCTATCGCGAGACCGCGCCGATCTTTGCGCGCAGCGGGGTCGAGCCCCAACTCGACGCGATGTTCTCGCCGACGGTGCAGCTCCGGTCCGGCGGTTACATCGTCATCAACCAGACCGAGGCGCTGGTTGCGATCGACGTCAACTCCGGCCGCTCGACCCGCGAGCATTCGATCGAGGAAACCGCGCTCAAGACCAATCTGGAAGCCTCCGACGAGGTGGCACGCCAGCTTCGCCTGCGCGACCTCGCCGGCCTGATCGTGGTCGACTTCATCGACATGGACGAGAAGCGCAACAACCGCGCCGTCGAGCGCCGGCTGAAGGAAGCGCTGAAGAACGACCGCGCCCGCATCCAGGTCGGCCGCATCTCGCACTTCGGCCTGCTGGAGATGAGCCGCCAGCGCATCCGTACCGGCGTTCTGGAGAGCTCCTCGGAGATCTGCCCGCACTGCGGCGGCACCGGCCACGTCCGCGCCCCGGCATCGGTGGCGCTGCACGTGCTGCGCGCGATCGAGGACCTGCTGATCAAATCGGCCAGCCACGACCTCATCGTGCGCACCCGCACCCCGGTCGCGCTCTACTGCCTCAATCAGAAGCGCTCGCACCTGTTCGAACTTGAGCGCCGCTTCGGCGTGCTGATCGAGATCGAGGCCGATGATTCGATCACCGGCCAGATCCAGCACGTCATCGACAAGGGTGCCCTGGCCAAGGGTCCGGTGGTGCGCGCCGCGCTGGCACCGATCCAGCCCGACGCCATCGCGCCCGAGGACGAGGAGATCGAGGAGGTCGAAGCCGAAGCCGAAGCCGAGGTCGAGGCCGAGGTCGAGGTCGAGGACACCGAGGCCGAGGCGACCGCCGACAATGGCCGCGACGCCAATGGTCGGCGGCGGCGGCGGCGGCGGCGGCGCGGCCGCGATGACGCCCAGGGCGACCTGCCGGCCGAAAGCGCGGGCGAGCGCGATGACGCACCCCGGCTCGCCGCACCCCAGCCGACCGGCGAGGACGACGACGACGACGGCGAGGACGGCGACGAAGCTCGTGACGGTGCCGAGGCCGGCGATGCCAATAGCGAGGAACGGCGGCGGCGGCGGCGGCGCGGACGCCGCGGCGGCCGGCGCGGCCGGCGCGACCGCGAGGGGCTGCCGGGCGAGGACGCCGAGGCCGGCGAGGGCGACGACGAGGTGACGCTGCAGCCCACGCCCCGGCTCGAGCTGATCCCGCCGCTGGTCGACAGCGCCGAGCCGGCGACCATTGAGGCCGCCGAGCCCGCGCCGCAGGCCGAATCGCATCAGGCCGAGCCCATGCCGGTCGAGGTGCCGCGGGTCGAGGCCCCGGAGGTTGAGGCTCCGAAGGTTGAGGTCGCGCCGGTCACGGAGCCGGAATCGCAGCCGCGCGGAGAGCCGGTCCATCAGGTGCTGACCCCGGACGACGACAACCCGAATCGCCCCAAGCGCTCGGGCTGGTGGTCGCGCCGGGTCGGGTGACCGAGCAGCCGCGCTGACGAGTTGCAGAGCCCGGCCTTGCGCCGGGCTCTGTCGTTTTCAGCGTGGTGCGCTGGCGAACGATGTCGCCCGCTTGGTCGGGTTTCCGGCTGATCCCTGCGGGGGCCTATAGCCGAGGCCCTGAAGGCTGAGCTTTCTCGGCCTCATGGTGAGGAGGCGGCAAAAGCTGCCTCCTGGGCCGACCTGTGGCGTTCCGCGTCAGCGGCGCGCCCTCACCCGCGCTTCAGCCAGCCACCGATGCGCTCCACCGCCTCGCGCATGTCGTCGGCCGCGCCGGCATAGGAGAAGCGGATGAAATGGCGGCCGTCATAGGGGTCGAAGTCGACGCCCGGCGTCGCAGCCACCCCGGCCTCGGCCAGCATCGAGCGGGCAAAGGCGAGGCTGTCGTCGGTGAAGCCGCTGACGTTGGCGTAAAGGTAGAACGCGCCGTCGACCGGCAGGATGCGGTCGATGCCGATGCGCGGCAGTCCCTCGGTGAGGATGCGGCGGTTCTCGAGATAGCCGCGCTTCACCGCCTCCATCTCCGCAACGCCGTCGAACGCCGCCTCCGCCGCCACCTGGCTGAGCGTCGGCACCGAGATGGCGAGGTTCTGCTGCAGCCGCTCGACCGCGCGCACCAGCGGTTCGGGCACCACCATCCAGCCGACCCGCCAGCCGGTCATGCAGAAGTATTTTGAGAACGAGTTGATCACGGTCGCGCGGGGGGAGACCGCGGCGGCGGTTGCCGCCGGAAAGGCGTAGTCGAGCCCGTGATAGATCTCGTCGGAGACGAAACGGATGCCGGCGTCTTCGGCGGCGCCGATCAGCGCGGCGAGCGTCTGCCCGCTCATCATGGTGCCGGTCGGGTTGGCCGGGCTCGCCACCAGCACGCCGGCCAGCGGCACCTTGCGATGCTCGTCCGCAAGCGCCTCCGGCGTGATCGCCCACCGCGTTTCCGGCCCGGTGCGGATCAGCACCGGCTCGCAGCCCAGCGCCTTCAGGATCTGGCGGTAGGGCGGATAGCCGGGATTGGCGATGGCGACGCGGTCGCCCGGCTCGAACAGGCTGAGGAACGCCAGCACGAACGCCGCCGACGAGCCGGTGGTGGCGACGATGCGCGCCTCCGACACCTCGGTGCCGAAGGTCTCGGCATAATGGCGGGCGATGCGGCGCCGAAGCGACGGAATGCCGAGCGCGGTGGTGTAGCCGATGCGGCCCTCCGCCAGGCAGCGCGCGGCGGCCGCGCGCGCAGCGGCCGGCGCCGGCGCCGCAGGCTGGCCGACCTCCAGATGGACGACGCGGCCGCCGGCCTGCTCGATGCGAGCGGCCTCCGCCATGATGTCCATGACGATGAACGGCGCGATATCGGCGCGGGCGGCCGGACGGAGCAGCGGATCGAGCGGGCTGAGCATGCTTTCGCATAGCGCAAGGGCGGCGCGCGGGGAACCTGCGCGCGCGGGACTCGGCCCCGCCCGCGCCCGCAACGCCTCATTGTTGCCGCCTCCGCAGCCGAATTGATCGGGTCGGCCTTGCGCCCTATGGTCGCGCGTCGAGGCTGGACAGGAGCGCCGCCACCGATGTCTGACGTTTCGCCTGTCGTAAGGTCACCGCGCGCCCGCCCCGGCTGGGCGCGTCGTCTCGGTGCCGCCGCGATGGCCGTCACCCTCGCCGTGACCGCCGCCGCCTCGCCGCTGCTCGCCCCGCTCGCGCTCGCCCAGGGCCAGCCCAAGCTGCCGATCGTCCGCGACGCCGAGACCGAGGCGCTGCTCAAGGACTACATGGCGCCGGTGCTGCGCGCCGCCGGCCTGGCGCGGCAGAACATCGAAGTGACGCTGATCAACGATCGCGCCTTCAACGCCTTCGTCGCCGATGGCCGCCGCATCTTCGTGTTCCTCGGCACCCTGGTCGACGCCAAGACGCCGAACGAGGTGATCGGCGTGCTGGCCCACGAAACCGGCCACATCGCCGGCGGCCACCTCGCCCGCATGCGCCAGCAGCTCGCCGCGGCGCAATCGGCCTCGATCGTCGCCTTCCTGCTGTCGCTCGGCGCGGTCGCCGCCGGCGCCGCCAGCGGCTCCACCCGCGATTCCAATCTCGGCAGCGCGGTCGGCGGCATCGTCACCGGCCCGCAGGAGATGATCCGCCGCTCGCTGCTGTCCTATCAGCGCGGCGAGGAGCAGGCCGCCGACCGCGCCGCGGTCAACTATCTGCACGCCACCAAGCAATCGCCGAAGGGCATGCTCGACACCTTCCGCCGCATCGGCGACCAGAACCTGTTCATTTCGCGCGGCGTCGACCCCTACACCCTGTCGCACCCGCTGCCGCGCGAGCGCATCTCCCAGCTCGAAGAGCTGGTGGCGAAGAGCCCCTATCGCGACGTCCGCGATTCGCCGGCGCTGCAACTGCGGCACGACCTGATGCGGGCCAAGATCATCGGCTTCTTCGACAAGCCGGACACCGTGGCCCGCCGCTATCCGCTGAGCGACACCAGCCTGCCGGCGCGCTATGCCAGAGCCATCTCGGCCTACCGCTTCAACCAGGTCAACGACGCCATCCGCCAGATTGACGCCCTGATCGCGGCGCAGCCGGACAACCCCTATTTCCACGAGCTGAAGGGCCAGGCGCTGCTGGAGAGCGCGCGGCCGAACGAGGCGATCGCCCCGCTCCGGCGGGCGGCGGCGATGGCGCCGCGCGCCACCCCGATCCGCATCATGCTCGGCCAGGCGCTGGTGGCGAGCGGCAGCAAGGCCAATGCCGACGAGGCGATCCGCGAGCTGTCGCAGGCGCTGGCGAACGAGACCACGGCGGTCGACGGCTTCCGCCAGCTGGCGCTGGCCTACGGCCGCAAGGGCGACTACGCCAACGCCGACCTCGCCTCCGCCCAGGCCGCGATCGCCTCCGGCGAGTTCCAGACCGCGCGCCAGCTCGCCGCCCGCGCCAAAACCCGTTTCGCCAACGGCTCGCCCGGATGGATCAAGGCCGACGATATCGAGAACTACAAACCCCCGAAGCTCGACGGAAAGAGCTGATCGCAACCAGGAGCCTTCGCACCATGACGCTGCTCACCTCAACAGCGCGGAGGGCTGCGGCCGCTCTCGCGGCGGCGGCTTTCGCCGCCGTCTGCGCCCTGCCCGCCGCCGCCGCCGAGCCGGCGCCGGCTGCGCCGCTGACGCGCGAGGACGTCGAGAAGATCGTCCGCGAGACGCTGATCAAGAACCCGGAGATCCTGCAGGAGGTGGCTGCGGAGCTGGAGAAGCGCGCCAGCGCCGACGAGTCCGAGCGCCGCAAGCTGGTGCTCGAGGCCAATCGCGAGCGGCTGCTCGGCGCTCCGCAAAGCGCGGTGCTCGGCAATCCCCAGGGCGACGTCACCGTGGTCGAGTTCTTCGACTACAATTGCGGCTTCTGCAAACGCGCCCTCACCGACCTGATCGAGCTGATGAAGACCGACGACCGGGTGCGGGTGGTGCTGAAGGACTTCCCGGTGCTGCGCGAGTCCTCGGTCGACGCCGCCAAGGTGGCGGTCGCGGTCAAGGTGCAGGCCACGCCTGCCAAGTTCCTTGAATTCCATCAGAAGCTGATGGGCGGCCGCGCCGAGGCCACCCGCGAGCGGGCGCTGGCGGTGGCCAAGGAGGTCGGCCTCGACATGGCGCGGCTCGCCAAGGACATCGACAGCGACGGGGTGAAGGCATCGCTGCAGGAGACCTTCCAGCTGGCGCAGGACCTCGGCCTCAGCGGCACGCCGAGCTACGTCATCGGCGACAACGTGCTGATCGGCGCCGTTGGCCTCCCCAAGCTGCAGGATCACGTCAAATCCACCCGCGACAGCTGCAAGACCACGCGCTGCTGATTCGACCCGCCGGGCCGCCCAATCGCGGCCCGGCGCAAACCGCGGCGGCGGTCGCGCCGGCGGCGCTGCGCTGCACCATGGCGCCCGCGCCCGGCCGCACCCGCGGCAAGACTTTGAAATCGCACGGCCGACCTCACGTTCGGGGACCGAAGCCGCCCGGCCGGCCTTCGCCTGCACAGGCGGCTTTTCACGGGGCCGATCCATGCCTATAAGAGCGCCGGCGGGCGAACCGGTCGACCGCGCCAGATGGTTTCGATGATCGCGATGTTCGTCTCCGACGGATTGTCATCGAACCGGCCCCAAGCGCGCTTCGAGCGGCGCCGCGGCGTGGCGACGAGACCGGTCCGGCCGAGGCGTATTTTGCGCAGATTCCCCCCGGTGCGTGCGCATCCACTGCCCTACGTGGCGAGCCGACCGCTCCGCCAAGCTGAAGGCGACGGCCTGAACCGGCGCCGGGAGATAATGTCTTGATGCCAAAATCTGCCATCGATCCTGGTTTGATCCGCGAACTCGCGCAGCTCCTCAACGACACCGACCTCACCGAGGTCGAGGTCCAGCACGGAGAGCTGCGGATTCGCGTCGCCCGCAACATCCAGCTCGCGCCGTTCTCCGCGGCCATGGCGGCGGCTCCCGCCTACACCGTCGCGGCACCGGTGCCGGCACCAGTGCCGGCCGCCCCGGTGGTGCCCGCGGCGGTCGACCCTGCCAACCACCCCGGCCTCGTCAAGTCGCCGATGGTCGGCACCGCCTACCGTGCGCCGGAGCCCGGCGCGAAGGCCTTCGTCGACGTCGGCATGCAGGTGAAGGAGGGCCAGACCCTGCTGATCATCGAGGCGATGAAGACGATGAACGCGATCCCCGCGCCGCGTGCCGGCACGGTGACGCAAATTCTCGTCGGCGACGCCCAGCCGGTCGAATACGGCGAGCCATTGATGATCATCGAGTGACGGTCGCCGCCGGGCCGCTCCCGGCGGAAAAGAGGCCCGTATGTTTTCGAAAATCCTGATTGCGAACCGCGGCGAGATCGCGCTCCGCATCCTGCGCGCCTGCAAGGAACTCGGCATCGCCACCGTCGCCGTCCACTCGACGGCCGATGCCGACGCCATGCACGTCAAGCTCGCCGACGAGAGCGTGTGCATCGGCCCGCCGCCGGCCAAGGACAGCTATCTCAACGTGCCCTCCCTGCTCGCGGCCTGCGAGATCACCGGCGCCGAGGCCGTCCACCCCGGTTACGGCTTTCTGTCGGAGAACGCGCGCTTCGCCGAGATTCTCGCCGACCACCACATCGGCTTCATCGGCCCCAAGCCCGAGCACATTCGCCTGATGGGCGACAAGATCGAGGCCAAGCGCACCGCCAAACGCCTCGGCATCCCGTGCGTGCCGGGCTCCGAAGGCGGCATCACCGACGATGAGGAGGCCAAGCGGGTCGCGGCCGACATCGGCTACCCGGTGCTGGTCAAGGCGGCAGCCGGCGGCGGAGGCCGCGGCATGAAGGTGGCCAGGACCGCCGCCGACATCGAGGTCGCGCTCGCCACCGCCCGCTCCGAGGCCAAGGCGGCGTTCGGCGACGCCACGGTCTATCTTGAGAAGTACCTGGAAAAGCCGCGCCACATTGAGGTCCAGGTGCTGGGCGATGGCCGCGGCAACGCCATCCACATCGGCGAACGCGACTGCTCGCTACAGCGCCGCCACCAGAAGGTGTGGGAGGAGAGCCCCTCGCCCGCGCTCAACGCCGACTCCCGCCACAAGATCGGCACCGTCGTCGCCAACGCCATGCGCGAGCTGAAGTACCTCTCGGCCGGCACCGTCGAATTCCTGTACGAGAACGGCGAGTTCTACTTCATCGAGATGAACACCCGCATCCAGGTCGAGCATCCGGTGACCGAGATGGTGACCGGCATCGACCTGCTCAACGAGCAGATCCGGCTCGCCGCCGGGCTGCCGCTGTCGTTCGTGCAGGACGACATCACGCTGAACGGCCACTCCATCGAGTGCCGCATCAACGCCGAGAACCCGACGACCTTCCGGCCCTCGCCCGGCCGGATCACCTACTTCCACCCGCCCGGCGGCTTGGGCGTTCGCGTCGATTCGGCGGTCTACCAGGGTTACGTCATCCCGCCCTATTACGACTCGCTGGTCGGCAAGCTGATCGTGCACGGCAAGACCCGCAACGAGTGCCTGATGCGGCTCCGGCGCGCGCTGGACGAGATCGTGGTCGACGGCATCGAGACCACCGTGCCGCTGTTCCGCACCCTGGTGCGCCACCCCGACATCGCCAACGGCCTTTACGACATCCACTGGCTGGAGCACTTCCTGGCGGGATCGCCGGATATTTGATGCGAAATCCGGCCGATCGGGCCGGAGTTTCGCCCATGACGCGCCAGCCGGCGGCGCCGGCGGCAGAGGGCGCTGCTACAATCTGCCGCACCGCGGTGCGATGTGATAGCTTGGGCGCGATCCCCAATTCATGGCGGGATCGGAGTCCTCACCTCATGACGCGCGGCTTCTCCGGGCGGGTGGACATCACCCCCGAGGTTTTGCTGAAGGCCTACGCTTGCGGCATCTTTCCGATGGCCGAGAGCGCCGAGGACCCGGGACTCTATTGGATCGAGCCGGAACGCCGCGGCGTCATCCCGCTCGACCGCATGCATGTCAGCCACCGGCTGGCCCGCACCGTGCGGGCGGACCGCTTCGAAATCCGCATCAACCGCGATTTCGACGGCGTTCTCGACGGCTGCTCGGCACCCGGCCCCGGCCGGATGCGAACCTGGATCAACCTGCGTATCCGCAAGCTCTATCGCGACCTGTTCGAGCTCGGCCACTGCCACACCGTCGAGGCCTGGCGCGGCGGTGAACTGGTCGGCGGGCTCTACGGCGTCGCCGTCGGCCGGGCGTTCTTCGGCGAGAGCATGTTCCACACCGCCACCGACGCCTCCAAGGTGGCGCTGGTCCACCTCGCCGCCCGCCTGCTGGCCGGCGGCTTCTATCTGCTCGACACCCAGTTCTCGACCCGCCACCTGGAGAGCTTCGGATGCGTCGAGGTGTCACGCCACCGCTATCACCAGCTGCTCGAACAGGCCCTCACCGGCCGCGCCGATTTCCTTGCCGTGCCGGCCGAGCCGCCGATGCCGGGCGCCGCCGCGCTGGCGATTGTCGCGGCCGCCAGCGAAAGCCACGATCAGCGCAGCCCCGCCTGATCGGCTGTCTCAAACGGTTTCCGGACGATCGCTGCAGGATCCCGGCGACGATCTCGCCGAAATATCCTTGGGCAGAACAGGATTTTTCGCCGACCGGGATAAGGTTCTCCGGCCTGACCGGCCGAAAACCGGATCACCCCACCCGGCCGAACAGCGGCGCCCCGTAAAGGCTCTTTTGGGTGCTGCCGAAGCCGACGAACGGCGCCAGCCCGGCCCGGTTGGCGAGCACGAACAGCACCACCGGCCCGATCACCCCTGCCGCCGTGGCCAGCACCACGTGCAACGTGGCGTCATAGACGCCGGCCTTGTAGAGCACGGCGCGCACCGTGGCCGAGAACATCACATGGGCGACGTAGATCGCCATCGACGCCTGTCCGATCAGCGCCAGCCCGCCGAGCACGCTGCCGTTCGGCGCCGGAACCAGCCGTGACGCCGCCACCGTCATCGCGATGCCGGCGATGGCCGCCGCCACCCACAGCGGCCGCGGCGTCGCCGGGTCGAGCGTCGCCACCGCCAGCACCGCCCAGGCCGCCGTGGCGGCCAACAGCGCCGCAATCAGCACTCGGCGGTCCGGCGCGCGCGACAGCAGCGGCGCGGCCAGCACGCCGAGGCCGAAAAAGCTGCCGCCCATCAGGATGGAGTTGAAGTCGGTCAGCCCGGCGAACGACAGCCCATAGAGCGCGGCGAACGCCATGAACGCCGCCGTCATGCCACTGCGACCGAACAGCGCCATGGCGACGAAATAAACCGCCCTGGCTACAAACAGCGCATAGAAGAACCAGAACAAGCCGATCGGCTTCCACCACATCTGCGCAAGATCGGAATAGGGCGTCGCCGCGTTGACCGCGCCCGAAAACGCGTTCTGCACGAAGACGAACACCACGCTCCACAGCACATAGGGCAGAATGAGGCCGACGACCGAGGAGCGAATGAACCCGCCGACTGACGTCGACGGTCGAAATCCGGTCAGAACCCCGGACAGGAAGAAGAATAGCGGCATATGGAAGGTGTAGATCAGTGCCCGCAGGAAATTATAGAATTCGAGGTCGGCGCCAATCCTGTCGATCCTGAGCCCGCCAATGGTGTGACCGAGGCAGACCAGAATAATTCCGAACGCTTTGGCGAAATCAATCCAGAATACGCGCGGGGTCCGGCCCCCGCCGGCGGCGACCGCCTCCGTTTTCACTGCTTGCGCAATCGTCATGGCGGCACCGCACCGGCTCTGCGTTCACCCGCGGCCGTGGCCAGGATTAGAGCATTTTCCGCCGTTGCAGGAAATGCCGTATCCCGGTCCGCACCGCTGAAGCGACTGCCCCCGCGCCGGAGACCTAAACAGAAACCGTGCGCGCTGCGCGCCACGGCGCCGGATGCTGACGCATGGGGCCGTTGAAGCTCGCAGATTTTCTTACCTGAAATCAATGATTTCACGAAATCTGCGATCAGAACCAACGGCCGGCTGCCGCCGCCGTTGGTATACCGTGACGTCGATGAATCCCCTTCGCCAACTGATGTCGGCGCAGTCGCGCAGGACGGATTCCATCGGAGACGCGGTATATGAGCCGGAAACCGGCGCCGCCGCGAGGCGGCTCAGCGCCGGGTCTGCGCCTCCAGATTGGGCGGCACCTGCTTGCAGTCGACCAGCCAAACGTCATAGATGGCGTGCTCGACGGCGTGCAGGCCGGGCGAGGCTGCGAACATCCAGCCGGTGAAGATGCGGCGGGTGTCGCCCTGCAGCGTGATCTCGTCGACCTCCAGGAAGCCCGTGGTGTTGGGCGTCTCGTTGGGCGGCCTGGTGTAGCAGGCCCGCGGCGTCACCTGGAGCGCGCCGAACTGCACCTTTTCCCCGATCCCGGCATCGAACACGATGATGCGGCCGGTAATCTTGTCGAGTCCGTTGAAGGTCGCGGTGCGGTTCTCGATGCGCTGGGGCGGCGGCGCCACCACCACGAAGTCCTCCGAGCCCGGCGGCACGTTGCCGGCCGGCGACGGCGGCGTCTGGGTCTGGATGCCGGGGGCGGAGGCGGCGCCGCCGCCGTTGGGCTGCGCCGGGTGGCGCTGGACCTGGGCCGGTTGGCCGGGCGGCAGCCCCGGCTGGGGCGTCACCTGCTGCGGGCCAACCTGCTGGGGCACCGCCGGGGCGGCCGGCTGCGGCATCCCGCCGTCCGGAGCCGGCAGCGACTGGCGCTCGACCGGGGTGTTCCAGCCGCGCGACGGCCGCATCGGCTGTTGCGGCGGCGGCTGCGGCGCCTCGTCGGGCTCCTCCAGCAGGCCGGGCTCGAACTGCGGATCGGTCTCGATCGCGCGGGGTGCGATCTGCTGGCGGCGGCTGGTGGGAATGTCGGCTGGCGGCAACAACACTTGCGCCAGCGCCGGCCCGGACGAGGCCAGCAGCACCAGCAGCGCGCAAGCGCGGGGGGGCAGAACCTTCACGGACCAACTCACCGGGCGGCTGTCTGTTTGATCATCGGACGCGCACTCGACCGGCGAGCGCCGGACCATCGCCGGCGGCGTGTCACCGGCGGCGTGGGCGCTGAAAACCGCCGTGCCGCACGCTTAGCATGGCAAATGCGGCAGCGGGAAGGCGCTCACGCCCCCGGCGTCCACGCCTTGTAGTCGCCGGTGGCGGCCGGGCGGCGGCCCTCCGCCAGGGTCGAGCCCTTGGGCCGGTAGGCGCGCGCGGTGCCGGTCATGTTCGGCCGGTGCGGCTTCTGCCACGGCTTGGGTTGGTAATTGTCCTCGGTCGGCGGGATGTCGGTGGTGTGGTGCATCCAGCCCCACCAGCCCGGCGGAATGGTCGAGGCTTCGGCATAGCCGTTGTAGGTCACCCAGCGCCGCTCGCGGCTGAAGGCGGGGTTGCGCTTGGGATCGTTCGGCATGCGGTAATAGACATTGCCGAACTCGTCCTCGCCCACCTTCTCGCCGCGGCGCCACAGCGTGACGCGGCTCATGAAGGTGGTGCCGTTCCACCACGTGAAACAATCCAGCAGCAAGCGCTTCAGCATCAAATCCTCGCCTTCGGCTCTCAGTGTTCTGGAGCGCGCGCTGCGGCTTGTCCAGCCCATCGAGGCGGCAGGCGTGGTCATGTCGTAGTCACCTGCCGCCGGACCGATTCCCGGCGCCGGCCCGCCGCGCTGATTCGCCTCCCGACGGGCGGGGCGGCGGCATCGCAGCGTTGGCCTTCGGAATGCCGCCGACGTTGCGGCAGGTTGCCGCTGGCGGCGGCCGGCGATCCACAGTCCGCCGCACGCCGCGCCTTGACAGCGTCCGCCGTGTCACGCTGTCCGCGGCCGCGGTTTTGCGATCATGCCGGCCGGCCAAGCACTTGCGGCGACTCGCACCGTTGTCCCCGCAATCCCCATGGAACCACTATATTTAGCGCTTCGTTCATTCATCGCGTCTAATTCTTGACGTGCTGCGGAGAGTCGACCTAGCTTTCCGGTCCGGGCCGGGCGCCCCCCAAAGACGCCAGCCCGATCGTAATCACATGAGTAGCAGGGTCGAACGCAGCCGGGCCGGCGCCATCGCGAGGCGGCCCGTCGAGTGGCGTTCGGCCACCTTCCAGCGGCGCATTCGGGTTGCGGCGCGGGCCTGAAGAATTGTCACGTCAGGGCGCGCAAGCGCCGGCCAAAGGAACGAGAGCGATGCGGATCGAGCGGCGTTACACCACAGCGGGCCAGTCGCCTTACGCGGACATCGCGTTCCGGACCACGGTGAGCGAGATCCGCAATCCCGACGGCTCGGTGGTGTTTCGGCTGGAGGGCATCAAGGTGCCCGAAAGCTGGTCGCAGGTGGCCGCCGACGTGCTGGCGCAGAAGTACTTCCGCAAGGCCGGCGTGCCGGCCAAGCTGAAGCCGTTCGAGGAGAGCGCCGTTCCGTCCTGGCTGTGGCGCAAGGTCGCCGACACCGCCGCCCTCAAGGCGCTGCCGGAGGGCCAGCGCTACGTCGGCGAGACCACCGCGACCGAGGTGTTCGACCGCCTGGCCGGCACCTGGACCTATTGGGGCTGGAAGGGCGGCTATTTCGATTCGGAGGCCGACGCCCGCGCCTTCTTCGACGAGCACCGCTACATGCTGGCGATGCAGATGGTGGCGCCCAACTCGCCGCAATGGTTCAACACCGGCCTCAACTGGGCCTATGGCATCGATGGCCCGAGCCAGGGCCACTACTACGTCGATTTTGAAACCGGCAAGCTCACCAAGTCGAAGACCGCCTACGAGCACCCGCAGCCGCACGCCTGCTTCATCCAGTCGATCGAGGACGACCTCGTCAACGAGGGCGGCATCATGGATCTGTGGGTGCGCGAGGCGCGCCTGTTCAAGTACGGCTCCGGCACCGGCTCCAACTTCTCCAGGCTGCGCGGCGCCGGCGAAAAGCTGTCGGGCGGCGGCAAATCGTCCGGCCTGATGAGCTTCCTCAAGATCGGCGACCGCGCCGCCGGCGCCATCAAGTCGGGCGGCACCACGCGGCGCGCTGCCAAGATGGTGGTGGTCGACATCGACCACCCCGACATCGAGGCCTACATCAGCTGGAAGGTGAAGGAGGAGGAAAAGGTCGCCGCCCTGGTGACCGGCTCGCGGGCGTGCCAGAAGCACCTCAAAGCCATACTGAAAGCCTGCGTCAATTGCGAGGGCGAGGACGGCGACTGCTTCGAGGCCGACAAGAACCCGGCCCTGAAGCGCGAGATCAAGGCGGCGCGCCGCGCCGGCGTGCCGGACAATCTGGTCAAGCGCATCATCCAGTTCGCCCGCCAGGGCTTCGCCGACATCGACTTCCCGGTGTTCGACACCGATTGGGACGGCGAGGCCTATCTCACCGTGGCCGGCCAGAACTCCAACAATTCGGTGCGCGTCACCGACGAGTTCCTGCACGCGGTCGAGCACGACGCCAACTGGAACCTGACCTGGCGCACCCAGCCCGGCGTCGCGCGCACGCTGAAGGCGCGCGAGTTGTGGGACAAGATCGGCTACGCCGCCTGGGCCTGCGCCGACCCCGGCCTGCAGTTCCACACCACCATCAACGACTGGCACACCTGCCCCGCCGACGGACCGATCCGGGCCTCGAACCCGTGCTCGGAATACATGTTCCTCGACGACACCGCGTGCAACCTGGCCTCGCTGAACCTGCTCGCCTTCCGCGACCCGGCAACCAACGCGTTCGACGTCGAGTCCTATGAGCACGCCGTCAGGCTGTGGACGGTGGTGCTCGAAATCTCGGTGCTGATGGCGCAGTTCCCCTCCAAGGAGATCGCCGAGCGCTCGTTCGAGTACCGCACGCTGGGCCTTGGCTTCGCCAATATCGGCGGCCTGCTGATGTCGTCGGCCATCCCGTACGATTCCGACGAGGGCCGCGCCATCGCCGGCGCGCTCAGCGCCATCATGACCGGCGTTGCCTACGCCACCTCGGCGGAGATGGCCTCGTTCCTCGGCGCCTTCCCCGGCTATGCCAAGAACGCCGAGGCCATGCTGCGGGTGATGCGCAATCACCGCCGCGCCGCCCACGGCTTCCGCGAGGGCTATGAGGGCCTCTCCATCCTGCCCGTTCCGCTCGACCACGCCGCCTGCCCCGACCCGCGGCTGATCGAGCACGCCAAGCGCGCCTGGGACCGTGCCGTCACCCTCGGCGAGCCGCACGGCTATCGCAACGCGCAGGTGTCGGTGATCGCGCCGACCGGGACCATCGGCCTGGTGATGGACTGCGACACCACCGGCATCGAGCCCGACTTCGCGCTGGTGAAGTTCAAGAAGCTCGCCGGCGGCGGCTACTTCAAGATCATCAACCGCGCGGTGCCGGCGGCGTTGCGCCAGCTCGGCTATTCGGAGGCCGAGCTCGCCGAGATCGAGGCCTACGCCGTCGGCCACGGCTCGCTGAAGCAGGCGCCCGCCATCAACCCGTCGACCTTGCGCACCAAGGGCTTCGACGACGCCGCCATCGACAAGGTCGAGGCCGCGGTGAAGGGCGCGTTCGACATCAAGTTCGCCTTCAACAAATGGACGCTGGGCGAGGCGTTCTGCATCGAGACGCTCGGCATTCCGCCTGAGACGCTGAACGCGCCGGCGTTCGACCTTCTCACCCACCTCGGCTTCGGCAAGCGCGAGATCGAGGCGGCCAACCTGCACGTCTGCGGCGCGATGACGGTGGAGGGCGCGCCGCATTTGAAGGAGGCGCACTACCCGGTGTTCGACTGTGCCAGCCCGTGCGGGCGCATCGGCAAGCGCTATCTCTCAGTGGAGAGCCACATCCGCATGATGGCGGCGGCGCAGCCCTTCATCTCGGGCGCGATCTCCAAGACCATCAACATGCCGAACGAGGCCACGGTGGAGGACTGCAAGAGCGCCTACATGCTGTCGTGGCGGCTCTGCCTCAAGGCCAACGCGCTCTATCGCGACGGCTCGAAACTGTCGCAGCCGCTGTCGGCGCAGCTGATCGCCGACGACGATGACGACGACGACATCGAGGCGTTCCTGGAGAAGCCGGCGGCGGCGCGCGCGGCGCAGGTGGCCGAGCGCATCGTCGAGCGCGTGGTCGAGCGGGTGCAGGTCGAGGTCCAGAAGGTGCGCGAGCGCGAAAAGCTGCCCGACCGCCGCAAGGGCTACACCCAGAAGGCCATCGTCGGCGGCCACAAGGTCTATCTGCGCACCGGCGAATACGAGGACGGCCGGCTCGGCGAGATCTTCATCGACATGCACAAGGAGGGCGCGGCGCTGCGCTCGCTCCTCAACAACTTCGCCATCGCCATTTCGCTCGGCCTGCAATACGGCGTGCCGCTCGACGAATACGTCGACGCCTTCACCTTCACCCGGTTCGAGCCGGCGGGGCCGGTGCAGGGCAACGACATCGTCAAGTACGCCACCTCGATCCTCGACTACGTGTTCCGCGAACTGGCGGTGTCGTATCTCGGCCGCTACGACCTCGGCCACGTCCAGCCCGACGCCTCGTTCGACGCGCTCGGCCACGGCGTCGCCGAGGGCAGCAAGACCACGGCGCCGGCCTCGCGGGTGGTGTCGAAGGGCCTGGTGCGCGGCCGCACCCAGAACCTGCTGGTGGTGCCGAAGGGCGAGCCGCCGCGCAGCAGCGGCACGGTGGCGGTGCTGAAAACGGTGGGCGCGACTGCGCTGAAGCCGAGCCAGGACCCGCACGAGGACCTGCACGAGCAGGATCTGCCCGAGCATGCCGACGACGCCGATCTCGGCATCGGCGAGGCCGAGGCCTCCGACAAGATCGCCGGCGAGCTGAAGCCGGGCGCGCGCTTAAAGGGGGCGCAGGCGAAGACCGCCACCCTCGGCACCACTGAGGTCAGCGCCAAGCCCACGGTCACTCACCGCCGGGCCGAAGCGAAAGCCAAGGGCTATGAGGGCGAAGCCTGCCCCGAATGCGGCAACTTCACGCTGGTGCGCAACGGCACCTGCATGAAGTGCGACACCTGCGGCGGCACCACGGGGTGCAGTTGAGGGGCAACTAACATTCGCCGTGAAAGGTCGTTTCCTGCAAAAATTGGTAAGGAAATATGGACAAAATCGATTGGGCAGTGGTCCTCTCTACTTTTATAGGACCGATTTCCGCGGTGGGAATTACGCTTTGGTGGACCTCTCACAAACAGAGGCATGATCGTCGTCTTGACATTCTTCGTGGTTTGATGCGCTCACGTCGCGCGCCATTATCGGCGGACTATGTCCTCGCACTAAATATGATTGAGATCGAATTTCACGATAGGCCGAAAATTATCGATAAATTCAAATTATTAATCGAAAAGTATAACCATATTCCGCCCGACGAACTTGGCTTTCGTGCCTGGGCCGATAGTGAGATTAACGCAAAATCACAGCTAATCAAAGCCATCGCTAATGAACTAAAAATCAAGATCGATACGTTGGATGTTTTCCTAGGCGGATACACTCCAAAGGCTTGGTCTGACGTAGAGTTAGAGCAGCAAGTTCTTCGGCAACTCGCCATCGACGTCTTTGCGGGGAAGAGGCCGCTCAGGGTCGCCCCGGAGGGGTTCGACCCTCTTTCACCCTAACCCGCAGCAACGTAGGGCGCAGCACTCTATCGCTAGTGCGCCCTCCAAGGCCCCGCGCAGGCTGGGTGTGGGTTCTCGTTCCGCGCGCGCCGCCGCAATGATGCCGGAACCGCCACCCGTCGTCCCCGGCGAGCGCCGCAGGCGCTCGGGAAGGGGACCCATTGATCTTCCGCCGACTCAATCTCGCGCAGCTCCGACACGCGGGAACCCCAGGGCATGCGACGGCGACGAGCTGGCGCTCGCAATGGCGCTTGCACAGCATCCATCCTGCGCCGCACACTTGCCTGCTGTCGAAGCAGGCCGGAACGCCAATGACCGTCTCGCCAATCCATGTGCGGTTCGACACCGAATTGATGTGGGTCGACCTTTCTGACGGCCGCACGCTGGGCGTGCCGCTGGCGTGGTTTCCGCGCCTCCTTCACGCCTCGCCCGAACAGCGCGCCGAGGTCGAGATCAGCCGGAACGGGCTGCATTGGGATGCGCTCGACGAGGACATCTCGGTTGCCGGGCTTCTGGTCGGTCGTGGCGACATGACCCGGCGGCCTGAGAAAGCGGCGTGAGCAGGCCGACCTGCAAGACATATAGCCCCCGGAACTCCTCTACTTTCTGAGCGTAGTCATGGAACTATTGGACATCTTCACCCGCTTTGTACTACCTCCAATTCTCGGTGGAATTGGCGCTTTCTTGACACCTTGGGCAAAGTGGTACTTCGACCAAAAAATAGAAACCCGATCAAGCCGTGAAAAGCGAATTGAGCAATGGCGCACTCGACTTTTGAGTATAGAAAATTTCAAAAATCAACCCTCAGACGCCTTCCCTAACGGCCGCGTGTCAAGAAACGGATTTCTCTCCGATCAATTTGCGATCCAGAAAGTGATGCTTCTTCCAGAGTACGCAGCAATAAAACCACATTTGTCCCCCGAAACTAACAAATATATTAATAATATAATAAAATCTAAAGTAATCCTTATCAAGGTGGGCGGAAATATATATACATCACGACTTCGAGATTTGATATCGGCGGACATCGCACGTTTAGAACGACAATGGAAGTTAATTTAAAGGACGAGCAGCGCCAGATGGAATAGCAAGCGTAGGGTGGAATAGCGCAGCGTATTCCGCCATTTTCGATCACGGTCGACCCGGCCTAATCGCCGCAATACGCTTACGCTACTACGTCATTACCCTCCGTCATGACCGGGCTTGGACCGGCCATCCCGATCCACAAGCCGCACTAGGCGGTGCGGCAAGGTGTCGGCTGGCGTGGTCCATGGGTCCCCTTCCCTCGCGCGGCTGATGCCGCGCTCGCCGGGGACGACCGGTGCCCTTTCCCCGGTCGTCGTCCCGGCCGAACGGCGACGCCGTGAGAGCCGGGACCGTTTTCAGGAAAGAACCCCCTTCCTGCAAACGGTCCCGGGTCGCGCGGCGGATGCAAGCATCCCGCCGCTTGGCCGGGACGACGGTAAAGCCGCTTCCCTCGCATCGCTTCGCGATGCTCGCCGGGGACGACCGGCGCGAAGCGCCGCCGCGCCTCAGGCCGCCGAGGCGGTGGCGTGCGGCTGAACGAAGCTCACCACCGCATCCTCAAACTCGTCGGCGAGGCTGGCATCCGCCCGCAAGGCTTCGAAGCTGCGCGGGGACGGCACCGAGTCGCCATCGGTGGCGAGCAAAGCGAGGTGTCCGCCAAGCGCCTCCGCCGCATTGGCCAGCGCTTCCTCCAGCGTATCGCCAGCCGACACGCAGCCCGGAACGTCCGGAAAGCTGACGCCGTAGCTCGTGCCCGCGTCCTTGTGCACCAATGCGAGATAACCGGCCATCATCGCGGCTCCTTCAAGCCCGCCATCCGAAAGATCGATCGCGCGGTCTTCGGATGCAAGTCCTTGCGCGGGTGAGGCACGGTGACCTTGCCGGGCTTTGCCGGATGCCTGAAGTGGTAGTGGCTGCCGGTGGCGCCCACATAAATCCACCCGTCCTGCTCCAACAGGCGGATGATATCGCGTGAATCGATGCCCACGAGCCCCTCCATATCGAGGGTTGCACGTCAGCATCGATCCCGCAACCGAGCAGCGCCTCGCCGCCCAGGCGCCTTTCACCCCACCACGAGGCCCCGCCTCACCCGAACGTCTTGGCATAGACCTCCGGCTTGAAGCCGACCACCAGCGTGCCGCCGGCGTCGAGCACCGGGCGCTTGATCATCGACGGCTGCGCCGCCATCAGCGCCAGCGCCCCGGCCTCATCGAGGTCGGCCTTTGCCGCCTCCGGCAGCTTGCGAAACGTGGTGCCGGCGCGGTTGAGCAGCGTCTCCCAGCCGACCTGCCGCGCCCACCCCTCGAGCCGCGCCGGCTCGACCCCGGCGGCCTTGTAGTCGTGGAAGGCGTAGGCGACGCCGTGCGCCTCCAGCCAGGCCCGCGCTTTTTTCATCGTATCGCAGGACTTAATGCCGTAGATGGTGACGACCATGACCTCCCCCTTTGAACGTGCGGCACTGGCGCCCCGATGGACGGGCCGACGCGGCTTTCGTCACCTTAGAGCGTCCGCCGAATCTGATCGCACCAGGTGGCCGCTCTAAGCCTTTGAGTTATCGCATTCTCTTTCGCAAAACCGGTATCCACTTTTGCGGAGAATGCTCTAGCCGGATTATTTTCCGGATCGGTGAACCCGTGCCCACGCTCAACCGTTGAGCCATGATGAAACGGAGAAACAGATGCTGAAACTGGTTTGTCAAAGCGCCGCGAGTCTGGCGCTGGCGTTCGTGCTCATTCAATCGCCGGCGCAGGCCGCCAGCGCGCCGCACGAAATGCTGCTCGCCCAGCGCGGGCCGGATCGCGACGCCGATAGCCGCCGCGGCCCCGACAACCGCCGCGATTTCGACAACCGCCGCGGCCCCGACAGCCGGGCGCACCGGCCGGACCCGGTCCGCAGCTTTAATCGCGAGCGCCGGCCGCCGCCGGGCTGGCGCCGCTACCACGAGCGGCCGCGGGATTGGAACCGGCGCGGCTGCACCGCCATCGGACCGATCTGGTACTGCCCCTGACCGGTTCGCCGGCGCCGCCAGAAATGGCGGCGCCGGCACCCGGCGAGCCGCGTCACAGCCAGCGCCGCACCCGGCGGGCGTAGTCGGCGTAAGCCGCACCGAACGCACGTCGCATCGCCGCTTCCTCGAACGGAATGTACCAGCGGTCGGCCACCACCACGAACGCCATCACCACCGCGAACGGCAGCGCGCCGCCGAGCGCGACGGCAAGGCCGAGCAGAAACACGCTGAAGCCGAGATAGATCGGATTGCGGCTGACGCGGAACGGCCCGTCGGTCACCAGCGCGGTCGGCGCCTTGAAGGTGTTGATATTGGCGGCGCGCCGCGCGAACAGCCGCGACACCGCCAACGCCAGCCCGAAGCCGCCGGCCATCGCCGCCACGCCGAGCCAGCGCGCCGCGCCGGCGACCACCGCCGGCCCCGGCGCGACAAGGTGCAGCGCCACCATCGCCGCCACTGAGGCGGCAACCAGCACCGGCGGCAGAATTTTCATCGCGCATTCTCCTGATCCGCCACCGCCGGCCGTCGCGCGATGTGCCGTCGCGCCGGAGCGGCCGCGGTTGACAGCGCCGGCATGCTGCGGCTCCCTGTCCTGCGAAATCTGGCCGGTCCGGCCGGATTCTGGCATTCCGTTCGCTGAAAACTCGCGCGGATGGCGGGCGAGCGAACCGACCAAGCGGAACTCGAATCAGCCATGCGCCACCTCCTGTTCGCCTTGGCCGGCCTTGCGGCGCTCGCCGCCGCGCCGGCCGCCGCCGCCCCGCCGATTTTCCCGACCGAGCCGGCCTCCGGCACGCTGCGGGTCGGCCAGCGCGTGCTGGTCGACGACGGCGTCTGCAAGGCCGGCGAACTGCGCGAGGTGGTGGTCAACAGCCGCAAGACCACCGACAAGGCGAAATATGCCGACGGCGGCCCGCGGGTGTCACGCTGCATCAAGCGCTGAGCCGCATCGCACCGCCGGCCGGCCGACGCCGCGGGCGATGGTGACGATGGCGGCCACGACGCCGATCAGCACCAGGCCGACACCACGCTGACCGCGATCAGGCGGCGGCTCATATCCGCCCCGTTGCGCGCGAACAGCGCGTCAAAGGTGTGGAACGTCTGCTTGGAGACGGCGAACGCCGCGCGGTCGCCTGGATCGTTGGCCCACAGCACCGCGCCCGCCAGCTCAGCGAACAGCCCATGCAGACGCACGACGATCGACCCGGACACCCTCTGCATCATCTGCCCCTTGTTCGCAGGCGCACCCTGGGGCGGATTGCGTGAGGCAGCCCTACACCTCGGCCGCCACCGCCAATGTTTCAGTTACTTGAGGCAACATCCTTCCGTTACAAAATCGACGTTTCGGTTGCTCAGGCGCGAATCGCCCGGCCGGCGGCCGGCGCCGGGTGTCGGCCGCCGCGCATGTCATGGTGACAGAGCCGCCGAATCGAGCCGGCGCAACGGGCTCGGCGGCGGCCGAGCGGCTCGGCGCAGGGCCCGCGCAGTGCCTTGTGCACCGCGACAACGGCAACATGGCTTGTTCTCGCCGCTGGTCGCGCTAACCTTTTGTTAAATGTAATCTCGCGCGGGATCGCGACAGTCGCGGGTCGTTCGCCGAGCGGAGGTCTTCCATGCTGGTTCCGAGGCCGCAGGGCCGTTCATTGCTGTCGGCGATGGCGGCGGTGATGTTGGCAACGATCCCGATGCCGGGTGCCGTTTCAGGCGCCGCCGCCCAATCGGCGCCGGTGGTGCGCGGCCCCGATTCGCCGGCGCTGGTGCCGGCCGCGCCCTCTCCGGTCACGCCGGCCGCCGCTGTCCCGGCGGCGGCAGCCGCCGCCGAGGACGCCGCGCCGGCCCGCGCCCCGATGGTGCATGGGCCGAACGCCCCGGCGCTGATGTCCAAGCCCGCGGCGGCCAACCCAGTGACCGGCCTGTCGCCGGTCAGCCAAGCCCCCATCGACCGAGCCCCCATCGACCAAGCCCCCGTCAGCCAGGCGCCGGCGGCCCTTGCGCCGGTCGCGCCGGCGCGGGCGATCCAGGAGGTCACCCCGGTCCTGATCAGCCCGGACCTGACCAGGCCGGCGACCAGCGCCGCCGCGCCCATCGCCAGCGCACCGCCGGTCGCCTCGGCCGCGCCGGTGCCGGTCGCCGCGCCGGCCGACTGCCCAGGCAACCCCAACGCCATCGGCCTTGCCCGCACCGTCGAGATCGACACCACCGGCGGGCCCGGCTTCGGCTTCGAGCACTTCAAGGCCTACGATTTCCTCAAGCCCGGCGAGGTGGTGCTGACGTTCGACGACGGGCCGTGGCCGCGCAACACCCCGGCGGTGCTGGAGGCTCTCGCCCACCACTGCACCAAGGCGACGTTCTTCCCCGTCGGCAAGCACACCATCTGGCACCCGGAGATCCTGCGGCAGGTGGCGGCGCAAGGCCACACCATCGGCTCGCACACATGGTCTCACGTCGACCTGACCAGGAAGACGGTCGACGGTAAGGCCGAGTTCGAGAAGGGCGCCAGCGCCGTCCACCTCGCGCTCGGCGCGCCACCGTCGCCGTTCTTCCGCTTCCCGGCGCTGCGCCACCCGCCGGCGATGCTGTCCTACCTCGCCGAGCGCAACGTGGCGGTGTTCTCGTGCGACGTCGATTCCTTCGACTTCAAGACCAAGAAGCCGGAGGCGGTGGTCAAGCAGGTGATGTCCAAGCTGCAGCGCACCGGCAAGGGCATCATCCTGATGCACGATTTCCAGGCGGTGACGGCGAAGGCCGCACCGATGCTGCTCGACGCCCTCAAGGCCGGCGGCTACCGGGTGGTTCATCTCACCGCCAAGGCGCCGCTGGACACGCTGCCGGACGTTGACGCCGAGGTGGCTAAGGAGATGAAGGGCGCGCCCACCGCCGGCAGCTCCGGCAAGCCGACCAACTCGGTGGTGCGCACGATCGACGGCAACTGACCGCGGCCGGTGCCGCCGCTGCGATGGCCGGGCCTGCGCCCGGCCATTTTGCATCGCGTGCAAAGAAACCGGCGGCGCGGCGTGATCTTCCTTAAAGCCGCCGGGCGCCGCGCCGCTGCAATCGTTGGTCGGACCGCCGCGTTGCTGTATAATTTTTGCGATCGACGCGGCTCTCGCGGCCGCGCTGCCGGGGGCGCCGCATGACGCTGAAGCCGCCCACCTTCGTATCCGAGTTGCGCAGCCGCACCCGCACCGGGGTCGGCCTCGATTACGAGATCGCGCAGGAAAAAGCTGCCTCGCTCGGCCGCATCGGCCGCCGGCTGGAGCACGCCATCGCCGCGCTCAAGACGTTCGACGCCGCGCCTCGCGGCGCCGGCGCCGCCACGCGCGAGCCGCTGGTGGCAGACGCCGCCGAGGCGCTGTGGATGCTGGCGGTGCAGCGCGAGTCGAGCGGCTGCTGCGACCTCGCCTCCATCCTGCGCGACTACGGCGTGCCGCCCGAGGTCGCCGCCCGCATGGGCCCGGCCTGCCACTGACCGCGATCACGCCGCCGCCCGATGCAGGATGGCGGCGCGCAGCAGCACGTAGAGCACGGTGGCGTTGAGCAGGTGCCACAGGAAATGCGTGCCGGACGGCAGTGCGTCGCACAGCGGCAGATCGGCCATCCGGGCGATCAGCGACACCGTGAACAGGCCGGCGGCGAGCAGCAGCGCGTCGGCGCTGGCGCGGACGCCGGCCGCCGCCGGCATCGCCCGGCCAATCGCGCCCACCGTCACCAGCGCGATCAGCGCCGGAAAATAGCTTTGCGAACTCGCCCACGGCCCCGGCGCCAGCCGCACCAGCGCCGGCATCGCCGCCGACACCGCGAAAAACAGCGCCAGCCCAGCCCCGGTGGCGATGAGGCCGAGCCCGAGAACGCGGCGCAGCGCCAGCACCAGATAGACGACGATGAACACCATGATCGGAATGACGTCGGCCAGCCCGGCCCACCGCGTCGCCACGGTGTGGAACAGCAACGAGCCGACGCCGACCAGCGCGGTGACGGCGATGAGCACGAGCGCCGGCCAGTCGCCGCGCCGGCCGCTGCGCCGCCACAGCGCCAGGGCCGCAACCGCAGCGACCACGAACGCCGCGTTGGTCGCGGCATTCAGCGGCTCCGCCCACAGCGCCGCGGTGGTGCGCTCGCAATAGATGTCGACCGGGGTGCTCCATCCGCTCGCCATCGTGATCCGCCCCGCTGCGCCCGCTCGGCACCGGCTGCTATAGAGGACGACGTCCTCACGCCCCTGAAAGCCGATGATCGAAGCCTGCGCCCTTCTGCTGCTCTGTCAACTCGCCGGCGAAACCGCGGTTCGCTTTGTCCACGCCCCAGTGCCCGGCCCGGTCGCCGGCATGGCGCTGCTGCTCGCCATTCTCGCCGTGCGCGGCCGCGTTCCCGACGCGGTCGGCGACACCGCCGACACCATCTTGCGCAACATGTCGCTGATGTTCGTGCCAGCCGGAGTCGGCATCGTCCAGCAATACGGTCTGCTCGCCGACAGCGGCCTCAAGCTCGCGGTGGTGCTGGTGGTCTCGACCGTCATCGCCATGGTCGTCACCGGCCGGGTGTTCCAGGCTTTGGCGCGCCGCGCCGAGCCGGGCCCCCCGCCGGCACCCGGCCCGGAGGCCGCGGCGTGATCACCGTCGTCGACCTGTGGATCTATCTCTCCGGCGGCCCACTGCTGTGGCTGACCGCGACGCTGGTGGCCTACGCCATCGCCGAGCGGGCCTCGCACGCGCTCGGCCGCCACCCCCTCGCCCACCCGGTGCCGCTGGCGATCGCGATGGTGTCGGCGCTGCTGGCGGCGACCGGAACCTCGTTCCCGACCTATTTCGCCGGGGCGCAGTTCGTCCACTTCCTGCTCGGCCCGGCCACGGTGGCGCTGGCGGTGCCACTGTTCCGGCAATGGCCGCTGGTGCGCCGCTCGATCCTGCCGATGGCGGTGGCGCTGCTGGTTGGCGGCGTGGTGGCGATCGTCTCGGCGGTGGGGCTGGCGCTGCTGCTCGGCCTGCCCGAGCAGATCGCGCTGGCGCTGGCGCCGAAATCGGTTACCGCCGCCATCGCCATGGGCGTCGCCGACACCATCGGCGCCGATCCGGCGCTGGCCGCGGTGCTGGTGATCACCACCGGTATTCTCGGCGCAATCATGGCCAAGCCGGTGCTCGACCTCGCCGGCGTCCGCCACCGCGCCGCGCGCGGCTTCGCCATCGGGCTATCCGCCCACGGCATCGGCACCGCGCGCGCGTTCCAGGACAACGAGGTGGCCGGCACCTTCGCCGGCATCGCCATGGGGCTCAACGGCCTCATCACCGCGATGCTGGTGCCGCTGCTGGTGCTGCTGCTGCGTTAGGGCACCGCCCACAAGTCGGGAGCCGGGTTTGCGGAACACCGCGCCTAGGCCGGCGTTGCCGGCCACCCGGCAAGGCCGCCGTCGCCACGGCAGGCGCCGGCGCACCGTCGACAATTTTCATGAAACAAATAATCGACCAGAAACTTAAACGGATACGCCGGATATCGCGTTATCAAATCGGAAAGTTCGGCCATGTTCCTTGTTGCGCGAACGCAAGAACACTTGTGTTCCAGCATCGACGCAACAATATGACGTGCCTTTTTCTTGCCATGATTGCGAGCGGCTAGCGACTGTTGGCTTAAACGCAACTTATTTAGGCAAGAGATCGGACCACTATTCTGTAAATGGAGATCGCAATGCGTAAGGCTTTCATCGCTGTTTCGGCCGCCGCCGCCCTCGCTGTCACCGCCACCGCCGCCTCGGCCGGCGACCGTGGTTATGACGAGCGCACCCCGGCGCTGATCGGCACCGGCGCGGTGGTCGGCACCCTGGTCGGCGTCGGCCTCTACAATGGCTGGGGCGGCACGACGGCCTTCGCCAGCAGCGCCGGCGGCGCCGCGGCCGCGTCGGCGGTCGCCGGCGGCGTTGCGGCGGTCGGCACCGTCGCGCTGATCCACGCTGCGACCACCCCGTGCACCGGCTTCGATGCGCTGTTCGGATCGTTCCGCCAGGGTCCGTCGGGCTGCGTTGACGGCCACTATGTCGGCTTTCAGCCGCCCCGCAAGAGCGCCCGCCGCTGACGCCAGCTTCGGCACCGCATTTCGCCCCGGACGTGGCACCTGCCGCGCCCGGGGCGATGCATTTGAAGCCACCGCCGATCCGACCGCGCCCGGCGGAGGCCCGAAGCTTCAACGGCCCCGTGCGTCAGCATCAGGGGGCGGTGGTCAACGCGGGGGCGCGGATCGAGCCGCGTTCGGCGATCCGGCGCGGTCAGCTGAACTGGCGATTGCGGGCGGAGATGTAGCGGGGCATCGGCTCGCGGCTATGCCCGTGCGTCGCCACCGGCACGGCCGCATCGCGGCACATCGCCTCGCACAGGTCCAGGAAGGCCCCGCCGGGCAGCGCCGGCGCGAACACGTGACCCTGGGCCATGTGAACGCCGTGGGACCGCAGATATTCGACCTGGTCGAAGGTCTCGACGCCCTCGGCGATGACGTCGATCTTCATGGTCCGGCTGAGTTCCACCAGCGTCTCGATGATGGCGTTCGAATAGCGCTCGGTGCCGATCGCATCGATGAACATCTTGTCGATCTTGATGGTGTCGACGCCGAGCTTGAGCAGATAGTTGAGGCCGCCATGGCCGGTGCCGACGTCGTCGATCGCCACCTTGACGCCGAGCGCCTGCAGCGCCGCGATGGTGCGCCGCGCCTCGTTGAGATCGGCGAGCGGCGCTCGCTCCGTCACTTCCAGCATGATCTGAGACAGCCGGATCGGCGAGCCACCGAACACCTGCTCGACGTCGGCGACGATGCGGTCGTTCAGGAAGTGGTCGGCGTGGGCGTTGAAGCCGAGCTTCAAGCTGGGCCGGGTGGCATAGACCGCCGCCACCTCATCCCGCGCCGTCCGCATCAGGCGGTTGGTCAGCTCGAAGATCAGGCCCGAGGTCTCCGCCAACGGGATGAAGCTGCTCGGCGGCACCACCTCGCCATCGGGACGGCGCCAGCGCACCAGCACCTCGCAGCCGATCAGGCGACCGGAGGAGATGTCCATCACCGGCTGGTAATAGGGAACCATTTCCCCGGCATCGATCGCCGCACGCAGATCATCCACCGGGTCCTGCCGCCGCCGCGTCGTCGACAGCGCCAGCGCAAAGATCAGCGTGCTGATGAACAGGCCGCCCGCCCGCGAATACAGGATCGGCCCCGCTGCGTTGGCGCGCAGACCCTCGATGGTGCGGACGATCTCAACCGAGACCGGAAACTGGCCGGAACCGGTGGCGACCTGCACGTCGTCGGAGTCGACCGGCTCGCCCAGCGGGCGCAGCACCGTCGGCACGCCGGCGAGCATCAGCCGGATACCGAGCCCCTGGGCCGGGGCGGCGACGTCGTCGGTTTCGAACACCTCGGCCGGCACCAGCACCGTGAGGTAATGCTGCCCCACCGCCACGCGCAGCCGCAGCGCCGGCTCCTGGCCGTCGCCGAACCGCACCATCGACATGGTGAGGCTGGTGCCGGCGATGGCCTGCTCCGCGGTCATGCCGCGGTGGTCGGAGCCGAAGCCGTGGTGGGAGCACAGCACGGCGCCCTGGGCGTCGACCAGCGCGACTTCCTTGAGCGGCGTGGTGGCGTAGACTGCCCGCCGCATTGCCTCGATGTCGCCCTGGCGGCAGGTCTTCACGCCACCGGCGACGAGATCGGCGAGCGCGGCGGCCGAGCGGTGCAGCCGTGCCTCGGCACGAACGAGGATATCCTTGGCCTGCAGGGCGGCCTGGGCGGCGCCGCGCTCCCTGAGGATGACGTCGGTGCCGGCCTCGATGCCGAAGGCGATCAAGCCCGCGCAGCACAGCGCTGCGAAGAGCACGGCTATTCGTTTTCGTGCCGCGCGCTTCACGTCGACCTTCCCCGCGCTGTTAAGCTCCGGATTAAAGCCAAATTCGAATTAATGCCGACTTAAGACTTCATCGGCACCCGCAAATCGGCACAAATTGCCACCATAAATAGCAAAACCGCAAGAACCTCCGCCTCGAACGATTGATTTCGCGACGTTTCAAGCCCCGCACGCAAGGCGCAGGTTGCATGTTACGAATCAATGTAATATTTGGCGCCCCGCGGAAAAACTCCGATATTGGCGACTTTCGAACGGCAATTCTGCCTATGGATGACGCTTATGCAGCAAATCCTGTCGAAAGTCCGTCAAACGCCGAACGGCCCGGCGCGGGATCGCCGCGTCGGGCCGTTGGCATCGATCGAAGCTGATCGCCGGCGGTCAGGTCGGCAGGTTCAGCCGAATGTGCAACTCACGCAGCTGCTTGGCCGTCACCGTCGAGGGCGCGCCCATCAACAGGTCCTCGCAGCGCTGGTTCATCGGGAACAGCACCACCTCGCGCAGATTGCTCTCGCCCGCCAGCAGCATGACGATGCGGTCGACGCCCGGCGCGATGCCGCCGTGCGGCGGCGCGCCATACTGGAACGCCCGGTACATGCCGCCGAACTTCTCGATGATGGTCTCCTCGCCGTAGCCGGCGACGGCGAACGCCTTCTTCATCACGTCCGGGCGGTGATTGCGGATGGCACCAGACGACAGCTCGATGCCGTTGCAGACAATGTCGTATTGGAACGCGGTGATGCCGAGCACGGTGTCCTGGTCGGCAGGGTCGAGCGCCAGGAAGGCATCGTGATCGAAGTTCGGCATCGAGAACGGATTGTGCGAGAAGTCGATCTTCTTGTCGTCCTCGTTCCACTCGTACATCGGGAAGTCGGTGATCCAGCAGAACTCGAAGCGGTTCTCCTCGATCAGGCCGAGATCCTTGCCGACGCGGGTGCGCGCCTCGCCGGCGAACTTGTAGAACTTGTCCGGCCGGCCGGCGACGAAGAAGCAGGCATCGCCGTCCTTCAGGCCGAGCTGCGCCGCGATCTCAGCCGTGCGCTCCGGCCCGATATTGTTGGCAAGCGGCCCGGCGCCGGCGCCCTCGCGCCAGAAGATGTAGCCGAGGCCAGGCTGGCCCTCGCCTTGCGCCCAGCTGTTCATGCGGTCGCAGAACGCGCGCGAGCCGCCGCTCGGCGCCGGAATAGCCCACACCTCGGCCTTGGGATCATCATTGAGGATGCGCGCGAACACCTTGAAGCCGGAGCCGCGGAACGCCTCCGAGACGTTCTGCATCTTGATCGGGTTGCGCAGGTCCGGCTTGTCGGTGCCATAGCTCTTGATGGCGTCGGCATAGCGGATCTTCGGGAAGCTCTGCGTCACCGGCTTGCCGTCGCCGAATTCCTCGAACACCCCGCGCAGCACCGGCTCGACCGAGGCGAACACGTCGTCCTGGGTGACGAAGCTCATCTCGATATCGAGCTGGTAGAACTCGCCCGGCGAGCGGTCGGCTCGCGCGTCCTCGTCGCGGAAGCAGGGGGCGATCTGGAAATAGCGATCGAAGCCCGCCACCATGAGCAGCTGCTTGAACTGCTGGGGCGCCTGCGGCAGGGCGTAGAACTTGCCGGGATGGACACGGCTCGGCACCAGATAGTCGCGTGCGCCCTCCGGCGAGGACGCGGTGAGGATCGGGGTCTGGAACTCGAAGAAGCCCTGCGACTTCATGCGGTTGCGCAGCGAATCGATCACCTGGCCGCGCAGCATGATGTTGCGGTGCAGCCGCTCGCGCCTGAGGTCGAGGAAGCGGTAGCGCAGCCGGGTCTCCTCGGGGTATTCCTGCTCGCCGAACACCTGCAGCGGCAACTCGCCGGCCGGGCCGAGCACCTCCAGCTCGGTGATGAACACCTCGACCTCGCCGGTGGCGAGTTCAAGATTTTCGGTGCCGGTCGGCCGAGGGCGAACCCGGCCGTCGACGCGGATCACCCACTCGGCGCGCGCCTGCTCCACCGCCTTGAAGGCCGGGCTGTCGGGATCGGCCACCACCTGCGTGATGCCGTAGTGGTCGCGCAGATCGATGAACAGGACGCCACCATGGTCGCGGATACGATGGCACCAGCCCGAAAGCCGGACGGTCTGGCCGATGTCGGAGGCGCGCAGCGCGCCACAAGTGTGGGAGCGATAGCGATGCATGGGAAATCCGTTTACGGAGCGGGGGGTAGAGCACATGCAGGGGCTGCCTTGTCAAGGCACTGACTCCAAGCCGGCTCGCGACTCCGCTATAGAAACGCCATGAATTTGATTTCGACCACCCGGGACCTCGCCGACGTCTGCGCACGGCTTGCCACACATCCGTTCGTTGCCGTCGATACCGAATTTCTCCGCGAGACCACGTTCTGGCCCAAGCTCTGCGTCGTGCAGCTTGCCGGCCCAGACGAGGCCGTCGTGGTTGACACCTTGGCCGATGGCATTGATCTATCTAGCTTTTTCGAGCTGATGGCCAATGAATCGATCGTCAAGGTGTTCCACGCCGGCCGCCAGGACATCGAGATCATCTGGCACCGCGCCAAGATGATTCCCCACCCGGTGTTCGACACCCAGATCGCCGCCATGGTGCTCGGCCACGGCGATTCGGTGTCCTACGACCAGTTGGTCCAGCGCCTGACCGGCCACGTCATCGACAAGTCCTCGCGCTTCACCGACTGGTCGCGCCGGCCGTTGAGCCCGGCGCAGATCACCTATGCCGAGGCCGACGTCACCCACCTCCGCGACGTCTATCAGCGCCTGCTGCGCGACCTGGAAAAGCGCGGCCGCAGCGACTGGGTGGCCGAGGAGATGGCGGTGCTGACCTCGCCGGACACCTACCGCCAGGACCCGGTCGACGCCTGGCACCGGCTGAAGACGCGGGTACGCAAGCCGCGCGAGCTCGGCGTCCTGATCGAGGTCGCCGAGTGGCGCGACCGCGAGGCGCAGTCGCGCGACGTGCCGCGCTCGCGGGTGATGAAGGACGAGGTGATCGGCGAGATCGCCATCCAGCAGCCGGTCACGCCGGAGGCGCTCGGCCAGCTGCGCTCGCTGCCCAAGGGGTTCGAGCGCTCGGCCTGGGGCCTGGCCATCCTGGAGACGGTGAAGCGCGGCCTCGCCCGCGACCCCAAGACGCTGCCGCGCATCGAGCGCGACCGGACGCCGAGCAACGGCGCCCAGGCCACGGTGGAACTGCTCAAGGTGCTGCTGCGCATGACCGCCGAGCGCCACGCCGTCGCGGCGAAGGTGATCGCGACGGTGGACGACCTCGAACATATCGCCTCGGACGACGAGGCCGACGTCGCCGCCCTGCGCGGCTGGCGGCGCGAGCTGTTCGGCGACAAGGCGCTCGCCCTCAAGCACGGCCGCCTCGCCTTGGCGATCGACCGCGGCCGCGTGGTGACGGTGGACAAGCCGGACAACGGCGGAGCGAGTGAGGCGGGCTCTCCGCCGACGCCTGCCGACCCATAAGAACTCGTCATCCCGGACGGCGCGGCGCCGAGCCGGGATGACGAGCAGAAAAAGGCGTTGGTCGTGCGAACGGTCCCGGCTCGCGCGCCGGATGCGATGCATCCAGGCGCTTGGCCGGGACGACGAGAGACGAGCCATAAATCCCAGCTGCGTCTTATTTCGCCCGACGCGGCAATTGAGCCCTACCCCGCCGCGATCACTGGCTCGCGGCCGATCAGCTTGGCCAGGGTGCGCACCCGGCCCAGCAGCCGGTCACCGGCAAGGTCGGCGAGTTCGCCGTCGAGCCGCAGCACCAGCTTGCCATGCACCACCTCCAGCGGCGCCCGCGGCAGCACGTCCGGCATCGCCGCCGATACCAGATAGGCCACCCGCATCGAGGCGCCGAGGATACGGGCGTGGTCGAGCGCCTGCGGCGAGGCCAGCTCGCGCAATTGCGGCGACAGCCCGTCCTCCGACAGCCCGGCGTGGCGGAAATAGACCGCCAGCGCCAGGAACGCCCGCGCGGTGTGGTCGATGCCGACGAAGGCGGCATGGGCGATGATGTTGAGCGATTGCTCGCCGCGATAATCGGGGTGGGCGCGCCAACCGATGTCGGCGAGCAGGCACGCCGCCCGTCGTAGCCGGGTCTCCTCGGCGGTCTCCTCGAAGCCGGTCGAGGCCATGAAGCGGTCCGACCACGCCGCGAGGTCGCGGCCGTGGCGCGGCGAGCGCGAGCGCAGCTGGTTGAGGTCCTCCGCCGCGGCCAGCAGCGGGTCGAGCCGCTGCTCCTCCTCCGGCAGCAGCGAGAACAGCAGCCCCTCGCGCACGCCGAGCGCGGAGACCATCACCTCGTACGGCTTGCCGAGCCGCAGAATGTGCTCCAGCACCACCGCGCCGTAGGGCAGCAGCGCGCGCCGCGCGTCCGACACCGCCTCGATCTTCGACAACGTCGAGGGATCGGCGCGCTGCAGCAGCCGGCAGAACTCCACCATCGCGCGGGTGGGAAGGGTGTAGCCGTGCATGACGTGCAGTGGATAGCCGCGCTGCTCCATGTGCAGCTTGGCCAGCGCCCGCCAGGTGCCGCCGACGGCGTAGAAGGTGCGGCCGGCCAGCTCGTCGAGCTGGGGAACGCCGGCCAGCGCCTCGCGCACGATCTTCTCCGCCTTCTTGACCGAGCGGCCCGAGATGTCCTGCAACGCGAGGCCGCCGAGCGGCAAGGTGACGCCGGCGCCGACGCGGTGGCCGTCGATGTCGGCGAGTTCCAGCGAGCCGCCGCCGAGGTCGCCCACCACCCCGCTCGGCCGGTAGGTGCCGGAGATGACGCCGAGCGCGGCCAGCTTGGCTTCGCGCTTGCCGGACAGCAGCTCGACGTCGACGCGGCAGATGTCGCGGGCGCGGTCGATGAACTCCGGCCCGTTGGCGGCATCGCGCGCCGCAGCGGTGGCCAGCACATGCACCCGGTCGGCCCGCAGCGTGTCGCACAGCGCGCGGAACCGCTTCAGCGCCGCCAACGCCTTGTCTACCGCATCGACGTCGAGCCGGCCGGTGGTGGCGACGTTGCGGCCGAGGCCGCACAGCACCTTTTCGTTGAACACCGGGGTCGGCGAGCGCGAAACCGCCTCGTAGACCACCAGCCGCACCGAGTTGGAGCCGATGTCGATCACCGCGATCGGCGGCCCCATCGACAGCCGGCCGCGGGCGATTTCGGAGGCTGCTGCCAATTTAGGCACGGGAGATTCGGCGCGTGAGGGTGCGCGGAGCGGTTGCTTCGAGGGACTTTCCACGGCCGGACAGACTCGGGTTGGTCATGAAGTAGCGATGGGCGTTGAACGGCTCCTCGTCGGCCGGGCGGATGATGCGTTCGGAGCTTCCATTGGGCAAGACCCGCCAGCTCTGCTCGTTGTCCATCAGGTTCGCCACCATGATCTGGTCGAGCACCTGCTCGTGCACGGTCGGGTTGAGGATCGGACACAGCGCCTCGACCCGGCGGTCGAGATTGCGCGGCATCATGTCGGCGGAGGAGATATAGACCGCCGCCTTCGGGTGCGGCAGGCCGTGGCCGTTGCCGAAGCAATAGATGCGGGAGTGCTCCAGGAAGCGGCCGATGATCGACTTCACCTGGATGTTGTCGGACAGGCCCGGCACGCCGGGGCGCAGGCAGCAGATGCCGCGCACCACCAGATCGACGGTGACGCCGGCCTGGCTGGCGGCATAGAGCGCGTCGATCACCTCGGGGTCGACCAGTGCGTTCATCTTGCCCCAGATCGCCGCCGGCCGGCCGGCCTTGGCATAGGCGGCCTCCTTGGCGATGTGATCGAGGATGGTCTTCTTCAGCGTCACCGGCGACACCGCCATGCGCTCCAGCTCCTGCGGCTCGGCATAGCCGGTGACGAAGTTGAAGATGCGGGCGACGTCGCGGGCGAACACCGGGTCGGCGGTGAAGAACGACAGGTCGGTGTAGATGCGCGCGGTGATCGGGTGATAGTTGCCGGTGCCGACGTGGCAGTAGGACGTCAGCGCCCCGCCCTCGCGCCGCACCACCAGCGACAATTTGGCGTGGGTCTTCAGCTCGATGAAGCCGAACACCACCTGCACGCCGGCGCGCTCCAGGTCGCGCGCCCAGCGGATGTTGGCCTCCTCGTCGAAGCGCGCCTTGAGCTCGACCAGCGCGGTGACCGACTTGCCGGCCTCCGCTGCCTCCGCCAGCGCCTTGACGATCGGGCTGTTGGCGGAGGTGCGGTAGAGCGTCTGCTTGATCGCCACCACGTTGGGGTCGGCGGCGGCCTGGTTGAGGAACTGCACCACCACGTCGAACGACTCATACGGATGGTGGACGATCAGGTCCTTCTTGCGGATGGCGGCGAAGCAATCACCGCCATGGTCGCGGATGCGCTCGGGAAAGCGCGGGTTGAACGGCGGGAACTTCAGCGCCGGCTTGTCCAGCGCCACGATCTGCGACAGGTCGGTGATGGCGAGCGCGCCGTCGACCAGGAAGGTCTCGCCGTCCTCGACGCCGAGCGCGCGCTGGATGAAGCTGCGCAGCGCCTTGGGGGTCGAGGCCTCCATCTCCAGCCGGATCACGGAACCGCGGCGGCGCTGCTTGAGCGCGGTTTCAAACAGGCGGACGAGGTCCTCGGCCTCCTCCTCCACTTCGAGGTCGCTGTCGCGGATCACCCGGAACGCGCCCTGGCCGTTGACCACGTAGCCCGGGAACAGCCGGCCGATGAACATGCCCATCACCGTCTCCAGCGCGATGAAGCGGGTGGAGCCGACGTCGCCGAAATCGGGCATCTTGATGAAGCGGTCGATCTTGTTGGGGGCGCGGATCAGCGCGGTCAGCGGCCGCGAGCCATCCGGGGCGCCCAGCTGCAGCGCCAGCGAGAAGCCGAGATTGGGGATGAACGGGAACGGGTGCGCCGGGTCGATCGCCAGCGGCGTCAGCACCGGAAAGACGTGGCGGAGGAAATAGTCCTCCAGCCAGCCGCGCTCGGCTTTGGTCACGCCGTCGCTCTCGACCAGGTTGACGCCGACCTGGCGCAGCTCCTGCCGAAGCTCGCGCCAGCGCTGCTGCTGCTCGGCCGACAGCCGGGCGACCTCAAGGCCGATGCGGTCGAGCTGCTCGCGCAGCGTCAGCCCGTCCGGGCTGTTGTCGGTGATGCCGGCCCGCTCCTGGCCCTTGAGGCCGGCGACGCGCACCATGAAGAACTCGTCGAGATTGTTGGCCGAGATCGACAGGAAGCGCAGCCGCTCCAGGATCGGGTGCTGGGCGTTCTCGCTCTCGGCCAGCACGCGGCAATTGAAGTCAAGCCACGACAGTTCGCGGTTGATGAAGCGCTCCGGCCGCTCCGACAGCGGCGTCTCCGCCTCGGGCTGCGGCTCCGCCGCCGGCTGGACGCTCGCCGTCGCCACCTCGGGCTGCGTCTCGACGGCGGGGGCACGGGCGCGGGCGTTCTTGGCCATGTGGCTTCTCCAGAGCGGGGTTCGGAGCGTTCAGTATTACCGAGCGATGACAAATTCGCGAAAGCGTCGGCCGTAATATGGGGGCGGCCTGCCCGCTTCGCGATGCCGCAGCGCCCATTCTGCCGGAACCACATGACGCGGTTTGCCGAGGATCGCGTCGCGGTGCCAGATACGATTTGGCCGAAAACCCTTGTTCGGAAAGGAGATTTTCGGCCCGCGGGTCGGCCCGGCCGCGGCCACAATACGGAGCTGCAGGCGATCTGCCGACGTCCGTATCAACCCGGCGGCCGACCGCGCCGGACGATGGCCCGTCGGGGTCAGCGCTCGAGCGAAACCTGCGGCAGCAGCTGCGCCGCCAGCGCCCGCGTCACCGGCCGCCGCAACGCTAGCGCCGCGGAATCGAGGTCGGCCACCGTGCGGGCCAGCGCCGCCGCCGAGCGCTCGATGCGCGTTACCAGATACTTGACCATGGCGGGATCGGCGTCGACGCCGCGGTCGGCGAACAGCTTGAACGCCATCGCCTGCAGCAGGTCGTCGTCGGCCGGGGCGATCGCCGCCACCGGCAGCGCCCGCAGCCGCGACACCAGGTCCGGCAGGCCGAACCCGGCGGCCGGCGCCTCCCGCGCCGTGATCAGCAGCCACGCCCGCTGCTCACGCACCAGGTTGAGCAGGTGGAACAGCACCGTCTCGGTCACCCCGGCGGGGTCGAGATCCTCCACCACCAGCGCGCCGGAGGCCAGAAGGTCGGCAAGGTCGGCCTCGTGCAGCGCCTCGGCCAGCACCCGCTTCGCCGCGGCGCGGGCGGCCCAAATCGCGGCGAGATGGCTCTTGCCGGTGCCCTCCGGCCCGACCACCACCACCGCGCGGTCCGGCCAGTCCGGCCAGCGCTCGACCACCGCCAGCGCGGCGGCGTTGCAGGGCGCGGCGACGAAATCCTCGCGGGCGAGGCTCGGCGGCTGGCCGAAATCGAGCACGAGCTGGTGCGGCATCATCGCGGGCATGGCTTGGGATCAGGCGTCCGTGCCGTCGCTGGCATCGACCGTGCGCGACAGGCCGGTGTAGAACGGGCTGGCCAGATAGCGCCTGAGCGCGAACCGCGTCAGCACCCCGATGGCGGCGGCCAGCGGCACCGCCAGCAACAGGCCGACGAAGCCGAACAGATAGCCGAACGCGAACAGCGCGAACATCAGCCAGACCGGGTGCAGGCCGACGCTCCGGCCGACCAGCTTGGGCGCCAGGATATAGCCCTCCAGGATCTGGCCGACCGCGAACACCGCCACCACCACTAAGATCAGGTGCCAGTCCGGCCAGAACTGCACGATCGCCACCCCGGTGGCGGTGAGCAGGCCGGTGAGCGAGCCGACATAGGGGATGAACGACAGCACGCCCGCCATCGAGCCGATCAGGAGGCCGAAGTTCAGGCCGACCGCGATCAGTGCGACGGCGTAGTAGAGCGCGAGGCTGAGGCAGACGCCGGCCTGCCCGCGCACGAAGCCGGCGATCGCCTGGTCCATTTCGTTGGCGAGCTCGCGGATGGTGTCGCGATACTTCACCGGCAGCCAGCTATCGATGGCGCGGATCATCCGCCCCCAGTCATAAAGCAGGTAGAATGCGACGATCGGCGTCACCACCACCAGCGACACCACCGAAACCAGCGCGGCGCCGCCCGACCACAACCCGCGCAGCGAGGCGACCAGCCACAGCGCGCCCTGGGTCGCCAGTTCCGACAGCGACTTCTGGATGTCGGGCAGGCGGTCGCCGAGGATCGGCGCCAGCCACTCGCGGTTCTGGTCGGTGAACAGCTGTTGCAGCGACATCATCAGGGCGGGCAGGCGCTCGATGAAGGCGGTGAGCTGGCTGGTGAGCAGCGGCCCGACCAGGATGACCACCAGCACGAAGGTGAGCAGGAACACCCCGACGATCAGCAGCGTCGACAACAGCCGCCCCAGCCCCACCCGCTCCAGGCGGTCGGCGACCGGATCGAGGAAATAGGCCAGCGCCATGCCGGCGACGAACGGCAGCAGCATGCCGCGCAGCAGCCAGACCAGCAGGATGACGGCGACAAGCGCGCCAAGCCAGAACAGAACCTGCTTCTGGAGCGTCATTGGCCGCTCAGCCCCTCGCCTGCCAGCGTGCGCCGGCCTCACCGCATCGGTCCGTCAACTCGCCATATGGCGCATCCATTCCCGGAGATAGGCAGCGGCCGAGACGATCGTCAAGGCGGCGGTGGTATACATCGCCAAGGTCACCACCGAGCCGAGCGTCAGGCCGAACCCGAGCGAGCCCAGCACCAGCGCCGCGAACACGATCTGGGCGGTGGTGTTGAGCTTGGACACCCGCAGCGGCCGGATGGTGACCGGCTTCTCCAGCACGCCCGACAGCATGATCGCGCCGACGATCATGATGTCGCGGAACACCACCAGGATGGTGATCCAGGCCGGAATTTGGCCGAGCAGCGCCAGTGTCAGGTAGATGCTGACCAGCAGCGCCTTGTCGGCCAGCGGGTCGAGATAGGCGCCAAGCTCGGTGGCCATACCGAACCGCTTGGCGAGGAAGCCGTCGACCGCATCCGACACGCCGGCGATGACGAACAGCACGAACGCCAGCATCATCTGGTGGTCGGAGATCGCCCACACCACCGCTGGAACCAGCAGAAGGCGGCCGAGGGTAATGAAATTGGGGATGCTCACGCCCGTCCCCCGGTTCGGCTGATGACAGCGACGATCCGGATGTTAGGTCGATGGCCGGATTCATCAACGGTTTGATAGCCGTCACACCAACGTTTGGAAAGGGTGCAGCGGCTCGGACACGCCTGCGGCCCCTGAGAACGCCTGCGGCGTTTCGGCAAGCCGGCCGGCCGTCGGCCCGGCCTTGCGCCATTGCACGGCGCCACGTTTGGCCTTAACCCCCAAGGCCGGGAGAACGACATGAGCCTGAGACGCGACAGCGCAAGCGGCCTGACCTATGCCGAGGCAGGCGTCGACATCGATGCCGGCAACCGGCTGGTGCAGCTGATCAAGCCCAAGGTGCGGGCGACCCGCCGCCGCGGCGCCGACGCCGAGATCGGCGGGTTCGGCGCGGCCTTCGACCTCAAGGCCGCCGGCTTCACCGACCCCATCCTGGTTTCGACCACCGACGGCGTCGGCACCAAGGTCAAGATCGCCGCCGAGACCGGCCAGCTCGCGACCATCGGCATCGACCTCGTCGCCATGTGCGTCAACGACCTGGTGGTCCAGGGCGCCGAGCCACTGTTCTTCCTCGATTATTTCGCCACCGGGCGGCTCGACCCGGTGCGCGGCGCCGACATCGTCGGCGGCATCGCCGAGGGCTGCCGCATCGCCGGCTGCGCCCTGATCGGCGGTGAGACCGCCGAGATGCCCGGCGTCTATTCCGGCGGCGACTTCGACCTCGCCGGCTTTGCGGTCGGCGCCGCCGAGCGCGGCCAGCTGTTGCCGCGCGGCGACGTTGCGGCCGGCGACGTCGTGCTCGGCCTCGCCGCCTCGGGCGTTCATTCCAACGGCTATTCGCTGGTGCGGCGCATCGTCACCGACGCCGGCTTCGGCTGGGATCAGCCCGCGCCGTTCGCCCCGGCCGAGCCGATCGGCCGGGCGCTGCTGGTCCCGACCCGCATCTACGTCAAGAGCCTGCTGCAGGCGATCGGCGACACCGCCGCCGTCAAGGCGATGGCCCACATCACCGGCGGCGGCTTCACCGAGAATATCCCGCGCTCGCTGCCGGGCGGCCTCGGCGTCCGCATCGACCTTTCCGCCGTTCCGGTGCTGCCGGTGTTCAAATGGCTGGCCGCGGCCGGCGGCGTCAAAGAGGCCGAGATGCTGCGCACCTTCAACTGCGGCATCGGCATGGTCGTCATCGCCGCCGCCGCCGACGCCGACCAAGTGCGCAACGCCCTCACCGCGGCGGGCGAGAGCGTCCACACCCTCGGCGAGGTGGTGACGGTCGCGCCGGACGGCCCGCGCGTCGCCTACACCGGCCGGCTGGATCTGGCCTGACCATGGCGCGGGTCAGAACCGCGGTGCTGATTTCCGGCCGCGGCAGCAACATGGCGGCGCTGATCGCGGCGGCGAAGGCGCCCGACTTCCCGGCCGAGATCGCTCTGGTGGTGTCGAACAAGGCCGACGCCGGCGGACTCGCCCTCGCCGCGGCCGCCGGCGTCGCCACCAAGGTGGTCGAGAGCCGGCCTTTCGGCAAAGACCGCGCCGCGTTCGAGGCCGCGCTGCACGCCGAGCTTGAGGCCGCCGGCGTCGAGCTGGTGTGCCTCGCCGGCTTCATGCGGGTGCTGACGCCGTGGCTGGTCGCGCGCTGGAGCGGGCGGATGCTCAACATCCACCCCGCCTTGCTGCCGGCCTTCCCCGGCCTCGACACCCACGAGCGAGCGCTTGACGCCGGGGTGAAGATCCACGGCTGCACCGTGCATCTGGTGGTGCCGGAGGTCGATGCCGGGCCGATCCTGGCGCAGGCGGCGGTGCCGGTGCTGCCGGACGACACCTCCGACACGCTGAGCGCGCGGGTGCTGGCGCAGGAGCACGTCATCTACCCGGCGGCGCTGGCCCGGCTTGCCCGCGGCCTCAAGCCCGCCTGCGCCGGCCCGGCGCAGGCGCTCGTGGTCCCCGCCCGCTCGACGGAGTCGCCATGATCACGCTGTACGGTTTCGGCCCCGCCTTCGGCCTGCCCGATCCCAGCCCGTTCGTGCTCAAGGCCGAGCTGCTGCTGAAATTCGCCGGGCTGCCCTACCGCATCGACACCTCGGGCATGCACAAGGCGCCCAAGGGCAAGCTGCCCTATATCGACGACGACGGCGCCCGCGTGCCGGACTCCACCTTCATCCGCTTCCACATCGAGAAGACGTACGGCGTCGATTTCGACCACGGGCTCGATGCCAACGCGCGCGGCATCGCCTGGGCGGTGGAGAAGATGATCGAGGACCAGCTCTATTGGGCACTGGTCCACGACCGCTGGATGGACGACGCCAATTTCACCAACGGCCCCAAGACCTTCTTCAAGCGCATCCCGCCGCCGCTGCGCCAGCTGGCAATTTTTGTCATCAAACGCAAGATCCGCAGCGTGCTGAAGGGCCAGGGCTTCGGCCGCCACTCCCGCGCCGAGGTCGCCGAACTGACCGGGCGAGCGGTGGACTCGGTTGCCGCCATCCTCGGCGACAAGCCGTTCCTGATGGGCGAGAAGCCGTGTGGCGCAGACGCCGCCGTCGCCGGCATGCTGATCGCCATCCTGTGCCCGGTGTTCGACTCGCCGACCCGCGACGCCATCGAGCGCCACCCCAACCTGGTGGCGTATCGCGACCGGGTGATGGCGCAGTATTTCGCCGACCGCAGCTGATCCGGCGGCGGCATCGGCCGGCCGCCGGATCCGCGCCAAGCAGTGCCGGTCAAACGAAGTCCGGCCGATCGGGCCGGCGTTTCGTCGGCCTTCCTGCCAAATACCACTGTCTGATCAGGGCTTTTCGGCGAGGTGGTTTCTGCCGGTTCCGCCGCGACGGGCCGGAAACCGTGTCAGTCGCGCTTGCCCTTGCAGCCGAGCCACACCGCATCGGCGCGGTCGCGGGCGCCCTCGGGCACCTCGTCGGCGGCGGCGAACGCAGCGAGTTCATCCGGGTTGAACGACTTGGCCAGCGTCCTGCCGTAGCAGGCGCAACGCGGCCCATTGTCCGCGGTCGGATTCTCGGCCTCGGCGGTGCGGTACATGCAGATGTCCTGCAGCCGCAGCCGGGCCTGCTCGGCATTCTTCACCCCGCCTTCGGGCGGCGGCGGCAGCGCGAACACCGAGCCCTGCTGCCGCTGCTGGGTCGCCTGTCCCGCCGGCGGCTGCACCGCGCCCTGCGGCAGCCCCCTCGGGCCGGATGGCGGCACGCCCGGCCGCTGGAAGGCACCGTCCTCGGGCGGCGCGCCGCCGGCCAGCGCCAGCGCCGGCTGAAGACAGAATGCGACGAGGACGACGCGGACGAGCCGCGCCGCGCCAGAAACCGATCCGAGGGAAATCATGGGGCCGTCCATTGAAAATCAGCCGCTGGCGCGCGCGCCAAGTTTCGGGCTACCGTGTCATGCGGTGCCTTGATACGGGGTCCAGGCCATCACTGCGTGACCCCGGACGCGATTTCGCCGAAAATCCCAGTTCGGAAACGGGAGTTTCGGCGAGGGGAATACGGGCCTCCGGCGTGCTCGGCCGGAGACGTATGAAAGGCCCCTCGCCGCCGCCGCTGTCAAGATTGCAGCAGCGTAATGAATGAAATTGGTGCAATTTCGCATTGGCGCCGCCCGTTACGAAAATCCGGCGGATCGGACCGGCGACGGCGCCCGTGGCCTCAGACGGCGTCCCCCGCCGTTGCCCGGCGCCGCCGCAGCGCCAGCCAGCCGATGGTGAGCACGAGCGCGACGCCAACCGCTCCGGCGATCATCTTCACGGGAAAAGCCATATCGGCGCCGACCAGACCGGCGATCAGCGGGTCCTCGGCGAAGATCTCGCCCGCCACCCAGCCGAGCAGTGCCGCCCCCGCCCAGATCAGCGCCGGGTAGCGCTCCAGGATCCGCATCAGCACCGCGCTGCCGGCAACGATCAGCGGAATGGAGACGATGAGGCCGAAGGCGATCAGAACGATGCTGCCATCGGCCACCGCGGCGATGGCGATGACGTTGTCGAGGCTCATCACCGCATCGGCGACGGCGATGATGCGCACCGCCCGCCATAGCGTGTCGGCGGGGGCGAGCTTGCCCTCGGCGCCATCGTGCTCGGGCACCACCAGCTTGACCGCGACCCACACCAGCAGGCCGGCGCCGACCAGCTTGAGATAGGGCAGCACCATCAGTTCGGTGACGACGCCGGCAAACAGCACACGCAGGCTGACCGCCGCGCCGGCGCCCAGCACCATGCCCCACATCCGCTGCCGCGGCGGCAGATGGCGGCAGGCCAGCGCGATCACCACGGCGTTGTCGCCCGACAACAGGATGTCGATCCAGACGATCTGAAAAGCGCCGAGCCAAAACCCCGGATGGTCGAGAAGCATGAACCGAGCACCGTCTCCACAGCCGAACGCGCGGAGCGGACCATCGGTCCACCCGCGCCGTCCAGCAAGAACGTATCGGTATTGCAGCCGTTCGCCTGCCGCAGCGGCGGCAGGCCCGGCGCACCCCGGCCGGAAGAAGAGAACCCGGCCGCCAGGGCCGGGCCCTCGGGTCGGCTCAGCCGACGATCTCGTTGCCGGCGAAGAACTGTGCGATCTCGATCGCGGCGTTGTCGACGGAGTCGGAGCCGTGCACCGAATTCTCGCCGATCGACTTCGCGTAGAGCTTGCGGATGGTGCCATCGGCGGCGCTGGCCGGGTTGGTGGCACCCATGATCTCGCGATAGCGCGCCACCGCGCCCTCGCCCTCGAGCACCTGCACCACCACCGGGCCGGAGGTCATCATCTCGACCAGCTCGCCGAAGAACGGCCGCTCCTTGTGGACGGCGTAGAAGGTCTCGGCCTCGCCGCGGGTCATGCGGACGCGCTTCTGCGCCACGATGCGCAGGCCGGCCTGTTCGATCACCACATTGATGGCGCCGGTCAGGTTGCGGGCCGTCGCGTCGGGCTTGATGATCGAGAAGGTGCGCTCGACCGCCATGGGAACCTCACAAGATAATAGGAATGGAAAAGGAAGTGGCCGGCTCTTAGAGACCGTTTGGAAACTCCGACGGGGCCGCGCCGGAGCCGATTTCGGGCGCTCCGGCAGGAGCCGATCGAAGAGCGTACCGGGGAGTACGGTCGAGGTCGGCGACGAACCGGGCGCCCGAAAGCGGCCCGGCCCTTCGGGTTGCGGGGCGAACGCCGGTCGCGGCGTCAAAAAGCTCGTAGGTACTCCCCGGTATCGGCCTCGCTTTTCTCCTGGCGTCCGGCAGTTCGCGCCGCAACGCGGCCTGCCGTCCGAGTTTCCAAACGGTCTCTTAGCAGCGGCCATGCGGCGCGACAAGCCGCATGGCCCGGCTGTTCGCGGTCATCTGCCGGTCACCGGCCGGTGCCAACATTCGGATTCAGCAGCGCCGGAACGGCGAAGGCGCCGCGGCAGCGCAGCATCGCGGCCGACGGCGAGGCGCCATGCCGCCGGTGCAGCCGCCACATTCGGCGAATTTTTTGATTTTCTTTTGAATCCAAGCGCTTGCCCCGCGGGCTCCGGCATGGCGACCGTGACGGACGCCGCGGGTTTGGCCGTTGCAGGAGGTCGCATCTGATCTAGATCAAAGCGGCCGCGATCCGGCTTTGTCATGGTGAGGACATCGGCCGGATCCGGCGCCTGGAGCCTGGGATGAGAGACCACTTCGTGACGTTGGCCCGATACAACGCCTGGTCGAACCAGCGCGTGTATGACGCCGCGGCCGGTGTGTCTCCCGACGCGCTCGACCAGGACATCGCCGCCGCCGCCGGGTCGATTATCGCGACGCTGAACCATCTGCTGCTGGTCGACCGCAGCTGGATGTCTCAGCTCAACGACGACGGCGAGGCGCCCGACAGCGTCGATGCCGTGCTGTTTGACGATCTGGCCGAGCTGCGCGAGGCGCGCGAGCGTGACGACGCCCGCATCCTCGCCTTCGTCGAACGCCTCAAGGACGAGGACCTGGGGCGGACGGTCCGCTACCACACCATTCGCCAGCCGCTGGTCGAGGAACTGCCCCTCACCGCCGTGCTGACCTACGGGTTCACCCATCACGTTCATCACCGCGGCGAGCTGTGGGCGGGGTTGACGCGCGTCGGTGCGACGCTGCGCCCCTACGACTTCCTCTGCTTCAAGCGGGAAACCAATCCGGGCCGCCTCGCGCGGGTGGCCTGACGAGAAGCCTGACGCACGCCACAGGCGGGGGAAGTTGGCGTGTGTTTGGCCCACGGACGGGCGTTCCTCACGGAACGCCCGTCATCTTTTTCCGGCGCAATTTTTTCCGGCGCAGCTTGGGCCGCGTGGCGCCACCGCGCCGGGCAGCCGGCCGGCCTGGAACGACCGGCCGATCAGCCGGCCGGGCCAACGATGCGGACCGCGATCCGCCCGACGCCATCGAACGTGGCCTCGGCATAGCGACCGGCCTGGACTTCGTGCACGCCGGTGGTGGCACCGGTGGACACCCAGTCGCCGGCCTTGAGGCCGATGCCGCGCGCCGACAGGTGGTTGGCAAGGAACGTGGTGGCCCCCACCGGCCCGCCGGGAATCACCGCAGCGCTGCCGCGGCCCACCTCGACCGCGTCGATGGTCACGTCGGTGGCCAAGGTGGTGGCCAGGCGCACCGTCCAATCGGCGATCGGCTTGCCGACGATCAGGCCGGCATTGTTGCCGAAGCAGGCGATCACCGCCCCGGGACCGAACCCGTTGATGTCGGCCAGCGGAAAGCCGGCGATCTCGACGCCGGCGTGCAGCGCGGCGATGGCAGGCGCCACCTCGGCGTCGGTGTAGGGCTCGGCGCGCGGCGGCAGGTCGCGGCCGATCCGAGCCACGAACTCCGCCTCGACCGCGGCAAAGCCGCCCGGCACCACTTGAACCTCAACGGCCACGCCATCCTCGGCCATGACCACCGTTCCGGCCAGCACCGGCCCGGCGAGCCGCACCGAGGGATAGCGCTCGCGGAAGTGCGGCGCGATCATCGCCACCTTCCAGCCGACCACCGGCACCCCGTAATGCGCGATGGCGGCATCCTGGACGGCGTAGGCCGTCGCGAGGTCGGGCGGAACGACTCCGGGAAAACCGGCGAGCGGGCACCCCGCGCGACGGGCAGAAACCAGGGCCTCGGCAATGCCGGCGGCACCGGCTGCTTCGATAGACATCGTATTCATTATTGGACTCGCCATCTCTCCCGGAGAAACTCGATAGGGGGACGACGTCTTCGAGAGGGCTTCATGGTGGAGCAAAAGTAATGCTGTTACCATCCGCTTCGCATTGTATGTGGTTTACCCACCCTTATGGCGAAGGCGGAGGTACGGTTTTTGACGTGATGCGCTCCCAAAACGCCGATTCGAACCGCTCGCGCACCGATTCGACCGTCCGCCGTCTTGAGCGTGAGCTGCGCGCGGCCATCGTCCGGTTCGAGCTGCGGCCGGGCCAGCGCGTCACCGAGCTCGACATCGCGATCCGCTACGGCGTATCGCGCCAGCCGGTGCGCGAGGCTTTCATCGGGCTCGACCGCGCCGGCCTGGTCACGGTGCAGCCCCAGCGCGGCACCGTGGTGGTGCGGCTGTCGAGCCGCCGGCTCCATGAGGCGCAGGTGGTGCGCGCGGCGGTCGCGGTCGAACTGGTGCGGCGCGGCTGCGCCGCGTTCGACGCCGGCCACCGCGCCGCCATCGACACCGCGCTCGCGGCGGCGGCCGACGCTGCCCAGCACGGCAACCGCGCCGGCGTCCTCGACGCCAACGCCGAATTTCACCGCGCGCTGGCGGCGGGCTGCGGCGTGGCGAGCGCAGCGGAGGCGCTCGAAAACCTCAAGACCCACGTCGACCGCGCCTGGTGGCTGAGCGCGCCCGATTCGGTGGCGATGCTGACGACGGTGGCGCACCATCGCGCCATCCTCGCCGCCATTGATGCCCGCGACCCCGACGCCGCGGCCGCCGCGGTGCGCGCCGAATTCGCCGACATCCAGTCCGCGCTGCCGCGGCTGGAAGCCGAGCACCCCGCCTTGTTCGAGTGACCGGACCGCCATGCCGACCGACCCTTGCGCCCTGCTCCGCCGGCTGGCCGACATCGCCATCGCCCACGCTGCGCCGTCGCGGATCGCCACCGACCTGCCGCCGAAGCCGGCCGGCCGCACCGTGGTGGTCGGCGCCGGCAAGGCGTCGGCGGCGATGGCGCAGGCATTCGAGGCGGCCTGGCCGCACCCGCTGGGCGGGCTCGTCGTCACCCGCTACGGCCACGCCGTGCCGTGCCGGCGGATCGAGATCGTCGAGGCCGCCCACCCGGTGCCGGACGACGCCGGCGCCAGCGCCGCGCGGCGGATGCTGGAGCTGGTGTCGGGGCTCGCCGCCGACGATCTGGTGGTGGCGCTGATGTCCGGCGGCGGCTCGGCGCTGCTGACGCTGCCCGCCCCCGGCCTCAGCCTCGCCGACCTCAAGGCGGTCAACGCCGCGCTGCTGAGGTCGGGCGCCGACATCGCCGCGATGAATTGCGTGCGCAAGCACCTGTCGGCGATCTCGGGCGGCCGGCTCGCCGCCGCGGCCTATCCGGCCCGGCTGTGGACCTATGCGATCTCCGACGTCGCCGGCGACGACCTGGCGGTGATCGCCTCCGGCCCCACCGTGCCGGACCCCTCGACGCTGGCCGACGCCCGCGCCGTGGTCGCCCGCTACGGCCTGCCCCTGCCGGCGGCGGCGCGCGCCCGGCTGCTCGACCCCGCCGCCGAGACCATCAAGCCCGGCGATGGCGCCATTGCCGGCACCGTCTTCCGCCTGATCGCCCGGCCGCTGGAAAGCCTGCGCGCCGCCGCCGACGCCGGGCGGGCCGCCGGCCTCACCCCCCTCATTCTCGGCGATGCCATCACCGGCGAGGCGCGCGAAGTCGGCGCCGCGATGGCCGGCATCGCCCGCGCCGTCGCCGAGCACGGCCTGCCGGTGGCCAAGCCCGCGGTGCTGCTGTCAGGCGGCGAAACCACGGTGACGGTGCGCGGCAGCGGCAAAGGTGGCCGCAACACCGAGTTCCTGCTCGGATTTGCCCTGGCGGCGGCCGGAATTCCCGGCGTCTACGCCCTCGCCGTCGACACCGACGGCATCGACGGCAGCGAGGACAATGCCGGCGCGGTGGCAACGCCCGACACCCTCGCCCGCCTCAAGGCCGCCGGCCGCTCACCCACCGCGATGCTGGCCGACAACGACGCCTATTCCGCCTTCGCCGCCATCGGCGACCTCGTCGTCACCGGCCCGACTCGCACCAACGTCAACGATTTCCGCGCGGTGCTGGTGATTTGATACCAGATCCCGCGGCGAGCGCATGGCGGGGTCAGTAACTGACGCCGACCCGCCGTCCTTTCTGCCAGAGCACGACGCAGCTCTTCTTGACCCCGCCGTGCAGGAAGAAGAATCTCTTGGGAATTTCCAACGATCCGTGGATATCCAGGCACGCGCCCCGCGCACTCTGGTCAACCACGGTGCACTCAATGGTGGGGCTTCGGACATCCGCAAATATTTTCCCTTTATCGGAAACTCTCCCGCTTGGCCGGAGCCGCGTGAACACGCGATGTTCTGTCATGCCAACCTCAACGCTTCCTCGTTTTACAGAATTTTATCTTGCGCGCGCGTTGTTCCGCGCGCGTCGTTCGGTCAAGGGCGATGGATTTGCCGCGTGGCTCGCCCCCCGATGCCGCGCCCACAACCGGCCGTAATCATGGATTGTGGCGGGGAGCTGTTACAAAACCATTACTGGCATATTTCCCACCTAAAATTGCAAAATGACGCAAAATCGCAAGCCGGGCGCAGCCCGTGGAAGTTGGGCCTTGCTGTGACGCCCGGCCCCATCGGCCGGAACCCTTGTGCCATCGGCACGGCAAGCTCGGGCGCCGCGCGACATGCCGTTTCGGCAGCGGCTTTACCGCTTCGCGGCAGCCTGATCGAGCAGCGCGATCAGCCCTGCCAGCAGCGCGATCGGCCGCGGCGGACAACCGGCGATGGTGAGATCGACCGGAATGACCGAGCTGACCGGCCCGGCGATGGCGGCCGAGCCGGCGAACACGCCGCAATCGGCGGCGCAGTCGCCGCAGGCCACCACCCATTTCGGGTCAGGCGTCGCGGCAAAGGTGCGTTCCAGCGCCACCTTCATGTTCTTGGCCACCGGCCCGGTGACGATCAGCCCGTCGGCGTGGCGCGGCGAGGCGACGAACTTGATGCCGAAGCGCTCAAGGTCGTGGATGGCGTTGTTCGTTGCATGCAGCTCCAGCTCGCAGGCGTTGCACGAGCCGGCATCGACGTGGCGGATCGACAGCGCCCGGCCATAGAGCCGCCGCGCCCGCGCCTCCAGCGCCCGGCCGACCTCCTCCAGCGCCGCGGCGGAGGGCTGAGGCCCGGTCATGGTCGCCGGCTTCGAGAACACCGCTTTGAGCAGGAACGTGCGCATCTGGCTATAAATCCTGCCCCGAATAGGAGCAGTTGAAGGATTTGTTGATCAGCGGAAAGTCGGCGACGATATTGCCCTCGATCGCGGTCTCCAGCAGCGGCCACTGGAACCACGACGCATCACGCAGGTGCAGGTGGTCCACCGTGAGGTCGGGCCGAAGGCGCACGAAGGCGAACACCTCGCCGCGGAACGCCTCGATGACGCTGGCGCCCTCGCGCGCTTCTCCCACCGGCCGCAGCGCCACCGTCACCGGCCCCGGCGTCAGCGCGGAGAGGAAGCCGCGCACCAGCCGGATCGACTCGCGCACCTCATCGATCCGCACCCACAGCCGGGCGTCGACGTCGCCGGCCTCGCGCAGCACGATCCGGGGCGGAACGCGGTCGTAGGGCGGATAGGCGTGGTCGCGCCGCGCGTCGAAGTCGCGGCCGGAGGCGCGGCCGACCGGTCCGCCGGCGGCGAAGCGGCGGACGTAATCGGGCCGCACCACCCCGGTGGAGACGGTGCGGTCGAGCAGCGAGGGCGTCAGGTCGTACAACTCGACGATGCGCTCGAACCGCGGCTCCAGGACGTCGAGCAGCTTGGCGATGCGCTCCACGCCCTCGTCGGTGAGGTCGGCGGCAAGGCCGCCGGGCACCACGCGGTCCATCATCAGCCGGTGGCCCGTCAGGACATCACACGCGCGCAAAACCTCCTCGCGCAGCAGGCCGCAATGGGTCAGCATCAGCGCGAACGAGGCGTCGTTGCACACCGCGCCGAGGTCGCCGATGTGGTTGGCGATGCGCTCCAATTCGGCCAGCACGCCGCGCAACAGGCGCGCCCGCGGCGGCAGCTCCAGCCCCAGCGCCGCCTCCACCGCGCGGGCGAACGCCAAGGCATAGGCCACGGTGGAATCGCCCGACACCCGCCCGGCCAGCCTGGCGGCGCGATCGAGCGTCGCGCCCACCGCCAGCGCCTCGACGCCCTTGTGAACGTAGCCGAGCCGCTCCTCCAGCCGCACCACCACCTCGCCATTGGCGGTGAAGCGGAAATGGCCGGGCTCGATGATGCCGGCGTGAACCGGGCCGACCGGGATCTGGTGCAGCCCCTCCCCCTCCACCGGCAGGAAGACGTAGGGCTCAGCGGCGCCGCCGCCCCATACGCCGTGGTCGAGCCAGGGCCTCGCATCGACCGCCCCGACCGGCACGTGGCCGTAGAGGTCGCGGATGGTGCGCTCCAGCCTTATTGCCGGCGGATGATGGCGGCCGACCGAAGGGAAGCGGCGCTCGGGCACCGGCAGCGACACGATGCCGCTTCCGGCCGGCAGCGCCACCGGCCCGCGCACCGCCATGTGCACGGCGGCGTCATCGCCGAACAGCGCGACCAGATCGCCCTCGCCGCGCCCCAGCGCTTCGGCGATCGCGATCCACTCGGTCTCGCCCAACAGCTCGAACCGCGGCCACGGCAGCTCGCCGGCCGCCGGCATGCCGGTGAACACGCTGAGCAATGTGGCGTCCATCATCATCGCCTCACCCCAGCTGCGCCGCCACCGTCTCGAACCAGCGCCGCACCGGATCGGGCAGCCACAGGCCGGCGATGAGGACCAGGATCATGTGGATATAGACCGGCAGCAGCGAGGCCTCGCGCCGGGCGTAGGACGCCTCGGGCCTGCCGAACAACACATCCTGCAGCCGCCAGATCAGCGCGCCGAACCCGAGCAGCAGGCCGAGCGCAAACGGCACCGCCAGCAGCGGCTGGCGCGAGAACGTCGAGGTCACCACCAGGAACTCGGAGACGAACACCCCGAACGGCGGCAGGCCGGCGATGGCGAGCACGCCGAGCGCCAGCGCCACGGCGAGGCCGGGGTGGCTCGACGACAGCCCGCGGATGTCGGCAAAGCGCTGGGAATGGGTGACCTGGGCGACGTGGCCGACCGCGAAGAAGATCGCCGACTTGGTCAGCGAATGCATCGTCATGTGCAGAAGGCCGGCGAAATTGGCCAGCGGCCCGCCCATGCCGAACGCGAACGCCACGATGCCCATGTGCTCGATCGAGGAATAGGCGAAGAAGCGCTTGATGTCGCTGCGCCGGTACAACATCAAGGCGGCGAACAGCAGCGAGATCAGCCCGAGCGCGATCAGCACCGGCCCGCCGGGAATGGTGGCAGGGTTGCCGCCGAGCAGAATCTTGAAGCGCAGCAGCGCGTAGAGCGCGACGTTGAGCAACAGCCCCGACAGCACCGCCGACACCGGGGTCGGCCCTTCCGCGTGCGCGTCCGGCAGCCAGGCGTGCAGCGGCACCAGCCCCGCCTTGGTGCCGTAGCCGATCAAGAGGAACACGAAGGCGAGCGAAAGCAGGCCGGCGTCGAGCGTCGCCGCGCTGGCCTTGAGGTTGGTCCACGCCATCGAGGTCAGGCCGCCGCCGAGCTGCTGTTCGGCCGCGACATAGACGAAGATGGTGCCGAGGAAGGCGAGCGCGATGCCGACCGAGCCCAGGATGAAGTACTTCCACGCCGCCTCGAGCGCCTGCGGCGTGCGATAGATGCCGACCATCATCACGGTGGAGATGGTGGCGACCTCGATGCCGACCCACATCAGGCCGATGTTGTTCGACATCAGCGCCAGCGCCATCGCCCCCATCATCGCCTGATACATGGCGTGATAGAGCCGGAGGAACGCCGGCTTCAGCCGGCCGACCTCAAGCTCGTGGCCGATATAGGTCGCCGAGAAGATCGCGGTGGTGCAGCCGACGAAGCCGTTGAGCAAGATGAGGAAGATGTTGAAATCGTCGACCAGGAACAGCTCGGTGACGAACGGCCCGGCCATCAGCAGCCACACCGCCGCGGCAAGGCTGAGCGCGGAAAAGGCGACATTGAGAATGGCGCCGAGCCGATAGTTCGACACCATCGCCAGCACCACCACCGCGGCGGCGGGAACGGCGATGACGGCAACGACCGGGGTGGCAACCAGCGGGGTCATGCGTCGTCCTGCTGTTCGCCGCGGAAGCGTTCGAGCGCGCCGATGTCGACGGTGTCGAACCGCTCGCGAATGCGGAACACGAACACGCCGAACACGGTGAAGGCGATCAGGATCGAGAACGCCACCGACACCTCCACCACCAGCGGCATGCCCTTGGCGCCGGCGGCGGCGAGGATCAGCCCGTTCTCCAGCGACATGAAGCCGATGATCTGGGTGATGGCGTTGCGCCGCGTGATCATCATCAGAAGGCCAAGCAGCACCACCGCCAGCGCAAAGGCGAGGTCCTCGCGCGACAGCGGGTTGGCGTTCTCGGTCGCCGGCATCACCACCAGCACCGCGAGCGCGGTGAGCGCGAGCCCGGCGATCAGGGTCGGGCCGACGCCGACCACCGCTTCCACCTCGCGGTGGATGCCGAGCTTGCGCACCATGGCGTGCAAGGCCGCGGGAATGACGACGCCCTTGAAGACGAAGGCGATGACGGCGGTGATCCACAGATGGCCGGCGCCCTGCATCTCGGCCTGCCAGCCCACCGCGGCGCCGAGCAGCATGGCCTGGGCGGCGAACACGTTGATCACCGCGTTCAACCGGTCCTGATAGAGCAGCACCATGCTCGCCACCACCATCAGGCCGGCGAGCAAATGGGCGAGGTCGAAGGCGAAATCGCTCATCTCGGCCTCATCGCGCCGGCGCCACGGCGGCCGCGACGCGCTGCCGTGAACAGGGCGTTGCCGCAAAGCCGGTTCCCACGTTTGCGCACCATGCCCTAGAACCCCTTCGACACGAACAATAGCAGCGTCGCCATCGAGGCCAGCACAAAGGCGCCGCCGACGAAATCGGCGACGCGGAACACCCGCATCTTGGCCACCGCCACCTCGACCACCGCCACCGCGACGCCGAGCCCGATCAGCTTGGCGAAATAGCTGCCGAGCCCGATGGCGATCGTCGCCGGGTTCTCGGTCGAGGTCGCCATGCCGAACGGCACGAACAGGCAGGCGATCAGCGACAGATAGGCGGTGAGCTTCAGCGCCGCCGCCCACTCGATCATGGCGAGGTGGCGGCCGGAATATTCCAGCACCATCGCCTCGTGCACCATGGTCAGCTCAAGGTGGGTCGAGGGATTGTCGACCGGAATGCGGCCGGTCTCGGCCAGCGCCACGATCATCAACGCCACCAGGCACAGCGCCAGCGAGATGCGCAGGCCCACCGGCTGCAGCAGCAAATGGTCGGCGATGTCGGAGAGCAGCGTGGTGCCGGCCAGCAGCGCCACGGTGAAGGTGATCATCAGCAGCGCCGGCTCGGCCAGCGAGGCGAACAGCATCTCGCGCGAGGAGCCGATGCCGCCGAACGCGGTGCCGACGTCCATGCCGGCCAGCGCCAGGATGAAGCGGGCGGTGCCGAGCAGCGCCACGATGGCGATGAGGTCGGCCGACCACGAGAACATCAGCCCGGTGGCGAAGCTCGGCACCAGCGCCGCCGCCACCCAGGTGGCGGCAAACTGGCCGTAGGGCGCGGCGCGGAACAGCGGCGAGGCGCTCTCCGCCACCACCGCCTCCTTGTGCAGCAGGCGCCACAGCTCGCGATAGGGCTGCAGGATCGAGGGGCCGCGGCGCGACAGCAGCCGCGCCTTGACCTTGCGGATCAGCCCGATCAGCGCCGGCGCGATGGCCAGCATCAGCAGCATTTGGCAGCCCTGCCAGAACAGCGCGTGCGCCGCCAGATCGACGAAGGACAGCCCGGTCATCGCCACAGCACCACCACCACCAGGAGCGTGATCAGCGCCGCGAACATCAAGGTGAGATAGCGGCGGATGGTCAGGAATTGCAGCACGTTGAGCCGGCCCGACGCCCACTCCACCGCGAGGGCCACCGGGGCGTAGAGCCGCGTCCACACCGGATCGACCATGGTGAGTTCGAACCTGGCCGGCGCGACGTCGCCCGGCGGCGGCATCGTCACCGTCACGCGCACGTCCAGCGCGATCGGCACGAACACACGGCGAATCGGCTGGCCGAAGCTGGAGGCGGAGTATTGCGTCGCCGGCGAGGCATCGGGAAAGCCGCAGTCCCACGCCGGCGCCCGCCGGGTGGCGCGCGTCGCGATGCGGTGGATGCCCCACGAGGCCAGGAACGACGACACCACCAGGAAGACGACCAGCACGAAGCCGTTATAGGTCGAGCGGCCGCCCTCGAACGGCGTCAGCGACAGCGGCGCCGGCCCCGCCGCCGCCTGCGCCGGCAGCCCACCCTGCACCAGCAGCTCCGTCACCGGCCGCAGCGCCTCCACCACCAGCGGCGCCAGCACGCCGCCGGCGATGCACAGGGCGGCCATCGCCGCCATCGCCGCCAGCGAGATGCGGTCGACCTCGTGGGCGGCCGCCGCCTCCGGCGAGCGCGGCCGGCCGAGGAAGGCGATGCCGTAGGCGCGCACGAAGCAGGCCGCCGCCAGCGCCGCCACCAGCGCCAGCACCGCGCCGACCGCCGGCACCAGGAAGCGCAGCCCCTCCACCGGCAGCGCCGGGCTAGCCAGGATGGCCTGGAACACCAGCCATTCCGAGGCGAAGCCGTTGAGCGGCGGCAGCGCCGAGATGGCGGCGGCGCCGATCAGCATCAGTGCGCCGGTCACCGGCATGCGGTTGAACAGGCCGCCCAGCTTCTCCAGGTCCCTGGAATGGGCGGCGTGCAGCACCGCGCCGGCGCCGCAGAACATCAGGCTCTTCATCACCGCGTGGTTGGCGATGTGGAACAGCGCCGCAGTGAGCGCCACCGCCGCCGGCGCGGCGAGGTGGGCGGCGGTGAACGCCACCGCCAGCCCCAGCGCGACATAGATGATGCCGATATTCTCGATGGTCGAGAACGCCAGCAGCCGCTTCAAATCCCGCTCGACCAGCGCCTGGAGCAGGCCAATCAGCGCGGTCGAGATGCCGGCGAACAGGAACGGCAGCGCCCAATACCATTGCGGGTCCGGCATCAGATCGAACACCAGCCGGATGGTGCCGTAGATGGCGACCTTGGTCATTGCCCCCGACATCAGCGCCGAGACGTGGCTCGGCGCCGCCGGATGGGCGAGCGGCAGCCAGACGTGCAGCGGCACCAGGCCGGCCTTGGAGCCGGTGCCGATCAGGATCAGCACCAAGGCCAGTTCCGGCATCCAGCCGGTCAGCGAGCGGGCACGGATGGCGGCGAAGCCGAAATCGCCGGCGTGGCCGGCCAGCACGCCGAACGCGAACAACAGCGCGAACGCTCCGCCGCAGGCCATCACCAGGTAGAGAAAGGCGGCCCGCCGCGCCTCGGGGTCCTCGTGGCGGACCGCCACCATGCCCCAGGACGCCAGCGACATGAATTCCCAGCCCATCAGGAAGGTGAAGGCGTCGTCGGCGACGATGACGACGTTCATGCCGATCAGGAACAGCGGATAGAGCGCCAGCACCCGGCCGGGATACTCGTGGCGGCCGTAGCCGACGGCGTAGAGGCTGACCAGCGCCGCGGTGCCGTTCACCACCACCAGGAACACCACGCTGAGCGAATCGAGCCGGAGCCGGATGCCGACGCCGGGCAGCCCGCCCGGCAGGGTGAGCTCGGCCGGCAGGCCGCCGGCGAGGGCGTGGATGACGGCGAACGAGGCGCCGAGCGCCGCGGCGACGGCGGAGAGCGCGTACACCGCATCGGAGGTGCGGCGGCGGCGGACGCCGAGCGCGCCGGTCGTCGCCGCAATTAACAGGAGCCCGAACAGCAGGCTGACATGGACGGCGAACAGACTCACCGGACGCTCCTCCCCTGACCGATGGCTCCCCCGGTGAAAACAGCCCGCCTGACCCGGCCGACATGGCCGGCCGCGCTGATCAACACCTTATTCCTCCTGATTCTGGCGTGATCATTCCTGAAATTTCGCGTAAAACCAATGGGGCGTATTTGAATGCAAGGTTCGCTTTGCACGGGCGCCAGGGCACCGAATCCGGGTTAACGCGTCCTGTGTCCGAGGACTTGAGCACAGTATTCGGGGTCCCAACCGGCGCGCTTTCGCCTGAGCCTGAGGCTTTTCTTGTCGGTGACGGCGCGTAGGAGATTGAAGGCGAAGTGGCGGACGACAGCCATGTTCCTGGCGCCGTGTCCCTTGCGCAGGCGGGACTGGTCGTCGCCGAAGGTGACGTCGAGGACCCAGTGCAGGCTGTTCTCGATCGCCCAGTGGCTTCGCACGGCCTCGGCGGCAGCGGTTGCCGAGAGCGCGGCCGAGGAGACGTAGTATCGGGTCTCGAAACGGCAGCGGTCGGCGAGCTCGGCGCGCGATGCGACGCGCACGATGGTGGCGACGTCGGGCAGCCGCAATTCGCCGGGAAAACGCCGGTCCCCCTTCAGCCAATCGACCTCGCGGGCAACCGTGACGGTGCGGCTCTCGATGCGGCCATGGCCCTTGTCGAGGTCGGTGACGCTCTCGGTCTCGGCCGCGGGCGTCTCGGCGAAGAAGCTCTCGATCTCGGCCCGCAGGGTCGGCTGGTTGGCCTTCACGGCGAGCAGATAGTCGGCCTTGGCGCCTCGGATGGCGGTGGCGATGGTCGGATTGGTGGCGATGGCGTCGATCGAGATCAGGGTGCCGTCGAGGCCGCCGGCGGCGGCGAGCCGCTCGATCAGGAGGGGGATCGCCGTGGTCTCGCTGCTCTTGTCGGCGACCGCCTCCTGGCCGAGCACCAGGCGGCGGGTGGTGGCGAACGCCGAGACGAGATGGAGCGGCGCCTTGCCGGCCCCGCGGTCGTGGCTGCGCCGCGAGGTCTTGCCGTCGATCGCCACCAGGTCCGGGCGATCCGGCCAGCTCTCCCGAACCCACGCCGTGAACGCTGCCGCGAACAGGTCCGGGTCGATGCGGTTCATCAGCAGGGTCAGCCAACGCGCCCCCGGAACCCCGTGGTGGTAGGGCAGGAAGCGGCGCAGAAACGACAGATGCGTCTCGCCCCACTCGGCGATTCCCTCGTAGTCGTCGCAGTCCGCCAAGGTGCCGCACACCACCAGTAGCAGCACCTCCGGCAGCGGGTGAGCCACCCGCCACGCCTCGCGTGGGTCCTCGATCACCGACAGGTGGTCGAGCAGCACCTTCAGGCGCGACTTCTCAGGGACAAGCAGGGCATCAAGGCTCAGGCCATCAAGGCTCATGGCGGGGCTCCGAATCGAGGCCCCTCATCGAATCAGACCTTCCGCAACCCCGAAACCGCCGTTAACCCGAGTTCGGCGCCCTGGCACGGGCGCGGCCGGCATTGAACTCGCGCGGCCAACCCGCTAAGAGGGTCGCTCTATTCGGGGATTTCCACCTGGGCCGTGGCGCGGTCCGACGCGGCCCGTGGCTTGGTCGGTGCCATCGCCCCCAAAAACACAAGGTCGCGCGATGTCTTCTACATTCGATACTGTTGCCAATATCATTTCCGAGACGTGCGACATCCCGCGCGAAAAAATCACGCCCGAGAGCCACGCTATCGACGATCTCGGGATCGACAGCCTGGACTTCCTGGATATCGCCTTCGCCATCGACAAGGCGTTCGGCATTAAGCTTCCGCTTGAGCAGTGGACGCAGGAAGTCAACGAAGGCAAGGCATCCACCGAACAGTATTTCGTTCTCGAAAACCTTTGCGCCCGCATCGACGATCTGATCAAGGCCAAGGGGGCATGATCGGGCGAGTGTTTGGCGCCGACGACTGGGGCCCCCGACGTGCGTCTTGAGTATTTTCAGCTTCTCGACCGAATCATCGACATCGACCTCTCGGCCGGAACCATCCGGACCGAGGCGGTCGTGCCGATGGAAAGCACGGTGTTCGAAGGGCATTTTCCGGGCTATCCGCTGATGCCCGGGGTGCTGCTGTGCGAAACCATGGCCCAGACCTGTGGCTGGCTGTCCATGGCCAAGCTCAATTTCACCCGCATGGCGTTCCTGGCCGGCTTCAAGGACGTGAAGCTGCGCACCTTTGTGACGCCGGGTGCCGAACTTGAAGGGCACGGCCAGCTGCTCCACGAGGGCTCGGGCTTCACCCGGCTGCGCTGCCAGATCACCTGCGGCGGCAAGACGGTGTGCGATTCCGAGCTCAGCATGCGGTTGATGCCGTTCCCGGACGACACCTTCAAGACGATGGTGCTGGATCGTGCCAAGGGACTGTCGTTCCCATTTGCAGTCCTTGAGCCTGCCGAGTCCACCGAGGCCAATAATGCCTGACCGCGAAGCCTGGATCACCGGAATCGGGTTGGTTTCCTCCCTCGGCGAGGGGCTGGATGCACACCGCGCCGCGCTTGCGGGCGGCGAGCCCAAGCTCGACACCACCCGGTTTGCACCCTACCCGGTGCACCCGATGGCGCCGCTCGATCTTGACAAGCAGATCCCCAAGCGGGGCGACCAGCGCCAGATGGAGCCGTGGCAACGCTACGGCACCTACGCCGCCGGGCTGGCGCTGGAGAGTGCCGGGGTCAAGGGCAATGGCGAGGTGCTGTCGCGCACCCACATGATCGTCGCCGCCGGCGGCGGCGAGCGCGACAACGCCGTCGACATCAAGATTCTCGACGGTCTGCGCACCGCGGACAATCGCGGCAAGTTCCTCAACGAGCGGCTGAGCGGCGACCTTCGCCCGACGCTGTTCCTGGCGCAGCTGTCCAATCTGCTCGCCGGCAACATCTCGATCGTCCACGGCGTGGTCGGCTCCTCCCGCACCTTCATGGGCGAGGAATCCTCCGGCGTCGACGCCGTCCGCATCGCGCTGTCGCGCCTTCAGGGCGGCACCGGCGACATCTTCCTGGTCGGCGGCGCCTTCAACGCCGAGCGCGAGGACATGCTGCTGCTGTTCGAGCTCGGCGGCGCGCTGCTGCACGGCGGCTACGCCCCGGTGTGGGCGCGCACGGCGCAGGGCGGCGGCCTGGTGCTGGGCTCGCTCGCCGCGTTCCTGGTGATCGAGGAGAAGAGCCACGCCGAGGCCCGCGGCGCCAAGCCGTTCGCCAAGCTGACCTCGGTAGAGTCCGGCCGCAGCCGGCGCAAGCCGGGCGAGGTCGAGGCCGCGGTTAGCGCTCATCTCGACACGCTGGGTCCGCTCGATCCGGCCACTTCCGCGGTGATTTCCGGCGCGGTCGGCGCGGACAGCGCCACCAGCGAGGAGCGCGCCGCGCTCGCGAAGCGCGGCCTTGCGGTGCGCGCTACCGCGAGCCTGCTCGGCGCCGGCATCGAGGCGCAGTTCCCGGCCAATATCGCGCTGGCGGCGATGGCGCTGTCCAACGGCACGCTGTTCCCGCCGCTTGAGCCGGGCACTGTCGAGGCGCCGTTCGCCGGCCCGCTCAAGCGGGTGGCGGTGACCTCGGTCGGCCATTGGCGGGGCGAGGCGGCAGCGCTGGTCGAGGCGGTGGGCTGAGCTTCGCCGCACCGCGCGGTTTCCGCTCGGGCCGGCAGCCGGCCTTGCGGAAATGCGCCGACACCGACATCTGGAGCCGCCGGCCCGCGCGAACGCCGGGAGCGGCTCCAGTGAGTTAATCCGAAATCCGGCCGATCCGGCCGGCATTTCGTCGTCCGGTCGCCGACGCTTGCCCCAGACGGGGCGTTTCGGCGAGGCCGTTTCCGCAATCACGCCGTGATTGTGCGGAAACCGTACATAAAGGCAAAGGACAAGGCATGGCTGGCGAACGTCGCGACAGGCAGGGCCGGCCGGTGGTCGCCATCACCGGCATGGGCGTGGTGACCTCGCTCGGAGTGGGCAAGGCCGACAACTGGGCCGCGATCATGGCCGGCAAGTCGGGCCTGAGCACCATCAAGCGCTTTCCGCTCGACGGGCTGAAGAGCACGGTGGCCGGCACCATCGATTTCATCCCGGCCGACCCGTTCTGCGCCGCCGAGCTGACCGAGCGCCTCGCCCACGTCGCGGTGGAGGAGGCGATCGCCGACGCCGCCATCGGCAGCAAGGGCGTCTTCCCCGGCCCGCTGTTCCTGGCGATGCCGCCGGTCGAGATCGAGTGGGACCAGCGCCAGAGCGTGCTCGCCGCCGGCCCGCAGACCGAGCCGGTGACCTACGCCAACCTGCTCGCCGGCGCCGCCACCGGCCGGTTCCGCGCCTGGGGCGAGCGCTTCCTGTTCGGCTCGGTGGCCGACCACATCGCCGAGCGCTTCGGCACCCAGGGCTCGCCGATCACGCTGTCGACCGCCTGCGCCTCCGGCGCCTCGGCGCTCCAGCTTGGCGTCGAGGCCATCCGCCGCGGCGAGACCACGGCGGCGCTGTGCGTCGGCACCGACGCCACCGTGAACCTCGAATCGCTGGTGCGGTTCTCGCTCCTGTCGGCGCTGTCGAGCGCCAACGAGCCGCCGCAGGAAGCCTCCAAGCCGTTCTCCAAGAACCGCGACGGCTTCGTGATGGCCGAGGGCGCGGCCGCGCTGGTGCTGGAAGACTATGACGTCGCGAAGGCCCGCGGCGCCCGCATCCTCGGCATCGTCGAGGGCGTCGGCGAACTGGCTGATTCGTTCCACCGCACCCGCTCCTCGCCGGACGGCAAGCCGGTGATCGGCTGCATGCGCAACGCCTTGGCCGACGCCTCGGTCGGGCCGGAGGCGATCGACTACGTCAACGCCCACGGCACCGGCACGCCGGAAAACGACAAGATGGAGTTCAACTCCATGAACGTCGTGTTCGGCGAGGCGCTGAAGACCCTTCCGGTGTCCTCCAACAAGTCGATGGTCGGCCACACGTTGTCGGCGGCCGGCGCCATCGAGACGGTGTTCTCCATCCTCACCATGGCGAACGGCCGCATTCCGCCGACCATCAACTACAAGGTGCCAGACCCCGCCATTCCGCTCGACGTGGTGCCGAACGTCGCCCGCGACGCCGATGTGGCGCGGGTGCTGTCGAACTCGTTCGGCTTCGGCGGCCAGAACGTCAGCCTGGTCCTGGCGCGGGAGCCGGCATGATGGCCGAATCTGCCAAGAATCGCCGCGTGCTGCTCACCGGCGGCGGCCGCGGTGTCGGCGCCGCCACCGTGCGCGCGCTGGCGGCGGCCGGCTTCGACGTGACGTTCACCTACCGCTCGGCCTCGGCCGAAGCGGACGCGTTGCTTGCCGAGCTCGGTGCCGCCCACCCCGGCCAGACCTTCGAGGCTCGCGCGCTGGACCTCGCCGACAAGGCGGCGGTGGAAGCGTTCGCCGCCGCGGCGGCCGACGACAGCTATTTCGGCTTCGTCCACAATGCCGGCATGCCCTACGACACGCTGGCTTTGATGATGGACCAGGACAAGGCCGAGGTGCTGATGCAGGTGAACTACTGGTCGTTCACCCGCCTCTGCAAAGCGTTGGGGCGCGGCATGGTGCGGGCGCGCGCCGGCCGCATCATCGCCATCGGCTCGATCGCGGCGTTGCGAGGCAGCCAGGGCAACGCCCCCTACGGCGCCTCCAAGGCGGCGCTGATCGGCTATGCCCAGACGCTGGCGGCCGAAAGCGCCAAGCGCGGCATCACCGTCAACGTCATCGCGCCCGGCTTCGTCGACACCGAGATGCTGGCGCCCTACGCCGCCTTCCGCGAGAAGATGGAAGCGCAGATCCCGCTCGGCCGCTTCGTCAAGCCGGAAGAAGTAGCGGGTCTCGCCGCCTTCCTGCTGTCGCCGCCGGCGGCCGCCATCACCGGCCAGACGCTGGTGGTCGACGGCGGGCTGTCGAACACCCTCACCCTGCAGCGCTGAGCGCCGCCGCCGCCTGCAGCGCTGAGCGCCGCCGCCGCGCCGTCGCTGCCGGCCGAGCCGCGGGCGAGGAAACCTCAGCGCGTCATCCTCGGGGCGAGGCTCGCGCAAACCTCGACCTGTCATCCGCGGGCGAGGGACCCTCAACCCGTCATCCTCGGGCGAGGCTTTGCCGAGACCCGAGGATCCATGATCCGCGACTTAAATGCCCTTCGCCGCGACGCCGGCCGCTGCGCATTCCCGCAAGCCTCGCGGATCATGGGTCCCCTTCCCTCGCATCGCTTCGCGATGCTCGCCGGGGACGACAGGTCGTGGTTCGCGCGGAAACCTCAGCGCGTCGTCCTCGGGCGAGCCCAGCGCGCAAACCTCGACCTGTCATCCGCGGGCGAGGGAACCCCAACCCGTCATCCTCGGGCGAGGCTTTGCCGAGACCCGAGGATCCACGATCCGCGACCTGATGCCCTTCGCCGCGACGCCGGCCGCTGCGCATTCCCCACAAGCCTCGCGGATCATGGGTCCCCTTCCCTCGCATCGCTTTTCGCGATGCTCGCCGGGGACGACAGGTCGAGCCTCGCGCACCACCTCAGCGCGTCGTCCTCGGGCGAGCCCAGCGCACCACCCTCGCGTCATCCCCGAGCGAGGGAACCTCAACCCGTCATCCTCGGGCGAGGGAACCCCAACCCGTCATCCTCGGGCGAGGCTTTGCCGAGACCCGAGGATCCACGATCCGCGACCTGATGCCCATCGCCGCGACGCCGGCCGCTGCGCATTCCCGCAAGCCTCGCGGATCATGGGTCCCCTTTCCTCGCATCGCTTCGCGATGCTCGCCGGGGACGACAGGTCGAGGTTCGCGCGCCAGCCACAGGGCCGGCGCGCCCTCAGCCGTGCGGCGGGGTGCCGGGCACCGCCTGGCCGTGCGGTCAGTGCCGCGCCAGGTTCGCGGTAGCGTCCTTCGCCTCTTGCTCGGCGCGGCGCAACTCCCAGCGCCGCCGCCAACCCAGCAGCGCCTCGAGCACGCCGCTCCAGATCACCGCGCCGATCAGCCACAGCTTCAGCATGGCAAAGCTCGCGCCGCCGACCAGCTGCCCGGTCATGTCGAAGCATCCAAGCTGCTTGTCGACCAGGGTCAAGCCGGTCTGCGGGTTGGGATACTCGGTCAGCACGAAGCCGATCTGCAGCCCCGAGCCGCACACGGTGTTGGCGATAAATGGGATGCGCAGAAAGCCGGTATGATAGCACAGGAGGCCGACGCTCATCGTCGTCACCATGGTCACGACGATCGAAAAGCCGAGCCAGGCCCAAAAGCCGCGTCGGCGCGGCTTCGGCTTGGCGGGCGCCGGTTGCTGCTGTAGTCCAAGGTCCGACATGCCGTACTTCCCCCTCCGCTCGGCCGTCCGTGCTGTTGACGGCGGCGGCGCCAGTCTATAGCCCCCCACCAGCCTCGCCGCGAGTCCCCTGCCGCCGCAGCCGGCGCCCGCGGCGTGCCATCGGAGTATTATCCCCATGCGTGCGCTCAGACTCCACGGTGACCGCGACCTGCGGCTGGATGACCTCGCCCCGCCGGCGCCGCCGGCCGCCGGCGAGGTGCAGATCCGCGTCAAGGCGATCGGCCTCAACCACATCGACGTGTGGGGTTTCCGCGGCATGGCGTTCGCCAAGCGCGCCCTGCCGCTGGTGGTGGGCGCGGAGGCCGCCGGCGAGATTGTGGCGCTCGGCGAGGGCGTGACCGATTTCACCGTGGGCCAGCCGGTGGTGATGTATGGCGCGCTGACCTGCAACACCTGCAAGGCCTGCCGCGAGGGCCGCGACAATCTGTGCGAAAACGTCGCCGGGGTGCTCGGCTTCCACGTCGACGGCTTCGCCCGCGACGTGATGAACCATCCCGCCCGCCTCACCATTGCGGTGCCGGCCGGCATCTCGTTCCAGGCCGCCGCCTGCGCGCCGATTGCGTTCTCCACCGTCGAGCACATGCTGTTCGACAACGCCAAGCTCGAACCCGGCGAGACCATCCTGGTGCAGGCCGGCGGCTCCGGCATCGGCACGGTGGCGATCAAGATGGCCAAGGCGATCGGCTGCACCGTCATCACCACGGTCGGCGACGACGACAAGGCCGAGAAGGCCAAGGCGCTGGGCGCCGACCACGTCATCAACTACCGCACCCAGCGCTTCGCCACCATCACCCGCAAGCTGACCGGCAAGAAGGGCGTCGACGTGGTGTTCGAGCACGTCGGCGCCGAGACCTGGAACGACTCGCTGCTCTGCCTCAAGCGCGGCGGCCGCCTCGTCACCTGCGGCTCGACCTCGGGCGTCTCGGTGCAGATGAATTTGATGCAGCTGTTCCAGCAGCAGTTCCGCATCATCGGCTCGTTCGGCGCGCCGATGGCGGCGATCCGCCGCTCGCTGGACAAGATCGCCAGCGGCATGGCGCCGGTGATCGACACCGAGCTGCCGGTCGAGCGCTTCGCCGAGGGCCTGGAGCGGCTGGAGAGCCGCAAGGTGTTCGGCAAGATCATCGTGACGTTCTGAGCATTTTCCGCAAAAGTGGGAACCGGTTTTGCGAACGAAAATGCGATAATTCAAAAACTTATCGCCCCACGGCGATCGAGTTAAGCTGAGCGTTTTTGACCCGATGCGCTATCACGTCCTCCGCGCCAAGCTGCGGCTCGCCCGCGCCCGCTATCTTGCCAGCCGCGCCGGCCTCGCCGTGCTCGACACCCTGTTCGCGGCGATCACCCTCGGCGCGCTCAGGCTGGCGCGGCGCGCCGATCCCGACCGCATGAGCGACGTGATGGGCGCCATCGCCCGCAAGGCCGGGCCCTATCTGCCGGTCAGCAAGACCGGCCGCGCCAATCTGCGCGCCGCCTTCCCGTCCAAGACCGACGCCGAGATCGAGGCGCTCTTGGCCGGCTGCTGGGAGAACCTCGGCCGCGTCGCCGGCGAGTTTGCCCACCTCGACCGGCTGTGGGATTTCGCCGGCACCGAGCCCAAGCCCGGCGGCCGCATCGACAGCCCGTCGTCGAAGCTCTACGGCCAGTTGCGCGACGACGGCAAGCCGGCGCTGGTGTTCGCCGCCCACCTCGCCAACTGGGAGCTGCCGGCGGTTGCCGCCGCCGCCCACGGCATGAAGGCCGCCGTGCTCTACCGCGCCCCCAACAACCTCAAGATCGCCGCCGCGATCGAGACGGTGCGGCAGAACTCGATGGGCTCGCTGATCGCGTCGGGCCCCGACGCGGTGCTGACCATGGCCGCGGTGCTGGAGCGCGGCGAACACCTCGGCATGCTGGTCGACCAGCGCTTCGGCCGCGGCGTGCCGGTGACGTTCTTCGGCCGGCGCTGCATGGCCAACCCCACCATCGCCCGCCTCGCCCGGCTCTATCCGGACGTGCCGGTCCACGGCGTGCGGGTGATCCGCCTGCCGGAGCACAAGTTCCGGCTTGAGCTGACCGACCGGATCGAGCTGCCGCGCGAGGCCGACGGCACCGTCGACATCCAGGCCTCGATGCAGCTGATCACCTCGATGATCGAGGGCTGGGTGCGCGAGTATCCCGAGCAGTGGCTGTGGCTGCACCGCCGCTGGCGGTGATTGCGGCGCCGCGCATTCTGTCCCCGTTCAAGGAACACCTGCGACAGCCTGACGTTGGTGGCCCGACCAGAGCCGAACGGCTCGGAAAAAACGGGAAAACACCATGCGAAACAAGCTTCTCGCCGCGACCGCGCTCCTGGCTGTCGTGGTGGCTCCGCTGACCGCGCAAGCCCAGGATCGCGCCGTCGGCGGCGCTGCAGCGGGCGCCGTCGGCGGCGCGGTTGTCGGCGGTCCGGTCGGCGCCGTGGTCGGCGGCGTCGGCGGCGCCATCCTCGGCGGCCTCACCGAGGACACCCGGCCGCGGTTTCGCGAGTATGTGGTGAAGAAGAAGCACTCGTCGTACCGCTATGACGGCGAGGTGGTGGAGGGTTCGGAATTGCCGTCCTCGGGCGTCACCTATTACGAGGTCCCGCACGAATACGGCGTGAAGAACTATCGCTACACCGTGGTCAACAACCGCACGGTGCTGGTGGATCCGCATACCCACCGCATCGTCCAGATCATCGAGTGAAACGGGCGCCGGCCTGTCACGCCGGCGCCTCGTCTCAGCGGCCGGTCTTGAACTTGGTCCACATCCGGGTTCCCATGCGCTGGGTGGCGGCGTCCCACGGCTGGTTGATGAACAGCTTGGCCAGCGTCGCCTCCGGCGGATAGACCGCAGGGTCGTCGCGCACCGCCGGGTCGATCAGCGGCTGGCTGGCGAGGTTGCCGTTGGCATAGCTGACGGCGCTGGAGTTCTTCGCCGCGATCTCCGGTCGCAGCATGAAGTTGATGAAGGCGTGGGCCTCGTCAACGTTCTTGGCATCCTTCGGAATGGCGAAGTTGTCGAAGAACATCAGCGTGCCTTCGCGCGGAATGGCATAGCCGACCTCGACCTTGCGGCCGGTGTTCTCGGCGGCCTCGGCGGCGCGCTTCTTGGCCTGCAGGATGTCGCCCGACCAGCCGACCGCGAAGCAGATGTCGCCGTTGGCGAGCGCGTTGATGTACTCGGACGAGTGGAATTTGCGAATGAACGGCCGCAGCGGCGCCAGCAATTGCTCGGCCTTCTCGAAATCCGCTTTGTCGCGGCTGTGGGGATCGAGCCCGAGATAGGCCATCGCCGCCGGGATCAACTCATCCGGCGCGTCGAGCACGTGGATGCCGCAGTCCTTCAGCTTGGCGAGCTTGGCCGGATCGAACACAATCGACCACGAATCGATCGGCTCATCGCCCAGGCGCTGGCGCACCATCTCGACATTGTAGCCGAGCCCGGTGGTGCCCCACATGTAGTTGACGCCGTACTCGTTGCCGGGATCGTAGACCGCGAGTTTTTCGGTGACGAACGGCCAGGCGTTGACGAGGTTCGGCAGCTTCGACTTGTCGAGCTTGCGAAACACCCCGGCCTTGATCTGGCGCTGCAGAAAGTTGCCGGACGGCACCACCACGTCGTAGCCGGTGCGGCCGGCCAGCAGGCGGGTCTCCAACGTCTCGTTCGAATCGAACACGTTGTAGCGCACCTCGATGCCGGTCTCCTTGGTGAAGGCCTCCAGCGTCGACTCGTCGATGTAATCGGACCAGTTGAACACCCGCACTTCGCGGGCCTCGGCCGCGGCCGGTGCTGCCACCGCCAGCACCGCTGCCACCGCTACGCTCATCAAGCCGAGCCGTGTAACCATGTCGCCCTCCGCCTCGAATTTGCGGCGCCGACGTTAGTGCATTTTCCGCGAAAGTGGGAACCGGTTTTGCGGCAGAAACCGCGCTCGGCAAACGACTTAGAGCCGCCGTTCCGCCCCGCCGGGGCCCCGCCCGATCCGGTATCCGCGCTCGACCGCCACAGCGGCGCGCGCCACCGAATCCGCGGCGTCCTTTATCAAGACTGCCATCGCCCCACGTCATCGGGTCCGCTGCCGCCCTCTCGGAGCCGCCATTGCGCCGACGCCGTCACTCCTCGGCCGGGGCAGGTGATGCGCCGTCATCGGCGCCAGCCGCTCACACGGCGATCCTGGATGTGTGACGATGGACGTCAGCCGCCGCCGCCCGACCATTTCCGCCACGCCACCACCCCGGCCATCACCGGCTCGCCGGTCCCTGCCTGCCGCCAGGTCCCGTCCACCCACCAGCAGAGGTAGGGCAGAACATAGGTGCCGACGTGGTCTTCGCAGAGCAATTCGCACGCCTCGTCGACAGGCGGCGGGCCATCGCCCGGAAAATCCGCCAATCGCTTCATCCGGGCTGCGAAACGGCCGCCCGATCTCGCTGACGTCATGATGAGCCAACTCCTGATTGCCAGGCGTCCCCGAGTGTCTCGGATGCCCGGGATGTTGCCCCCACGATGAAGCCCGTCGCGACACCGTCGACGTTTCAATTTCGCGTTTGGTTTCATTGGTGGGCGGTGACGGGTTCGAACCGCCGACCTACTGGGTGTAAACCAGTCGCTCTAACCAGCTGAGCTAACCGCCCGCCGCGCCTCCACCTGGGACGCGCAGATCGGCTGATGTAATCCCGGCCGGGCCAAGCCGGCAAGCTTGCCGTGCCGGATCGCCAAAATCGCTGAAAGCCAACGGCCGCCTCGGCGACCGTCAGCCCGGCCGATCCGGGTGCGCGCTCGCGGGGATGGCCGCGGACGCGGTCGAATGCTGACGCCCAACCCCGCCCCATCCGCCGATTGCGGCCGGATCGGCTCACACCAGCGTTGCCGTATCGGTGAGGTCAGCGATTGACCATCTGCTTGAGCGCCTTGCCGGGCGTGAACTTCGGCGCCTTCGACGCCTTGATCTTCACCGGCTTGCCGGTGCGCGGGTTGCGGCCCTCGCGCGCGGCGCGCTTGACCACCGAGAACGAGCCAAAGCCGATCAGCTTGACGTCGTCGCCTTTCTTGAGCGCTGCCGCAATGACGTCGAAGGTCGCCTCCACCGCAGCGGCCGCAGCCGTCTTGGTGGAGTCGAGACGATCCGCAACGGCAGCGACCAATTCATTCTTGGTCATACGACCAATCCTCCAATTCCAGAATCACCGGCGTGGGCCGGATTGCTCGGCAAGAATTGGCAGATTCCGCGGAAATGCAAGCGGCACAACGATTCTCACCGATCCCACAATCAACTCCGAACGCGGGCAAGAAGCCTCAAGTACCGCACGCCTCATCGACAACCATCTGAAATATATAGGTTTCTTTCAGCGAAAATTGCTTTGACAGTCATTTACCGGGCATTAACGACAATGGGCGGCCTTGCGACCGCCCATTGCGCCGATCATGCGGTCAGAAGCCGTTAGTGGGCGACCATGCCCGCCGGCTCATCGTCCGGGAGCACCGGGCCCTCCTTGGCCGCCGCGTTCTCGTCCCAGACGATCGGCGTCGGCTTGGCGGTCAGAGCATGCGACAGCACCTCGTCCATGTGCGAGACCGGGATGATCTGGAGGCCGGACTTCACGTTGTCCGGAATCTCCGCCAGATCCTTGGCGTTCTCCTCCGGGATCAGCACGGTCTTGAGCCCGCCGCGCAGCGCCGCCAGCAGCTTCTCCTTGAGGCCACCGATCGGCAGCACCCGGCCGCGCAGCGTGACCTCGCCAGTCATGGCGAGGTCACGACGGATCGGGATGCCGGTGATGATCGAGGCGATCACGGTCGCCATCGCGATACCGGCGGACGGCCCGTCCTTCGGGGTCGCCCCCTCAGGCACGTGGACGTGGATGTCGCGCTTGTCGAACATCGGCGGCTCGACGCCGAACTCGACCGCGCGCGAGCGCACGTAGGACGCCGCCGCCGAGATCGACTCCTTCATCACGTCGCGAAGATTGCCGGTGACCGTCATGCGGCCCTTGCCCGGCATCATCACGCCTTCGATGGTGAGCAACTCGCCGCCGACCTCGGTCCAGGCCAGACCGGTGACCACGCCGACCTGATCCTCGGTCTCCGCCTCGCCGTAACGGAACTTCGGCACGCCGAGATAGTCGCCGAGATTGGCCTCGCTGACGTCGACCTTGGTCTTCTTGGTCAGCGTCAGCTCCTTCACCGCCTTGCGGATCAGGTTCGACAGCTCACGCTCCAGATTACGCACGCCCGCCTCGCGGGTGTAGCACCGGATCAGCAGCAGAAGCGCCGCATCGTCGACCGTCCACTCCTTGAGGGCGAGCCCGTGCTTGGCGAGAGCGTTCGGGATCAGATGCTTGCGGGCAATCTGAACCTTCTCGTCCTCGGTGTAGCCGGCGAGCCGGATCACCTCCATGCGGTCGAGCAGCGCCGGCGGAATGTTCAACGTGTTGGCCGTCGTTACGAACATCACGCTGGAGAGGTCGTAGTCGACCTCAAGATAGTGGTCGTTGAAGCTGTTGTTCTGCTCCGGATCGAGCACCTCGAGCAATGCCGACGACGGATCGCCGCGGAAATCGGCGCCCATCTTGTCGATCTCGTCGAGCAGGAACAGCGGGTTCGACTTCTTGGCCTTGCGCATCGACTGGATGACCTTGCCGGGCATCGAGCCGATATACGTGCGCCGATGGCCTCTGATCTCGGCCTCGTCGCGCACGCCGCCGAGCGAGACACGCACGAACTCGCGGCCGGTCGCCTTGGCGATCGACTTGCCGAGCGAGGTCTTGCCGACACCGGGCGGGCCGACCAGGCACAGAATCGGGCCGGTCAGCTTGTTCGCGCGCTGCTGCACGGCGAGATACTCGATGATGCGCTCCTTGACCTTCTCAAGGCCATGGTGATCGGCGTCGAGCACCTCCTGCGCGAACGGCAGATCCTTCTTGACCTTGCTCTTGATGCCCCACGGAATCGCGAGCAGCCAGTCGAGATAGTTGCGCACCACCGTGGCTTCCGCCGACATCGGCGACATCTGCCGCAGCTTCTTCAGCTCGTGCTGAGCCTTCTCGCGCGCTTCCTTCGACAGCTTGGTGCGCTTGATCTTGTCTTCCAGCTCGGTCAGCTCGTCGCGACCTTCCTCGTCGCCGAGCTCCTTCTGGATCGCCTTCATCTGCTCGTTGAGGTAGTACTCGCGCTGGGTCTTCTCCATCTGCCGCTTGACGCGGGTGCGGATGCGCTTTTCCACCTGCAGCACCGAGATCTCGCTCTCCATCAGCCCGAGCACCTTCTCCAGGCGCTCGGCGACGTCGGTGACCTCCAGGACCGCCTGCTTTTCGGGGATCTTGACCGCGAGGTGCGAGGCGACGGTGTCGGCGAGCTTGGAGTGGTCGTCGATCTGCGCGACCACGCCCACCACCTCGGGCGACACCTTCTTGTTGAGCTTGACGTAGTTTTCAAACTCGGTGACCACCGAGCGGGCCATCGCCTCGGCTTCGACCCGGTCGCCGCCATTCTCCGGCAGCACCTCGGCCTCAGCCTCGAAGAAATCAGCGCGCTCGGTGTATTGACGCACCCGCGCACGGCCGACGCCCTCGACCAGAACCTTGACCGTTCCGTCCGGCAGCTTCAGAAGCTGCAGCACCGTGGCCAGCGTGCCGACCTGGAAGATGGCGTCCGGCGACGGCTCGTCGTCCCCCGCATTCATCTGGGTGGCAAGCAGAATATAGGTCTCGCCGCGCATCACCTCTTCGAGAGCGCGGATCGACTTCTCCCGGCCCACGAACAGCGGCACGATCATGTGGGGGAACACCACGATGTCGCGCAGCGGCAGCACCGGGAACGTCTGGCTCGCGCCCGGCGCGAGAGGGGGACGCGACTTTGTAGTGGTCATGGCCCTGTCCTTTCTTGGTGGCGACGGGGCCGCGCGGTCGCAACTTGCATCCCGCTCGGTCCGCCCTCGGGCCGGTAGGTCTCGAGCCGCCACGACTTACGGCGAAGTGCCGCCAATCGGGCGCCCTGCCCGGAACCGGATCGTCTCTCGGTTAGGTGGCGACCCGGTGGGGGGGTGTCAAGCGGCCGGGAACGCCCCCGAAACAGACATGTCATCGTGAACGGGCGTCCGGGCCGCAAAAGGACGCGGCCCGGAACCCAAATCACGCACTCGCGCCAGCTTCCGCGCGATCGGCGTAGATGTACAGCGGCCGGGCGCCGGTGGTGACCACCTCCTCGGAGATCACCACTTCCTGAACACCCTCCAGGCCCGGCAGGTCGAACATGGTGTCGAGCAGGATGCTCTCCATGATCGACCGCAGGCCGCGGGCGCCGGTCTTGCGCTCGATCGCCTTCTTGGCGATGGCGCCCAGCGCATCCTCGTGAATGCCGAGGTCGACGCCTTCCATCTCGAACAGCCGCTGGTACTGCTTGACCAGGGCATTCTTGGGCTCGGTGAGGATCTTCTTCAGCGCGTCCTCGTCGAGGTCCTCCAGCGTCGCCATCACCGGCAGACGGCCGACGAACTCCGGAATGAGGCCGTACTTGAGCAGATCCTCGGGCTCGACCTCGCGGAAGATCTCGCCGGTGCGGCGATCCTCCGGCGCGACCACCTTGGCGCCGAACCCGATCGAGGCGGTGCGGCCGCGGGCGGAGATGATCTTGTCGAGGCCGGAGAACGCGCCACCGCACACGAACAGGATGTTCGTGGTGTCGACCTGCAGGAACTCCTGCTGCGGATGCTTGCGCCCGCCCTGCGGCGGCACAGAGGCCACCGTGCCTTCCATGATCTTGAGCAGCGCCTGCTGGACGCCCTCGCCCGATACATCACGGGTGATCGACGGATTGTCCGACTTGCGGCTGATCTTGTCGATTTCGTCGATATAGACGATGCCGCGCTGGGCCCGCTCGACGTTGTAGTCGGCCGCCTGCAGCAGCTTGAGAATGATGTTCTCGACATCCTCGCCGACATAACCCGCCTCGGTCAGCGTGGTGGCGTCGGCCATGGTGAACGGCACATCGAGGATGCGAGCCAGCGTCTGCGCCAGCAGCGTCTTTCCCGAGCCGGTCGGCCCGATCAAGAGGATGTTGGACTTGGCCAACTCGACGTCGTTGTGCTTGGACTGGTGGTTCAGCCTCTTGTAGTGATTGTGCACCGCAACAGACAGAACCTTCTTCGCGTGGTCCTGGCCGATGACATAATCATCGAGCACCTTGCGGATTTCACGCGGCGTCGGGATGCCATCTCGCGATTTCACCAGCGAGGACTTGTTCTCCTCTCTGATGATATCCATGCACAACTCGACGCACTCATCGCAGATGAACACCGTCGGTCCTGCGATAAGTTTGCGCACCTCGTGCTGGCTCTTTCCGCAAAAAGAGCAGTAGAGGGTATTTTTCGAGTCGCTGCCGCCGACTTTGCTCATTCCAACTGGTCTCCCGCGACGCGAGCGCGCCCCGCAGTTCGCAATATGTCATCCTGCCGGCCGGTCACCGCGATCCGGAAGGGACCGGATCAGTATGACGACGTCCCGACAACGCACCGACACTCTAGTCGATCACGATACGGGCCAGCGGATCAATACCGCGTTAAAAGGTCCGAAATGTCGGGGCATTGCTGCCCATTCATCCCGGGATGAACATGGAATAATACGATGCAAAATCGAGGCCGGTTCATGGCACACCCGTCGCCGCGATCAAGTTTTCTTGCACCGCACATCGGCCGCGCCGGCCTTGCATGCGCTGACGGTTGCCGGCCTGATCGGCCGGAACCCGTATCAGTCTGCCCCGCGGCGGGGCCGTATCCGGCCCAGCTACAGCTTTGAGCCCGCCGCCGGGCGCGATCCGGCCAACACCTTTGCGACGCGAACGCCCGGCACGCCACCTCGGCACCGCCTTCGACGCCAAACGATGCGCCGCGAGAAAGAGCACGCCGACGGAATTAAGGCGTGCCGGGTGCCTCGGCACCGGCGGGGACTGCCGCGCCGGCGCCGCGAACGGACGGTCAGGACGCCTTGAGGTCCTTGGCGGCCTCGTCGGGACGCTTGTCGATCACCTGATCGACCAGACCGAAATCCTTGGCGACCGACGAGGTCATGAAGTTGTCGCGCTCCAGCGCGTCCTCGATTTCCTTCACGGTGCGGCCGGTGTGGTGAACGTAGATCTCGTTCAGCCGGCGCCGCAGGCTCTCGATCTCGCGCGCGTGAATCAGGATGTCGGAGGTCTGACCCTGGAAGCCGCCGGAGGGCTGGTGGACCATGATGCGGGCATTCGGCAGCGCAAACCGCAGCCCGGCCTCGCCCGCCGCCAGCAGCAGCGAGCCCATCGACGCCGCCTGACCGACGCACAGCGTCGAGACCGGCGGGCGGATGAACTGCATGGTGTCGTAGATCGCCAGTCCCGACGTCACCACCCCGCCCGGCGAGTTGATGTACATCGAGATTTCCTTCTTCGGATTCTCGGCTTCCAGGAACAACAACTGGGCGACGATGAGCGTGGACATGCCATCCTCGATCGGGCCCGTGATAAAAATGATACGTTCCTTCAGCAGGCGGGAGAAAATGTCATAGGCCCGCTCGCCGCGGTTGGTCTGCTCGACCACCATCGGGACGAGGTTCATATAGGTTTCGATGGGGTCGCGCATCGTGATCCTCGCAATGGCACTGCCGTAAGCTGAAGTGCGCAAGCATGGCCTTGAGCCTCGCTCGCGCAGTCCGGAAGGGTGGTGCCGTCGGCAGGAATTTCAAGTACTGCCGGCCGACGGCCGTCCGCGAAACATCGCATGAGTCGGCGCGTGCGGACCTCACCCGGCCAGCTTATCGGCGTCCTCTTCGCGGAACAATTCTTCCTTGCTCACCCGCTTCTCGGTCACCTGAACCAGCGTCAGCAGGTGATCGACCACCTTCTCCTCGAAGATCGGCGCGCGCAGGCTGGCCAGAGCGTTCGGATTCTTGCGGTAGTAGTCCCACACCTGCTGCTCCTGACCGGGGAAGCTGCGGGCGCGCTCGACCAGCTGGCGGGTGACCTCGTCGTCGGTCACCTTGATCTCAGCCTTGGTTCCGAGCTCCGCCAGCACCAGGCCGAGGCGGACACGACGCTCGGCAATCTTGCGATACTCGGCGCGGGCGGCCTCCTCGGTGGTGTCTTCATCCGCGAAGGTCTTGCCGGCCTGCTGCATCTCGCTGGTGATCTGGCCCCAGATGCTGTCGAATTCCTGGGCCACCAGGCCGTCCGGCAGCGCGAAGCTGTGACGCTCGTCGAGCGCATCGAGCAGCGCCCGCTTGACCCGGGCGCGGGACAGACCGTCGCGCTCGCCGCTCAGGCGGTTGCGGATGGCATCCTTGAGGCCGTCGAGGGTATCGATTCCGAGCGTCTTGGCGAAGGCATCGTCGACCTCGACCACGCCGGGAGCGGCGATCTCGGTGCAGGTCACCTCGAACGCGGCATCCTTGCCGGCGAGGTGCGGCGCCAGATAGTTGGCCGGGAAGGTGACGTTGACGGTGCGGGTCTCGCCGACCTTGATGCCGATCAGTTGCGGCTCGAAGCCCGGGATGAAGGTGTCGGAGCCCAGCACCACCGGCACATCCTCGGCAGTGCCGCCATCGAACGGCTCGCCGCCGATGGTGCCCTTGAACGAGATCGTCACCCGGTTGCGCGGCTCGGCCGCGCTGCCCTCCGGACGGGTCTCATAGGGCCGGTTCTGGTCGATCAGGCGGTCGATCGCCTGATCGACGTCGGCGTCTTCGACCGGCGCCACCGGCTTTTCGACCGCAATGGCGGTGAAATCGGCCAGCACGATCTCGGGCAGGACCTCCAGCGCCACGGTGTAGGTGAGGTCGGCCTGACCCTCGACCGCGGCCTGCACCGCGTCCTGGTTCTCAGGGAAGGTCACCTTGGGCTCGAGTGCGAGCTTCAAGCTGTTGTCGGCGACGATCTGGCTGTTGGCCTCGGCCACCGCCTGCTCGATCACCTCGACCATCACCGAGCGGCCATAGAGCCGCTTGAGGTGGGCCAGCGGCACCTTTCCGGGCCGAAAGCCGTTGATACGGACTCGGTCCTTGAGTTCCTCGATGCGGGAGATGGCGCGACGGTCGAGGTCGCTGGCCTCGAGAACCACGCGGAACTCGCGCTTCAGGCCTTCGTCAACGGTTTGGGTTACCTGCATGGTCGCGCTCTTTCGAATCGAAGGTCTGTCCCGCCCCGCGCGGGTCAAGCACTGGCCGCTTTTCCCAAGGTTAAAGGGCGTCACGACCCGACTTCGCGGGAGATGGTGCGGGCGGAGGGGCTCGAACCCCCACGACTTTCGTCACTGGAACCTAAATCCAGCGCGTCTACCAGTTCCGCCACGCCCGCAACGACACGGGCTCGCGCTCGTGGTCGGTCGGGAGGCGGCTTATAGCACGCACTTCCCCCGATTCCAGCGGGAAATGCGGCAAGACCGCCACGACCAACAGCGAAGACGGCGCGTCCCGCCACGATCGATGACATAACACGGCGCCGCCCGAGCCTGAACCCAGAGATGCCGAATGACCCAACGCCGTATGTCCCGCCGCATCGTGCTGGGCGGCGCCCTCGTCTGGCTGGTCGCGCTTGCGCCGAGCCGGCCGTCCGCCGAGCCGGCCGCACCGGAGCGGACGCCGCGCCGCCTTGCGCTGCGGCCGGCCAGCGCCGCGCTGCGCGGCGCCGATTCGCCGCCGACGCCAGCGTGGGGATTCGACGGCGCGGTGCCCGGCCCGGTGCTGAAGGTGCGGCGCGGCGGCGAAGTCTGGGTCACCGCCGCCAACGAACTGCCCGGGCCCACCGCCATCCACTGGCACGGCCTGCGCATCGACAACCGCATGGACGGCGTGCCGCACCTCACCCAGCCGCCGATCGCCCCCGGCGCCAGCTTCGACTACCGCTTCACCTGCCCGGACGCCGGCACCTTCTGGTACCACACGAACAGCGTCGAGCAACTCGGCCGCGGCCTCGCCGGCGCGCTGATCGTCGAGGAGGACACGGCGCCGGCGGCCGACCACGACCTCGTTCTTCTGCTGCAGGACTGGCTCATCACCGCGGCCGGCGCCCTCGACTCCACGGTCGCCGAGCCCGGCACCGCCGGCCGGGTCGGATCGCTCGCCACCCTGAACGGCCAGCCCGGCCAGGACGTTGCCGTGAAGGCGAGCGACCGCGTCCGCCTGCGCCTGATCAACGCCACCACGGCGCGCATCGCGGCGCTGACGTTCGAGGGCGGCCTCAAGCCCGTGGTGGTCGCAGTCGACGGCCAGCCCGCCGAGGTGTTCGAGCTCGGCCGGCCGACCCTTGCCCTGCCGCCCGGCGCCCGGGTCGACGTGATGGTGGACATGCCGGCCGCCGCGACCGATGCCTCGCCGCCGGCCATCCGGCTGCGCGGCTACGGCACCGACGCGGTGCTGGCGCGCTTCGTCATCGATCCCGGCCCGCCGCGGCGACCCGATCCGCTCGGCAAGGTCGCGGAGCTGCCGGCCAATCCCCTGCCCCGCACCATCGAGCTGACGGGCGCCCTCCGCGCCGAACTGGTGATGGACGGCGGCGGCCAGGAGTCCGCGCTCGCGCCGGCGAAGGAGCCAACCCGCGAGCGCCCCCCGACTGCTGCAAAGGATTCCGCTGCAAAGGACAAGGAGCCGCCGAAGACGACGGTCGCCAGGCCGCCGGCGTGGGCCTTGTCGGCTCAGTCCGGCGAAGTCGGGCCGCCGCTGTTCAGCGTACCGCGCGGCCGCACCGTGGTGCTGGCGCTGGTCAACCGGACGCGCCGGCCGCACGTCGTTCATATCCACGGCCACCATGTCCGCCTGCTCGACAGCCTCGACGACGGCTGGAAGCCGTGGTGGCACGACACCCTGCTGGTCGGCGACGACCGCACCGCCCGGATCGCGTTCGTTGCCGACAATCCGGGCAAGTGGCTGCTCGAGTGCCGCATGCTTGATCAACAGGCCACCAGCATGGCGACGTGGTTCGAGGTGACGTGAGGCGGGACTGCGCGGCCGTCAAAATGAGATCGGGAACCTCGCCCCGTCATCCTCGGGCGGGGCGGGATGCGCAGCGACTGCCGCCGCCTGGCGGAACGACCGGGCATCATGCCTCGCCGGCTACTCCCCCGGCGGCGTCCGCCACCCCGTCAGGAGGTCGACGTCGAGCTGCTCATAAAGCGCCCGCGTCACCCGCGGCAGCGCCTCCGGCAGGTCCTCGGCGATCAGGCCGGGACCGGCCTCGCGGCCGCTTTCGCCGTGCAGCCAGGTCGCCGCGCACGCCGCCTCGAACGCCGGCATGCCCTGGCACAGCATGGCGGTGGCGATGCCGGCCAGGACGTCGCCGGAGCCGGCGGTGGCGAGCCACGGCGGCGCGTTCTCGGTGATGGCGGCGCGGCCGTCCGGCGCGGCGATGACGCTGTCGCCGCCCTTCAGCACGACGACGGCGCCGAGCCGGGCCGCCGCCCGCCGGGCACGGTCGAGCTTGGGCCCATGCTTCAGCGGATCGCCAAGGAACAGCCGGGCGAACTCGCCCTCGTGCGGGGTGATCACCACCAGCCGCGCGGGCTGGGCTTTGATGCGGTGGGCGAGGTCGCCGGCCCGGCCGGAAAACAGCGTCAGCGCATCGGCGTCCAGCACCACGGCACGGCCGGACGCCAGCGCGGCGTCGACCAAAGCCGCCGCCTCCGGCCCGGTGCCGAGCGCCGGGCCAAGCCCGACCGCGCGGAAGCGCTCGTCGGCGATCAGGTCGGACAGCGCCGCCGCCCCGGCCACCGGCCGCACCATCACCGCGGTGAGGACGCCGGCGTTCTCGTCGAGCGCGTCGAGCGGGCTCGCCACCGTCACCAGCCCGGCGCCGGCCCTGAGCGCGGCGCGCGCCGCCATGCGGATGGCGCCGGTGCGCCCACGCGGCCCCGACACCAGCACGGCATGGCCGCGGACGTACTTGTGGTCGATGAGGGTCGGGACGAAGAACCGGTCGCCCCACAGCGCAGGACCGTTGGCGTAAAGGCTCGGGCCAACTGCGGTAACCGTTTCATCCGTGATACCGATATCGGCGACCCGCACCCTGCCGCACTGTATCCGCCCCGGCAGCAACAGGTGGCCGGGCTTGCGCCGGCAAAACGTCACCGTCTCCACCGCGCGCACTGCGACCCCCATCACCTGGCCGGTATCGCCATTGATGCCGGACGGCAGGTCGACCGCCACCACCGGCACGCCGGCGCCGTTGATGCGGGCGATCAGGTCAGCGGCGGCGCCTTCGATCGGGCGGTCGAGCCCGGCGCCGAACAGCGCATCGACGATGAAGCCGGCGCGGACGCCGTCGAACACCTCCGGCGGCTCGATCTCGCCGCGGAACCGCGCGGCGGACTCCGCCGCATCGCCGGTGAGGCGCTCGCGCGGCCCGAGCAGGATCAGCCGCATCGGGTAGCCCCGCTGCGCCAGCAGGCGGGCGGCGACGAAGCCATCGCCGCCATTGTTGCCCGGCCCGCACACCACCAGCCCCGGCGTCGCCAGCGGGAAGCGGCGGGCGGCGGCGTCCGCTACCGCCACCCCGGCGCGATCCATCAAGGTGAGGCCCGGGGTGCCGGCGGCAATGGTGCGGCGGTCGGCCTCGGCCATCTCGGCGACGGAGAGAAGCTCGATCAGCATGCTGGCACGCCCCAGTGATCGCCCGCGAGATCGGCATGCTGCACAAACAACAGGCTCACGGCGGAGTCCGAGATTGACCGGAAGCGATGGAGCGGCCTATTTCGTAGGCGCCCGGCCTTTTTGCTGGGCACACTTCGCGGAACAATAGGCCAAGCGATTTTAACCGCGATCAGCAAAGCTTTGTTCCTTCAGCGTTATCTTAACTAGCTCATTTGGCACGGGATCTGCTAACGCGCTGTCGGCTCGGCCGGAGCGGGGGCCGACCGGCCAGGGAGACGCGAGCGATGAAGAAGATCGAAGCCATCATCAAGCCGTTCAAGCTCGATGAGGTGAAGGAGGCGTTGCAGGAGGTTGGCCTCCAGGGCATCACCGTCACCGAAGCGAAAGGCTTTGGACGCCAGAAGGGACATACCGAACTGTACCGTGGCGCTGAATATGTGGTGGATTTTCTGCCGAAGGTGAAGATTGAAGTGGTCTTGTCAGATGACATGGTCGAAAAGGCCATCGATGCCATTCGGCGGGCGGCGCAGACCGGTCGGATTGGCGACGGCAAGATCTTTGTCTCCAACGTCGAGGAGGCCATCCGTATCCGCACCGGCGAATCCGGCCTCGACGCGATCTAGTGCGCGCCTCCGCGTTCTCCTGACTTCCAAAACCTCCAGGCCTGCTACCGCGACCCCGTCGCATCAAGAGGAAATGACATGAAGACGGCACAAGATGTGCTTAAGCTGATCAGCGACAATGACATCAAATACGTCGACTTCCGCTTCACCGACCCTCGCGGCAAGTGGCAGCATGTGACCTTCGACGTTTCGCTGATCGACGACGAAGTCTTCTCGGAAGGCGTGATGTTCGACGGCTCCTCGATCGCCGGCTGGAAGGCGATCAACGAGTCGGACATGAACCTGATGCCCGACCCGGCGACCGCCACCATCGACCCGTTCTTCGCCGAGACCACGCTGTCGATCGTCTGCGACGTGCTCGAGCCGACCACCGGCGAAGCCTACAACCGCGACCCGCGCGGCATCGCCAAGAAGGCCGAAGCCTACGTGAAGGCGTCCGGCGTCGGCGACACCATCTTCTTCGGTCCGGAAGCCGAGTTCTTCATCTTCGACGACGTCAAGTTCAAGGCCGACCCCTACAACACCGGCTTCGTGCTCGACTCGGCCGAGCTGCCGATCAACGCCGACACCGACTATGAGAGCGGCAACCTCGGCCACCGCGTCCGCACCAAGGGCGGCTACTTCCCGGTGCCGCCGGTCGACTCCGCCCAGGACATGCGCTCCGAAATGCTCGGCGCCATGGCCAAGATGGGCGTGAAGGTCGAAAAGCACCATCACGAGGTGGCATCCGCCCAGCACGAACTCGGCGTGAAGTTCGACACGCTGACGCTGATGGCGGACCATCTGCAGATCTATAAGTACTGCATCCACCAGGTCGCCCACATTTACGGCAAGACCGCCACCTTCATGCCGAAGCCGGTGTTCGGCGACAACGGCTCGGGCATGCACTGCCACCAGTCGATCTGGAAGGGCGGCAAGCCGGTGTTCGCCGGCGACAAGTACGCCGACCTCTCCGATGAGTGCCTGTGGTACATCGGCGGCATCATCAAGCACGCCAAGGCCCTCAACGCCTTCACCAACCCGCTGACCAACTCCTACAAGCGTCTGGTGCCGGGCTACGAGGCGCCGGTGCTGCTCGCCTATTCGTCGCGCAACCGCTCGGCGTCCTGCCGCATCCCCTACACCAACAACCCGAAGGCCAAGCGCGTCGAGGTCCGCTTCCCCGATCCGGGCGCGAACCCCTACCTCGCCTTCGCGGCGATGACGATGGCCGGCCTCGACGGCATCAAGAACAAGATCGATCCCGGCCCGGCGATGGACAAGGATCTCTATGATCTGCCGCCGCGCGAACTGAAGCGCATCCCGACTGTGTGCGGCTCGCTGCGCGAGGCGCTGTCGAGCCTCGACAAGGACCGCGCCTTCCTCACCGCTGGCGGCGTGTTCAACGACGACTTCATCGACAGCTACATCGAGCTGAAGATGGTCGAGGTGATGCGGTTCGAAATGACCCCGCACCCGGTCGAGTTCGACATGTACTATTCGGTCTGATCGGCTTTTGGTCGGTCACTGACGCAAGGTTTCAGCGGGGCGCTCAGGCGCCCCGCTTGCGTTTGGACACCGCGCATCCCGCGCCGCCAGTCCGGAACCGGCCGTCGCTCGCGGTGTTGAGCCGGGCGCATCCGCGCTCGGAGTGTCCGTCATGACCAGCAAGCCGCACGATCCCAAGAGCTCTGATCCCAAGAGCTCCGATCTGCCGAAGGTCTCTCACCCCGGCATGATGGGCGACGGAACCCAGGAACAGAACCTGGATGAGGTCGGCGACCCCGCCGCGCGCATCGGCAAGGATGAGTTGGACGCCACCTTCGGCAAGAGGGCGCCCAAGAAGCCATGATGCCAACCGGCAGCAGCCGGCCATGGGGCGCGATCGCCGATTGTCGTGAAGTCATTGATTTGAGGTCCAGGCAGCCCCAGCCGTCAGCATCCGGAGGTCTTTAGCTCCTCGCCCACGCGACATGGCGCTGGGACCCGACACCGCGGATCCTTGCACTGGGCACGCGATGCTGTCGGCTGTCGCGGCTTGGTCTATGATATCGGCCGTGCCACGTTCCGATAGGGAATGACGAGTCGGATGCTGCGCCGGGCCATTTTGATCCTGCTACTGCTCGCCGCACCGGCGGCCGCGACGCCGGGCGATGAGGCCGAACTGCTGGTGCTCGGCTTTTCCGCCAACGGGCGGTATTTCGCCTACGCCCAGTCCGGCCGCGAGCCGGAGACGTGGTATCCCTACGCCTCGGTTCACGCCGTCGACGTCACCACCGACAAATGGCTGCCGGACAGCCCGATCGCGCTGGTGCTGAAGGACCGCGACAAGACCACCCGCGACGCCCGCCGCGAAATCGGCGAGACCGCCGAGCGCCGTTGGGGCAAGCTCGGGCTCGACACCCCCGGCGTGACGCTGCTCGAACGCAAGCCCGGCGAGCCGATCGACAAGGGCGACGAGGTGGTGGTGACGATCCCCTCGATCGGCCCGGCGCGGGTGCGGCTCACGCCCAAGCTGCTGGCGGCCGACGGCTGCGAGGGCTTCGCCGGCGAGTCGGTCGGGCTGGCGCTCGACCTGCTCACGCTCGAGGGCGCCCGCATCCGCCGGCTGCAGGACGACAGCCGCATCCCTTCCAGCCGCGGCTGCCCGATCGGCTATGCCATCGCCGAGGTGGTGGTGCTGGCGCGGCCCTCAAAGCCGCCGGTGGTGGCGGTGGTGTTCGCGGTGTTCAAGGTCGGCGCCACCGGCATCGACCGGCGCTACCTGGCGGCGACCGCCGACCTCGCCGTCAAGCCGTAGCGCGCATCGCCCGGTTCGCGGTTGGCCTTCGCCGGAGCGATCTGCTACAGCGCGTCGTTCTCCCACGTCCGACCGACGAGCGATCATGATCCCGCGCTATTCCCGCCCCGAGATGTCCGCCATCTGGGAGCCGCAGACCCGTTTCCGCATCTGGTTCGAGATCGAGGCCCACGCTGCCGACGCGCAGGCCAAGCTCGGCGTCATCCCGGCCGAGGCCGCCGCCAAGGTGTGGGAGAAGGGCAAAGACGCGGTGTTCGACGTCGAGCGCATCGACGAGATCGAGCGCGTCACCAAGCACGACGTCATCGCCTTCCTCACCCACCTCGCCGAGATCGTCGGCCCCGAGGCGCGCTTCGTCCACCAGGGCATGACGTCGTCCGACGTGCTCGACACCTGCCTCGGCGTCCAGTTGACCCGCGCCGCCGACATCCTGATCAAGGACGTCGACGCGGTGCTGGCGGCGCTGGAGAAGCGGGCGTTCGAGCACAAGCTGACGCCGACCATCGGCCGCTCGCACGGCATTCACGCCGAGCCCACCACCTTCGGCGTCAAGCTCGCCGGCCACGCCGCGGCCTTCCAGCGCGCCCGCGCCCGGCTGGTGGCGGCGCGGGCCGAGGTCGCCACCTGCGCCATCTCCGGCGCCGTCGGCACCTTCGCCCAGATCGACCCGTCGGTCGAACTCCATGTCGCTGAAAAGATGGGCCTTGCCGCCGAGCCGGTATCGACCCAGGTGATCCCGCGCGATCGCCACGCCATGTTCTTCGCCACGCTCGGCGTGGTGGCCTCGCAGGTCGAGAACCTCGCCGTCGAGATCCGCCATCTGCAGCGCACCGAGGTGCTGGAGGCCGAGGAGTTCTTCTCCGAAGGCCAGAAGGGCTCCTCGGCGATGCCGCACAAACGCAACCCGGTGCTGTCGGAAAACCTGACCGGCCTTGCCCGCATGGTGCGCGCTTACGTGACGCCGGCGCTGGAGAACGTCGCGCTGTGGCACGAGCGCGACATCTCGCACTCATCGGTCGAGCGCATGATCGGGCCGGACGCTACCGTGACGCTCGATTTCGCGCTGATGCGCCTCGCCGGCATGATCGACAAGCTGCTGGTCTATCCGGCCAATATGCAGAAGAACCTCGACAAGCTCGGCGGGCTGGTCCACTCCCAGCGCATCCTGCTCGCTTTGACCCAGAAGGGCGCCAGCCGCGAGGACGCCTATCGGCTGGTGCAGCGCAACGCCATGCCGGTGTGGCGCGGCGAAGGCGACTTCAAGACGCTGCTGACGGCGGATGCCGAGGTGCGGCAGTTTCTGTCGGAGGCAGACATCGCCGAGCTGTTCGACCTCGGCTTCCACCTGAAGCAGGTCGACACCATCTTCCGGCGGGTGTTCGGGAAAGCGAAATAAACCAGAGCTTTCCGCTTCAAATCCCGATAAGATCGGCCTTCGTAAGATCAACTTAGGCGACAGTTAAGGTCTATTCCGGGCACGAAGACCATCTATAGTTATGCACTAACAATATGTTGTTGATATTCCTTCGTCATGGCCGGGCTTGTCCCGGCCATCCACGTCTTTGATTTCGAAGAGTTTAAGCCGTGGATGCCTGCAACAAGTGCGGGCATAGCGAGTTGATTTCTGCCCCGCCTCATTTCAAGCGCGCACGAAAATGGCCCCGGCAAGCCGGGGCCACACGCTGCAGGCCTCTCAGGTGACGGTGGTTACTTGCCGTCCCGGATTTCCTGCATGGCCTTCGCCATCAGCTCGTCCATGGTGCGGCGGATCTGGTGGTCGGACTGCTGCACGCCGCCGGCGTCGAAGTCGCCACGGATCTTGCGGAACACGTCCTCTTCGCCCGGCTCTTCGAGGTCGCTGACCACCACCTCGCGCGCGTAGGCATCGGCGGCATCGCCGCTCTTGCCGAGCTTTTCCGCGGCCCACAGGCCGAGCATGCGGTTGCGACGCGCCGCAGCCTTGAAGCGCAGTTCCTCGTCATGCGCGAACTGTCTCTCGAAGGCGTCTTCGCGCTTGTTGAACGTCGTCATGGTGGCGTTCTCGTCCCTCAGCAGGGTCGCCCACAGCACACGCCGGGCGTGTGGCAGAGATCCTGCGCCCACTTCAAGTTCTAGACGATCGCGTCGCCCGGTTTTGCGGCTGTCGCCGCGAAATTCAGCTTGGGCTGCGCAGTCAGGTTCGGCATACGATGTCACGCGCGGTCAGGTCCACGCCGCGACCCGTGTCCATATAGAGAGGGCCCCACCAAATCAACTGCCCGATACCCGTCATAAGGTCGGAGTACGCCTCCCCCAGCGGCCTGCGTTGTATCCGCTGCCCCGATCGGTTAGTGTCCCGCCCACTGCGGATAGCCTCCGCAGGCGACTCGCGACGCGTGACATTCACGCGCGGCCGGACCAATCCACCGGAGACCCGGCAGACAATGGATTTCCTTAAACCCAGGTACACCCCAATGAGCCGCCGTCGGCGCATTTATGAAGGCAAGGCTAAGGTTCTCTATGAGGGCCCGGAGCCCGGCACCTTGATTCAACACTTCAAGGATGACGCGACTGCCTTCAACGCCAAAAAACATCAGGTCATCGACGGCAAGGGGGTGCTCAACAACCGCATCTCCGAGTTTCTGTTCCAGAAGCTCAACGATATCGGCGTGCCCACGCATTTCATCCGCCGGATGAACATGCGCGAACAGCTTATCCGAGAAGTCGAAATTATCCCGCTCGAGGTGGTGGTTCGCAATGTCGCCGCCGGATCGCTGTCGACCCGACTCGGCATCGAGGAAGGCACCCAGCTCCCGCGCTCGATCATCGAGTTCTATTACAAGAACGACCAGCTCAACGATCCCCTGGTGTCGGAGGAACACGTCACTGCTTTCGGCTGGGCGACCCCGCAGGAGATCGACGACATCATCGCGCTCGCCATTCGCGTCAACGACTTCCTGTCCGGCCTGTTCCTTGGCGTCGGCATCCGCCTCGTCGACTTCAAGATGGAGTGCGGCCGGCTGTGGGAAAACGACATGATGCGCATCGTCGTCGCCGACGAGATCTCGCCCGACTGCTGCCGGCTGTGGGATATGAAGAGCGGCGACAAGATGGACAAGGACCGCTTCCGCAAGGACATGGGTGGCTTGATCGAAGCCTACACCGAAGTGGCGCGCCGCCTTGGCATCATCGGCGAGAATGAGCGGCCGCAAGGCTCCGGGCCGATCCTCGTCAAGGGCTGAGGTCGCTCCCGACGGCCAGCGCCGTCGCAAGTCCGCTCGGACTTGGCCCAAAGGGTTGGTCCAGCGGGGGACGGTGGATCAAGCCCGGCGCTCAGGCGGTGCCATGGCAGCGCCGAGGTGCCGAGACTGTTGTCCACAGACGCCATCGGTTGTGATCCGGCGCCCTGACATCTGCGACAGCGGGTGCCAGGGCCGGACCACAGCTGCTCCGGCATTCGTTTTAAGCCGCGCCGACGCGGTGAATTGGGGAGGCCATCGATGAAGGCCCGCGTGTACGTCACGCTCAAGACCGGAATTCTGGATCCGCAGGGCAAGGCGATCGAAGGCGCGCTGGCCTCGCTCGGCGTCGAAGGCGTTGCCAGCGTGCGCCAGGGCAAGGTGTTCGACATCGAGATCGCCTCGAACGACACGGCCGAGACCGAGAAGATCCTTGCCACCGCCGCCGACAAGCTGCTCGCCAACACGGTGATTGAGAATTACCGGGTCGAGATTATCTGATGGACAGCCGCCGGCATTCGCAGATGCCGATGAGGACTGCCGCGTGGTCCGACTGAACCACAAGCTGTTTCGTGTGTGGACGCCGGGGTTGCCCGCCCGACACGTTGGAGACTTCGCATGAACGCCGCCGTCGTCGTTTTCCCCGGCTCGAACCGCGAGCGCGACGTCGCTTTTGCGCTTGAGGCGGTGTCCGGCCGGAAGCCGGCGCTGGTCTGGCACGCCGAGACCCAGCTTCCCGCCGGCACCGACCTCGTGGTGCTGCCCGGCGGCTTCTCCTACGGCGATTATCTGCGCTGCGGCGCCATCGCGGCGCGGGCGGCGATCATGGACGCGGTGCGCGTGCACGCCGCGCGCGGCGGCCTGGTGCTCGGCATCTGCAACGGCTTCCAGATCCTGTGCGAGTCCGGCCTGTTGCCGGGCGTGCTGATGCGCAACAAGGACCGTCGCTTCACCTGCAAGGTCGCCCATCTCAAGGTCGAGCGCGCTGACACCGCCTTCACCCGCCTTTACCAGCCTGGTCAGGTGCTCGCGATCCCCTGCGCCCATGGCGAGGGCAACTACATCGCCGACGCCGAGACGCTTGCGCGGATCGAGGGCGACGGCCGAGTGGCGTTCCGCTATTGCTCCGCTCAAGGCGAGATCGGCCCCGCCTCCAACCACAATGGCTCGACCAACTCGATCGCCGGGGTGTTCTCGGCCGATTTCAACGTGCTCGGCATGATGCCGCACCCGGAAAATCATGTGGACGCGCGGGTCGGCCCCACCGATGGCCTGCCGCTGTTCGCCGGCCTGGTCGATCGGCTGGTCGAGGCGGCCTGACCGGAACCTGTCAGCGTGCCGACATCGTTGTGGCCGGGCCTGTCCCGACCATCCACGTCGTTGCTTTCAAACGCGTTTTGACGTGGTTGCCCGCAACAAGTGCGGGCATGACAAGCCAGCGTCTGCGGCCGTTCCAAGGGCCGCAATCGGCCAGCACCCGACCGCCGTGACGGCCGCGCCGCTTTCGGCTAGCATTCCTTCATGCATGCCCCCGTCACCAGCGCCGCCACCGACCTGCCGCGCCGCGCCTTCAGCGTGGCCGAGGTCGAGCGCATGGTCGAGGTCGGCCTCCTCAAGGAGGACGAGCGGCTGGAACTGGTCGGCGGAGAGCTGGTGATGATGTCGCCCAAGGGTCTCCGGCATGAGGTCGTCAAGAAGGCGCTGCTGCGACACTGGTTTCAGCGGTTGCCCGAAGCACTGGATTTGATTCCGGAAACCACCTTCCGCCTGTCGCCCGACACCTATCTCGAACCCGATGTCGTGGTGTTCGACCGCGTCCGCGGCCTGAAAGCGCTGAATGGCGAGACCGCGCTGCTGGCGGTGGAGATCGCCGATTCCAGCATTAGCTATGACCTCAGCCGCAAGCCGCGCATCTATGCCGCCTTCGGCGTGCGCGAACTGTGGGTGATCGACGCCGTTCACCTCGTCACTCACATCCACCGCGACCCGGCCCCGCTCGGCTATCGCGACATCGTCGCCCATGCCGCCTATGAGACCCTGACGCCGCTGCTCGCCCCTGCCCTGCCGCTCACGCTGTCGGCGCTCGATCTGGCCGAGTGAGGCTCTGGCGCCCACGGTCTTCGTCCAAAGAGGACACCGGCCAAACAGCGACCTTGATCAAGTTCTTCGGCGAAGAGCCACGCCATCGACGTCGCCTGGGGTGCGAAAACTCCGATTTCGGGCTAGAACGCCCCCGACCCTTTTGCCCGGACCTCGGTCGGTCCCGACCGCTTCATTTTTGATCGCATGACAAACGCCGCCACCATCACGCCCGAGCCCGCCATCACGCCCGAGCTTATCGCCGAGCACGGCCTGAAGCCCGACGAATACCAGCGCATTCTCGACCTGATCGGCCGCGCGCCGACCTTCACCGAGCTTGGCATCTTCTCGGCGATGTGGAACGAGCACTGCTCATACAAGTCCTCGCGCATCCACCTGCGCAAGCTGCCGACCGAGGCGCCCTGGGTGATCCAGGGTCCGGGCGAGAACGCCGGCGTCATCGACATCGGCGATGGCGACGCGGTGGTGTTCAAGATGGAGAGCCACAACCACCCCTCCTATATCGAGCCCTACCAGGGCGCGACCACCGGGGTTGGCGGCATCCTGCGCGACGTGTTCACCATGGGCGCGCGGCCGATCGCAGCGCTCAACTTCCTGCGCTACGGCCACCCCGACCACCCCAAGACGAGGCCGGTGCTGGCCGGCTCGGTGGCGGGCATCGGCGGCTACGGCAATTCGTTCGGCGTGCCGACCATCGGCGGCGGCGTCGGCTTCCACACCCGCTATGACGGCAACTGCCTGATCAACGCCATGGCGGTCGGCCTCGCCAAGACCGACAAGATCTTCTACGCCGCCGCCGCCGGGGTCGGCCTGCCGATCGTCTATCTCGGCTCCAAGACCGGGCGCGACGGCATGGGCGGCGCCACCATGGCATCGGCCGAGTTCGGCGAGGGCTCGGAGGAAAAGCGCCCGACCGTGCAGGTCGGCGACCCGTTCGCCGAAAAGCTGCTGCTGGAGGCGTGCCTGGAGATCATGGCCAAGGATTGCGTGGTCTCGATCCAGGACATGGGCGCGGCGGGCCTGACCTGCTCCGCGGTCGAGATGGGCGCCAAGGGCAATCTCGGCGTCGAGCTCGACCTCGACAAGGTGCCCTGCCGCGAGGCCGGCATGTCCGCCTACGAGATGATGCTGTCGGAGAGCCAGGAGCGCATGCTGATGGTGCTGAGGCCGGAGAAGGAGGCCGAAGCCGAGGCGATCTTCCGCAAATGGGGTCTCGACTTCGCGGTGGTCGGCACCACCACCGACACGCTGCGCTTCGTGGTCAAGCGCCATGGCAAGGTGATGGCCGACCTGCCGATCAAGGAACTCGGCGACGAGGCTCCGCTCTATGACCGGCCGTGGATCGCCCCGGCGCCGTGGCCGGTGCTGGATGCCGCCACCATCCCGGCGCCGATGTCCAACGCCGACGCCCTGCTCAAGCTGCTGGCGACCCCCGATTTGTGCTCAAAGCGCTGGGTGTGGGAGCAGTACGACTATCTGATCCTCGGCAACACCGTGCAGCGCCCGGGCGGCGATGCCGGCGTGGTGCGGGTGTCGCCCGACCAGACCAAGGCCTTGGCGATGACCACCGACGTCACCCCGCGCTATTGCGAAGCCGACCCGTTCGAGGGCGGCAAGCAGGCGGTGGCGGAAGCGTGGCGCAACCTCACCGCGGTCGGGGCGCGGCCGCTGGCCGTCACCGACAACCTCAATTTCGGCAATCCCGAGCGGCCCGAGATCATGGGCCAGTTCGTGTTCTGCCTGAAGGGCATCGCCGAGGCCTGCCGGGCGCTCGATTTCCCGATCGTGTCCGGCAACGTCAGCCTCTACAACGAGACCAACGGCCGCGGCATCCTGCCCACGCCCACCATCGGCGGCGTCGGGGTGATCGACGACTACGCCAACACCGCCGCCATCGCCTTCCGCGCGGCTGGCGAGGCGATCGTGCTGATCGGCGAGACCGCCGGCTGGCTCGGCCAGTCGGCCTACCTTCGCGACATCGTCGGCCGCGAAGACGGCGCGCCGCCGCCGGTCGACCTGGACGCCGAACGCCGTAACGGCGACTTCGTGCGCGAGGCCATCACCGACGGCACGGCGACCGCGGTGCACGACCTCTCCGACGGCGGCCTTGCCATCGCGCTGGCCGAGATGGCGATGGCGTCCGGCATCGGCGCCACCATCGACACGGTGCCGGCCGGGCCGGCGCACGCGGTGCTGTTCGGCGAGGATCAGGCCCGCTACCTCGTCACCGTGCCCGCTGACGCGGCCGATTCATTCCTCAGCCGCGCCAACACCGCCGGCGTGCCGGCGCTGCGGCTTGGCACCACGGGCGGAGAGCAATTGACCCTGCCGGGCGAGCGGCCGATGATGATCGCCGATCTGAAGACGGCCCACGAATCCTGGCTACCCGCCTACATGGCCGGAACGGGGGCCTAAACTGCGACGGCACGTGACACCCACCGTACCTTTCAAACATACCTGAGGGGAATGGCCATGAATCATGCCAAGCTTGTCCAGGTCGCCACGGATCAAGGAACATCCTTCCTCAATCCCGAGCACACGTCCTTCATCGAACCCCAGCAAGGCTCTTCGAACCGCTGCGTCGTTCACTTGGTTTGCGGCAACAAAGTCGCCATTGCGGAAACAGCCCAGGGCGTTGCCCAAAAAGTCAACGCCGCGATGGTGTAGCGGTGCCGCGATGGATAAATCGGCAATCTAGCGAGAGCGACACCGACATGGCGATGAATGCGGACGAAATCGAGCGGCGCATCAAGGTTGCGCTGCCCGACGCGGTGGTCACGATCAAGGATCTGGCCGGCGACGGCGATCACTACTCGGCGCTGGTGATGTCCGAAGCCTTCCGCGGCAAGTCCCGCCTCCAGCAGCACCAGATGGTCTATGCCGCGCTCAAGGGCAGCATGGGCGGCGAGCTGCACGCGCTGGCGCTGCAGACCGTGACCCCCGACTCCGCGCCGACCACGGCCCATTAGGCGCCCGCGGGTCGATTGGCCGGAACCGATCGGCGACCTCGACAGCCCCACTCGCTCCGGGGAGCCCGCCCGACGCTCGATCCGAACCGAGCGGACGCGAAATATCGACGGTTCAAACACGAGCCGGTGTTCGCCGCTGCCGAAAGGGAGCAAGAGCATCCGCCGTATTTCACCCGACTTCCCCTTGCTTCCGGCTGTGGGACACCCAGTTTCTCTTACGCGAGCTCGCGGAACGAAAAGGAACTGCCGACATGACCACGGCTGAGAACATACTCACCGTCATCGACAACGAAGTGAAGGGAAACGACGTCGTCCTGTTCATGAAGGGCTCGCCGGAAATGCCGCTGTGCGGGTTCTCCGGGCAGGTGGCGCAGGTTCTCGACTTCCTTGGCGTCCCCTACAAGGGCATCAACGTGCTGGAGTCCGACGCGCTTCGCAACGGCATCAAGGACTATTCCAACTGGCCGACCATCCCGCAGCTCTACATCAAAGGCGAGTTCGTCGGCGGCTGCGACATCGTCCGCGAGATGTTCCAGGCCGGCGAGCTGCAGACGCTGCTCAAGGGCAAGGGCATCGAGCTGCGCGAGCGGGCCTGACAGCGCATCGTGGCAATCGCGACGCCATGGCGGCGGGCGGGTCCCTGACCGGGGACGCCCGGCCGCAAATAGCGGAATGCGTCTCGCGAGTATGCTCGCTGGTGGTGATTCAGCGCGGCGGGAAACCCGCCATCGGCATCATGCCGCACCAGCGGCGACGCCGCGCGATCCGGCACCCGAGATCCGCGACGCGCGTACGCCCGATATCCCACTGCAACTGCGGACGTTTGCCCGCCTCGCGGATCATGGATCGCCGGCTCCCGGCGTGGCCTTGCCCGAGCATGACGCAGTGCTTCCCGCGCCAACTGCGCCAGTTGACGCCGTCGTCCCCGCGCGCCCGCGCCTGCCCCAGACACGCAGAAGGCCGCTCTTGCGAGCGGCCTTCTTAGTCCCCAACGGTCCCTCCGGATGAGGGACCGGCCCACGAACCCTCGGCGCGATCCTACGATCAGCGCGAATAGAATTCGACGACCAGATTAGGCTCCATAATCACGGCGTAGGGAACGTCGTTCAATTCCGGAATCCGCGCCAGCTTTGCGGTCATCTTGTGGTGGTCGACCTCGACGTACTCCGGCACGTCGCGCTCGGCGAGCTGCACCGCTTCCAGCACGATGCCGAGCTGCTTGGACGACTCCTTGACCTCGATCAGGTCGCCGACCTTGACGCGGAAGCTCGGAATGGTGACGCGGCGGCCATTGACCTTGACGTGGCCGTGATTGACGAACTGGCGGGCAGCCCACACCGTCGGAACGAACTTGGCGCGATAGACCACGGCGTCGAGGCGACGCTCCAGAAGGCCGATCAGGTTGGCGCCGGTGTCGCCCTTCATCCGCGAGGCTTCCTGGTAGATGCCGCGGAACTGCTTCTCGGAGATCGAGCCGTAATAGCCCTTCAGCTTCTGCTTGGCCTTGAGCTGGGTGCCGAAGTCGGACACCTTGCCCTTGCGGCGCTGGCCGTGCTGGCCGGGGCCATACTCACGCCGGTTGACCGGGCTCTTCGGGCGGCCCCAGATATTCTGGCCCATCCGCCGGTCAATTTTATACTTTGCGTCGTGACGCTTGCTCATATCGCAGGTCCTTATAGCGATGACAGGACCGCGCCCTCCTCTGCCGGGAACTTTGGTTCGCCGGCCGACAGGACTGGGGTGTCAGCTACCCCGTCCACGGGTCGCGGAAGCTCCGGGACCGATGCGATCCCGGAGCGGGCGTTCTAGGGGGCGCGGGCGACGCTGTCAAACATCCGTCATCCAGCGGCGGCGATTTCCAGCCGATATTGCCGCAACGCCGCGGCCAATCCCGGCTCAAGGCGGCGCCCGGCGGTGAACGTCACCCGCCCCGGCGGCGCGACCGCACCTGGCGTCGCCAGCCCGATCAGTTGCACCACCCGCCGCGCGATCGCCGGCGCCGGGTCGAGCCACCGCACCGGCCACGGCGCCAGCTCGGCGAACGCCGTCGCCAGCAGCGGGTAATGGGTGCAGGCCAGCACCACGGTGTCGGTTCGTCCGGCCGCGCCGTCGATGAAGCACGGCGCGATCTCGGCGGCGATGGCGTCATCGTCAACCGGGTGACCGCGTAGAAACGCCTCGGCCAGCCCGGCCAAGCGGGCGGAGCCGACCAGCGTCACCGTGCAGGCGCCGGCGAACTGGCGAATCAAGGCGCGGGTATAGTCGCGCCGCACCGTGCCCGGCGTCGCCAGCACGCTGACCAGCCCGGTGCGCGATCCCGCGCAGGCCGGCTTGATCGCCGGCACGGTGCCGACGAACCGCACCGCCGGGTGCGCGGCGCGCAGGTGCGGCAGCACCAACGTCGAGGCGGTGTTGCAGGCGATCACCACCACGTCGGGCCGATGCGCCTTGATCGCCTGCGCCATGATCGGCCCCACCCGTGCGATCAGGGTCGATTCCTCGAGTGCGCCGTATGGAAAGCCGGCGTCGTCGGCGATGTAGACGATGCGCGCGTCCGGCCGGGCCTTGGCGACCTCGGCCAGCACGGTGAGACCGCCGAGGCCGGAGTCGAACACCAAGATGGTGGGCTCGCGCAGCGAGACCGCCACCGGCGGCAGCGGCGCGATGGTCGGCGCAAGCGGCGTGGGCGCGCGCCCGAGGCTCGTCACCCCGCCGTTGAGACTCTCGATCGGCATGGCTCCACCCTGTTTGCCAATTATGGCGAGCGGGTGGTTAAGGGTTTGATGAGGATTGGCGTTGGCGACGGCATCCCTGGCGCCGGAGCCGAACTCTCGGGGTCACCCCGAGCGGACACGAGACGTCCCTCAGGTCAGCCCGCGTCGCTTGGCACCGGTGCCAGCATCGCGACCAGCCGGTCGGCCAGCGCCTCCGCGGTCAGGCCGGCCTCGGGCAGCAACACCACGCGGTAGCCGCGCTCAACCAGCCACGCCCGGCGACGGGCGGCGACCGCCGGCTCCTCGGTGCCGTCGTCGAGCTCCAGCACGGTCTTTTCCGGGAACGAGACGAAATCGACGATGTGCGGGCCGATCGGCACCCGGCGCTTGTAGCCGCGGCCGGCGAGGCGGCGGTCGTTGACGAGGTTCGTCCACACCGCCCGTTCCGCCTCGGTCGGGTTGCGGCGCACCAGGCGGGCGAGGCCCCGCACCGGCGCGGTGACGCCCACCGTCGCCTCGGCGGCAACCAGGCTCCTGAGCGACACCGCCTCATCGGCGTTGAGCACGCCGCCCGCCGCCGGCCCCTTGCGGCCGGACACCAGGGCGTCGATGACGCCGGACAGGGTCTGGACGTCCTGGCGGGTCGGCGCCATGCGCAGGATGATGTTGCGCAGGTTCACGCTCATCACCGGCCGCTTCTCCGGCGGCCGAAAGAACTCGACCCGCTCCAGCTCGAACTCCAGCCGGTCGAAGAAGGCATGGAGCTGCTCCCTGGGGGCCGGCTCGGGCGGATGCAGCGGCTCGTGCGGCAGCGCTCCGGCGGGGGCGAGCTTCGACACCTCATAGGCCATCAGCAGCACGGCCTGGGCGAGGTTGAGCGACGCGAACGCCGGGTTGACCGGATAGGTGACGATGGCGTCGGCGAGCCCGACCTCATCGCTCTCCAGGCCGTTGCGCTCGCGGCCGAACACGACGCCGGCCTTGGCGCCGCCGGCAATCTTTGCGGTGATCGCTTTCGCCGCCGCCTCCGGTCCCAGCACGGGTTTCGCCTGGGTGTGGCTGCGCGCGGTCGCGGCCACCACGAAGCCGAGATCGGCAATGGCGGCGCGCAGATCGGGAAAGACCTGCGCGCTTTCCAGGACGGAATCGGCGCCCGACGCCGCCGCCTTGGCACGCGGATTGGGCCAGCCGTCGCGCGGGGCGACCAGGCGGAGATCGGACAGGCCGAAATTGGCCATCGCCCGCGCCGTGGTGCCGATGTTCTCGCCCATCTGGGGTTCCACCAGCACGATGGCGGGAGCGGGATAGGTGAGCCAGGGGCGGGATTGATCGGTGCCGGACATATGGCTTTCGCGTTGGGCTGTCGCGGGATGCGGCGCCGTCATGCACCACGCGGCCCGCCGCGTCGAGACCGCCGGATCGCCTCCGGCAACAGCCAGCGAGCTGACCCGGCGCAATCTCCCGTTAAAATTGCGAAGCTATGCTTGACATGCGCCGCGACGCGTTCGGGGGTCAAAATGCTGACGAACATTCCGTCATCAGCAAAATTCATATTCGGTTTTGCGGCAACCTTTTATATCATTTTATATATTTCATACAATATAGAAGGAACATTTATTCTAGGAATAATGAAGTATCGCCCTCCTGAATCGGATTACAAGTTCGTCGCAGATAGCCTTATCTCGGCAATGTCGGCATTCGTAATTATCGCAATCACCAATTCTATTGCATCAAACCACCCAACAAGTACATTTTGCCAAAATATTTCAAAACTGCACAATAATAAATTTCTAAGAAATATTATGATATTTGGGAGTTTTATATCTTTGTTGTTTGCGGTATTTCATTTCAATTTATCGCTCTCCTGCGATCTAATGAAATACAAGTCGACCTGCGGCATCAGGTGGCAATCCAAAAGCTCGTTCCAGACGTTTCAGTCGCCGCTTTCCTGCGATCTAATGAAATACAAGTCGACCTGCGACATCAAGTGAACACCACCCCGCGAGGTTATTGCCCCTTCACCACCGGCTTGCCGGCGGAAGTCCAGTCCAGCATGGCGCCGGGATAGTGCACGATGTTGGTGGCGCCGGCCTCCAGCGCCGCGGCCAGCGTCTGCGCCGTGCGCCGGCCGGAGCGGCAAACCAGCACCACCGGCTTGTCGGACGGCATCGCCAGGGTCTTGGGATCGAGCTTCGACATCGGCAGGTTGCGGGCGCCGGCGATGTGGCCGGCGGCGTATTCGTCCGGCTCGCGGATGTCGATCAGATCGACTGCGTTGGCGGCCAGCGCCTGCTCCAGCTGGGCGCGGTCGATCGAAGGCAGATTCGCCGGCGTGGTGGCGATCTCCAGCACCGCCGGACCGAGTACGAACGCGGAGACCCCGACCACCACCAGCGCGCTCCCGAGCACCCAGCGTCGCGACTTCTTCTCAGCCATCCTCGTCTCCTCCTGTCGATCCGAGCATTTTCCGCAAATGCGGGACCCGTGTTGCGGATAAAAATGCCGAACGCCAAAAACCAGCGCGTCCGGCCCGATGCGATCGGGTCAGGCGCTCGAACCCGTCGTGCCAGCCGGGACATCCCGCCTGCCGCCGCATCCTGGCAACTCGTTACGATTCGCCGTGGTCGCCTTTCGCATGCCTTTCGCACATGGGCGCCCTATGATAGAGCGCGAAACGCCGGATGCGTAGCTCGGCAACGTCATGCGCATGCCAACCGCCGGCTCCCCGACCTCGCCAGTTTTCGCTAAGGGCGCTTCTGAAATGGCAAAGATCAAGGTGACCGGCACCGTCGTCGAACTCGACGGCGACGAGATGACCCGTATCATCTGGCATTATATTCGCGACAAGCTGATCCATCCTTATCTCGACGTGAAGCTGGATTACTACGATCTTTCGGTCGAGCATCGCGATGCCACCAGCGATCAGGTGACCATCGACGCCGCCAACGCCATCAAGCGCCATGGCGTCGGCGTCAAGTGCGCCACCATCACGCCCGACGAGGCCCGCGTCACCGAGTTCAATCTCAAGGAGATGTGGAAGTCGCCGAACGGCACCATCCGCAACATCCTGGGCGGCGTGATCTTCCGCGAGCCGATCATCTGCCAGAACGTGCCGCGCCTGGTGCCGGGCTGGACCCAGCCGATCGTGATCGGCCGTCACGCCTATGGCGACCAGTACCGCGCCACCGACTTCAGGTTCCCCGGCAAGGGCACGCTGACGCTGAAGTTCGTCGGCGACGACGGCCAGGTCATCGAGAAGGACGTGTTCAAGGCGCCGGGGTCGGGCGTCACGCTGGCAATGTACAACCTTGATGAATCGATCAGGGATTTCGCCCGCGCGTCGATGAACTATGCGCTGGGTCGCGGCTATCCGCTCTATCTCTCGACCAAGAACACCATCCTGAAGGCCTATGACGGTCGTTTCAAGGACCTGTTCCAGGAGGTGTTCGACGCCGAGTTCAAGGACGCCTTCGACAAGGCCAAGATCACCTACGAGCACCGCCTGATCGACGACATGGTGGCCTCGGCGATGAAGTGGTCGGGCGGCTACGTCTGGGCCTGCAAGAACTACGACGGCGACGTGCAGTCCGACACGGTGGCTCAAGGGTTCGGCTCGCTCGGCCTGATGACCTCGGTGCTGATGACGCCGGACGGCCAGATCGTCGAGGCCGAGGCCGCCCATGGCACGGTGACGCGCCATTATCGCGAGCACCAGAAGGGCCGCGAGACCTCGACCAACTCGATCGCCTCGATCTTCGCCTGGACCCGCGGCCTGATCCACCGCGCCAAGCTCGACGGCAATGGCGACCTGCGCCACTTCGCCGAGACGCTGGAGAAGGTGTGCGTCGACACCGTCGAGGCCGGCTTCATGACCAAGGACCTCGCGCTCCTGGTCGGCCCCGACCAGACGTGGCTGTCGACCACCGGCTTCCTCGACAAGATCGACGCCAACCTCAAGACGGCGATGGCTACAGCCTGACCGCCGTCGCCGTGGTCTGCCCGTTGGTCCGGCCGGCGCGGGATGCCCAGCATCCTCCGCCGGCCGGAGCTGTTTTGGCGGATGCGCAGCGTGGCGCGCGTTTCAGCGCCGGAGCACATGCGCGGGCTGCGACCGTTCAGGTTTGCGCGACTGCCCAATCTAAACGCTGTTGCGGAATGATTCATCCCGCTATGGGATGAAGGAAACAAGGCTCTTTCTCCGCGGCGCGCCCGTCTTTGTGCGCGAGACGGGCCTCGTCGAACCGTCAATCAATAACGTGTGGCGATGCCCTCCCCGATCGAACCCGGATTCTATCGCGAAGCGCTGGTATTTCTCGGCACGGCGGGTGTCGTCATTCCTTTGATGGCGCGGATCAGGGTGAGCCCAGTGCTGGGCTTTCTCGTCGCCGGCCTCGCGCTTGGGCCACACAGCCTAGGCCGGCTGGCAGAGAGCGCGCCCTGGCTCGGCGTCATCGCCATCACCTCGCACGACACGGTCGATCAGCTCGCCGAACTCGGCATCGTCTTCCTGTTGTTCACCATCGGGCTGGAACTGTCGTTCGATCGGCTGTGGACCATGCGGCGCATGGTGTTCGGCCTCGGCATGCTGCAGGTCACCGTGACCACGGCCGCTATTGGTGCAATCGCCTGGTCGTTCGGCAACCCGTTCAACGCCTCGCTGGTGATCGGCGCCTGCCTGGCGCTGTCCTCCACCCCGATCGTGCTGCAGTTGCTCGCCGAGCAGCGCCGCCTCGCCTCGGTGGCCGGTCGCACCATCTTCGCGGTTCTGCTGGCGCAGGATCTGGCGGTGGTGCCGATCCTGTTCCTGGTGGCCGTGTTCGGCAACACCGCCGCCGACACCGTCACCGGCGCGCTAGCCGGCCACTCGGTGCTGGCCGGCCTGCTGGTCGCGGTGCTGCAGGGCGCAGTGGCGGTGGCAGTCATCATCGGCTTCGGCCGCATCATCTTGAGGCCGCTGTTCCGCCTGGTGGCGCTGACCCGCAACCGCGAGCTGTTCATGGCCGCGATCCTGTTCGTGGTGGTCGGCACCTCGCTCATCACTCACTTTGCCAATTTGTCGATGGCGCTCGGTGCCTTCCTCGCCGGCCTGCTGTTGTCCGAAACCGAGTTCCGCCGCGAAGTCGAGGTCGACATCGAGCCGTTCAAGGGCATGCTGCTCGGCCTGTTCTTCATCTCGGTCGGCATGCGCATCGACCCGCTGCAGGTGGCGAGCGAGCCGGCGCTGCTCGGCCTGTCGATCTTCGGCATGGTGCTGCTCAAGATCGCCGTAATCGGCGTGCTGGCACGGTTGTTCGGTCTGGCATGGCCGGTGGCAGTGGAGGCAAGCCTGCTGCTCGCCGGCGGCGGTGAGTTCGCCTTCCTGGTGCTCGGCCTTGCCCGCTCCGGCGGGCTGATGCCCGCCGAGATCGAACAGTTCATGCTGCTGGTGGCGTCCGGAACCATGCTGCTGACGCCGCTGCTGGCGAGGCTGGGCGGCCAGGCCGGGCTACGGGCACGGCGCGCGGCGGCGCTCGCCGCCGGCCACGACGACCCCGGCCCGATCGAGAGCGGGCGCACCATCGTGGTCGGGTTCGGCCGGGTCGGGCGCCTGGTCGGCGAGTTGCTGCAGGGCGAGGACCGCCCCTTCATCGCCATCGACCGCAACGCCGACGCCGTCGCCAGCGCCCGCAAAGCTGGGTTCAGCGCCGTCTATGGCGACGCCACCCGCCCCGATTTCCTGCGCAGATGCGGCCTTGCCGACGCCCCGGCGGTGGTGGTGACGATGGACGACCCCACCGCCGCCGAGCATGTGGTGGCGGCGGTGCGGGCCGAACGCAGCGAGGTGCCGGTGGTGGCGCGGGCGCGCGATGCCGCCCACGCGGTGCGGCTGTTCCGGCTCGGCGCCACCGACGTGGTGCCCGAGGCCATGGAAGCCAGCCTCGACCTCGCCAGCGCCGCGCTGCAGACGCTGGGCGGCTCGCGCGATGAGGTTCACGCTGCCATCCGTGCCAAGCGTGAGCTGCTGAAGGCACCGCTGCGGGCCGGCCGCCCGGCGCAGTGATCGGGCGCAGAGCTTGCCTCGTCGTGCCTGCACTCGTTGCGGGCATGACGAGCCACATTCTACGGCCTTGGCGCCAGTCGCTGCCCGAGCCCCGCGAACGGATCCTCTCGGAGATGCGGTATATGACGCCAGTGGCCCTGAGGAGCGACCTTTCTCGGCCTCATGGTGAGGAGGCTGCCACCGGGTCGCGCCGTAGGCGCGCCCGATGCCAGGCTCCGCAGCCGTCTCGAAGCATGGGCCGAAGGCCGCCGTCAGCGTCGCCTCATCCTTCGAGACGCGGTCTTGCGACCGCTCCTCAGGATGAGGCGAGCCGACGTCGGCCAAAGGTCAAACCTAAAGGCCGTTGGTATACCGCGACTCCGAAGGAATCCGTCCTGCGCGCCTGCGCCGACATCAGTTGGCGAAGGGGATTCATCGACGTCACGGTATATGACGCCTTGAGGTCGCGCGCGGTCGTTCCCGGCGACCGCCGTCAGGCGGTCAGGCGGTCAGGCGGTCAGGAAAGAGAACCCATGGATCACTGTCCTCAACACCCCTCCATGTCACCCGGACGCTGAAGTGGCCTCGGCGGTGCGCGTTGTCCAAGGCGTCGCGTGACCTGGGCCCTCTTCCCTCGCGGCGCGAGCGCTCCGCTCGCCGGGGACGACCGGCGAGGCTCCGTCGCATGTCTCGTCGTCCCGGCCGAGGCGGCACGACGAGGCTCACCCCGCGGCGAGCGCCTCGCTGATCGCTTTCAGCGCGACGTCGGCCTTGGCGCCGTCGGGTCCGCCGGCCTGGGCCATGTCCGGCCGGCCGCCGCCACCCTTGCCGCCCAACGCCTCGGCGCCCTTGCGCACCAGATCGACCGCGTTGAACTGGCCGGCAAGGTCGGCGGTGACGCCGACGACCAGCCCAGCCTTGCCGTCCTCCGTGACGCCGACGATGGCGACCACGCCGGAACCGAGCTGCTTCTTGCCCTCGTCGGCCAGGCTCTTCAGGTCCTTCAGCTCGATGCCGCTCACGGTCTTGGCCATGAGCTTGATCGCGCCCACGGTCTGAATGCCGTCGGCGCCGCCCGAGCCGCCACCCATCGCGAGCCGCTTCCTGGTCTCGGCGAGGTCGCGCTCCAGCTTGCGGCGCTCCTCCATCAGGCCGGAAATGCGCGGCACCAGTTCGTCGAGCGGCGCGCGCAGCTCGGCCGCCGCCGCCTTTGCGGTGTGGGCCAGCTGAGCGGCATGCTTGCGCGCCATCCGTCCGGTCATCGCCTCGATGCGGCGCACCCCGGCCGCCACCGCGCTCTCGCCGACCACGGTGACGAGGCCGATGTCGCCGGTGCGAGCGACGTGAGTGCCGCCGCACAGCTCGACCGAGTAAGGCGCGCCGTTGCCGCCGGGCGACAGACCCATCGACACCACCCGCACCTCCTCGCCATACTTCTCGCCGAACAGCGCGCGGGCACCGGAGGTGATGGCCTCGTCCACCGCCATCAGCCGCGTCACCACCGGGGTGTTCTGCAGGACGATGTCGTTGGCGATATCCTCGACCTTCTCCAGCTCATCGGCGGTGATCGGCTTGGGGTGGGAGATGTCGAAGCGCAGCCGATCCGGCGCCACCAGCGAGCCCTTCTGCGCGACATGGTCGCCGAGCACGAGGCGCAGCGCCTCGTGCAGCAGGTGGGTGGCGGAGTGGTTGGCGCGGATGGCGCCGCGGCGGTCGGGATCGACCGTCAGCTCCAGCGGCAACCCGACCGTCAGCCGGCCGTGCTCGACATTAACGCCGTGAACGAACAGGTCGCCGAGCTTCTTCTGGGTTTCGGTGACACGAACGCGAACGTCGGAGCCGGCCATCGTTCCGACGTCGCCGACCTGCCCGCCGGACTCGGCGTAGAACGGCGTCTGGTTCAGCACCACGAAGCCGCTGTCGCCGGCAACGAGCGCCTCGACCGCCTGCCCGTCCTTGACCAATGCCGCCACCACGCCCTCGGCGGTCTCGGTGGCGTAGCCGAGGAACTCGGTCGCGCCGATCCGCTCGCGAAGGCCGAACCACACCGCCTCGGTCGCCGCCTCGCCGGAGCCGGCCCAAGCCGCTCGCGCGGTCTCGCGCTGGCGCTCCATCGCCGCCTGGAAGCCGTCGGTATCGACCGCGATGCCGCGCGACTTCAGCGCGTCCTGGGTGAGGTCGAGCGGAAAGCCGTAGGTATCATATAGCGTGAAGGCGACGTCGCCCTTGAGGGTATCGCCGCTGGCCAGTTGCGCCGTCTCCTCGTCGAGGATGGCAAGGCCGCGCACCAGCGTCTTGCGGAAGCGGGTTTCCTCCAGCTTCAACGTCTCGGTGATCAGCGCCTCGGCGCGAACGAGCTCAGGGTAGGCCTGCCCCATCTCGCGCACCAGCACCGGCACCAGCCGCCACATCAGCGGGTCCTTGGCACCGAGCAGCTGAGCGTGGCGCATGGCCCGCCGCATAATGCGGCGCAGCACATAACCACGGCCCTCGTTGGACGGCAGCACGCCATCCGCCACCAGGAAGGCCGCCGCCCGCAGGTGGTCGGCGATGACGCGGTGGCTGGCCTTAAACCGGCCGTCCGCCTCGACGCCGGTGGCATCGGCACTGGCGCGGATGAGCGCGCGGAACAGGTCGATCTCGTAATTGTCGTGGGTGCCCTGCAGCACCGCCGAGATGCGCTCAAGGCCCATGCCGGTATCGATCGACGGCCGCGGCAGTGCGATGCGCTCACCCGGCAGTTGCTCGTACTGCATGAACACGAGGTTCCAGATCTCGATGAAGCGGTCGCCGTCGGCGTCCGCCGAGCCGGGCGGGCCACCGGGAATGTGGTCGCCATGGTCGAAGAAGATCTCCGAGCACGGCCCGCACGGGCCGGTATCGCCCATCGCCCAGAAATTATCGGAAGTCGGGATGCGGATGATGCGGCTGTCCGGCAAGCCGGCAATCTTCTTCCACAGGCCGAACGCCTCGTCGTCCTCCGAATAGACCGTGACCAGGAGGCGCTGTTCCGGAAGATCGTAGACCTTGGTGATCAGCGTCCACGCCAGCTCGATCGCACGATCCTTGAAGTAATCGCCGAAGGAGAAATTACCGAGCATCTCAAAGAAGGTATGATGCCGTGCAGTATAGCCGACATTATCGAGATCGTTATGCTTGCCGCCGGCGCGCACGCACTTCTGCGCGGTGACCGCCCGGTGATAGGGCCGTTTCTCGACGCCGGTGAAGACGTTCTTGAACTGCACCATCCCGGCATTGGTGAACATCAAGGTCGGGTCGTTGCGCGGCACCAAAGGCGACGACGGCACGACGGCGTGGTCGTTCTTGCCGAAGAACTCAAGAAAGGTAGACCGAATTTCGTTGACGCCACTCATCTGGCAACTCGTATGGGGTGCGGCACGCCCTCGGCGGCCATCGGCTCAGTTGCCACATCTAGCGGCGGCCTCCGCCCCTGTCCAGAAACGCCGCCCCGCTGCGGTCGCGAACCGGCGCTTCGGCAGCGTCGGCTGGTCGCCGCCAGCGCGGCGAGGGGCGCCGAGACCACGCCACCGCCGGGTCGAAGACCGTTGCCCCGCGCCAGAACCGAGCCGGAGGCTGCAGCCCAACACGCCCGTAACTCCCGCCCGGCCACCGCCGGTTGCACCTATGCTCGCCGGCCACCGCCGGCTGTTCCTATGTTACAGCGTGAGGCTTGCGCCAAACCGGTCCCATACCGTTGCGCACCGCGCCCAAACTGCGCGGCCTCACGCCTCGGCAGCGTCCTCGCCGTCCTCGCTGTCCTCCGAGGAACCGAGAATCCGCTCGGCGATCAAGCCGGCATTCTGGCGAATCGCCGCCTCGATGCGGCCGGCGACGTCGGGGTGGCCCTTGAGGAAGCCCTTGACGTTCTCGCGGCCCTGACCGATGCGCTGGCTATCGTGGGAGAACCATGAGCCCGACTTATCAACCACGCCGGCTTTGACACCGAGGTCGATCAACTCACCGGCCTTGGAGATGCCCTCGCCGTACATGATGTCGAACTCGACCTGCTTGAACGGCGGGGCGAGCTTGTTCTTGACCACTTTCACCCGGGTCTGGTTGCCCACAACCTCGTCGCGTTCCTTGATTGCACCGATGCGGCGGATGTCGAGGCGGACCGAGGCGTAGAATTTCAGGGCGTTACCCCCGGTGGTGGTCTCCGGCGAGCCGTACATCACGCCGATCTTCATGCGGATCTGGTTGATGAAGATCACCATGCAGTTGGAGCGCGAGATCGAGGCAGTGAGCTTGCGAAGCGCCTGGCTCATCAACCGCGCCTGCATGCCCGGCTGACTGTCGCCCATTTCGCCTTCCAGCTCGGCGCGCGGCACCAGGGCGGCGACCGAGTCGACCACCAGCACGTCGATGGCGCCCGAGCGAACCAGCGTGTCGGCGATCTCCAGCGCCTGCTCACCAGCATCCGGCTGCGAGATCAACAGGTCGTCGAGATTGACCCCAAGCTTGCGGGCATAGAGCGGGTCGAGGGCGTGCTCGGCGTCGATGAAGGCACAAACCCCGCCCTTCTTCTGCGCCTCGGCGACGGTGTGCAGCGCCAGCGTGGTCTTGCCCGACGATTCCGGGCCGAAAATCTCGACCACTCGGCCGCGCGGCAGCCCGCCGATGCCGAGCGCGATGTCGAGCCCGAGCGAGCCGGTCGAAATCGTCTCGACCTCCAGCGCCGCGCCGGATTTGCCGAGCCGCATGATCGAGCCCTTGCCGAATGCCCGCTCGATCTGAGTGAGCGCGGCGTCGAGCGCCTTGGTTTTGTCCATCGACGAGCCTTCGACCAGTTTGAGAGAAACCTGAGTCACCGTTCGTCCCCTTATGGCATGCGCCCGCGCGCCGTCCAGAACCTGCTTGCCGCACGCTGCCTGTCGATGGCGGCAGCGCTCAATGTACACGATTTGTTCGAAGGAACAAGAAGAGAACAAACCTCTTGAGCGTATTTATTTGCGACTTATGGCTGCGTCGCCGGCCGGTTTGTGAAGAACAATCCAGGAATCCGCCGGACGCGGCGAATCGACCTCGCTGTCGAGGCAAATGACGGCGAGGCGCAACGCCAGGCGCGCCGCAGACGGCATACCGAACAAAACGGCCCGGCGCCGAGGCACCGGGCCGTTGTCTCACCATTCAACTTGAACCAACGCGCCGGGATGTCACGAATATCGGCGACTGTCCGCCGGCCGACCCTCGTTGTTACTTGTAATAACCAACGGCACAGGTCTGGTCGCCGACCTTGGTGACGTAGGAAACCTTTTGCACCGGGGTGTCGGTGCCCGGCCGCGGCCACATATAGTCGACTTCGCCGATCTTGCCGTCCGCAGCGGTGGCGTAGATTTCGGCGCCGAGCGCCTTGCCGTTCTTGTCCTTGAGATCCTTCAGGCTCTTGCCGGTGAGGGTCGGATGCGCGGTGAAGTTGCCATCCGGGCCGCCGCAGAACGGGTAGAGGTCGCGGTCCTTGAAGCCGCCCTCGCCCTTGGTGAACTGGGCCAGGGCGGCCGCCTTGTCGGCCTTCAGCGCGGCGACCGCCTTCTCCAGCATGGCCTTGGCCTCGGCGGCGGTGCCGAAATCGGCGGCGAACGACGGCGTCGCAAAAGCGAGCCCGAGCGCAAAAGCGGTGGCAATGGCGAAACGACCCGATTTCATCGCGTGACTCCCATGAGTTTCATTTTTGATCGCGGTTCTTTGACCGCAAAGGCAAAGCGATCCTAAACGAAACTATTAGGAAGGCACGTGCGTCTTTGGTCGCGTGCCAGGTCGCTGATGCATCAAAAGCGTGAACGCTCCCTCCGGTTCGTCACGCCCGATCGCCCGGAAACTCCATAAAACCAGCGCCGCCGCCGGCTGCCACCGGCCGGCATCAACCGCGGACCGCGCGACGGACGCCGGCCTCACGCCGCAATGGTGTCCTTCACCGCCTCGACCAGTTGCTTCAGGGTGAAGGGCTTGGGCAGGAAGGCGAATTGCTCGCCGTCCGGCAGGTTCTTGCGGAAGGCTTCCTCGGCATAGCCGGAGACGAAGATCACCTTCAGATCCGGCCGGCGCTGGCGCAGTTCGCGCAAGAGGGTCGGCCCATCCATCTCCGGCATCACCACGTCTGACACCACCAGCTCGATCTTGCCGTCGTGGCTGCCGAACAGCTCCAGCGCCTCGACGCCGGAAGCGGCCTGCAGCACGGTATAGCCGCGCGAGGTCAGCGCCCGCGAGCCGAACGCCCGCACCGAATCCTCGTCCTCGACCAGCAAAATGGTGCCGCGACCGGTGAGGTCGGCCGGCTTGGCCTGGGCGGGCTCCTCCACCACCACCGGCTCGACCGCGATGTGGCGGGGCAGGAAGATCCGGAAGGTGGTCCCGACCCCGATCTTGGAATCGCAGAACACGTAGCCACCGGTCTGCTTGACGATGCCATAGACCGTGGACAGCCCGAGCCCGGTGCCCTTGCCGACCTCCTTGGTGGTGAAGAACGGGTCGAAGATCTTGTCGATGATCTCCGGCGCCATGCCGGTGCCAGTGTCTGTCACCTCGACCAGCACGAAGTCGGCCGCCGGCAGTTGGGCCTCGCCGAACGCCTCGGTCTCGGCGGCATTGACGTTGGCGGTGCGGATGATGAGCTTGCCGCCGTGCGCCATGGCGTCGCGGGCGTTGACCGACAGATTGACGACGACCTGCTCGAACTGGTTGACGTCGATATAGACTGGCCACAGGTCGCGGCCGTGCTTGATGTCAAGGCTGACCGCCTCGCCGAGCAGGCGGCGCAGCAGCATGGTCACGTCGCTCATGGCATCGCCGAGCTGGATCACCTGCGGGCGCAGCGTCTGCCGCCGCGAGAACGCGAGCAACTGGCGCACCAGGCCGGCGGCGCGGTTGGCGTTGTGCTTGATCTGCATGATGTCCTGGAACGACGGATCGGTCTGCCGGTGGGTCTCCAGCAGAAAGTCGGCGTGGCCGATGATCGCGGTCAGGACGTTGTTGAAATCGTGGGCGACGCCGCCGGCCAACTGGCCGATCGCGGTCATCTTCTGCGACTGCGCCACCTGGGTTTCGAGGGCGCGCTGCTGGGTGGTCTCGATGGCGTAGACGATCGCCGCTTCCTGGTCGCGCTCGTCTTCTTCCACCGGCACCACGTAGAACCGCACCGCGCGGCCGCCGGGCATGGCGGCATCGACCGGCGCAATATCGCCCTTGCCGTCGGCAGCGGCCCGGATCGCCGCCTCCAGCACCGGGCGGTCGGCCTCGGCGATTCCGGTCAGCACCGAACGGGTCTCGCCGCCCGGCCGCACCTCAACCGGGCCGCCGAACAGCCGGGCGAACAGCGCGTTGACCCGGGCGATCTTGCCGACCCGGTCGACGGTGGCAATCGCCATCGGCGTCGAGTTGAAGAAGCGGGCGAACCTGACCTCGGCCGCCCGCGCCAGATCGGCACCGGCGCGGCTGCGCGAGCGGTCCATCACCAGCGTGCGCGAGGCGCCCGCGGTGCCGTCCGGCGCCACCGCCACCTTATGGTAGAGCCGCACCGGCAGCGGCTCGCCGCCGCGCCGCTTGAGGTCGATGTCGATCACCTCGGTCTTGACCTCGCCGGCACTGCCGGGCTGCGGCGCCAGCAGCGCCACCGCCGGGCCGGGCAGGATGTCCGACAGCTTGAGCCCGCCGGCGGCAACCTCGGCGAACTCGTAGCCCAGCCACTCGGCCAAGGTGGCGTTGATGTAGACCAGGCTGCCGTCCGGTTCGGCCGAGAAGAAGCCGGCCGGGCCGTGGTCGAGATAGTCGATCACCTGCTGAAGCTGGACGTAGGCGTCCTCCTGGCGGATGCGCTCGCGGGTGATGTCGGCGACGGTCCAGGCCACCGCCTTGGCGAGGCGGCCGCCGGTCCCGGCCGGGCGCACCTTCAGGCGCAGCCAGCGCGCCGTCTCGCCCGAGCGGCCGGCGACCCGCACCTCCTCCATCGCCCCCCGCCCGCTCCGCGCCGCCTGGGCGAGGCGATAGATCACCTCCGCCACGTCCGGCTCGGAGGTATAGAGCCGCTCGACCGGCACCACGTCGTCCGCGGAGGTCGCCCCGGCCAGTTCAAGATAGGCGGCGTTGGCGTAGAGCACCCGGCCCAGCGGGTCGACCACCACGGTGCCTTCGGCCGAGCCGTCGGCCAGCGCCTTGGTCAGGTCGAACCGGCCGGCGCGGCCGCCGAACTGCAAAATCCCCGCCGCCACCGCGAACAGCGCGAACACGCCCATTACCGCCAGCAGGGCCAAAAGCCCGATCACCCACGGCTCGGCGTCCTGTCGGCCGATGAACAGAAACGACACCACCGCCGCGACCATGGTCAGCGCGATCACGACGACGAGGCCGATGGACCCGGCAGCGTCGCTGCGGTCGATCGGCTCCAGCACGTCGCCGCTCTTCTCGTCCCCGATGGTCACGACGGGACCCCTCCGACCTGTCAGCGAGAGCGGGCCGACCGACCGGCGCGGCCGCCCCATCCCGCAACACAATACCCTGGAACGCGCACACGCCGGCGGAACCTGAACGCCGTCCACGGCCAACAGGCCCCAGCCGTCCGGTCGAACGCCGCGGCCGGGACACCAAGCCCCACCCCGCGACGCAGCCCGCCGGGCGGCATGGCGCCCCCACTTGTGCTCTACCGCACAATTCGTCCGGGTGGAATCCACCCGATCGATGCCGGCTCACGACGGCCGCAGGTGGCGACGGATACCGAGCACGTAGCCGATCACTTCCGCCACCGCCTTGTAATGCTCGGGCGCGATCTCGGCGTCGAGTTCGACGCTGGCGTGCAGGGCGCGGGCCAAGGGCGGGTTCTCGATCACCGGAATATCGTGCTGCGCCGCGACCTCCCTGATCTTCAGCGCCAGCGCGTCGACGCCCTTGGCGAGGCAGATCGGCGCCCGCATGCCGCGCTCGTACTGCAGCGCCACCGCAAAGTGCGTCGGGTTGGTGATCACCACCGACGCCTTCGGCACCTGGGCCATCATGCGCTTCTTCATCCGGCTCTGCCGAATCGACCGGATGCGCGCCTTGACGTGGGGGTCGCCTTCGCTCTGCTTGAACTCCTCTCGCACCTCGCGGAAGCTCATGCGCAGCTTCTGGTGCCACGTCATCCATTGGTACATGTAGTCGAGTACCGCGACCACCGTCATCACCGCGATGACGCCGATGAACAGCTTCAGCGACAGCGACAGCGCCAGTTCGAGCAGGGTGGCGGCGTCCGAGGCCAGCACCAGCGCCAACCGTTCGCGCTGCGGCCACAGGATGGCGTAGAGCACGCTGCCGACAATGCCGATCTTGGCCAGCCCCTTGACGAACTGAACCAGCGCCTCCTTGCCGAACAGGCGCTTCAGGCCATTGATCGGCGAAATCTTGGACAGCTTCGGCGTGATCGGGTCGACCGTCCACAGCAGCCGGTGCTGGAGCATACTGGCCGCGACGCCGGCCAGCGCCATCAGCAGCAGCGGCAGGCCGACCGCGCCAACCGTCTCGAGCGCCATCTTGTAGACGAAATGGGTCAGCCCGCCACCGTCGGCGGGAATGGCGTGGGCGTTGGACAGAATGCCGCGAAAGCTGGTGGTAAGGCCGCCGGCGATGCTCGAGCTGAAGATCATCAGCATCAGCGCGCCGCCGCTGAGCACGAACCAGGTGTTGACCTCCTGGCTGCGGGCGACGTCGCCGCGCTTGATGGCATCTTCCAGTCGCTTTGGGGTTGGGTCTTCGGTGCGTTCGGTGTCGTCGTCGCCCTCGGCCATGGCGGCCTCCGTTCGAACCGTGCCGGATCCGTCAGCGCCGGATCGCAGCTCCACAGATTGTCGTCATGCCGGTGCGGCACCCTCGGCGCCGCGCCGGTGCTAACGCCCGGCGAGCATGCCGAGCACGCCGCCGATGAAGTCGAGATAGACGCCCATCATCGCCCCCAGCAGCGCCAGCAGGATGACGAACCCCGCGAAGATCGAGAGCGGCATCGCCAGGAAATAGACCTGCATCTGCGGCATCAGCCGCGCCAGCAGGCCAAGCCCGACGTTGAACACCATGCCGAACAAAAGATACGGCGCGGACAGTTGCACGCCGATCCGGAACGCGTCCGAGACGATCTTCACCGACAATTGCAGCGCATCGCTTGTCGACGGAATCAGCCCCGGCGCAAACGCGTTGTAGCTGTTCGCCAACGCGGCGATCGCAACGTGGTGCAAGTCGGTCGCGAACACCAGCGTAACGCCGAGCAGCGACAGGAACGAGCCGAGCAGCGCGCCCTGCTGGTCCTGGGTCGGGTCGACCGTGGTGACGAAACCGAGCCCGAGCTGGGCGGCGATCACCGTGCCGGCGGTCTGCGCCACCGTCAGCGCGATGCGCGCCGCAAGCCCCATGACGAAGCCGACCGCGAACTCCCCAAACAGCAGCACCAGCAGCGGGGCGAAGCTGGACATGTCGACCTGGTAGGCGTTCCGGTGCAGCGGAAACATCACCAGCGTCAGCAGCAACGCGATGGTCAGGCGAACCCGCACCGGCACGTTGCGCTCGCCAAACCCCGGCATCAGCATCACCAGGGTTCCCATCCTGGCGAACATCAGCAGGAACACCGTTGCCGCAACCGGCAGGAACGAGACATTGATGGTCATGGCCGCGCGCCGAGGCTTCCTTTGCGGTCGCCGGACGGCGCCATCCACCGTGCTCCGTCAGTGCCCGGTGATGATGTGGGCCGCGACCCGCGTCATATGGCCAGACATCACATCGCCCATGAACGGCAGCGCAATCAGCATGACGACGAACATGGCGATGATCTTCGGCACGAACACCAGCGTCTGCTCCTGAATCTGGGTCAGGGCTTGCAGCAGCGAGATCGCCACACCAACCGCAAGCCCGACCAGCATCATCGGGCCAGCCACCCACAACAGCGTGAGAATGCCATCGCGGGCGACGTCGAGCACTTCCTGTCCGGTCATGTCGCTTCCTCGACCCGCCGCCTTTTCATGCCGCCCGCGCCGCAGCTCAGATCGGCATCTGCATGATTTCCTGGTAGGCCTGAATGACCTTGTCACGGATCGACACCATCGACTCGATGGCGACCTCCGTCTCCGCGACTGCGGTGACAACGTCAACGATGTCCGCTTTGCCGGCGATCAACGCCTGCGCCTTGTGGTCGCTGGCGCGACCGGCGGCAATGGTGTTCGCCAGCGTGTTCTCCAGCATGGCACTGAACCCGGCGGAGGACGAATCGTCGAACCCTGCCTTGGTATCACGCAAGGGAGCGGGGGTGTAATCGCCTGAGTTCGCTGCACGGGCGGCGGCAGCATAAGCGTTGGCGACGAGACTTGCGGTAGACATGATCAAAGCTCCAATAGCCGATACGCAACGCACTTGCCGTCAGAAACGCGGTGTAACTATTTTCAGGTACGCAACAGATCGAGAGTCTTCGTGATCATCCGGCGGGTTGCGGTGACCACGTTGAGGTTCGCTTCGTAGCTCCGCTGCGCTTCTTTCAAATCGGCGGCTTCGATCAGCGAATTGACGTTCGGATAACGGACATAGCCGCGCGCATCGGCCGCCGGGTGACCGGGCTCGTAACGGTTCTGAAACTCGGAGGTATCGCGCTGGATGCGGCCGAGCGAGACGGTCTGGGCATCGAGTTCGCGGTCGAACTTGGCCTCGAACGTCGGCACCTTGCGGCGGTAGGGATCGCCGCCGGTCGATGAGGCGGTCGAATTGGCGTTGGCGAGGTTCTCGGCGATAACCCGCATGCGGCCGGCCTGGGCGCGCAGGCCCGTCGCGGCGATGCTCAACGACTTGACGAAATCCATGATCCCCACCCTCACCGAGACTTGCCAAGGGCAGTCTTGATCAGGCCAAGACTGCGTGAATAGAGCGAGGTTGCCGCCTGATAATCGATTTGATTCTGCGCAACCTTCATCATCTCTTCTTCGAGAACCACCGCATTCCCGCTCGGGCGGATCTCGGAGGTCTTGACGCGCGGCCGGCCGTAACGGTCGCTGTCGCCGCTCGCGGTCGCCGCGATGTGTTCGGGATTGGTGAGCGCCAGCGTCGTCTTCTGCGGCGGCGGCTGGCTGACCGCCTTCCGGTAGTCGAGCGGCTCAATGTCGCGGGTGCGGAACCCGGGAGTGTCGGCGTTGGCGACGTTTTGCGCGAGCACACGCTGACGGTCCTCGAGCCAGCCCATGCGGGTCTTCAGCATCCCGACCAGTGGCACGTCATTGAGAATCATCGATCTGCCCTTCAGCCGACACAACACCGCGCCGATCCGGGCACAATCTGCCGGGGCCATGGTTAATTTGGGGTTAATAACGGTAAACGTGGCCAATTGTGTCATCCGGCGACGACCCGGCGAGTTCGCTGGCGCCGACCGCCGCACCCGCCTGCGCCCGGATATTTTTTCGTTCTTATTCAGTCACTTATCACGCCCCGACTTTGGCCGACGCGGCCGCCCGCGGCAGCCGCCGGACGCAAACGGGCGGCAACCGCCGCGCCTTTGCCACGGCTCGCCTTGCCACGGTCACGTTTATTTACCAGTGCTTAAGCATGCGCTAGGCAATTGCTACCGCTAGGTTTTAACCTGGGTTGCGATTATCGTGCGCCTTGGTTCGCGAGGAGGAATCCGTGTCCGAAATCCTGGGTGGCGAATTGGGCTCCGTCCTGAAATATTTGGTGGCGTTGACATTCGTCCTCGGCCTGCTCGGCGGGACGTTGTGGCTGGTGCGCCGGTTCGGCGGCGGCAGTGTCATCGGCAGTTCCAGCGGCCGGGGCCGGATGCCGCGACTGGGCGTGATGGATCACGCCACGGTCGACGGCCGCCGCCGGCTTGTCCTGGTCCGCCGCGACAATGTCGAGCACCTGCTGCTGATCGGCGGGCCGACCGACATCGTGGTCGAATCCAATATCGTCCGCACCGCACCGCAGCCACGCGAGGCACCGCCGCGCGACGTGCCGGTCGCCCGCGAGGCGATTCCCCGCGACCCGAGTGCCCGCGATCCAAGTCCCCGCGATCACGTCGGCCGGGAGATGGCCGCCCGCGAGCCGACCGCCCGCGATACGATGGCGCGCGACATGGCGGGCGCCCGCGAGGCGCTTGCCGAGGTGCGCTCGACCATGGCCGCCGAGCCGGCGCCGGAACCCGCCGTCACTCGCGATTCGCCCTCACGGCCCGAGCCGCGACCGGACACCCGGACGGAGACCCGTCCGGACCTGGGGCAGATGTCCGGGCGCCGCGAGCGCCCGGACATGCCGCGGCCTGAGGGCATCCGGCCACCGCCGCCGAGCCGGCCGGAGCCGGCCCCGCGCGAATCGCTGCTGCGCTCGTTCAAGCCGGCGCCGCGTCCGGAGCCGGCCGGGACCCGTCCGCCGGCCGAGCCCACGCTCGGCGCCCCGGCGGCTGCCGCGCGCCCCACGCCTGAGCCACAGGCATCGACGCCGGAATTCGCCGAGCTTGAGCGGCTGATGCAGCCGGCGCGCAGCGAGCCCAGCCGGCCGCGGCCCCGCCTCTCCCCCGCCGAGGAATTCGCGGTGCGGCGCGAGACCATCCTGACGAGGCCGAGCGAAACTCCCGTCGTCGAGCCGGAGCCGGCGCCGCCGCCGGTGCCGCGCCTCGAGATCCGTCCCGAACCGGCGGCCGAGCCGCGCCCGGTGCCCCAGCTGGCGGTTCCGCCCGCGCATGAGCCCGCAGCCGCCCCGGTCGTCACACCGCCCGTTCCGCCGAGCGACACCGTCCTCGCCCCCGACGCCAAGGCCGAGGACATGCCGCACGTCAAGCCGATCGACCCCCAGCCTGACACGCCGGACGACAAGGCCCGCACCGTATTCGACAATCTCGAGGACGAGATGGCCAGCCTGCTCGGTCGCGGAAATCGTCCGTGAGTTTGGCGTTCTTGCTGCCCGGCCGGGCTTTCGCGCATCGCGCCTCCCCGGTCGGTTCGAGGCTGTCGTCGTCAATCGTCGCATCGCGCCGGCTGGCTCGGCTCGCGGCGCTCGCCGGCGTCGCCGCTTTGGCCGCGCTGCTGCCGCAGGGAGCGGCGGCGCAGGATTTCTCCATCTCGCTTGGCCAGGGAACCGGGCTGACCGAGCGGGCGGTTCAGCTCATCGCGCTGCTCAGCGTGATGTCGCTGGCGCCCTCGCTCCTGGTGATGGCGACCTCCTTCACCCGCATCGTGGTGGTGCTGTCGCTGCTGCGCTCCGCCATCGGGACCGGCACCGCGCCGCCCAACGCGGTGATGATCAGCCTTGCGCTGTTCCTCACCGCGTTCGTGATGGCGCCGACCTTCGAGCAGGCCTGGGAGGGCGGCATCAAGCCGCTCACCCGCAACGAGATCAGCCTGGAGCAGGCGTTCGAGCGCGGCACCGCACCGTTCAAGACCTTCATGCTGAAGAACGTGCGCGAGAAGGACCTCGCGCTGTTCATGGACCTCGCCGGCCCCGAACGGCCGGCCGGTCCGGAACAGGTGTCGCTGCGGGTGCTGCTGCCGGCCTTCATGATTTCCGAGCTCAAACGGGCGTTCGAGATCGGCTTTCTTTTGTTTGTGCCGTTTCTTGTCATCGACCTCGTGGTGGCCTCGATCCTGATGTCGATGGGCATGATGATGTTGCCGCCGATCGTGGTGTCGCTGCCGTTCAAGCTGATCTTCTTCGTGCTGGTCGACGGCTGGAACCTGGTGGCCGGATCGCTGGTGAAGAGCTACGGGGTTTAGCGGCCCCATGCACCAGCATGCGGGGGCGTGATCGGCCTTGTGGGCGCCGACCGACAGTCGGCGCCGGAGTTCATCGGCGTCCAGTACGTTATTATCAGCCGCGCGCCGGCGTAGGCGCACTGCTCTGCTGCGCCGGGGCCTGCTCCGCTGCAGGCGCGGCGGGTTGGGGCTCGGCGGGCTGGAGCTCGGCGGGCCCGCCGACTGGCGCCTTGGTCTCGTCGTAACGCTCGCGGTAGTCGCGCAGGAAGCGCTCCAGCGTATTCACCGACGACACCGAGCGGGCAATGTCGCGCAGTTCGGCGGTATCGAGGCCGAACGAGTTCGACACCGCGTCGAACGCGCCGCGGTCCGGCCCGTCGGCCATCTTGGCGGCGTAGCGGCTGCGGAACCGCTCCAGGCCGAGCTTATCCTCTGCCAGCGCATAGCCCACCGCCGCAGTGAGAACGTCCTGCCGCTCGTTGTCGGCGAGCGGCGCAAAGCTCTTCCAGCGCTCGCCATGGGCGCGCTCGATCGCCTCGGCGGCCTCGCCATAGCGCTTGGCCGCCCACAGGATGTCGGCGCGCAGGCGGTCGACGTCCTTGCCGCGCTGGGCCTCGATCAGTTCGAGGGCGAGGTCGTGCCGGCCGATCTCCGAGGTCGCCCGCGCCTCCAGCAGCAGACGCTGGTCGTGGATGTCGTTGGGCAGATCGGCCAGACGGGTGGCGCGCAGCGTCTTCAGCGCAAGATCCGGCTTGCGGTTCTTCAGGTAAACCATCGCCAGCTTGGCGGCGACCTGCGCCCGCGCCGCGCCCTGCAGACGCTTTTCAACCTGATGGCTCAGGAGTTCGGCGGCCTGTTCGAGCAGATCGACCGAGATCAGCCGATCCGCCAGCCGCCGGATCATCTCGTCGCCGCGACGGCCGACCGGGACCAGTTCGCGATAGTCGTAGAAGATACCCAGCGCCTCCATCGCCGACAGCGTGTCGCCGCGCTGCTCCAGGAACAGGTCGGCGAAGGCGCTCGCCATGGTCTGCGACAGGTTGCGGGTGATGTCGGAGGCCGGGTGCGAGATATTGGCCGCCTCCAGGGTCCGGAAGCCGTCGCGGAAACGGCCCGCATCGACGTAGAGCCGGCCGATCGTGGCGAGCCCTTCGAGCTCGGTGCGGTCGCCGCGCCACATCACGGTGAGGCCTTCGAGCTCGTTGATGGCCTCGTCGCGGCTCACCTTGCCGGCGGCCAGCCGCATCGCCAGCGCGCGGTAGCGCGCCTCGGCGGCCGGGGGCGAATCCTCCTGCCGCTGGGCCCGCTGATAGGCGGCCATCGCCTCGTCCGGCTGGCCCTTGCCCTCGGCGATGCGGCCCGCCAGCACCGCGACCTCGCCTTCGAGCTCGCGTGGAATGCCGACGGTCTCGAATTCCGAATAGGTACGCGCCGCGCCCTCGAAGTCCCGCAGCTCGACCGCAGCGCGGGTCGCCGCCGCGACCGCCTGACGCTGCATGTCGATCGGCAGCGTCGCCACGATGCCGGCAGCGGCGGCGAAGTTCTCGCGCGCCTCGCGCCAGCGCCCTTCGTTGGTGTGGACGATGCCGCGCAGCACCGCCGCGTCGAGCGAGGTCGCCAGCAGCGGATGGGCGAGGTCCTTCATGGCCTCGGCGTTGCGGCCGAGATTCATCCAGGCCATCGCCCGCAGCAGGTAGGGCATTGCGTCGTCGGACGGCCCGCTGTCGCCGATCAGGGTGTCGAGCACCCCGCGCGCCTCGGCAGCGAAGCCCTGCGCCAAGTAGAACCGCGCCAGATCGAACCGCACCGCACGCCGATTGCGGTCGGTGGCTTCGGAAGCGGCCGTGATCAGCTCGGTCAGGCGGCGCTGGAACGGCTCGGCGCGCTCGGCCCCCCACAGCTGCGGATCGAGCTCCACCGGGCGGCCGCGCGGGCTGCGCTTGCTGGCGGTGGACAGGCCCGGTGCCGACAGCAGCAGCCCACCCGCCCGCGACACCGTAACCTTGTCGCCCAGCGCCTCGACGGCGAGGTCGTCGGCGATCGGCAGTACGGCAACGCCGTGCGTGGTGGCGATCAGCGAGAACTCGACATATTCCTGGTTCCGCGAAATGCCGCGGGTCGGCCCCGGCGCGGTGGCGGTCAGGATGACGTCGCCGGCATCGGGATCGCTCAGGCGGTGGACGCGATGGGCGCCGTCCAGCGGCAGCGCTAGCAGCGAGCGTCCGTCGGCCAGTTGACGCGCCGGCGTGATCGGCAGCGTCGGCTCCAGCACCATTTCGCCGAGCGCGATGCTCCAGGCGAACCCCTGCGCTTCGGCGCCGACCACCCACGGCCGCGCCAGCCGCATCCGGACCACGTAGCCACTTTCGGTCTGGCTCGACTGCACCTCGCGGAAGGTGCCGGATTTGTCGTTGGTCAGTTCGGTGACGTCGAGCACCTTGTCGGTGTCGAACACCAGCCACAAACTCTCGCCGCGCCGGAACACCGCCGCCGCGGTCGGCGTCGTGAATGGGAAATTGAGCTTCAGGATGCTGCCCTGCCGCTCCATGTCGGCCGCCACCACGCCGGGGCGCGACTGGTCCGCCACCTTGGCCGGAGCGATGGGGGCGGCAGCCTTGGCCGGCGCCTGGGTCGGCGGGGCGGGCTTGGGCGACGGGTTCGCGGCGTGCGGCGTCTCGGCCGGACGCGCTGCGGTGTTCGGCAACTCCGGCGCGGCAGCCGTATCTGCCGGGGGTTTGGTGGGCGCGTCCGCAAATGGCGGCGCCACGGCGTCGGCCGACTGCGGCGCGGCCGCCGGCTTCGGCGGCGCGGCCGCGGCCTGAGGCGGCAGCGGCGGGGCAGGTTGCGGCACCGGCTTGGCGTTGGCCGCTTCCAACGGCATCAACTGCTCCAGCCGGGCGGCGGGGTCGTCTGCGGCACGGCGGCGCTCGACCGGTGCCGGCGCAGCATTGACGTCGCCCTGTTGTGCGGCGCGAACTGCAGCCACAGCGCCGGCCCGTGCGCCCTTCGGCGGCGTCACGTCGACCGAGAACGAGGCATCCTCCCGAAAGCTGCGCACGTCGACGTCCGGCGCCACCGCCAAACGTACCGCCGCGCCGTTTCCGGAGTAATCGATGTCGAGGCCGGTCACCGCCGGCGGCAACCGGCCCTTGCTGTCGCCGAGTTCGACGGCGACGTCGCCGGTGAACAGCGTGGTGAAACCGTTGTCGTCGCGATGGGTCAGGATTTCGAGCCCGCTCGGCACGTCGAACACGAAGCGCGAAAAGGTCGGCGCCTCGGCAACGTGCAGCTTGACGACGTGCTTTTCCCGCTTCGCCTGGTCGCCGAGCTGACGGACCCGCTTTTCAGCCTGAAGAGCGCGCTTGGCGAGGTCGTCGATCACCTCCTGCGGCAGTCCGGGCGGCAGCCCGGTCCAGCCATCCGGCAACAGGTCGATGAACAGCTTTTCGCCCGCCTCCATGCTGTTGACGGTGAGCTTGCGGTCCAGCGCGAGACGGATGCCGCGCCCGTCGGGGTCGACCCGCGCCGCGGCGAGATAGCCGCCGCGGAACTGGCTCGGCAGTTTCTCGACCCGTGAACTCGACAGCCGGATCGGGCGGGCGGTGGTAATGACCACCACGCCATTTGCGACCTGCACCTGCGGCGAGACCGGCTCCTCGAAGTCGAACACCAGCCGGCCGTAGCCATCGGCCGCCTTCGCCGATAGAACCACCCTGACGCGGTCCTGGTTGGCACGGTCCTGGTTAGCCCGGTCCTGGCTGCTGCGCTCCTGCGCCTGCAGCGGCGCGGCGGCGCCAACCCCGCCTGCCACCAACACAATCACCAGCGCGCGCAGGAATACTGCCGCCGGGACGCTTCCCCGGAAGGCGCGATGCAGCTGCCGCCTGCAGCCAAGTTTCAGCATCCCTGCCCTCGCTCGTCAGACCACGACCTCGGCCGACTTTGACATATGTGGTTTAACGACGACTTGACGCCCGCCTACGATTTGCGGCCTTCGATCTTCGGCAGCGCCCCCGACGGCGCCCTGGGGCTGCGGTTGGCCAGCTCGACGGTAATGCGCTCGGCGGCTTCTCCCGTCATCTGCGCCAACACATCGGAGAACTTGCGCGGGTTCATCAGCCCCGCGACTTCGACCGCGAGCTTCACGTCGAGCCGATCGAAGATGCGGGCGGCGTCCTTGGCCTTCATCGCCTCGTACATGATGACGAGACCCTTCAGCTTTTGGTTGTCGACCTCTTCTTTGGCCGCGTTGGCCGCGGTGATCCGCGCTTCGGTCGCCTTGACCTCCTGAAGGCGAGCATCCAGCCGACTCTCGGCGGCCTTCAGCATGCCCTCGCGCATATCGAGTTCGCGCGCCCGCGCTTCGAGTTCCTGGCGGCGCTCTTGCAGGCGCTGCAGCAGCGCCTTTTCGCCGGCCGACAGCGTGTTCTGGTCGGGCTCGGTCGGCACCTGCGTCACCGGCCCCGGCAGCGGCCCCGGCGCCGGCAGCGGCTCGGGCTTGGCAGAAGCGGCCGGCTCGGCCGGCTTGGACGATCCGGTAACGGCAACGTCCAGCTCGGCCGGCAGCGACGCAGAACCGGTAACAGTAACGTCAGGCGTAGCATGCTTTGCGGCCGGGGCCGGCTCGGCGACCACGGTTTCCGGTCCCTTCGGCGCCGACCCGCCGGCGGTCACGAGCCACAGCGTCTTCAGCGACAGAAGGCTGGCGACAGCCACCAACACAATCGGAAGCAGACGAACCTCACGCACCGGACGTCTCCTTGGATTGGTCAGCCCGCAGCCCGCTGGCGGGTGCGTTCGGCCAGCGCCTGGGCGGTCTGCAGCGTCACATTGGCGCCCATCGGCCGACGTTCGGCCGCAGCCCGGAAGGCGGCAAGGCCGGCACCGGCGAAGCCCTCAAGCTTGGCGGGGTCGAGACGGGCCGGCTCGGCCGGCGCTGCAACCACAGGCGCGACGGCGGCGGTGGCAGTGGCCGTCGGCGCCGCCGGGGCGGCCACGCCCGTGGTCGGGGCCGGCACCACCACCGAGCGCGGTGCCATCACGGTCGGCCGAGCGGCGTCGGTGATCTGCACGATCCGCTCGACCACGTCGCGGCCGGCGCGAAGCTGCTTGTCCATCTCGGCGGTGAAGCGCTCTGCCAGCCGGATGCGGTCGCCGAGATTGGTGTCGCACTCACGCACCGTCATCTTCAGGCCGGCAATCGCCCGCTCGGCGGTTCCAGTGGCGGCGATCAGCTCAACGACGGTCTGCTTGAGCGCCTTTTCGTCGCCGCGCAGATGGGTCAGCCGGCGGTTGAGGATGACGCAATACGCGATGGTCGTGGCCAACAGGCCGGCGACGATCAACTCGATCACCATTGCGAGCCAGGAACCGGTCATGCTGCCTCCATCCGCTTCTTCGAAGCGTCTGCCATTTCAAACATTGCGAGGGTGGTTTTAGACTTGCGCAGCGGTCTGGCGACCCGAACGGCGACGCGATCGCCGACCCTGCCCATACGGCCTTCGGTGAGAACGACGTCGCCGCACCGCACCTTGACCAGCGCGTCCGGCTTGATGTCCAGCATCAAGGTGTCGCCCTCCCGGAGCGACATGATGCGCGACAGCGGCAACTCGGCTTCGTAGAGCACGGAGTCGATGTCGATGGCCGTCTGCCAGATCTCGGTCGCCAGATGGCCTTCCCAGATCGGGTCGCGACCGAACTTGTCGCCCATGAACGCCTGCAGCAGCGTCTCACGGATCGGCTCAATGGTGGCGTAGGGCACCAGGAGCTCGATGGACCCGCCGCGGTCCTCCATGTCGATGCGCAGGCGCACCAGGATGGCGGCGTTGGTCGGCCGCGAGATGGCGGCAAAGCGCGGATTGGTTTCCAGCCGGTCGATATTGAAGTGCACCGGCGACACCGGCTTGAACGCCAGCTCGGCGTCCGCCAGCACCACCTCGATCATGCGCTTGACGAGGTTGATCTCAATCGTGGTGTAGGGCCGGCCGTCGACGCGCGCCGCCGTCTGGCCGCGCCGCCCGCCGAGCAGCACGTCGATCATGGCGTAGATCAGCGCGGAGTCGACGGTGAAGATGCCGAAATTCTCCCACTCCTCGGCTTTGAAAACCGAGAGGATCGCCGGCAGCGGGATCGAGTTGAGATATTCGCCGAACCGCACCGAGGTGATGCGGTCGAGCGAGACTTCGACGTTGTCGGAGGTGAAGTTGCGAAGCGAGGTCGTCATCAACCGCACCAGGCGATCGAACACGATCTCGAGCATCGGCAGACGCTCATACGACACCATCGCGGAGTCGATGATGGCGCGAATGCCCGAATTGTCGCCGAAGCTCAGCGTCTCGTGATTGAAGCCGAGCAGACTATCGATCTCATCCTGGTTCAGGATGCGTTCGGCCCCGCCCTTGGCGGCCTGCAGAAACTGCCCGCCGTCGTCGACCATCGCCGACCACTGCGCCGCCATGGCATCGTCAGTGCCGCCGCCGGCCTCTTCGGGAGCGGCAGCGCCGTGGCCGCCACCGCCGCCCTTGGCCTGCTCCTCGAGGGCCATGCCCCATTCGGCAGCGAGGGTATCCTGGTCGATGTCATTCATGCCAGACATGGGACGACCCGCTCACTGGACAACGATTTCTTTGAACAGCACGGCGTTGATCCGTGCCGGCGCGATCGCGGCGTTGACCCGCCGCGTCAGTTCCTCGCGCAGGCGGTAGATGCCGGCCGAGCCTTCGAGATCGGTCTGGCGCATCTCGCGCATGTGGACCTGGAAAGAGTCAGCGACCCGCGGCATCACCGGCTTGAGCGCCTCAAGGGTCATCGGGTCTGGCGCCTCGATCACCACCTTGACCCGCATATAGAGCGGGCGGCCGGGATTGCCGGCGAGATTCACGGTGATATCAGGCAATTCAAAGAATACCGGCTTGGGCGCCGCCAGCTTGGCATCCTCGATGCGGCGCTCGTCACCCTTCTTGAAGAAATAGAAGCCGCCGCCCCCCAACGCCAGCGCCAACACAACGGCACCACTGATCAGGATTAGCTTCTTTTTTCCGCCGCCAGGTCGAACGCCCTCGGCGCCGTCTTCCTGTTCACTCGCACTTTTACTTGAATTCTTGGCCATGTTCCGCCTCGTCGACTTGGCGACGGTACACGGGAGCAGCCACAGCGCGGTTAATTTCGCTGTAAGCGCGCGACCCCTCGCGCCGATTGGCAAAACATTAATGCGGAAATGGTTAACGAATGCTTGCACCCGGCAATTCTTGCCTGGTCTTTATGGTAAATGTGGCGTTTATTGCCGCGGCGACGGCCCGGCGCTGACGTTATATCCCATTGTTTTTTAATTGGTTTTTGTAGTGGCACGCCGGATGCTTATCCGGTCTCGGGATTGCGGTGCTGGGGAGCGCGCGACAATCCCGGGGAGTGACCGATGGAGAATGCATCTCTCGTCGGGTTGTCGCGCCAGGTTACCCTGCGCCGAGAGCTCGACGTCATCGCCAACAATCTGGCGAATCTGACGACGACCGGCTTCAAGGCCGAGCGCGTCGTGTTCGAAGAATACATGATGCCGGTGGCGCGCGACGAAACCTTCCGGCGAACGGATCGCCGCGTGTCGTTCGTCCAGGACCTCGCCACCGCACACGATCAGGCGCCCGGCGCGCTCAAGACCACCGGCAACCCGCTCGATCTGGCGATCGAGGGCGATGCGTTCTTCACCGTCGAGCTGCCCGGCGGCGAGCAGCGCTATCAGCGCAACGGCTCGTTCGAGATCAACCGCGACGGCGAGTTGGTCACCCACGAAGGCTTCCGGGTGGTCGGCGACAGCGGCCCGATCCGGTTCGAGCCGACCGACAACAACATCAACATCGCCGCCGACGGGTCGATCTCGACGGTGAACGGCAACACCACGTCCAACCGCGGCAAGCTCAAGCTGTCCCGGTTCGGCGATCCCCGTGCGCTCGACAAGGACGGCGTCTCGACCTGGCGCTCCAACGCCCCCGCCGAAGCCCAGCTGCCGACCACGCGGGTGATCCAGGGCGCGGTCGAGCAATCCAACGTCCAGCCCGTGGTCCAGCTCACCCGGATGATGGACGTGACGCGGTCCTACACCACGCTGGCGTCGCTGATGAAGAGCGGTGACGACCTGCGCCAGGAAGCCATCAAAACCCTCGCCGACGTCCAGTCGTGACCCGGCCCCGATCGAACGTAGGAAGGTTTTTCTATGCGTGCCATGTACACCGCCGCCACCGGCATGATGGCCCAGGAGCTGAACGTCAGCGTCATCTCCAACAACATCGCCAACATGCGGACCACCGGCTACAAGCGCCAGCGCGCCGAGTTCCAGGATCTGCTCTATGAGAGCCAGCGCCGGGTCGGCTCCAACACCTCCGACCAGGGCACCATGGTTCCGACCGGCATCCAGGTCGGCTCGGGCGTGAAGACCGCGGCGACGACGCGGATCATGAGCCAGGGCACCCTGACCTCGACCGAAAAGGACCTCGACGTCGCCATCCGCGGCGAGGGCTTCTTCCAGGTCGACCTGCCCGACGGCCGCACCGCGTACACCCGCGACGGCTCGTTCGAGCTCGATGCCAACGGCAAGATCGTGACGGTCGACGGCTACACCGTGAACCCCGGCATCACCATCCCGAACAACGCCAGCAACATCACCGTCAACTCGCTCGGTCAGGTGTCCGCGATCATCGGCACCAACACCACCTCGACGGTGCTCGGCCAGTTGCAGCTGGCGCGGTTCGTCAACAAGGCCGGCCTCGAAGCCGTCGGCGACAACCTGTTCCTGGAGACCGCAGCGTCGGGCACGCCGCAGCAGGGCACGGCCGGCTCCGAAGGGTTCGGCAACACCCTGCAGCGCTACCTCGAAGCGGCGAACGTCAACTCGGTGACCGAGCTGACCGACCTGATCTCGGCGCAGCGCGCCTACGAGATGAACGCCCGCGTCGTCACCGCAGCGGACGAGATGCTGCAGACGACCGCAAGCCTGTCGCGCTGACCGCTGAAGGATGAGCGCCATGATCCGACCCTTTGCGCTGCTGGCCGCACTATTTGCGGCAACCAATGCCCTGGCGCAGGCGCCGACGCTGCGCTCCTCCGTCACCGTCGCCGCCGACGTCGTCCGTATCGGCGATCTCATCGACCATGCCGGTCGGGCTACCGACGTCGCGGTGTTTCGCTCACCCGACCTCGGCACCACCGGCTCGGTCGGGGTCGACCGCGTCCTGGAGGCGGTGCGTCCGCATGGCCTGGACGCCATCGACACCCATGGGCTGGCAGAGGTGGTGGTCACCCGCCGCAGCCGCATCCTCCACCCCGACACCGTCAAGGCCGCGCTTGCCGAAGCCATCGCCCGCGAATCCTCGCTGCGCGCCAAAGACCTCGACCTCGCGCTCGACCGGCCGCTGAAAGAAACGCATGTCGAGGAGACCGCCACCGCCAATCTCCAGGTCGTGCGCCTCAGTTTCGACCCACGCTCCGGCCGGTTCGACGCCGGAATCGAAGTGCCGGGTTCGGACGCGGCGCGTCGGCAGGCGCTGCGGATCTCCGGTGTCGCGGTGGTGACGACCGAGGCGGTGGTGCTGGCCCGCTCGGTGGCGCGCGGCGAGGCATTGCGCGACGGCGACCTGATCGTCGAGCGGCGGCCGCGTAGCGAGCTTGCCAACGACGGCTTCGTGTCCGCCGACTCCGCCATCGGCATGGCCCCGCGCCGCGCCCTCCAGGCAGGCCAGATGCTCCGCGCCGCCGACCTGGTGAAGCCAGACCTGGTGAGCCGCAACGACATCGTCAACTTGGTGTTCGCCGTCCCCGGCGTATCGCTGACAACCCGCGGCAAGGCCAATTCGTCCGGTGCCGAGGGCGACATCGTCAGCGTCACCAACCTCCAGTCCAAGCGCATCATTCAAGGTGCTGTTACCGCGCCCGGAACCGTTACCGTTTCGGCGGGACCGACGATCGCCAGCAGCGCCCTCGGGCCGACTGATCCGACCGTGACCGGGTCGACCCCGGTTCGAACCGAGATCATCCGGCCCTCCGCCCAGCCCCGCAGTTAAGTCGTCGCGTTCGAAAGGCGTATCCCATGGCCCCGCGCGTTCCGTTCCGGTCCGAAAGGTCCCGGCCACTCACCTCCTCGCTGCTCCGGCTGGCGCTCGTCGGCGTGTCGGCGGCTGCCGTCGGCGGTTGCGCTGCATTCGACCGCATGGCCAATGTCGGCCAGCAGCCGGCGCTGTCGGCGATCGAGAACCCGACCGCCCAGACAAACTACAAACCGGTTCAGATGCCGATGCCGGACCCGATTCCGGCCTCCTACAGCCCCAATTCGCTGTGGAGGAACGGCTCGCGTGCCTTCTTCAAGGATCAGCGCGCCCAGCAGGTCGGCGACATCCTGACGGTGAAGGTCAAGTTCACCGACAAGGCCGAGATCGAGAACGAGACCAAGCGCGACCGCACCAATTCCGACCAGTCGAACATCGACGCGATGCTCGGCAAGTCCAAAATCCCGCTGCTCGGTGCGGCGATCCCGTCGGCCATGCTGTCGACCGACTCGACCTCGACCTATGACGGCAAGGGCAGCGTGACGCGCTCCGAGGAACTCGAGACCAACGTCGCGGCCGTGGTCACCCAGGTGCTGCCGAACGGCAATCTGGTGGTCGAGGGCAAGCAGGAAATCCGCGTCAATTTCGAGATCCGCGAGCTGATCGTCGCCGGCATCGTCCGGCCCGAGGACATCGAATCCGACAACACCATCGCGTCCGAGAAGATCGCCCAGGCCCGCATCGCCTATGGCGGCCGCGGCCAGATCACCGACATCCAGCAGCCGCGCTACGGCCAGCAGGTGCTCGACATCATCCTGCCGTTCTGACCGCTCGCCAGTTACGGCGCCAGGTTACGGAACCACGTTACGGAGACAGATTACGGACCGGATGGTCCGCGGCGAAGAGGTGCAGGTCTTGCGTCACCCTTCGCCCCCCTTTCGGCCCCGGACCGCCGCGACGGCGGTTCGGAACCGTATGGCCCGCCGGCTGCCCACCCACTCCCGGGTGGCCCAGGGTCCCAGCCGCCTGCTCCCCAGCACGAGGCGGCATTCAGCGCGCGGCCTCCGCCCTCCCCGCGGGGGCCGCGCTTTGCTTTCCGATACGGAAGCGCAGCGCTTCGGCCGCGCCCGAACGTCATGTCGCGACCGCGAACGCCGCATCGAACGGCGAACGCCGGCCTCGCGGGAGGCCGGCGTTCGCACAACTCTTGACGTGGGGCCGGGGCTGGCGCTGGTCCAAGCTTGGCGATGGGTCGGGCTCAATCGTCCCGATAGACCCGCTCGCGGCGCTCGTGCCGCTCCTGGGCTTCCACCGACAGCGTGGCGATCGGCCGAGCTTCCAGGCGCTTGAGCGAGATCGGCTCGCCGGTCTCCTCGCAGTAGCCGTAGGACCCGTCTTCCAGACGATCGAGCGCAGCATCGATCTTGGCAATCAGCTTGCGCTGGCGGTCTCGGGCCCGCAATTCGATGGCGCGATCGGTTTCCGAGGAAGCTCTGTCAGCCAAATCAGAGTGATTTTGGTTTTCTTCCTGAAGATTGAGCAGCGTTTCGCGGCTCTCTTTCAGGATATCCTCTTTCCAGCCGAGCAACTTCCTGCGGAAGTACTCGCGCTGTCGTTCATTCATGAACGGTTCGTGTTCGGAGGGCTGGTAGCCGCTCTCGATCACGATCGACGAAACGGTGGGATCGACCGTTTCGTTGCTCGAAGCATTGGCCATGGTGACACCGTTCTGCATCGAGGCATGTCCTGTTACCGGTCGGGCTTATAGCCATCCCGACCGGCCGCATCAACGGCCAACAGCGTCATCACATCGTCAAATAGAAATTACGGCCCGGCAACCGGTTCAGCGTTGCACCGTTCGGCCGCGCTTGGCGAGCTCCACCGCGACGCGCAGGTCGATGGCGTCGATCACCGAATCGAGCCCCGGCTCGCCGGTCTGCTCGCGCAGCGCCGCGGCCGCTGTTTCGAGCCGGGCAAGCGCCGGCCCGATGCTTTCGCCGGCGATCAACGCCAGCTTCATCTCGTCGAGCAAATCGAGCGCCTGGCGGCTGCGCGCCACAGCGCGGCGGCGGCGCTCGCGCGGATCGCTTTCCTGCACCATCAACAGGGCATCGAGCGATTGGGTCACCGCCACGGCGGAGGTCTTGATCGACTCTGAGACGGCGGCGGAGTCTTCGAGGCTGAAGCTGGCAGCGGAGCCGCCGCGCGCCTGTCGCGCTCCGTTTGTGGTCGTCACGTTGCCCGTCTTGCGAGGACCGACGATCAACATACCGCTCCCCCACCCACACCCCGCGGATGCGTTGGAAACATTGGGCTCGCATGATTAACACTTCGTGAAAAGCCCGGCAGGAACTGCCGACATCGGCAACTTTTGTCCGGCTGCGACCGCTGTGCGTTAACGGATTTCAACGCTTCTCCCCGGATAATCAGCACATTCCGAGTTGGCACGTGATTGGCAAGGGCATGCTCGTTCGAGTCCTGGGAGTGCATCGATGCTGGCCGTTCTTGCCCGACTTGCGGGCCACCTAATCGCCGTCGGGCTGGTTGTTGTGCTCGCCGCTCCCGCCGCGCTCGCCCAGTCGCGCATCAAAGACCTCGTCGACATTGAGGGCGTGCGCGAAAACCAGCTGATCGGGTACGGCCTTGTCGTCGGCCTCAACGGCACCGGCGACACGCTCAACAACTCGCCCTTCACCAAACAGTCGCTGCAGGCGATGCTGGAGCGTTTCGGCGTCAACACCCGCGGCGTCAATATGCGAACCGGCAACGTCGCCGCGGTGGTGGTGACCGCCAAGCTGCCGCCGTTCGGCACCCAGGGCACCCGCATCGACATCGTGGTGTCCGCGCTCGGCGACGCCAAGAGCCTGAAGGGCGGCACGCTGTTGGTGACGCCGCTGCTCGGCGCCGACGGCAACGTCTACGCGGTGGCGCAAGGCTCGGTCGCCATCGCCGGCTTCGAGGCCGAAGGGCAGGCCGCCAAAATCACCCGCGGCGTGCCGACCGCCGGCCGCATCGCCAACGGCGCCATCATCGAGCGCGAGATCGAATTCGTTCTGCCGCGCATGACCAGCCTCCGGCTGGCCTTGCGCAATCCCGACCTCACCACCGCCCGACGCATCGCCGCCGCGATCAACGATTTCGTCGGCGCGCCCACCGCCGAGCCGCTCGACCGCGCCACCGTCAACGTCGCCGTACCGAAGAATTTCCACGGCAACATCGTTCGCCTGCTCACCGAGATCGAGCAGCTTCGCATCGAGCCCGACCAGACCGCGCGCGTGGTGATCGACGAACAGTCCGGCATCATCGTGATGGGACGCGACGTCCGGGTGTCGACCGTCGCCGTCGCCCAGGGCAACCTGACGGTGACCGTGACCGAAGGCCCGCAGGTGAGCCAGCCCGGCGCGTTCTCGAACGGCCGCACCGTGGTGGCACCGCGCACGCAGATCGACGTGCAGGAGGATGGCCACAAGCTGGCCGTGGTGCAAAGCGGCGTGTCGCTGCAGCAACTGGTCGACGGCCTCAACGCCCTCGGCATCGGCCCGCGCGACATGATCTCGATCCTGCAGGCGATCAAGGCCGCCGGCGCCATCCAGGCCGAAATCGAGGTGATGTAATGGCCAGCATTTCGTCTTCGGCCCTGATCTCGCGCGGCGGCATGGCGGTGGAAACCATCGCCACCGCCCCGGCCGGCAAGAACGCGAAGATCTGGGCAGCGGCGCAGGATTTCGAGGCGATGTTTCTCAACACCATGCTCGAGCCGATGTTCAAGGGCCTCGGCGAGGAAGGACCGTTCGGCGGCGGCAGCAGCGTCGAGACATGGCGCGGCATGGTGGTCCAGGAATGGACCAAGTCGATCGCCTCCGCCGGCGGTCTCGGCATGACCGACCAAATCTACAATGACATTCTCGCTTTGCAGGAGAACCGGAAATGACCTCGATTGCGGGGGCCATGCCCCACGAACTGATCTCCCCGAGCGCTGTCGAAAGCGCGGAGAGCGCGCGCGACCTGGTGCTGCGGTTGGCAGACACCATGGACAAGTTGCTCGAGGTGGTCGAGACCGAGACCGAGATCGTGCGCACCGGAAAGGTGTCGCAACTCGCCGAGCTCGAGGCGGGCAAGGTCGTGCTGGCACGCCGCTACATCCGCGACATCGAGTGCCTCAAGGCGAATGCTTCCTTCATCGGCCGGGCGATCCCCGAACTGGTCGAGGAGTTCCGCCAGGGCTACATTCAGTTTCGCGCGGCGCTCGAGGCCAACATGACGGTTCTGGCAACGGCGCCCTCAGTGTCCGAGGGCATCGCCCGCGGCGCCACCGAGATGGCCACGCAGGAACGCGCGCAAACCTACTGAGAGGCCGGCCGCGCCGGCAGCGAGAGGTTCCAGGACGCCCGGCCCCCGGCCGATCGCGGCAAGCCGCGCGCTGTGAGCCGAGCGCACCTTCATCGCCGCGCCGTCGCCGCCCCCTCCCGCGGTGCGGCCGACGACGAGCTCGGACGGGGACGGATCCGCTTGATGCCGACAGGCACCGCCCCCGGTGAAGCGACTGAAATTACACGCCATTTCCGCACACGTTTACCACATTTCCTAACAGGGGCTTAAGACCTTGCTGCCACCGTCAAAGCTGACGCCTTCATAAGGCTGTGCTGGAAACCCCGGGACATTCCGTTCCGGCCGGCAGGGAGGCCAGGATGGAAACGGGCTTGACGATCCGACCGGCAGCGGGAACGACCCTGTTCGGGGCTGCGCGTGAAGAGTCGGTTCCTTTGCCGAAAGCCGTGCCAACCGAGCTTGAGCCCGAAAAGGCCGTCATCGCCACCGGTGAAAGCGGAAAGATCGAAGCGCTTCCCGGCAGCCCGCGCCGACGTGGCGACAACGCGACCTCGGCCAGCAACGGAACCGAGTCCGACATCGAGACCCTGGTCATTTTCGATACCGAATCCCGCGATATCATTTTTCGTATGATCGACGTACGGAGCAAGCAGATCATCGATCAGATTCCGGACCACGCGCTGTTGCGCCTGCGGGCCTATTCGCGGGCGATCGAGAACGGCGAGTCGGTCATCGTCGCATTGGCGCGAACCGACACCGCCGCCTGATCCGGCCCCGACGCCAATCTGCCCGCCTGCCCGGACAACAGGTCGCGGCCGCCGATCTGGCCGTTGAGCAGATCGAACGCCTCATCAAGAGATCGAACATGTCCGTGGCCGCCGTCAGCACACGGCCGTTGGCGTCAGAGGCGGTCTGCCGTCGCAGCCGCGGCCCCGTCGCGATGTCGATATTGCCGCGCACCTCGGGCCGAACCCCTGCAAAATCTCCTCCCCCGCGGAAAATGCCGGTAACCGCTTGCCCGATGCCCGCTGCGTTCCCTAGTGTTCGATCGCGTTAGGCAAAGGATCGGACATGCGCTTCCAGGGCACCACCGACTACGTCGCTACCGATGACCTCAAGGTCGCCGTCAACGCCGCCATCGTGCTGGAGCGCCCGCTGCTGGTGAAAGGCGAGCCCGGCACCGGAAAGACCGTGCTGGCGCTCGAAATCGCCAAGGCGCTGTCGGCCCCCCTGATCGAATGGCACGTCAAGTCGACCACCAAGGCGCATCAGGGCCTGTACGAGTACGATGCCGTTTCCCGGCTCCGCGACAGCCAGCTCGGCGATGAGCGCGTCAAGGACATTCGCAACTACATCAAGCGCGGCAAGCTGTGGGACGCATTCACCTCGGCCGAGCGCCCCGTTCTTCTGATCGACGAAATCGACAAGGCGGATATCGAGTTTCCGAACGACCTTCTGCTGGAACTCGACCGGATGGAGTTCTTCGTCTACGAGACCGGCGAGACCGTGAAAGCGCGGCGCCGGCCGATCGTGATCATCACCTCCAACAACGAGAAGGAGCTGCCGGACGCCTTCCTGCGCCGCTGCTTTTTCCACTACATCCGGTTTCCCGACACCGAGACGATGCGAGCCATCGTCGAGGTGCATTTCCCCGGCATCAAGCACCGGCTGGTGGCCGAGGCCCTGCGCACCTTTTACGAAGTGCGCGACGTTGCCGGGCTCAAGAAAAAGCCCTCGACCTCGGAATTGCTCGATTGGCTCAAGCTGCTGCTGGTGGAGGACATCGCCCCCGAGCAACTGCGCGAGCGCGACCCCAAGAAGCTGATCCCGCCGCTTCATGGCGCGCTGCTCAAGAACGAGCAGGACATCCATTTGTTCGAGCGGCTGGCGTTCCTGTCGCGCCGCGAGGGGCGGTGAGGCGCCTCCCATACGGTTTCCAGCAGATCACGTCGTGATGCCGGAAACGATTATGCCCCGTCGCACAAGGGGATCTCGGCGATCTTGTCAGCGCCGATCAGCGCGATGAGATCGGCATCGCGGGTGAGCGCGACATAGCCCCCGGTTTCCGCGGTGCGCAGATAGGTCGACACCGGAAGCGGTCCCGCCGGCAGTGGCGCGGTGCGGCACGCCCCCGGCTCCACCGACAGCGTGACCGAGCCGCGCCGGCCTTCGGCCTTGCGCTGCTTGATCTCGGTGCGCGCCTCGGCGAGCTTGGCGGCATCGGCCGGGTCGAGCCTGAAGGCGGTGGTGCCCGCCCCCAACCGCGCCACCTGGGCGCGCTCGGCCGGATCGGTCACCTCGCGCAGCACGAACACGCGCTCCTCGCGCTCCCCGTCCTTGAACGCCACCATCAGCTTGAGCCGGGTCTGGTCGCGCCGTGGCGCCAGCGGCGGCGGCAGCGTCGCCGCCGCCCGCAACTCGGCAAAATCGGTGGTGGCGAAGTCGATTTTCGCCAGCTCGATCATCGAGGCCACCGGCACATGGCCGCAGCCTCCCAGCGCGGTGAGCAGGACACACCGCGACAGCCAGCGCCCGCACGTCCTTCCCGCTGCAAGCATGCACCCCACCATGACCACCTCCATTGACATGATATTTTTAATGTAGCACATTAATTTTATCACGTGTCAACGAAGGGTCCCCACCATGATGGACACCCCGCTCAACCGTGTGCGCCGGCTGTCGCGCACGTTCGAGATCGTCGCGATCGCCGGAATCGTGCTCATCGCCGCCGGCGCCGTGCTGGCCTTGGTCATCCCCGACTGGACGCGAAACCTGCTGCTCGCCCGGCTGGGCCAGACCGGCATCGCCTTGCCTTTGACGCCGACGACAAAGCTGGGGGTCGCCGCGGTGGTCGCGGTGCCGATCGGAGTGATGCTCTACGGGCTATGGGCGGTGCGCGGCCTATTCGGAGAGTTCGCGCGCGGCGACGTGTTCAGCGCAGCCGCCTGCCGCCGGCTGGAGGTGTTCGGCATCACGGTGCTGGCGCAGGCCCCGCTCGGCCCGTTGACCGCGACGGCGCTGGCGCTCGTCACCTCCTACGCCAATCCGCCCGGCCAGCGCCTCTTGGTGCTGACGCTCAGCATCAACGACTATTTCGCGCTGATCGTCGGCGGCGTCTTGGTGGCAGTGGCGCGGGTGATGCGGGAAGCCGCGCGCCTTGCCGAAGAGAACGCCAGCTTCGTGTGAGGGCGGCCGTGCCGATTATCGTCAATCTCGACGTCATGCTGGCGCGGCGCAAGATGCGCTCGAAGGAACTCGCGCAACGCATCGGCATCGCCGAGCCCAACGTCTCGCTGCTGAAATCCGGCAAGGTGAAGGGCATCCGCTTCGATACCCTCGCCCGCATCTGCGAGGCGCTGGACTGCCAGCCCGGCGACATCCTGGAATATCGCCCAGACCATGGCCCAGATGCCGAGGACGGCAGCGGGGAGGGTTGATCCCCGCGCTCAAGCCATCGGCGGCGGTGCAACCAGATCGCTGGCCGAGGCCGGCGGCAAGATCGCAGGCGGCGCCTCGGCTTTCTCCCGCTGCTCTGCCCGCCGCAGCAGCATCTCGTCGCGGCGGTCGCGCAATTGCATCGACCAATAGCCGAGCTGAACGGTAATGCGGCCGAGCACGCCGGCCGGCACCAGGCCGAACGGGATGAACAACCGCCAGCGGTCGTCGCCGTCCAGGATGGCTGAGGCGATCAGCCAGCCGGTGCTGGCGGTGGCGGCGAGGCCGTGGTCGCCGAACGCCGAGGCGAGCCACAGGCCGGGGCCGAGCCGGCCGACCTGCGGCATCTTGTGGGCGGCGACGCCCATCACCCCGCTCCAGGCGTGGGCGACCTCGATTCCGGCAAGCTGTGGGAACACCGCGGCGATATCGGAGGCTATGAGGCGGTGAAGCTGCGCCGGCGGCCGGGTGCGGGTGGTGATGCGGCCGCCCCACAGCAGCCGCTCGCCGACAACGCGGAAGTTGTCGCCGCCGGGCCGGTTGTCGGACACCGCCCCGGAATAGCGAATCGCCGCGGCGAGCCGGTCGCCGAGCGGGGCGGTGACGCCGATATGGGTCGCCACCGGCACGATCGATTGCGCCAGCACTGGGAACGCGCGGCCGACCCCGGCCGAACCGCACACCACCACCTCGTGCGCCCGCAGACGCCCCTGCGGGGTTTCGATCCGCTTGCGTACGCCGTCAAGATCGGCGTGAACCACCGGCGACTGCTCGAAAATGCGCCCGCCGGCGGCCTCGACCGCTGCAGCAAGCCCGATCACGAAATTGAGCGGGTGAAGGTGGAATCCCTCGGGCAGCGCCAGCGCGGCGCGGTAGCGCGCCGTCGCCAGCACCTCCCGCACCTCAGGGCCTCGCCACAGCTCGGCCAGCGAGCCCCACCGCGCCACCCGTTCGGCCAGCCGCGCCGCCGCGTCCTCGCCCGCGGTGCGGAAGGCGATCAGCCGGCCCGCCACCGGATCGACCCCCGGCATATCGGCGGCGGCCGTGCGAACCGCCTCGACGCCCTCGACCGAAAGCCGCCACAACGCCCGGGCATGGCGCTCGCCGACCCGGGCGACGATTTTTGCCGGGTCCTCGGCATAGCCCGGGCTGACGAACCCGGCGTTGCGGCCGCAGGCGCCCTCGCCGATGCGGCCGGCCTCCACCACCACCACGTCGCGGCCGCGCCGCGCCAGTTCCAGCGCCGTCCACAGCCCGGCCAGCCCCCCGCCGACCACGACGATTTCGCAATCGAGCTCCGCCCCGAGCAGAGGCCGCGGCGGCCGCGCCACCGCGCCGGTCTCGTAGAAGGTGCCGTTGGCCGAGCTGAGCATGCGAGGGGTGTAGACGGCCGGCCTCCGGGGAGCAATAACCCGGAATGTCGAGATCGACGCGGAGGTCACCCGATTCATGCGCCGACTGATGCTGCTCCGTCACACCAAGTCGGATTGGTCGCAAACGACCGCCGACCGCGGCCGCCCGCTCAACGACCGCGGCCGCGTGGCCGCACCCCTGATGGGCGCCTATCTCGCCCACCACGCGCTGGTACCGGACCGCGCGGTGGTCTCGCCGGCCCGCCGGACCCTGGAGACGTGGGAGCTGGCGTCGAAACCGCTTGCCGGGCTGATCGAGCCGGTGGTCGACGAGCGCATTTATGAGGCAAGCGCGGACAGCCTGCTGTGCGTCGTGCGCGACCAGCCCGAACACTGCCACCTGCTCTTGCTGGTCGGCCACAATCCCGGCCTGCAGGACCTCGCCTTGCGGATGATCGCCACCGGCGACGCCGAGGCCCGCCGCCGCCTCGCCGAGAAATATCCCACCGGCGGCTTGACGGTGATCGACTTCGCCGTCGACGATTGGAGCGTCGTGCATCCCCGCTCCGGCCGACTCGATCGATTCGTCGTACCCAAGATGCTGGATGCCCCGGCCGACTGATGGCGACCACCTGGACCGATTACCTTGAGGACGCCCGCATCGCGGCCCGCGCGGCGCGCGATTATGTCGGGGGGCTTTCCCGTCCCACCGTCCGCCTCGGCATCACCGGCCTGTCGCGGGCAGGCAAGACCGTGTTCATCACCGCCCTGGTCGACGCCTTGTTGCGAGGCGGCAGCCAGTTGCCGGTGTTCGAGGCGATGGCGTCCGGCCGCATCGCCCGTGCCACGCTGGAGCCGCAGCCCGACGACACGGTGCCTCGCTTCGACGTCGAGCGCCATATCGCCACCCTCACCGGGGCCGACCGGCGCTGGCCGGAATCGACCACCCGGATCTCCGAGCTGCGCGTCGCGGTGACCTACCAGCCCGCACGCGGCTTCGGCACCGCCGAGCGCACCTTGATCGTCGACATCGTCGACTATCCCGGCGAGTGGCTGCTCGACCTGCCGCTGCTCAACCGCAGCTACACCGAGTGGTCGCAAGAGGCGGTGCGGCTGTCGCGCGAGCCGGTGCGCGCGCCGCTCGCGGCCGACTGGCACATCCACCTCCAGACCCTGAACCCCGACGCCCCGGCCGAGGAGAACGAGGCGGTGAAGGCGGCGACGCTGTTCCGCCGCTACCTCACCGCCTGCCGGCAGGAGCGCTTCTCGCTGTCGCTGCTGCCGCCCGGCCGCTTCCTGATGCCGGGGGATCTGGAGAACTCGCCGGCGCTCACCTTCGCCCCGCTCGATCTGCCCGAGTTTCCCGGCGAGCCGGTGCCCGGCTCGCTGCGGGCGATGATGGAGCGCCGCTACGAGGCCTACCGCTCGACGGTGGTGCGGCCGTTCTTCCGCCACCACTTCGCCCGGCTCGACCGCCAGATCGTGCTGGTCGACGCACTGTCCTCGCTCAATGCCGGGCCCGAGGCGGTGTGCGACCTCGAGAACGCCATCGGCACCATCCTGGAATCGTTCCGCACCGGGCGGCGCACGCTGCTGTCGTCCATCGTCCGGCCGCGCATCGACCGGGTGATGTTCGCCGCCACCAAGGCCGACCACCTCCACCACGCCAGCCACGACCGGCTCGAGGTGTTCCTGCGCCGGCTGGCCGACCGCGCCATCCGCCGGGTGTCCTATTCCGGCGCCGCCATCGACGTCGCTGCTGTTGCCGCGGTGCGGGCCACTCGCGAGGCGCGGGTGCGCACCGGCGGCAACGAGTACGAGGCGATCGTCGGCACCCCGCTGGCCGGTGAGCGCGCCGGCGGCGACGTGTTCGACGGCAAGACCGAGGTGGCAATGTTCCCGGGCGAATTGCCCAAGGACCCCGACCTGATGTTCAGTGGCCGGTCGGTGTTCCGCGGCCTCACCGCCGCCGACCCGACCGAAACCGACTACCGCTTCCTGCGTTTCCGCCCGCCCATCGTTCCCCGCGGGGCACCGCTGCCCCATATCCGCCTTGACCGTGCGCTGCAATTCCTCCTCGGCGATCGCTTGGGTTGACCATGACCGAACCGCCCCGCCGCCGTCCCGTCGTCTTCCGCCTCGATGACCCCTCGGTCATCGTGTCCGATCCCAGTGCGCCGGTGCGTCCGCCGGCGCCCCGCTCGCCGTCACCCCAGCGCCCGGCCGAGACGCCGCTGGAAAAAGTGCCCGAGCCGGTGACGCCCGCCCCATCCGCCGCAACGGCATCGGCCACCGCCGCGCCGGGGTCGCCCGACGTGCCGCAACCGGCCGCAACGGCGGCGCCCAAGCCGGCCCCCAAACCGCCGGAGCCGCCGACCGCCCGCATCGACGTCGAGCCGAGGCCGCTCACCACGCCGCGGCCGCGCGCCCAGACCGCCACCACCGCAGCGGCACCCGCAGCGGCCAAGACCAGAAGCCGGCTCGCCACCGCAGCGTGGTCGGCGGTCGGCGGCCTGATCTCGCTCTATCTCAGCCTCCAGGTCTGGATGCTGATCGAGGACCTGTTCACCCGCTCGGCGATGCTCGGCGCGCTGGCGTCGGCTCTGGCGCTGATCGTCGCCGTTGCCGCCGTCATCTTCGGCATGCGCGAGCTGGTCGGCCTGTTGCGGCTGGAGAACATGGCCAAGGTGCGCGCCGAAAGCGAAGAGGCGATCGCGCTCGACGACCGCGCCCGCGCCGAGAGCGTCGTCACCTCGCTGATCGGCTTTGCCGCCGACAACCCGCGCCTTGCCCGCGCCCGCACCGAGCTTACCGAGCATCTGGGGGCGATCATCGACGGTCGCGACCTCGTCCATCTCGCCGAGCGCGAGTTGATGGGACCGCTCGACGCCGAAGCCCGACGCATGGTGGCGGAAACCGCGGCGCGGGTGTCGGTGGTCACCGCGGTGTCGCCCAATGCCGCCATCGACCTCCTTTTCGTCGCCGCCAGCGCCATCAGTCTGGTTCGCAAGCTCGGCCTGCTTTATGGTGGGCGCCCCGGCGCGCTCGGCCTGCTCAAGCTGGGCCGGCAGACGCTATCGCTGCTGGCGGTGACGGGCAGCCTGGCCGCCGGCGACGCGGTGCTGCAGCAGATGGTCGGTCACGGCCTCGCCGCCAAGCTGTCGGCCAAGCTCGGCCAGGGCCTGCTCAACGGCATGCTCACCGTCCGGCTCGGCGTCGCCGCGATCTACGCCATCCGCCCGCTGCCGTTCTCGGTGCTGCCGAAACCGACGGTGCGCGAGTTAGCAGCAGACCTGATGCGTCGGGCCAAGGCGGACGATAACAATGCAGAGGACCGCAACTGATCCGAATTGCGGATGCCTCTTTCAGGTTGGGTCTCAAAGCCAAGAGCGACATTCCATGTTCAAGAAGATCCTGGTGCCGGTCGATCTCGCAGAGCTGGATTTCTGCAAGTCCGCGCTCGACGCCACCGTGAGCATTGCGCGGACCGACGGCGCCGCCGTGCGTCTGCTCAATGTGATGCAGCATCTGCCGGCGATGATGGCGGAATACCTGCCGGCAGACTTCGACAATATCCAGCAGAAGAACGCCACCGAGGCGCTGGCCAAGCTTGGTGCCGGTCTCGATCTGCACCCCGCCAACATCTCCGCCGCGGTGCGGATCGGCCCGGTGCACCACGAGGTGCTGGAGGAGGCCAAGGAGTTCGGTGCCGATCTGATCGTGATGAGCTCGCACGACCCCGGCCTGCGCACCTATTTCATCGGCTCCAATGCCGCGCAGGTGGTGCGCCACGCCCATTGCTCGGTGATGGTGGTGCGTGGCCGGTCCGAGCCGCGCTGACTCCGGTCGGCGCGCCTCAACAGGAACCGTACGCGCTGCGCGCCACGGCGCCGTGGCGTCCAACGTCCAAGGCCGGCCGCGGCGGAGACCTCGCGCTGTCGTCCCGGACAAGCGGCGAAGCCGCGCGATCCGGGACCCATGATCCGCTAGGCTCGCAGTCGCCCACGGCGACGCGGCGCCGCTCGCGTTGCCGTTGCCGGGGGGCGGAATTCCGGTGGCAAACGGACGAAATCCGGCCGATCAGGCCGGAATTTCGCATTCGAGGCGCTGGAAATCCCGGCTTCGAACGTCGATTTGTCGGCAACGGCGTTGCCAACATCCCTCCGTGATCAACCGCAAACCGCATCTGGCGCGCTGCGTCCTGCTGCGGATGACGATCAACAGAAAAAGCGACGGTCCCGCGTTCATTGGACGAACGGAGCGTTTCCCCAAGGTCGCGCTTCATCTTAGACTGCTGCCCGCGAAACTTGACCTTAGGTCGCGGGGGGCAGTGTGATCTCGTCTTGGCTTGTGCGTCCGCGGCTGCGAACGGCCGGCGGCCGGGTGATTATTGGCAATCTCGTTGCGGGTGCAGCCTCGCTGGTGGCGCTGCTGGCCGCATCGGACGCGGTGCGGGCGCAATCGGCTGCCCCTGCCAGCACGGTGACGCTGGACGAGGTGGTGATCGAAGGCGAGCCGGCCACCGAGGCCGAGGCGCGCCGGCGCCTCGCCGCCACCGCCGGCGGCACCGCCGTGATCGATGCCAGCCAGAACATCGGCAAGGCCAACGTCTCGATCGCCGACACCCTGAACGGGGTGCCGGGCGTGGTGGCGGTGCCGTTCCTGGGCGGCAACGACCAGCCCAAGATCCACATCCGCGGCTCCGGGCTGCAATCCAACCCGACCGAGCGCGGCCTGCTGATGCTGCAGGACGGCCTGCCGATCAACCGCGCCGACGGCTCCTACATCGTCGGGCTGATCGACGCCCGTCAGGCCGACGTCATCGAGGTGTTCCGCGGCTATACCGCCAACCGGCTGGGCGCCCAGACCCTGGGCGGCGCCATCAACTTCATCTCGCCGACCGGCTCGCGTGCGCCGGGGGTCGAGGTCGGCGTCGAGGGCGGCAGCTTCGGCCACCTCGTCGCCACTGCCCGCGCCGGCGCCCGCCAGGGCGATGCCGACATCTTCGGCCAGATCAGCACCAGCCGGCGCGACGGCTACCGCGACTGGAACGACTCCGAGCGCACCGCCGCCGCCGTCAATGCCGGTGCCAAGCTGAGCGACAACGTCTCGACCCGGCTGTTCTTTGGCTACACCGACCTCGCCTTCGAGGTGCCCGGCCCGCTGTCGCGACAACTGTACGAACTCGACCCGCGGCAGGCTGCGCCCGGCGCCATCCCCGGCGTCAATGCCGGCCCCAACGTGCTGCGCGACCGGCCGCGGCGCGACACCGAGCAGGTCCGCCTCGGCTCGCGCACCACCGGCACCTTCGGCGCCAACACCCTCGACCTCGCGATCGGCTATGCCTGGACCGACGACAGCTTCCGCTTCCCGATCGGCACCGGCTACCGCGACACCACCGGCGGCGACACCACGGTGTCGCTGCGCTACGCCTACCAGCCGGACACCGGCGCGGCGCTGCCGCTGTTCGAGGCCACCGCGCTCTATGTGGTCGGCGCCTCCGAGCGCAATTATTTCATCAACGACCGCAGTGCCAAGGGCGCACTGTTCGGCGCCAACGACCTCGACGCCGACACGCTGTCGCTCAATGCCGGCTTCAACATCCCGCTCGCCCCGACGCTGACGGTGTCGCCGGCGGTCACCTACGCCCACGCCAGCCGCGACAGCACCGACACCTATGCTGCGGCACGCCGCCCGCGGCTGGCCTATAACGGCACCAGCTGGCTGACGCCGACCGTGGCCGCCACCGACACCAGCTTCTCGCGCAGCTACGACGCCGTCTCGCCCAGCCTCGGCCTCACCTACCAGCTGGCGCCGAACAGCTTGGTGTTCACGGCGCTGAGCCGCAGCTTCGAGGCGCCCACCTTCGACGATCTGCTTGAGGCGAGCGGCGGCGGCGTCAACGCCAGCCCGACCGGCTTCCTCACCCCGGACCTCAAGGCGGAGACCGCAACCACGCTGGAGGCCGGCTGGCGCGGCACCGCCGGCCGGCTCGGCTGGGACGTCGTCGCCTATTATTCCTGGCTCGATAACGAGCTGATCCGCACCACCGACGGCAATGTCGCCGCCACCATCAATGCCACCGACACCACCCATTTCGGCGTCGAACTCGGCGGCACGCTGAAGCTGACCGATCGGCTGTCCGCGCGCCTCGCCTACACCTACCAGGACTTCCGCTTCGACCGCGACCCGCTCTACGGCGACAACCGCATCGCCGGCGCGCCGCGCCACTTCATCGTCGCCGCGCTGCGCTACGCGGTGACGGCACCGTGGTGGATCGAGGCGGAGGTGCAATGGACGCTGGACGACGTGCCGGTCGACAACGCCAATACGCTCTATTCCGATGCGTTCGCGGTGGTGAACGTCCGCACCAACTGGGCGGCGACGCCGAGCTTCGACATCTATGGCGAGGTGCGCAACCTGTTCGATGCCGACTATATCGGCGCGACGCTGACGCTCGGCCGGGCGGCGAACGCCTATCAGGCGGCATTCCTGCCCGGCGACGGCCGCGCTTTCTACGCCGGCACCAAGGTGCGGTTCTGATCAAGGGAGGTCGGGCGACGGTGTCGCCTACCCCCGGCCCCTCAGCGCGGTGAGCGCGACGCCGAGCCAGCCGGCGATCATCATCACCCCGCCGGTCGGCGCGGCGTAGGGAAACAGGCGGGTGTCGAAATAGGCCCGCGCCGTGAGGTCGCCGGCAAACAGCACGCTGCCGCCGAGCAACACCGCGGCGGCGAGCGCATACGCGCCGCCGCGTCCGGCCAGCGCCAGCACCGCCGCCGCGTGCATCACCAGCAGCAGCCCGGCAGTCTCAAGCCCGCCATTGCCGCCGTGCGCCCCGGCCGCGGCCAGCGCAACGCCCGCCGCCCCCGCCAGCCCGCTCGCCACCGTGGGAGACCTCTCGCCCGTCATCTCATCGTCCTTCCGTTCGGTGCGGACCGCGCTGCAACCGGCTCGCTCGCAAAGCCTTTGGCACCATCTCTCAATTGCACCAGCCACAGCGCTGGGGTTTTATTGACGCCCACGCCCAACCTGCGGCTGCGCGCTCACCAACCCATTTTGCCGCATCGACAGGAAGACACCAATGCTGAACAACTTCGAAACGCCCGAGCTATACATAACGCTGATCCCATACTTTATGATTGGATTGCCGCTCGCGATCGGCAACTATTTTCTAGCGGACCGCCTTGGTAAGAATAAATTATTATGGGTTTTGCTTTCCATCATCCCGATTTTTAATTCGTTTTTTCTCATATACATCGGGTACGTAACGGTTATTCATATTCTGGATCGTCTCGCCAAGCTGTCAGAGGAACTGACCGGCCAGGTCCGTTGACGACATCGCGCACGAAAAAACGTCACTGTTGCATCCGGGCACCAGTCCTGCGTGCATTCCTGGACTAGTCTTGATCGACAAACGAGACGACTCAGAGGCGGCGGACATGAAACGTATCGCGATCGGTGGATTGCTGTGTGTGGTGGGATTGGCCGGGCCGGCCGCTGCTGCTGACCTGCGGACCAAGGCGCCGGTGGTGTCGGCGCCGGCCTGGAGCTGGAGCGGCGGCTACGCCGGCATCCACGGCGGCTATGGTTGGGGCAGCGCCGACCAAACGTTCCACCCGGCCAATACGGTGTTTGCTCCGAGCGGAAGCGGCTTCGACCAGGACATCGACGGCGGGCTGTTCGGCTTGCAGATCGGTTATAATTGGCAGATCGGCAATCTGGTGTTCGGCCTTGAGACCACCACCGCGTGGACAAGCATCGAGGGCAAGGACGCCAGTCTGTTCGGGGCCTTCCCCGACGCGGCCTACAAGACCGAAATCGACAACCTCTCCACCTTCACGCCCCGTCTCGGCATCGCCAGCGGCCCGTGGCTGCTCTACGGCAAGGCCGGCATCGCCTATGGCGAGGTCAAGACCACGCTGTCCGATGGCTCGCTGTACTTCCGCGAGAAGAACGACCACGTCGGCTGGACCGCCGGCGTCGGCCTCGAATACGCGCTGGCACCGAACTGGATCCTCGGCGTCGAGTACAATTACGTCGACCTCGGCGACCAGCGTTATGGCGGCGCCGTCGCGACCGGCATTGCAGCAGACCTCAAGCAGGACGTTACCGTGAGCACGGTGCTCGGCCGGCTGTCCTACAAGTTCGGCGCCGGCGGCAACCCGCTCACCGCCGCCCTCCTCGGGCCGCAAACCCCCGGCGGCAATTGGAACGGCTTCTATCTCGGCGTGCTCGGCGGCTATGCCTGGGGCGAGACCGACCTCGCCGACGCGGGTTCGGCCGACCACGATATCGATGGCGGCGTGTTCGGTGGCCATCTCGGCTTCCTCACCCAGTTCGGCAACAACTGGGTGCTCGGCACCGAGCTCGCGATTTCCGGCGGCGACGTCAAGGGCAACTTCAGCGACGGCTTCACGACGCTCGAATCCAAGCTGACCTGGTTTGGCACCGTGACCGCGCGACTGGGCTACGCCATCGGGCCGTGGCTGGTTTACGGCAAGGGCGGCACCGCCTTCGGTGAGGTCAAGCAGTCGCTCTTCGATCCCGTGGCTTCGTTCCAGCAGTCCGAGCAGCATATCGGCTGGACCATCGGCGGCGGCGTCGAATACGCCTGGGGCAATTGGCTGGTCGGCGTCGAATACAACTACATCGACCTCGGCGACCAGACCTACGGCGGCTTCGCGACGCCTGACATTTACTACACCTCCTTCAAGAACGACATCACCGTTTCAACCGTGCTGGCCCGGCTGTCGTACAAGTTCGGCGCGCCCGAGCCGGTGGTTGCCAAATATTGAGCGATCACCAATCGTTTGAACGACCATCTTCGGGCCGGCCGCCAAGCCGGCCCGTTTTGTTTTGTGCAACGCTCGTTCTCTCCAACGCGGACTTTGCGCGAGAGAACCGTCTGGCACAGCACCGCCCCTCCCGGTGCAGGCGCGGCGTACCGAAATGCGATGCTCGGAGCCGGGTGTCGGCGACGGAACGACGGGCCGGCCGTGTCAGCGGCCGAGCTCGCGCATCGCCGCGTCCAGCCCCTCCAGCGTCAGCGGAAACATCCGCCCGCCGACCATATGGCGGATCATGCGGATCGAGGTCGTGATCTCCCAATGGCCCTGCGCCACCGGATTGAGCCAGACCGCGTGGGGATAGGCCGCGAACACCCGCTCCAGCCAGACCTGGCCGGATTCGTCGTTGAGATATTCGACCGAGCCGCCCGGCACGGTGATCTCGTACGGGCTCATCGAGGCATCGCCAACGAAGATCACCTTGTAGTCGGCGCCATAGGTGTTCAGCACCTGCCAAGTGGGGATGGTCTCCTGGTGGCGGCGGGCGTTCGACTTCCACACCCGCTCGTAAAGGCAGTTGTGGAAGTAGAAATAATCGAGATGCTTGAACTCGCTGCGCGCCGCCGAGAACAGTTCCTCGGTCGCGGCGACGTGCCAGTCCATCGAGCCGCCGACGTCGAAGAAGATCAGCACCTTCACCGCATTGTGCCGTTCCGGCCGTAAGTGGATGTCGAGGAAGCCCTTGTGGGCGGTGCCGCGAATGGTCTCGTCGAGGTCGAGTTCGTCGGCCGCCCCGGTGCGGGCGAACCGGCGCAGCCGGCGCAGCGCGATCTTGATATTGCGGGTGCCGAGCTCGACGTCGCCGTCGAGGTCCTTGAACTCGCGCTTGTCCCACACCTTGACGGCCCGGCGGTGGCGGCTCTCGTCCTGGCCGATGCGGATACCCTCGGGGTTGTAGCCATAGGCGCCGAACGGCGAGGTGCCGGCGGTGCCGATCCATTTCGAACCGCCCTGATGGCGCCCCGTCTGCTCCTTGAGCCGGCGACGCAGTGTCTCCATCAGCTTGTCCCAGCCGCCCAGCGCCTCGATGCTGGCCTTCTCCTCCTCGGTCAGGAATTTCTCGGCGAGCTTCATCAGCCATTCGGACGGAATCTCGGCCTCGGCGGCGTCGGCCACGGTGGCGACGCCGTTGAAGATGCGGGCGAACACCCGGTCGAACTTGTCGAGGTTGCGCTCGTCCTTCACCAGCGCGGCACGCGAGAGAAAGTAAAAGTCCTCGACCCGGTGCCCGGCGACGTCGCGCTCCATTCCTTCCATCAGCGTCAGGTATTCGCGCAAGGTCACCGGCAGGCCGGCAGCCTTCAACTCCTGAAAGAAGGTGACGAACATGGCGCAAGCTCCCAGCCGGACATCGCCGCGGTCACTTAACATAGCAATCCTGGCGACGGCCGCGACGCCATTACCGCGACCGCGGCAGCGGAAATGCGGCGTTCGGTCGCGGCATCGGCACGAGCGGTCGGCGACCGTCGCGACGGCGCCGCATCTGCCGGGAGGAAGCCGGCGGCGTCGCGCAATTGACAGCTCGATTGGCCCGTCGCACCGTAATCATCCGACAATTTGGCGACGTCGGTCGGGAGCGCGGCCGGACCTTATCCGCGCTGCCGACCGGCGGAAGCGGCTTGCACCGGTTGGCCCCGGCAGTTGACGACAACGAGCGAGCGATGGCGGTGGTGGTCCCCTTCCCTGCCCCGAAGACGCCGAGCGTCGGCAATCGCGCCGCAGCGGCGCGGCTGTTCGACCATCTCGAGCCCGGCGAACGGCTGATCTGGGCGGACCGCCCCGACGCATGGGCGGTGGTGCGCGACCGCGGCTTCATGGTGCCGCTATGGATCGGCGCCATCGCCGTCCCGCTCGGCGCGGTGCTGGCGCTCGCCGCCGGCAGCGGCCCGGCCTATTACGCCGGCCTCGCGCTGCTGGTCGGCGCGGTCGTGATCGCCAGTGCGGCGTTTGGCTTCTGGCGCCGCGCCAACGAAACCGTCTATGGCCTGACCGATCGCCATATCCTGGTGCTGCGCGACGGCGCGATCCCGCGGCTGTCGGCAACGCCAGCCGACCGCATCGCCTGGATCGACGTGGTTCGCCAGCGCGACGGCTCCGGTGCGGTGACCCTCACCATCGTCGACGGCTCGAATTCGGGGACGGAATTGGTGCTGGGCGGACTGGCCGACCCCGGCGACGTCGCCCGTCGCGTGGTTCACGCCTACCAATTCGACGCGCCGCATCTGGTCTGACCGGACCGCGACAACCGCCGGGTCTGTGGTCGCGGTGCCTCGCCCACCGAGCCCCGCGGACGGCACCCAGCGCAGCCCGAACCAGCGATCGAGGTCCCCCCGCGCCGGACACGCGGCGCGGAGGGACGCGCACAAGCCTCGATCACACGATCTCCGGCAGAGACCGCGTCAGGCCGCCCGCACGGTCGCGAGGAAGCGATCGACCTCGGCCCGGAGCTGGCCGGACTGGCTGGCGAGGTTGCCAGCCGAGGACAGCACCTGGCTCGACGCCGCCGAGGAATCGGCCGCCGCCCGCGTCACCCCGACGATATTGCTCGACACCTCCGCCGTGCCGCTTGACGCCTGCTGGACGTTGCGGGCGATTTCGGTCGTCGCCGCACCCTGCTCCTCCACCGCGGAGGCGATGGTGGTGGCGATCTCGTTCATCTTGCGGATGGTTTCGGTGATCGCCTCGATGGCGTGGGCGGAATCGGCGGTCGAGGCCTGGATCTCCTCGATCTGCGCCGAGATTTCCGCCGTCGCCTTGGCGGTCTGGTCGGCGAGGCTCTTCACCTCGGACGCCACCACTGCAAAGCCCTTGCCGGCATCGCCCGCCCGCGCCGCCTCGATGGTGGCGTTGAGGGCGAGCAAGTTGGTCTGGCCGGCGATGGTCGAGATCAGCCCGACGATGTCGCCGATCTTCTGCGCCGCCTGCGACAGCCGCCCGACCTTGGCGGCGGTGGCGTCGGCGTCGCGCGCCGCTTCCGCAGCGATCTTGGCGGACTCATTCACCCGGCGCCCGATTTCCGCGACCGAGGTCGCCAGTTCTTCCGCCGCCGAGGCCACGGTCTGGACGTTGGAGGTGGCTTCCTCCGAAGCGGAGGCGACTGCGCTCGATTGCCGGTTGGTCTGGTCGGCAGCCGCCGACATGGTCTGCGCCGCGCCCTGCAACTGGGCCGCCGCGCTCGACACCGCACCGATGATGCCGCCGACCGCGCCCTCGAAGGTGTCGGCGAGCTGGTGCATCGCCTGCTTCTTCTCGGCTTCGGCGCGAGCCTCGGCCTCCTGGCGCTCGGCGTCGAGCTGCTCCATCCGCACCAGATTGTCCTTGAACACCTGGGCGGCACGTGCGGTCTCGCCCACCTCGTCGCCGCGGGTGGTGAAGGGGATGTCGACGGCCTTGTTTCCCTCCGCCAAATGCTCGAGCACACCGGCGATGCGGCGAACCGGGTTGCCGACGCCGACGAAGCCGAACACGGTCGAGGCGACCAGCACCGCCACCGTCAGCCCGCCCAGCACCAGACCGATGGTCTTGGCAGTGCCGATCTCAGACTTGACGTCGTGATGGCGCTCCTCGACGAACACCTTGGCAGCGTCGAGCGTCTCGTCGATCAGCCGGGTGACCTCGGCTCGCTTCGGCGTGATGCCCCGGATGATCACGGTGCGCTGGGTCGCGGCGCTGCTGATGGCCTCGAACAGCGAGGCAAAGCGGCCGGTCAACTCGCTCAACGACGACAGCGACGCCGCCATCGGCTGGGCGTGCTCGTTGGTCTGCAACTCGCGAAGACCGCGGCCAGCCGCGACCAGCGCCTGATGAACCTCATCCTTCAGCTTGTCGTCTTCGGTGGCGAAATAACGCCAGATTCCGGTGTTGGCGACACCGACACCGACCGCGACGGTGTCGAGTTGGTCGCCGACGTTCTGCCCGATGCGGCCGGCCGACACCCTCGCCGCGGCGAGGGCCTTGGTCCAGGCCTCGGACAGCTCGCTCGCCTTGCCTTGCGACAGAATGAGCTGGCGCTGCAGCCCCACCCCCTCGCGCCAGCCGGAAATATAGCCGTCGAGCTGCACCTTGGCGCGCGACATGCGCTCGCGATTGGCGGCGATGGCGGCCTTCTCGGCGACGGTGCCGACATAGTCCGCCAGCGGCGGCGCCACCTTTTCGAAGTCGGCGGCATACTTGTCGATTGCCTCGGCCGTGCTGGCGGATTTCGCCCGGTAATACAGCTCGACGGTGTCGCGCAGGTTGATCTTGGAGTCCGTCAGCTTGCCGACGAGACCGGACGCCTTCTCCAGCGCGGTGTTGGCACTTTCGATCGCGTCCAGCGAGACGCGCGCGACGATAACGAACGACAGCACCAGGAGAATCCCGATTGTCGAGCTTATTGCGAGTTTTTGACCGATCTTGAAGTTCAGACGCATCGTCTCTTGCCCCATGCTCAACCCAAGGTCCGCAAAGCCTCGCCCGCAGCCACGGCGGGCGGCACGCAGCAGGCGGTCTGGCTCTGCGCATCCGGATCGTTTCGACTTTCCGGTTGGGAATGATCAAAGGTTACTCGGATTAACAATTTCTGATGCCTCGAAAGACGGCTCCGTTAAACGGAAAATAGGCGTCCGCTACATTTGGCTAACGTCAAGCGATATTGGCGTAATGAATTTTACAACAAAGACCAAGAGCGGATAATTCAACGAAAATACATATGTATTATTTCGTCGTTGTCTCCAACGCGTCAAATATCCTTCGATGGCGACGCCCATACCGATCTTACCTTTCACTCCGGTTGGCCACGCGACTATTATCGCCATGGTTGAATGCCGCAATTGGCTGCTGAAATTTCAGCCTTCCCGCTAGGGTGGTTTTGCCATGCAGATTGAACAGGCCAGGATTGTGCCCGCTGCGGAGATAGCGGTTACCAAAACGGCAACGGCCGCGGCGAGCCGCGGCCGTCCGAGATCGCAGGTGCGAAGGTTCAGGCCGCGCGCACCGTGGCCAGGAAGCGGGTAACCTCGTGCTTGAGCTGGTCGGATTGGCTGGCGAGGTTGCCGGCCGCCGACAGCACTTGGCTCGACGCCGCCGATGAGTCGGACGCCGCCCGCGTCACCCCGACAATGTTGCTCGACACTTCCGCAGTACCGGCGGAGGCCTGCTGAACATTGCGGGCGATTTCCGTGGTCGCCGCGCCCTGCTCCTCCACAGCCGAGGCGATGGTGGTGGCGATCTCGTTCATCTTGCGGATGGTCTCGGTGATCTGGCCGATGGCGTGGGCGGAGTCCGAGGTGGATGCCTGGATCTCCTCGATCTGCGCCGAAATCTCCGCGGTGGCCTTGGCGGTCTGGTCGGCCAGCGACTTCACCTCGGACGCCACCACCGCAAAGCCTTTGCCGGCATCGCCGGCACGGGCAGCCTCAATCGTGGCGTTGAGGGCGAGCAGGTTGGTCTGGCCGGCAATGGTCGAGATCAGCCCGACGATATCGCCGATCTTCTGCGCCGCCTGCGACAGCCGGGCGACCTTGCCGGCGGTGGCATCGGCGTCACGCGCCGCTTCCGCCGCGATCTGGGCGGACTCGTTGACCCGCCGGCCGATCTCCGACACCGACGCCGCCAGCTCCTCGGCCGCCGACGCCACGGTCTGCACGTTGGAGGACGCCTCCTCCGACGCCGAGGCGACGGCGGTGGACTGGCGGTTGGTTTGTTCGGCCGCCGCCGACATGGTCTGGGCCGCGCCCTGCAACTGGGTCGAGGCGCTCGACACCGCACCGATGATGCCGCCGACCGCACCCTCAAAACCATCAGCAAGCTGGTGCATCGCCTGCTTCTTCTCGACGGCGGCGCGGGCCTCGGCCGCCTTCTGCTCCTCCTGCATGCGTTGGTTTTCCAGGCCGTTGTCGCGGAACACTCGCGCCGTGCGGGCCACCTCGCCCACTTCGTCCTTGCGGTCGGCGCCAGGCACCTCGAAGCTGTAATCGCCATTGGCGAGGCGCTGCAGCGCCGCGACGAGATCGCGGATCGGTTTGACGATGCCGAACTGGCCGATGATGAAGCCCATGACGAGGCCGAACGCGATGCCAACGGCCGAGAACACCATCATCAGCCGGCTCGCCGACTTGTATTCGTCCGTGGCCGCCTTCGATTCCGCGGCGACGATGTTGTCGAGGTCGGTGGCGAGCGCACGCAGCATCGTCCGGGCCTCTTCCGCCACCTTGCGGCTGGACAGGGTCTCGTCGCGCAGGCGCATCAGTTCGTCGGTCATCTCGAAATTGCGGACGGCTTCAGCCGCCCGGAACGTGCCCTGAAGCTCGCGCTCATATTCGGCAAACTTGACGCGCACCGCGTCGAACTTGGCGCGCTCGGCGCCGGCGAGGTCGCGGTTCAGCGTTTCGAGGCGCTGGCGCATCGTCGCCAACTCCGCGTCGATGGCGCCGCGCGCCTCGCGATAGGAGTCCGGCCGCGGGTCGGCAGCGATGCGAAATTCGCCGCGATTGGCTGCGACCAAGTTGGCCGCCAGTCGTTGGGCTTCAAGGGCGTTTCCCGTCGCCGCTTCCATTCGGTCGGTTGCGTCATTCAGCGCGCCGAGCGAACTGATGCCAATATAAGATATCGCCGCGGCGACACAGCTCAGCACGATTATGATACTGAGTATCTTCGTCAGTATTCGGAATTGTGACATAATCTTACCCTCGCCATTAGAGCGCAGCTATCAATTCAGGCGGACACCGCCGTGCCCCGCCCGCTGCGTGGTTTTAACCATAAACATAACCAGTAAACAAAGTATGGAGCTCGCTAAACTTAGCGTCGTATCGTTTTGATAGATCTAGCGTTGCAGGTTTTACTTTATGCAATCTACCGTTATACAATCCGATATGAGACGAAAAATTCCGAGGTAACCTTTGTGGCGAAAAAGCAAATTATGCGGGATTTGGCATGTTGCCCGATTAGTTACATTTGGCGGTACCCGGCGACGGTGCGCGCGCCCGCAGCGCAGCCGCCCAAAAATCGCCCGCAGCATCCCCCATTGAGGAACGGTCGCCGCCGTCGGGCCGGATTGTCAGCCACTCAAGGGATTTCGTGATGCGCGCCTGCCTCGCAGCCGCCGCCGTTCTGTTGTCGTTCGCCGCCGCGCTGTCGCCGCAGGCAGCATCGGCCCAGGTCTGTGCTGCCGACGCCGCCGAGCCCTGCATCGACTGGCAGGTCAAGAACCGCTTCCGGCTGTTCAAGAGCGAGCAGGATTTCCAGACCCATGTCGTCGCCCACGGCAGCGGCAGCACCATTCTCGATGTCGAGCGCAAGCTGGCGCGCGGCACCGACGGCTTCGGTTGGGCCCGCGACATGGTGCACCAGCTCTGCTTCGACCCGGTCGCCAACACCGCGGCCGAGCGTTGCGAACGCAGCTACGAGCTGCCCCGCACCGGCAAGCCGGGCAGCGACCGCAACAAGACCGAGAGCTACCTCAACCCGCGCGACCACCGCGCCGGCTTCCTCATCAAGAACCTGCCGGCCGAGCCGGACCTCACCTGCGTGTGGACGCTGTGGGACGAAAAGCCGCCCGGCCGCCGCTATCAGGCGCCGTGCGCGGCCGAGGTGATCGACGACCTCGCCTTCGGGATCGGCACCAAGGTTTCGGTCACCGTGCAGCGCGGCGAGGAGATCGTCGCGATCCTGGAAGCCGAGGTCGCGGTCACCGACCTGCTGGTTGCCGGCATGGGCGACTCCATCGCGTCCGGCGAGGGCAACCCGGATTCGCCGGTGATGCTGTCCGACAAGGGTTTCTGTTACCGTCGCCTGCTGGCCGGCACCTTCTCCGAGTTCTTCAGGCCGTCGCGTCGCGATTTCCGCGGCGTGCGCGACTGCGGCTCGACCACGCCGGCGCGCGAGGCGACCGACCCCGCCCGAGGCGAGTGGGCACGCGCCGGCGCCGACTGGATGAGCCCGGCCTGCCACCGCTCGCTCTACGGCTACCAGGTCCGCACCGCGCTGGCGGTGGCGGTGGAGAACCCGCACGTCGCTGTGACCTACCTGCCGCTGGCCTGCACCGGCGCCCAGATCGAGGACGGGCTGCTCGGCACCCAATCGATCCGCGACTTCGCCAAGGCCTGCGAGCAGGCCGCCGGCAGCCGCAAATGCGCCACCACCGTGCCGCCGCAGGTGAGCCAGCTCGCGCGTTACCTCAAGGCCGCGCCCGAGCGCGACCTCGATTTGCTGCTGCTCACCATCGGCGCCAACGACATCGGCTTCTCGCCGATGGTGGCCCACGTCATGGTCGACCCCTCCCAGGACGAATACGCCATCCTCAACCGCTTCGGCATGATCAAGACGCCGAAGGAGGCGGCAGCGCTGCTGCAGAAGGAGCTGCCCGCCAACTTCAAGAAGCTGCGCGCGGCGCTGAAGCCGCTGCTCGGCGGCTCGCTGCAGAAGGTGGTCTATGTCCGCTACGGCCACCCCGGCCTGGCGGCGCCCGGCGAGGTGTGCGGCAGCGGCCGCCACGGCACCGACATCCATCCCGCCTTCGAGATCTCGGCCGCCCGGTTGCAGGCGGTGTCGGACTTCGTGGTGCGCAGCTTCTTTCCGCGCCTGGAGTCGCTGGCACGCTGCACCGCGACCGGCGGCTGCGCCGAACCGGATAAGGACCGCATGACCTTCGTCGACGGCCACGAGCACGCCTTCGCCCGTGCCGGCTTCTGCGCCACCCAGCCGGCCGACCCCACCGTGACGGAACCGGCGTTCGACGTCGCCTGCTTCAAGAAGGATGGCTCAAGCTTCCGCACCGACATCGACGCGCTGGAGCAGCCGATGGTCGAGGGCTGCAACCCGTCCGACTATCGCCCCTACGCGCCGCGGGCGCGCTGGATCCGCACCCCCAACGATGCCTATTTCGCGGCGATGACGTTCCCCTACGGCGTACTGCAGGAGCCCCAAAGCAATCATGACGGGCTGTGGGGCCTGAAGACCGCGGTCTATGGCGGCGCCATCCACCCCACCGCCGAGGGCCACGCCGCGATGGCGGACGCCGCCATGCCGGCGGTGCGCAGCCTGCTCCACCTCACCGCCCCGCAGCAGGTCTTCACCGAGCCGCTGCCCCCGCCTGGGGCGGCGCTCCCGGCCGCGCCGCCGTGATCCGCGCCTCGTCGCCGGCGCCGCGGGTGGACGCCTGGGCGGTCTGGTGCTCCAGCGCCGCGTCGATCTCGGCGCCGACCAGCGCCACCACCACCGAGAGCCACATCCACATCATCAGCCCGATCACCGCGCCGAGCGAGCCATAGGTGGCGTTGTAGTTGGCGAAGTTCGCCACGTACCAGGCGAACGCCAGCGACACCACCAGCCAGGCCAGCGCGGCGAACGCACTGCCGGGGCTGATCCAGCGTCCCCGCGGCCGCTGCCGGCTCGGGCCGTAGCGATAGAGCACCGCCAGCCCGACGCCGATCGCCACCAGCAGCACCGGCCAGCGTAGCGCCGCCACCAGCGGCTCGGTGCCGCCCGGCCCGAGCCAGGGACCGAGCCAAGCCAGCACCGCCGGCACCACCACGATGGACACCAGCGCCAGCACCAGCACCAGGAGGCCGCCCAGCGTGAACAGCAGCGTCTGCGCCGTCAGCCGGACGAAGCCCCGCTTCTCCGTCTCGTCATTGACCACGTTGAGGGCATCGAAGATGGCTTTCATGCCGGCATTGGCACTCCACAGCGACACCAGAAGGCCGACCATGAGTCCCACGCTCAGGCTGGCGTGGCGCTGGGAGGCGATGCGCTGCACCTGGTCGGCGACGATGTCGAGCGTGCCGGCGGGCACCACCGCCGACAGGCCGCGGATGTGGTCGTTGATGGTGTATGCGTCGGCGAACAGGCCATAGAGCGACACCAGCGCCGCGATGGCCGGGAACAGCGCCAGCAGCGCGTAGAAGGTGACACCCCCGGCGACCGCCAGAACCCGGTGGTTGCCGATCTCCCTCCCCACCCGCCACGCCACATCCATCCAGCCCGGTGCCGGGGCGTCCCGCGGCCGGGTCGCCGCCTGCCCGCGCTCGACCTGCCCCGCCTCCTCCGAGGCGGGTGCGGCGAGCGCACCCCGCGCCGATCGCCGGCTGGCCGTCGCCGGTTCGCCGGAGTGGTTCCGCAACAGGCCGTACAGCACCCCGAGCGCGGCGAGGGCCACCATGTACCGGGACAGGCTCGTCCCCCGCGCCGGACGGTCCGCCATGCTGTTCTCCGAAGACCAAGCGATGGCGAAAGAACCGGTCAGAGGCGGTCACGTTCCCTGGTCGGCCGAAGGACCTTTGCGTGCCAGGCCGCGGACGTGGGCGCCGATGATGCGCGGCGCGCCGGCGAGGTCGAACCGCTCCACCTCCTCCAACAGGAAGCCGGCCTTGGCGAGCAGGATCGGCACGTCGCGATTGAGGTTGCAGCCGCACGAGATCGGCTTCCACATCCCGTTCAGCAGGTCCTGGCCGCGCGCCACCCACGGCGCCTCGGAGCGACCGTGCTCCAGGAAGTACAGCGCGCCGCCGGGCTTGAGCACCCGCCGCACCTCGCGCAACGCCTGCACCGGATCGATGACGGAGCATAGTGTGTAGGTCATCACCGCGCTGTCGGCGCTCCCGGCGAGCAGCGGAATGGCCTCGGCCGGCGCCGTCATCACCGTCACCGCCACCGGGCTGTCGGCAAAACGATCGCGCCCGACCTCAAGGAAGCCCTGGCCGGGGTCGATGCCAAACACCCGGCTCACCTTGCGCCGGTCGTAGAACGGCAAATTGAGGCCGGTGCCGATGCCGATCTCCACCACCACGCCCTCGGCGCGCGGCACCAGCGCTGCCCGTTCGGCGGCGATGTCCGAGCGCCGGCACACCAAGTCGGCCAGGCGCGGCGCGATATAGCGGCCGTAGAGTCCCATAAAGATGTCCCCGTGAACGGCGAATCTACCCACGGAAACACGAACGGATGGTGACCGAACGACGGTTTCGCCGGGAAACGATCCGTCGAAGGTCCGGCGCCGATACCGCCACCGGTCGTTCCCGGCCGAGCCGCGTCAGCGGCGAGGGGACGGGAACCCAAAGGCCGCGACGCCGGCAGACGTTGCGATCGGCGCACAAGCTTGGCGCGGTTTCAACGCCGCCTGAAAGCGACAAATCGCCATGGTCCCTGGGTCCCCTTCCCTCGCATCGCTCAAGCGATGCTCGCCGGGGACGACAGGTCGGCGTTCGGGGAACATCCTCCGCCACCGGTCGCGGCAGCGGGAATGCCATCCCGCACCGCCGCAACCGCCGTGATCCCAGCCCCCGCCGCTCAGTTCACGCCGAGCTTCTTCTGCAGGCTGGTCGAGGAGGTGGTGTACTGGAACACCATCCGCTTGTCCGGATAGACGTAGCGCGCCGCCTTCTGGGCCATCAGCGCGCCCTCGTGGAAGCCGGACAGGATCAACTTCAGCTTGCCGGCATAGGTGTTGATGTCGCCGATGGCGAAGATGCCCGGCACCGAGGTTTCGAACGCCGCGGTGTCGACCGGGATCAGATTGTCGTGCAGCTCCAGCCCCCAGTGCGCCACCGGACCGAGCTTCATGGTCAGGCCGAAGAACGGCAGCATGGTGTCGACCGCGATCTCGAACGAGCCGCCGGCATTGTCTCGGCACACCGCCGCTTCGAGCTGGCCGCCCTCGCCGCGCAGGCTCAGCACCTGGCCGATCTTGAGGTCCATCGCCCCGGCCTCGACCAACGCCCGCATCTTCTTTTCGCTGTCGGGCGCGCCACGGAACTCGTCGCGGCGGTGGATCAAGGTCAGGCGCTCGGCCAGCGGCTGCAGGTTCAGCGTCCAGTCGAGCGCACTATCGCCGCCGCCGACGATCAGCACCTTCTTGCCGCGGAACGCCTCCATCTTCTTGACCGAATAGAAGACGCTTCGGCCTTCATAGTGCTCGATGCCTGGGATCGGCGGGCGCTTGGGCTGGAACGAGCCGCCGCCGGCCGCGATCACCACAACCTTGGTGTGGAAGGTCTTGCCGCCGTCGGTCACCACCTCGAAGCCGCCGTCCGGCCGGTGCTTCACCTTCTCGACCATCTCGCCGAGATGGAAGGTCGGCCCGAACGGCTTGATCTGTTCCATCAGCTTGTTGACCAGGTCGTGGCCGCTGATCTCGGGATAGCCGGGAATGTCGTAGATCGGCTTCTCGGGATAGAGCTCGGAGCACTGGCCGCCGACTTTGTCCATGATGTCGACGAGGTGCGCCTTGACGTCGAGCAGGCCGAGTTCGAACACCGCGAACAGGCCGATCGGGCCGGCGCCGATGATCAGGGCGTCGGTTTCAATGACGTCGCCGGTCGGGGCGGCGGTGGGTTCCTGCATTGTCGAACCTCTTGAAACGGGCTTTCGGAAAGGGAGCGGGCTTCGTTTAGCGCTCCCCGCGCCGCCCCGCCAAGCCCGGAGAGGTGCGAAGGCGGCAAATAATTGCGCCTGGACCGGTTCTAATCGGATACCGCGCCCGCGACGTACGGTCGTGTTTCATAAATACTTCCACTGTATGCGTGGCATCGACCTTGGGGGATCTCAATATGGCGGTGCAGAAACTCGGGGCCTCGCGGCTCGCCCTAATCTCGTACCTCGCTCTCGCCGGAACGCCGGCCATTGCCCAGCAGGCGCAGGGCCAGACGCCCGCGGTGCTGGTGCAGGCGGCGGAGTTGAAGGCGTTCGCTCAGCAGGCGGAGTATATCGGTAAGGTCCAGGCCCTCGAGAAGGTCGACCTGCGCGCCCGCGTCCAAGGCTTCATCGGTCCCCGCCAGTTCGAGGAGGGCGGCAGTGTCACCGCCGGCCAGGTGCTGTTCGTGATCGAGCAGGAGCCGTTCAAGGTGGCGCTGGACGAGAAGAAGGCGAGCCTCGCCGCCGCCGAGGCGACGCGTGACAACGCAAAAGTCCAGCTCGACCGCACCCGCGATCTCGCCGCCCGCAACACCGCCTCCCAGGCCCAGCTCGACCAGCGCATCGCCGACGATGCCCGCGCCCGCGCCGACGTGCTGCAAGCCCAGGCGCAGGTGCGCGACGCTGAGATCCAGCTGTCCTATACCGAGATTACCGCGCCGATCGCCGGCCGCATCGGCCGCGCCATCATCACCCAGGGCAATTATGTCGGCCCCTCCTCCGGCACGCTCGCCACCCTGGTGCGCGACGATCAGGTCCAGGTGCTGTTCCCGATCACCCAGCGCGAGCTGCTCTTCGCCCACCGCCGGCCGGACGCCGAGATCACCGTGCGCGTCCGCCTTGCCGCCGGCTCGTTCGCGCCGGAAACCGGCAAGGTCGATTTCATCGACGTCCAGGCCGATTCCAGGACCGACACCCAGACCATCCGCGCCATGTTCACCAACGAAAAGCGGATGCTGTCCGACGGCCAGAGCGTGCGCGTCACCCTCGAGCAGGCCGAGCCGGAGAAGGTGATCACCATTCCGCAGGCCGCGCTCGCGGTCGACCAGTCCGGGCCGTACGTGTTCGTGGTCGGCAAGGGCAATGTGGTGGAGCGTCGCCGTATCGTGATCGGCCAGCAGCGCGACGGCATCGCGGTGGTGACCGAGGGTGTCGCCGCCGGCGACCTCGTCATCGTCCAGGGCCAGCAGCGCGTCCGGCCGGGCGTGGCCGTCGACGCCCGTCCCGTCGAGAAGTCGAGCTGAGCGCCGTCACATGATCTCATCGGTCTTCATCCGGCGGCCGCGGCTCGCCATCGTCATCGCGGTCGTCATCCTGGTCGCCGGGCTCATCGCCCTGCGCTCGCTGCCGGTGGCGCAATACCCCGACATCGTGCCGCCTCAGGTCCAGGTCTCGGCCTCCTATCCCGGCGCCTCGGCGGCGGACGTCGAGGCTTCGGTCGCCCAGGTGATCGAGGGCCAGGTCAACGGCGTCGACCACATGATCGACATGCGCTCGACCTCCGGCGCCGACGGCAGCTACACGCTGACCGTCTCCTTCGAGGTCGGCACCGACCCCGACATCGCCACCGTCAACGTGATGAACCGGGTCAACCAGGCCAACTCGCAGCTGCCGCAGGACGTGCAGCGCAATGGCGTGACGGTGAAGAAGCAGTCGTCGGCGATGCTCCAGGTCATCGCCATCCATTCGCCGGCCGGCACCCACGACGAACTGTTCCTGACCAATTTCGCGGTGATCAATCTGGTCGACCGGCTCGCCCGCGTGCCGGGCGTCGGACAGGCCAACCTGTTCGGCGCCAAGGAATACGCCATGCGGGTGTGGTTCGACCTCGACCGCATGAACAGTCTTGATCTGGCGCCGCAGGACGTCGCCAATGCGCTGAAATCGCAGAACATCCAGGCAGCGCTCGGCCGCGTCGGCGCCGCGCCGGTGCGGCCCGGCACCGAGTTCCAGTTCAACATCTCGACCCGCGGCCGCCTGGTGTCGCCCGAGGAGTTCGGCGACGTCGTGGTGCGCGCCACCTCCGACGGCGCCATTGTGCGCATCAAGGACATCGCCACCGTCGAGCTCGGCGCCAAGTCGTCCGACGCCTCGATCCGCTACAACGGCAAGCCGGCCACCGGCATCGCCATCTACCAGTCGCCCGGCGCCAACGCGATTTCGGTTGCCAGCGGCGTGCAGAGCGCGATGAAGGAGATGGCGACGCGCTTCCCGGCCGATGTCGCCTACGACGTGATGTACGACACCACGGTGTTCGTCGAGAAGACCATCGAGTCGGTGCAGGAAACCCTGCTCGAAGCCTTCGTGCTGGTCGCGATCGTGGTGTTCGTGTTCCTCGGCAAGCTGCGCGCGACCCTGATCCCGATCGCCGCGGTGCCGGTGGCGTTGATCGGCACCTTCGCGGTGATGCTGGCGATCGGCTTTACCGCCAACACCGTCTCGCTTTTGGCCTTGGTGCTGGCGATCGGCATCGTGGTGGACGATGCCATCGTGGTGGTGGAGAACGTCGAGCGGGTGATGGAGGAGGAGCCGAACCTCTCCCCCGCCGAGGCCACCGAAAAGGCGATGGGCCAGATCACCGGCCCGATCCTCGCCATCACGCTGGTGCTGCTCAGCGTGTTCGTGCCGACCGCCTTCATCCCCGGCATCACCGGCCAGCTCTACCAGCAGTTCGCGGTGTCGGTGTCGGTGTCGATGCTGATCTCCGCCACCATCGCGCTGACGCTGTCGCCGGCCTTGTGCGCGCTGCTGCTCCGGCCCGGACGGCCTTCGAGCGGCGTGATGAAGCTGCTCCAGCGCGGCATCGACGGCGCCCGCGACGGCTACACCGCGGTGGTGCGCCGGCTGGTGCGGGTCGCCGCCGTTTCGGTGGTGCTGGTGGCGTGCTTCGCCGGCGGCGCCGTCTTCTTGACCGGCGTCGTCCCATCGGGCTTCCTGCCGGAGGAGGACCAGGGCGCGTTCATGGGCGAGATCCAGCTTCCCGACGCCGCCTCCGTCACCCGCACCGAGGCGGTGGTGAAGGAGGTCGAGGGGATCCTCGCCGGCAAGCCGTGGGTGCAGAACCTGTTCTTCGTCAACGGCTACAGCCTGCTCGACGGACTTGCGCTGCCCAACCGGGCGCTGGTCGTGGTCGCGCTCAAGCCGTTCGACCAGCGCAAGGACCCCTCGATGTCGGTGTTCTCGGCATTGAAGGAGCTGCGCACCGCGTTCCAGTCGATCGCAGCGGCCAATGTGTTCGTCTTCAACCTGCCGCCGATCCAGGGCCTCGGCACCGGTTCCGGCTTCGAGTACCAGCTCCAGGCACTGTCCGGCGCCGAGCCGGCGGAGCTGGCCGGCGTCGCCCGCGGCATGATGCTGGCGGCCGCCGAGGACAAGCGCCTCACCAACGTCTTCACCACCTATAGCGCGCTGACGCCGCAGATCACGCTGAACATCGACCGCGACCGCGCCCAGGCGCTCGGTATCGAGATCTCGGAGCTGTTCTCGACCCTGCAGACCACGTTCGGCGGCCAGTACGTCAACGACTTCAATCTGTTCGGCCGCACCTGGCAGGTCCAGGCCCAGGCCGAGGCCGACGACCGCCTGAGCATGGACGACGTGCTCAGGGTGCGGATCCGCACCAATGCCGGCGACCTCGTGCCGGTGCGCGCCTTCGCCGAGGCGGTGCAGAGCACCGCGCCGGCCACCATCATCCGCTACAACAATGTGCGCTCGGTGACGTTGCAGGGCGAGGCCGCCGCCGGCCATTCCACCGGCGAGGCGCTGGCGGCGATGGAGCAACTGTCGGCCAAGACCCTGCCCTCCGGCTACGGCTTTGAGTGGACCGGCACCGCGCTGCAGGAGAAGATCGCCGGCGGGCAGACCGGCTTCGTGCTCGCGCTCGCGGTGCTGTTCGCCTACCTGTTCCTGGTCGGGCTCTATGAAAGCTGGACCATCCCGGTGGCGGTGCTGGTGTCGGTCGCGGTCGGCCTGTGCGGGGCGATGACCGGGCTCTACCTCTCCGGTCTCGACAACAATCTGTTCGCCCAGATCGGCATTGTGGTGCTGATCGCGCTCGCCGCCAAGAACGCCATCCTGATCGTCGAGTTCGCGATGGAGCGGCGGCGCGAGGGCGCCGAGATCATGGATGCGGCGGTCGAGGGTGCCAAACTGCGGTTCCGCGCGGTGATGATGACCTCGTTCGCCTTCATCCTCGGCCTGGTGCCGCTGGTGTTCGCCTCCGGCGCCGGCGCCAACACCCAGCGCGCGGTCGGCACCGCGGTGTTCTCCGGCATGCTGGCGGCAAGCTGCCTCGGTATCTTCGTCATCCCGGGGCTCTACGTGGTGTTCCAGCGCGGCCGCGAGTGGGCGCATCGCCTGATCGGCGGCAGGGGCAAGAACAAGCACGCGACGATCCCGCCTGCCCCGGTGGAATGACAAACGCCTCGGGCGACGGGAAACCTCATCGCCCGAGGCGTTTGAAACCTCATCGCGGCGACGAAGCGAGGGGAAGAACCGCGACCCGTCGCCCCCGGCCCGACCGCCTGCTTCCACGGCCCCGGTGCTGACGCATGGGGCCGTTGAAGCTCGCAGATTTTCGTCCTTGAAATCAATGATTTCACGAAATCTGCGATCGGAACCGACGGCCGGCTGCCGCCGCCGTTAGTATGGTACGGTTTTCGGACGATCGCGTCGTGATCCCGCAACCAAACTCACCGAAAATCCTTGATCGGAAAGGAATTTTCCGGCGGCAGCGCTTCCGCCTCAGCCCTGCTGCTCGGGAATGTTGACCACGAGGCCGTCGAGCTCGTCAGTGACCTTGATCTGGCACGACAGCCGCGAGTTGGACCGGACGTCGAAGGCGAAGTCGAGCATGTCCTGCTCCATCGCCACCGGCTCGCCGGTCCGCTCCAGCCAGGCCTCGTCGACATAGACGTGGCAGGTGGCGCAGGCGCAGGCGCCGCCGCACTCGGCTTCAATTCCCGGAACGCCATTCTTGATGGCGCCTTCCATAACGGTAGAGCCGACCTCGGCCTCAACCGCATGCGCCGTCCCGGCGGCATCGATAAACGTGATCTTGGGCATGGAATTGGACGCTGGATGGAGCGCGAATGCGCGGAGGCGCCTTATAGGCGGTCGGAAATGGCGCGCCAAGCCCCCGGTTGGCGCCGCCCGATGACAGTTCGCTGACGGGTCGCGCCAGCAGCGCGTCAGTGCCGCTGTGGCAGAGATGGCCGCAACGGACGCGATGGGCGCGTCCCCCAACAAACCGAACGGGTGCCTGACATGTTTGATACGACCTCCCCCACCTCCTGCCGAACCCGCGCACCGGCCCGGACCAGGCTGGTGCCGGACCCGACCGCCCAGCCCTCGGCCGAGCCGGTCGGCGGTTACGCCTTCGAGGCGGCGCTGTGCCAGATCGAGAGCCAGTCGCCGTTCATGCGGCCCGCCGACACCCGGCCCGGCCATGCCACCTCTTTCGCCGAGCGCGAGGTGGCGGCGCTGGCTGCCCGAATCCGGCTGCTGGCCCGGCTCGCCGGCGTCGGCGGCCAGCTTCGCAACGATCAGGCGCGGGTGCTGCTGGCGACGGCGGCGCGGGTGGCCGGCGAACTGCTGGCGGTGTTCGGCCCCAGCGCGGCGAAAATGGCATCCGACCCGGCGCTCAGCGCCGCGCAACGTGCCGCAGCGGCAACGGCGGCCACCGCGGCGCGCGCCCTTGCCGAGAGCATCGACGACGACCGGCCGGGTCAGGCACAGCGCGTCAGCCCGCAGCCGGCAGCCGGATACGGCCTCTGGCTGTCGTGATCCCTGGACTGCGAAAATCCGGCCGATCGGCCGGATTTGGTGTGGCCGGGGTCACGCTGCCGGCACGAGCTGCCTTGGCGCACCCTGCCGTCCGCGCGCGAGCGCTCGGCGCTCAGTGCCCGCCGGCGAGCAACTGGGAAATATAGAGGTGGCTTTCGGCGACGCGGGCTTCCAGCCGCGCCAGCACCTCGAACGCCTCGGCGGTGTCGTGCTGGCCGGCCAGCGCCTCCGCCTCGGCCGCGATGATCGCGACGTGCTGGGCGCCGATGCCGAGCGCCGACCCTTTCAGGGTGTGGGCGGCGACGCCGAAGGTTTGGGCGGTGCGGGCCCCCTTGAGCCGGTCGAGCTGGATCGCCGACTGCCGCATGAACAGGCCGAGAACTTCGCGTTCCAACGCCCGGTCGCCGAACGCGACCCGCGACAGATGAACAAGATCGATCGGCCGGTCGAGCGCCGGCGCGGTGATCCGCGGTTCAGAGGAGAGCGAGGCCATGGCACATCCTGGGGGTGGATTGCGAGGACTCGACTCTTATGACTGACATCCTCTAAACATCGCCTTAACGGCGTTGCGGCGTCCCCGGCCGATCCGATGGCGGCGGCGGCGGCTCCGCGCCCAGCGCGCGATAGCCGGCGGGCGTAAGCTTGCACACCACCCAGTCGGGCTTGACCGGGTTGGCAGTCCAGCGCTCGGCCCAGCCGTGCTTGACGCACGCCTCGATGGTCTTGAGCGGAACCTCCCGGCCGACATCGTCGAACAGCGGGAGTTTTCCACCGGGTTCGGCAAGGCCGCGAGCGAGATACCGCCGCTGGGCCTCGCTCGGTTGTGCGGCCGAGCCGTGCGCCGGAACCTCTTGCTCCTGCTCGTCCGAGTCGCTGTGACGGCGTGGCATCATGGTAACCAATCCGTTAACGATGATCTGAAACCTTGTTCTGAGCGGGTTTCCTTCGCCAGGTTGCGCCGATACAGTATTTGTGCGGTGGACTAAGATACCTCCGGGCGCGACCACAATCCTGGCACGCGACGGCGGCGTCTGGAAGTGTGTCCCGTCGGTTGTATGGCGGGCGCGAGCATGCCGACCCGGCCCGAACGGCTTACCGCCGGTCGAGGTCACGAGTACGGACCGGAGGCGACGACGATGGCGAAGACACCCAAAAAGCTGCAGGACCCCACGGAAGCAGCCCTATCCGCGGTTCAGGAGGCTCTGAGCGTCGCTCAGGACCACGCCGACGACCGTCGTCCGATCCGGCCACGGATCCCGATCGACGAGGCGGCCGCGCCGCCGGCCGAACGCCACGACCGACACGAACGCCCGGTTCCGCCCCGCCGTGCCGCCAATGACGACCGCCGCACCGTCGGCCAGATCCTGGCCAACATGCAGCGCCGCCCCTCCACCTTGCCCTATTGGGGCGCGCTGATCGCTGCCGCGGTGTGGCTGGGCATGGCCGGCGGGCTGTTTGCCGCCACTTTCGGCGACGATTTCCGCGCGCTCGGCTCGATGGCCGACATGGCCACCCGTCCGCACCTGCTGGCGGTCGTCGCCGGCCTCGTGCTGCCGGTGTTCTTCTTCTTCGTGGTCGCCGGCCTGATCCGGCGCTCGATCGAGCTGCGCCAGACCGCCCGCTCGATGACCGAGGTCGCGCTGCTGCTGGCCCAACCGGGCGACCTCGCCACCGACGGCATCATGACGCTGGGCCAGGCCATCCGCCGCGAGGTGTCGGCGGTCAATGACGGCATCGAGCGCGCGGTGGCCCGCGCCGGCGAGCTGGAGACCCTGGTTCGCAACGAGGTCGTCACCCTCGAGCGCTCCTACGAGCAGAACGAGATGCGGGTTCGTGCCCTGGTCGACCGCCTGGTCACCGAGCGGGAGTCGATCACCGCCCACGCCGACCGCATCGGCTCCACCATTTCCGGCGCCCACGAGGCCTTCACCCACGAAGTGCAGGGCGTCTCCGAGCGCATCAACGCCGCCATCATGGAAGCGGGCGAGCGCGTCACCATCAGCCTGGCCGACCGCGGCGAGCACATCACCGTGGCGCTCGGCCAGGTCGGCGACCAGATGATCGAGGCCATCGTCGAGAAGGGCGGCGACCTGCTGGAGCGCCTGAGCGCCACCGGCACCGAGGTCAACACCACGCTGTCGGAGTCCTCCGATCAGCTGGTCGCGGCGATGCGCGGCCAGATCGACGAGATCACCACCCGCCTCAACACCGCGACCCTCGATTTGACCGAGTCCATGGTGTCGCGCACCGACGAGATCTCCTCGGCCGTGGTCCGCACCACCAGCGACCTCGCCGAGACGCTGAACCGCCGCACCGACGAGGTGACGGCGAACATGCTGCGCACCACCGCCGAGATTGCCGAGACGCTCGGCAACCGCACCGAGGCCCTCACCACCGACGTGCTGCGCACCACCACCCAGCTTGCCGATACGCTGAGCAGCCGCACCGAAGATATGACGGCCAGCGTGGTGAAGATCACTGGCGAGCTGGCCGACACCATGACCCAGCGCACCGCCGAAATGGCGGCGACAGTGACCGCCAGCTCGCAGCAGGCCACCGAGACGCTGGAGCTCCGCTCCGCCGAAATCACCAACGCCCTGGTCACCACCGGCACCAAGCTTGCCGATGAGATCGCGTTCCGCGCCGGCGACCTCGACCGCACCCTCAAGTCCACCGGCGAAGCGCTGATCATGGACCTGTCGATGCGCGGCGGCGAGGTGGTGTGCAAGCTGGAGGACGTCGGCATCCGCGTTGCCGAGACCCTGACCGCCGGCGGCTCCGACGTCACCGAGCGGCTGGCCGCCGTCGGCACCGAGGTCTCCCAGGCCATCGCCGACCGTGGCAACGAGATGACCGAGCGGCTGGCGGTGGTCGGCGGCGAGGTGACCAAGCTGATCGCCGGTCGCGGCAACGAGATGACCGAGCGGCTGGCCGCCGTCGGCACCGAGGTGTCGAAGGCGATCGCGGTGCGCGGCAACAAGGTCACCGACTCCTTCCGCGAGACCGCCGAGACCCTCGCCACCACCATTTCGGCCAAGGGCGACGCGGTGAAGGAGATGCTCAACGCCCGCCTCAAGGCGTTCGAGGAAACCATCACCGTCCGCGGCGGCGAACTGGCCGACCGCATCGGCACCGACACCGGCGTGCTCGCCAAGCTGATCGGCGATGGCCTCGCCGACTTCGACCAGACCGTGCGCGTCCACGGCACCCAGTTGCTGGAGCAGGTGTCGCGCCGGGTCGACAGCGTTGGCGAGAGCTTCCGGGTCAATCTGTCGACGTTCGACGAGCGCGTCGCCGCCAAGACCAACGAGATCGCCGGCACGCTCGACCAGCGCATCGCCCGCATCGAGCACACCCTGGAAGCGCGCGCCCAGACCCTCAACCAGACCCTCGCCCAGCGTACGCTCGACTTCGCCAAGGCGCTCAACGACGGCTCGAACGGCACCGTCGAGCTGCTCGACCGCAAGGTTCTCGATCTGGCCAGCGTGTTCTCGCAGAAGACGCAGGAACTCGGCGACGTGCTGATCGAGCGCTCCGAGGTGGTCGACCGTCAGCTCGGCGCCCGCGCCGTCGAGATGACGAACGACATGGACACCCGCATCGCCCGGTTCGAGGAGCTGATCGTCGGCCGGCTGGAGTCGGTGTCGACCTCGATCGAGGCCCGCGGCATCGCCTTCACCGAGACGCTCACCTCCAAGGTCGAGGCGGTCACCAACACGCTGCGCACCGACGCCCAGGTGGTCGAGCGCACCCTCGCCGGCCTCAGCGATCACATCCACCAGTCGCTCGGCATCCGTGCCAACGAGGTCGCCACCGCGCTCGGCCAGCGCACCACCGAACTCGCCCAGTTGCTCGACGACCGCACCACCCACTTCACCTCGTCGGTCGGCACCCGCGCCTCGGTGGTCACCGCCGAAATCGCGGCGATCACCGAACAGCTCACCAAGCTGCTCGACGAGCGCTCGGACGCGATGGTCCAGGCACTCGGCACCCGCGCCAACGACGTGGCGAGCGTGCTCGGCCAGCGCACCACCGAGCTTGCCCAGCTGCTGGACGAACGCTCCGAGCAGATGACCGCCGCGCTCGGCTCGCGCGCCGCTGCCGCCGCCGCCGAGATCGCCACCAGCACCGACCAGCTGACGAAGATCCTCGACGAGCGCTCGGGCACGCTGGTTCAGGTGCTCGGCACCCGCGCCACCGCCGTCACCAGCGAACTGACGCTGCGCACCGAGCAGCTCACCAAGCTGCTCGACGAGCGCTCCGACGCCCTGGTGCAGGCGCTCGGCGCCCGCGCCTCGAGCGTCACCGCCGAGCTGTCGGCCTCGACCGAGCAGATGGCCCGCACCATCGACGAGCGCACCGACGCCGCCATCACCGCGCTCGGCGCCCGTGCCTCGAGCGTCACCGCAGAGCTCACCACCGGCGCCGAAGCGCTCGCCAAGATCCTGGACGAGCGCTCCGGCACCCTGGTCCAGGCGCTCGGCGGCCGTGCCGAGGAGGTGGCGATGGCGCTCGGCCGCCGCACCGCCGAGCTCGCCCACCTGCTGGAGGATCGCACCAACCGCATGGCGACGACGCTCGGCACCAGCGTCACCGCCCTCACCAACCAGCTCACCGACACCACCGACAGCATGGCCAAGATGCTGGACGAGCGCTCCGGCACCATCGTGCTCTCGCTCGGCTCGCGGGCCGACGAAGTGGCCGCCACCCTCGGCCAGCGCACCGCCGACCTGGCGCAGTTGCTGGACGACCGCGCCGCCCGCATGGCCTCGACCCTGGGCGCCAGCACCTCGTCGGTCACCAACGAACTGGCGACCAGCACCGAGACGCTCGCCAAGATGCTCGACGAGCGCTCCGGCATCATGGTGCAGGCGCTCGGCGCCCGCGCCGAAGACGCGGCCGTCACGCTCGGCGAGCGTACCGCCGAGATGGCGCAGCTGCTGGATGAGCGCACCCAGAAGATGCGCTCCACCCTCGGCGCCAGCGCCTCGGCCATCACCACCGAACTCACCGCTTCGACCGAGCATCTCGCCAGGATGCTCGAGGAGCGCTCCGGTACGATGGTGCAGGCTCTCGGCGCCCGCGCCGACGAGGTCGCGAACGAACTCGGCCAGCGCACCGTCGAGCTGGCCCAGATGCTGGACGAGCGCACCTACAAGATGACCTCGGCGCTGGGCGACCGCGTCGCCACGGTGGCGAACGACCTCACCGCCCGCACCGATGAACTGGGCAAGCTGCTCGACGAGCGCTCCAGCGCCGCCATCGTCGGCCTCGGCAGCCGCGCCGGCGAGGTTTCGAACGCGCTCGCCACGCGCACCCTCGAACTCACCCGCCTGCTCGACGAAAAGTCCTCGACGCTGGTGACGGCGCTCGACGAGCGCACCACCCGGTTCACCGGTGAGATCACCCGCATGGGCGAGACCATCACGAGGGCGGTGGAGCAGCGCGGCACCGGCATCGCGGAGTCGATCGCGGCCAGCGCTGCGGCTTTCACCCGCACGGTGTCGCAGTCGGGCGAGGCCTTGCTGCAGGCGCTCGACTCCACCGGCCGCACCACGGTCGGCGAACTGGCCTCGACCGGCGAGCAGGTCAAGACCGACGTCACCCAGATGCTGGAGCGCATGCGCGAGGCCAACGCCGCGATGCAGCAGGTGATGGTGGCGGCGACGCGCAACCTGGAGACGCTGGAAGGCGCCTTCACCGAGCGCTTCGAGGCGTTCCGCGACTCGACCGAACGCCTCAACGAGCGCGTCGTCAATCTGGAGACGATGGCAACCGGCGTCCTCAAGGACCTCGGCACGCTGTCCGAGCGCTTCCAGACCCAGGGCCAGCTGATGGCGTCGACGGCGCACACCCTCGGCGAGACCCACCGCCAGATCGACGACACCCTTGACCAGCGCCGTCACGCGCTGGAGTCGCTGTCCGGCGACATCTCGAGCTACGCCGGCGAAATCGACAAGCGCTTCAAGCACTTCGCCGATGTCGCCCGCGAGATGAAGGCAATGACGGAGGACGTCCGCGCCACGCTCGACTCCACGCGCGAGGAGATGAAGCGCGGCGTGCTCGAACTGCCGCAGGAGACCAAAGAGAGCGCCACGGCGATGCGCCGGGTGATCGCCGAGCAGATCAAGGCGCTTGGCGACCTCAACGAGATCGTGGCCCGCCATGGCCGCGGCGTCGACGTGGTGGAGCCGGCCCGCCGCACCGCCGAGGCGGCGTCCGCCGGCGGATCGGCCCGCACCGCGCGCTTCGAGGCGGCCGAACCGGCCCGGATGGCGGCACCGCCGCGGTCCGAGCCGGCGCCGCGGGCGCCGGAGCCGGCCTCCAACAACGGCGGCTGGCTGTCGGACCTGCTCGCCCGCGCCTCGCAGGAGGCCAACCCGCCGCCGGCCAAGCCCGCCTCCGGTAACGCCAGCCGGTCGGCGCGGCCGCCCCATCACGCCATCGAGTCGCTCGACTCGCTGGCAATGGACATCGCGCGCATGATCGACCACGACGCCGCGGTCGAACTATGGGAACGCTACAAACGCGGCGAGCGCAGCGTGTTCACGCGCCGGCTTTACACCCTGCAGGGCCAGCAGCGCTTCGATGAGGTCCGCCGCCGCTATCGCAGCGACGCTGAGTTCCGCACCACGGTCGACCGCTATGTCGAGGAGTTCGAGCGCCTGCTCGATCAGGTGTCGCGGCAGGACGGCGGTCAGGTGCTGACCAAGACCTACCTCACCTCCGACACCGGCAAGGTCTACACCATGCTGGCCCACGCCGCCGGCCGCTTCGACTGAGCGGCTGGCCGGGACGGCACAAAAGGGCGCGCCGCGGCGCGCCCTTTTTCGTCTGCCAGCGTGTTCCCTGACATCGCGACGTGATCGCCAGGACGCCGCGCCGATCGCCGGCACAGAAACCGTGCGCGCTACGCGCCACGACGCCGTGCCGTCCGTTGTCCGATGCCGCCCGGCCGCGGCGAAGACCTCGCGCCGTCGTCCCGGACAAGCGGCGAAGCCGCGCGATCCGGGACCCATGATCCCGCCAGGCTCGCCGTTGTCCGCACCGCCCCTAGCTGCGCGGCATCGCCCGCGCTGCCGTTGCCGCGGAAAGGTCGCGGATCATGGGGTTCGGAGTCTCAGCTTCGCTTCGCCCGGAACTCGCAGATTTTCGTCGTTGGAATCAATGATGTCACGACCATCTGCGATCGGAACCCGGCCGGCTGCCGCCGCCGTTTCAGATCCGCGCGGTCGCCCACGCCACCATGTCGCGCAGCACCACGCCGAGCGCGCGGTCGAGCGCGGCAGCCGCGCCCGCGCCGTCGGTGGCACCAGGGCCGGCGGCGTGGAACACCTTGCCGGCGACGATCCGGCCGCCGCGATCGGTCACCAGCTTGGCCGAGATCTCGACCACCGCGATCGGCAGGCCGGCTTCGACCACGACGCCGAACTGGCGAATCTCGGTGATCAGCGACCAGTCCGGCGTCAGCCGGTCGGACGGCCGACCCACCGCGCGCAGCCGGCTGGCGTTCTCGAACGCCTGGATGATGCGGGCCTGCAGCAGGTTCGGCAGCCGGTCGGTCCACTGGCTGTTGTCGGCGTAGGTCACCTCGCCCGGCCGCGGCAACACCGCGATCTGCTCGCTGTCCAGCACCTGCAGCGCCGTCGGCTGCGCCACCACCATCAGGCCGCGCGGCGTCGGCGAGGTCACCCTGACGTCGTGCGGCGCGGTGAGATCGAAGGTCGCCTTGGGCGGACCGCCACAGCCCGCCAGCGCCAGTGCGGCCGCACCAACGAGCAGCGCGACGCGAACCCCGCCCGCACCCCTGCCAGCCTGCGCCATCACCACGCTCCCCTCGCCCCGTCCGGCACACCGCACCTCGTCGCTACCGCCGTTGACTGTACTCGGGCACGCCATTGCCACCAAAGATGAACTGGCTGGGATTGCGCTCGAGCTTCCGCAACGTGCGGTCGAAATCGTTGATGGTGCGGCGACCGTCGACCGTCAGCGCCTCGAAGTCCCGCAAGCCGCGATTGGTGAAATTGGTGATGCCGACGGTGATATCGGCCGTGCGCTTGTCGAGGCGCTCGGCCAGTTCGCGGATGGCACGGGTGGCGCCGGAGATGTCGGCTGCGACGCCCTTTTCATCCGTGCCCAGCAGCCTGTCGATCTTTCCGGACGCGCTGGCGATGCTCTTCGTCGCTACCGAAGCCTCCTTGAGCAGACCGTCGACGGCCTCGGAGTTGCGCGCCAGCGCCTCGGAAAAACGGGTGACGTTCGCGATCGTGGCACGGACGTCCGTCTGGTTGTCGCTGATCAGCCGGTCGATCTTGCCGAGCACGGCCTCGGCCTGGCCGGCGACGCGGCGCACCGCGGCCGCCATGTCCTGCGTCGCCGAAGCGTCGGTGACGATACGCGGCGTGCCGCTCGGGCCGGTTGGCGGCGGCGGTGCGTCGGGCTCGCCCCCGCTCAAGCTGACCGAGGCGATGCCGGTCAGGCCCTGATACTCCAGGCTGGCCTTGGTATCGGCGCGAATCGGCGTCGAGGACTGCACCACCATCACCGCGATCACGCGGCGCGGATTGTCGGGGTCGAGCCTCAGGCTATGCACCTCGCCGACGCGGATGCCGTTGAACAGCACCGATGAGCCGGCTCTGAGGCCCGACACCGATCCGTCGAACACCACGTCGAAGGTGTTGCCGGCCGTGCGCTGCATCGGCCGCTGGAACCACCACACGAACACGAACCCGGACGCGATGACCGCCAAGGTGAACAGCCCGACGATCAGATAATTGGCCCTGGTTTCCATCGAATGCCCCGGCACCCCTTACCGCGATCCGCCCCCGGCGGGCTCCACAAGATCACACCGTGACCGCGGAGCCGCCAATTCCCGCTGCCCGCGCACGCTTGCCTCGGAAATACGCCTTGAGCCACGGATGTTCGGACTCGAGCATCACCTCGATCGGCCCTTCTGCGATCACCTTGCCGTCGGCGAGCGCGGCGATGCGGTCGCAGCTGTCGTGCAAACTGTCGAGATCGTGGGTTACCATGAAAACGGTAAGCCCCAAAGTGTGCTGCAACGTCACGATCAATTCGTCGAACTCGGCGGCGCGGATGGGGTCGAGGCCCGAGGTCGGCTCGTCGAGGAACAGGATGTCGGGGTCGAGCGCCAGCGCCCGCGCCAGCGCCGCGCGCTTGACCATGCCGCCCGACAGCTCGGAGGGGAATTTGTCGGCGGTGTCCGGCGACAGCCCGACCATGTCGAGCTTGGCGAGCGCGATTTCGTTCATCAGCCGCTCGGACACCGGCAGGTATTCCCGCATCGGCACCTGAATGTTCTGACGTACCGTCAGCGATGAGAACAGCGCGCCGTTCTGGAACAGCACGCCCCAGCGCCGTTCGAGCTCGCGGTGGGTGGCGCGGTCGCAGCCGTCGAGGTCGATGCCGCACACCTCCACCAAGCCGGCCCGCTTGGGCAACAGGCCGAGGATGGTGCGCATCAGCACCGATTTACCGCCGCCCGAGGTGCCGACGAAGCCGAGGATCTCGCCGCGCCAGACGTCGAGATCGACGCCCTTGAGCACCAGCGCGCTGCCGAACCCCACTTCGAGGTTGCGGACACGGATGATCGGATCGTTCGAGTTCGCCACCGGCCGACCCTCACATGTCCACGGCAGCGAAGAACATGGCGAACAGCCCGTCGAGCACCATCACCATGAAAATCGCCTTCACCACCGAGGCGGTGGTCCGCAGCCCGAGCGACTCGGCGCTGCCCTGCACGCGGAACCCCTCGACGCAGGCGATCAGCCCGATCACCAGCGCCATGAACGGCGCCTTGATCAGGCCGACCTGGAAGGTCGACAGCGAGATCGCCTCGCGCAGCCGGTCGAGATAGACGTCCGGGCTCATGCCGCCATAGAGCCAGGTGACCATCCCGCCGCCGGTGAGCGCCGATATCGCCCCGATGAAGGTGAGCAGCGGCATGACGATGATCAGCGCGATCAGGCGCGGCAACACCAGCACCTCGATCGGGTCGAGCCCCATCACCCGCAACGCGTCGGTCTCCTCGCGCATCCGCATCGAGCCGAGTTCGGCGGTGTAGGCCGAGCCCGAGCGGCCGGCGAGCATGATCGCCACCAGCAGCACGGCGAGCTCGCGAAGGGTGAGGATGCCGATCATGTCGACGACGTAGGTTTCGGCGCCGAACTTGCGGAAATGGAAGATGCCCTGCTGGGCGACGATAGCGCCGATCAGAAAGGTCATCAGCATGATGATCGGCACCGCGCCGATGCCGGCGCGATCGATCTGATGGACGATGGCGATCGGCCGGAATTGTGCCGGCCGGCGCAGCGCACGGCCGGCGGCCGCCATCGTCTCGCCGAGGAACTCGGTGATCTGGACGAAATCGCGGGCGATGCCGACCACGGCTGCGCCGGTGATCTCGACGAACCACCGGATGCCGTTGGAGGGGAGGACCGGCGGCGGCTCGCGCCGGTTGGCCTCGTGCATGCTGGCGATCAACGCGTCGAACCGCGGATCGAGCCCCACCATCCGGATTTCGGTCGATTTGCCGCGCTCCTGGCGCAGCAGCCGCTCGATCAGCCACGCGCCGTAGGTATCGAGCCGCTCGATGCGCGCCAGCCGAAGTTCGACATTATCGACGGCGGCGGCCTCCTCGCCCACCGCCTCCACCAGCTTTTCCAGCTCCGCCGCGCGCGCGGACGTCCAGGTTCCGCCAGCCTCGATCACCAGGCTGCGGCCCCGGATGGTGCTCTGCAAAAGCGGGCCGCCGGTCAAGAGGGAGCTCCCGGAGTTAAGGTCTTGTCGCAAGACGCATCTGGCTGATACTACCGAGCAGTGTCCGCCCGTCGAGGGCTCCCTGAGCACACTCAATGGAAATCGAAAAGCCGTACCTGCTTTTTCTCGGTGACGCGCCCGACGCGCTCGCGGCCAAGACCGCACAAGGAATCGTCGACTGGCGGCGCGATTGGTGCGTCGGCCAGTTGCGGCTGCCCGGCTGCCTGGCCGACACCGGCCTTCCCGACCTCGATATTGCAACCGCGCGCGCGCGCGGCGGAAAAACCCTGATCGTCGGCGTCGCCAATGCCGGCGGCGTGCTGCCGCCGCACTGGGCCGCCCCCATCGTCGCCGCCATCGCGGCAGGCATGGATGTCGCCGCCGGCCTGCACATGAAGCTGGCCGACAACCCCGAGATCGCGGCCGCCGCCGCCAAGCACGGCCGCCGGCTGTTCGACGTCCGCCACTCCACCGAGCGTTTTGCCACCGGCAAGGGCGTGAAGCGGCCGGGCAAGCGGCTGCTCACCGTCGGCACCGACTGCTCGGTCGGCAAGAAGTACACCGCCTTGGCGCTGGAGCGGGCGATGACGGCGCGGGGCTACCATGCCGACTTCCGCGCCACCGGCCAGACCGGCGTGTTCATCTCCGGCCGCGGCGTGTCGGTCGACGCGGTGGTGGCCGATTTCATCTCCGGTGCCGCCGAATGGCTGACGCCGGCCAACGATCCCGACCACTGGGACGTGGTCGAGGGCCAGGGCTCGCTGTTCCACCCCTCCTTCGCCGGCGTCACGCTCGGCCTGCTCCATGGCGCCCAGCCCGACGCCTTCGTGGTGTGCCACGAGCCGACCCGCACCCGGATGCGCGGCGTCGAGCACCGGCTGCCAACCATCCGCGAGGTCATCGACCTGACGGTCCAGTGCGGCCGGCTGACCAACCCGGACATCCGCTGCGTCGGCATCGCGGTCAACACCGAGCGCTTGTCCGATGAGGAGGCCCGGCGCGTCATCGCGGAGACCGTCCGTGCCGAGGGCCTGCCGGCCACCGACCCGGTGCGGTTCGGCGTCGAGGCCATCGTCGACAAGATCGCCGAGGAGTTCGGCCTGCCGTGAACGCCACGCCTGCCCGCCATCTGGACGTCCGCGCCGAGACCTTTCCAATCGCCGGCTCCTTCACCATTTCACGGGGCTCCCGCACCGAGAGCCAGGTGGTGGTGGTGGAAATCGTCCAGGGGCCGTTGCGGGGCCGCGGCGAATGCGTGCCCTACCCGCGCTATGGCGAGACCGTGGAGGGCACCATCGCCGCCATCAAGGCGATCGCGCAGGACATCGAGAACGGGCTGACCCGCGAGCAACTGCGACAGCAGATGCGCGCCGGCGCTGCCCGCAACGCCGTCGATTGCGCGCTGTGGGACCTGGAGGCCAAGATCAGCCGGCGGCCGGTGTTCCGTCTCGCCGGGTTGCCCGAGCCCAAGCCGGTGGTCACCGCCTTCACCATCTCGTTCGGCAGGCCGGAGGTGATGGCCGCCGCCACCGCCGCGGCGTCGAGCCGGCCGCTGCTCAAGATCAAGCTCGGCGGCCCCGGCGACGTCGAGCGCATCCGCGCGGTGCGGGCGAACGCGCCGCGGGCGCGCCTGATCGTCGATGCCAACGAGGGCTGGACCGCGGAGACGCTGGAGACCAACCTCGCCGCCTGCGCCGAGGCCGAGGTCGAGATGGTCGAGCAGCCGCTTCCGGTCCATCGCGACGCCGTGCTGGGCGCGATCCCGCGGCCGATTCCGATCTGCGCCGACGAAAGCGTTCACGACTGCGCCACGCTGGCGCCGCTGATCGGCCGCTACGACGCCATCAACATCAAGCTCGACAAGACCGGCGGCCTCACCGAGGCAATCGACCTGGCGCGGGAGGCCCGCAATCTCGGGCTCGACCTGATGATCGGCTGCATGGTCGGCTCCTCGCTGGGCATGGCGCCGGCGACGCTGCTCGCCCAGGACGCCCGCTGGGTCGACCTCGACGGGCCGCTGCTGCTCGCCCAGGACCGCATCGCCGGCCTGCGCTACGTCGGCTCGCTGCTCCATCCGCCCGAGCCCGCACTGTGGGGCTGAAGCCGGCGCACGACAGCGGCCGCCGAACCAGCTAGCTGCCACCCCGCTTGGCGACCAGCCGGGGGCCGAACGCAATCACCGCGCCGCCGAACGCGGCGAGCCCGGCCATCACCGGAAACACCCCGGCGCCGAGCGTCGGATAGAGCTGCCCGGCCAGCGCGATCGCCCCGGCCAGCGCCACCCCCTGCGCCGTCGAGCCGGCCGCCTGCGCCCGCGCCTCGGCGCCGGGCGCCGCCGCCGCGGCGAGCGCGGCCACCATGCCGAGATAGGTGGCGGCGAAGCTGAAGGCGTGCAGGCACTGCAGCAGCAGCAGCGGCACCCCGACCGGATCGAGCCCCATCAGCAGCCAGCGCACCACCGCCGCCGCCGCGCCCGCGCCCATCAGCGTGCGCGGGCCGATCCACGCCGGCAGCCGGGCGGACGCGAAGAACAGCGTGACCTCGGCGGCAACCCCCATCGCCCACAGCGCGCCGATGGTGGGGGCGTCGAGGCCGAGGTCGCGCCAATGCAGCGAGCCCAGGCCATAGATCGCGCCGTGGCTGCCCTGGATCAGCGCCACCCCCAGCACGATCACCGCGACGCCCGGCGACATCAACCCGCGGGTCGGCGGCGTCGGCACGGCGGCCGCAGGGCCGCTCACGGTGTCCCGGACCAGGACGATCGCCGTCGCGACGGTCACGAACTGCAGGCCGACCACCATCCAGACGATGCTGGCGACCGGCAGGACGCCGATCAGCACGCCGCTGACCAGATTGGCGGCAATGAACGACAGCGAGCCCCACAGCCGTACCCGGCCGAACCCGCCCGGCCGCTTGGCGAGGCGGCGCACGGCGAGGCTGTCGAACAGCGGCAACGCCGAGGCGGCACACGCCTGCGCCAGCGCGTTGGCCGCCAGCAGCGGCCAGAAGCCGTCGACCGCGGCGAGCAGCACGTAGCTGGCCATCGCCAGCGCCGCCACCCCGCGCAGCACCGCGACCGGCCGGCGGCTGCGGTCGGCAACCTCGGCCACCAGCGGCGCGATCAGGATGCGCAAGACGATGGGGGCGCCGATGACAAGCCCGATCTCGCCGGCGTCGAGCCCACGTGCCGCCAGCCAGACCGGCAGAAACGGCAGGTTGACCCCGACCATGGCAAACAGGGCGCCATAGATCGCGCCATACCGCCAAAGGGGTATGGATTCAAAAGGCATAGCGGGTGTTTCCAGATGACCGTTAAACTCGGGTGAACGATTCGCGAGGCATCGTGCCCGTGTCCGCCCGTAACACGGCGAGATGGAGAGAAATTGCCATGGCCGGACTCCCCGTACCATCGTCGATTTCCGATGCGGATTACGAGGCCATTGAGGCAGCGGTGGTCGAAACCACCCGTGGCCGCTGGTTCCTTGGCGAATACGCCCGGCGTAACCGCTACGCAGAAACCCAGCGCCTGGTCGAGATTCTCGAGCGCCTGGAAACCAAAATCGACTCGCCGCCGCAAGATCCGCAGCTGGAGCGGGTGCGGATGAGCATCCTGGAGATGGCCCAGGCCATCGCACGCACCAAGGACGAAATCGCCGCCATCAAGCCGACCCAGCAGGTCGAGGGCCGCTTTGGCGAGGCGACGGTGGAACTCGACGCCATCGTCACCACCACCGAGACCGCCACGGACGATATCCTCCACGCCGCCGAGCAGATCCAGGAGGTCGCCTGGACCCTGCGCGAGCGCGGCTTCGACGGCCCGATCTGCGACATGCTCGACGAGCGGGCGACCGACATCTACTCCGCCTGCTCATTCCAGGACCTCACCGGCCAGCGCACCCGCAAGGTGATCAACGTCCTGCGCTACCTCGAAGCCCGCATCAACGCGATGATCGACATCTGGGGGGTCGAGGGCGCCCTGCCGGAGCGGGCGGAAGCCGCCGCCAAGGCCGAGGCCGGCGACGTGCCGCTCGGCCGCAAGCTCGCCCACGGTCCGGCCGTGCCCGGCAGCGGCCTCGGCCAGAACGCGGTCGACGCCATGCTCGAGCCGGCGGCGGCCGAGGGTGGGTTCGGTGCCAGCGAGTTCGCGGCGCTGTCGATCGACGACATCATGGCCGCCGAGATCGCCGAGTTCCAGGCGGTGGCCAGCAACGACCACGAGGCGCCCGCAGCCGCCGCGCCGGCGGCCGAGCTGGAGGACGCCGAATTCGTCGCCTTCGAAGCCGCGGCTACGGTCACCGAGGCGGCGGCGGTCGAGGCCATCGACGGCGAGATCACCAACCTGGAAGTCGCCAACCTGGCGACCGCCGACAACGAGACCGGCGATGTCGAGGCCATCGACCTGGACGCCATCGATCTGGACGCGATTGATCTCGGCGTGGACGACCTGGAGGTGGTCGATCTGGAGGTGATCGATCTGGCGGAAGCCGAGGTCGAGGCCGTCGCATCGCAACCGGCCACCGTGGCGGACGCCGCGGCCGCGGACGCCGCCGAGCAGGACGAAATCGGTCGGGAGATCGTCGACCTCGACGCCCTGGCCGGCGATGTGGTGGCGGCCAAGCCGGCCGTGAGCGGCGCCGACAACAGCTTCGAAATCGAGATCGGCGGCGGCGCGGCCACCGTGGTCGCGACGAACGACGGCGTTCCGCAGACGGAAGACGCGCCCTCGATCGCCTCCAACCTTGAGGTCCGCATCGTCGACGCCGACATCGTCGACGCCCTGGAGCCCGACGCCCTCGACCAATTGTTCGCGGCCGACGCCCCCGAGGCCGCGAGCGAGGCGGCCGCTCCGCACGAGGCCACCGCCGAGACCGACGCCCTGCCGGAGCTCGCGTTCGGTCAGCCCTCGATCGCCCCGGCGCTGCCGCCGGCCGAATCGAGCGCCGTGCGGTTGTCCACGTCCGATATCGACCAGTTGACCCCGGCCGAGCGGACCGCGCTGTTCACCTGATCGCGCCGCCGCTCACCCGCCCGCCAGGATGCGGGCGTAGAGGTCGCGGTCGACATTGCCGCCGGACATCACCACCGCAATGGTGGCGGCGCCGCGGAAGCGCCCCGCCAGCACCGCCGCCAGCGCGACCGCCCCGCCCGGCTCGACCACCAGCTTCAACTCGTCGAAGGCGAAGCGCATAGCGGTTTCGACCTCGGCATCGCTCACCGCCACGCCCTCGCCGACCAGGCGACGGGTGATCTCGAAGGTGATTTCGCCGGGCGAGGCCATCAGCAGCGCGTCGCAGATCGAGCCGGCGAGGCGATCGTTGCTCTCGCGGCGGCCGGAGGCGAACGAACGGGCGTGGTCGTCGAACCCCGCCGGCTCCGCGCTCACGATCCGGGCCGCGGCAAACCGCTCCGCGATCGCCAGGGCGACGCCGGCGATCAGGCCGCCGCCCGAGGCCGGCACCACCACCACGTCCGGCTCCAGCCCGCGTTCGACGCAATCCTCGGCGATCTCCAGCCCCACCGTGCCCTGCCCGGCGATGATGTCGGCGTCGTCGAACGGCGGCACCACGGTGGCGCCGCGCACGGCGGCGAGCCGGCTGCCGATCTCCTCGCGGCTTTCGCGCACGCGGTCGTAGGTCACCACCTCGGCCCCGAAGGCGCGGGTGCGGGCGATCTTGGCGCGCGGCGCGTCGGCCGGCATCACGATGGTGGCTGGCATCGCAAACAGCCGCGCCGCCGCCGCCACCCCCTGGGCGTGATTGCCCGATGACCACGCCACCACCCCGGCCGACCGCCGCTCCGGCGCGATCTGCGCGATCTTGTTGTAGGCGCCGCGAAACTTGAAGGCGCCGGTGCGCTGGAACATCTCCGGCTTCACCACCACCCGAGCGCCGACCGCGGCGTCCAGCACCGGAAACGACAGCAGCGGCGTGCGCACCGCGACCCCGGCAAGGCGGGCCGCCGCGTCGTGGACGTCAGCGGCCGTGGGAAGTGCGCGAGGGCGATGCGACGCCGACATACCGGTCATGGGAGAAACCCGCTGCAGTCAGAGATCCAAACATCTGGCGAAGCGAATCGCTCCGGCAACCGAGCCTTGACGGTAGGCGCCGAAACGGTGATGCAGGGAGGCCCCCTGCGAGGATCCCGCCGCGTCATGTCCGGTTCCCAATCGCGCGTTCTGATCCTGATGAGCAGGACCGGCGGTGGCCATCTGGCCAGCGCCCGCGCACTTGCCGCCGAATTCGAACGCCAGCGTCCCGGCACCGCGGTCGAGATCGTCGACGTCCTGATCGACCATCTGATCTATCCGATCAACCGCCTGCCCGGAAGCTACGACCTCCTGGTCAACCATGCGCCCTGGCTGTGGAAGCTGCTGTGGCAGCGCACCAGCTGGCCGCAACTGACCCGTCTGCTGTCGCGCGCGGTGCGGGTGATGTCCCGCCCCCGCATCCGCCGCATGCTGACGGCGGCGGCGCCGGACCTGGTGGTGTCGGTGCACCCGCTGGTCAACGCGCTGGTGGCGCCGGTGCTGGCCGACGTCGCCCCGGCGACGCCGTTCGCCACCGTGGTCACCGATCTTGGCTCGATCCACCCGACCTGGTTCGACGGCGCCACCACGGCACTGTTCGTGCCGACCGAGCGGGCAGCCGCGGCCGCGGTCAAGGCCGGCCGGCCGCGCGCCACCATCCACGCCTGCGGCCTGCCGGTGCGCGCCACCTTTGCCGAGGCCCCGTCCGACCGCGCCGAGGCGCGCGCCGCCTTCGGCATGGTGCCAAATCTGCCGGCCGTGCTGGTGATGGGCGGTGGCGACGGCATCGGCCCGGTCGGCGACATCGTTCGAGCGCTAGCCGGCGCGCTGGGCCAAGGCCGGGCGCTGGGCCAGGTCGTCGTGGTGTGCGGGCGCAATTCGAAGCTGAAGAACGAACTCGCCGCGGACACCTGGCCGGCGCCGGTCACCGTGCTCGGCTTCGTCGACCAGATGGCCGAACTGATGCACGCCTCGGACCTCCTGGTCACCAAGGCCGGCCCCGGCACCATCGCCGAGGCCACCATCTGCGGCCTGCCGATCCTGTTCTCCGGCTTCATCCCCGGCCAGGAGGAAGGCAATGTCGACTACGTCGTCGACCATGGCGGCGGCCTGTTCGTGAAGGACCCGGCGGTGATCGCCAGGACCGTGGTCGCGCTGTTCGGCGCGGAGCGGGCCAGACTGGCGGCGATGGCGGCGAAATCGCGCGCGCTCGGCCACCCCCGCGCCACCGAGGAGATCGTCGGGACGCTGTGCGGCCTGCTGGCGCCCTCATCCTGAGCAGCCCGCGACAGCGGCGTCGAACCTTATCCTGAGAAGCGGCCGCAAGGCCGTCGCGAACGATGATCCCGAAGTCTCGGAAATGCCCTCATGCTTCGAGACGGCGCAAGAGCGCCTCCTCAGCATGAGGCCTGGGCGGAGACCGCGAATCCGGCCCATAGGGCGTTGTTATTTCGCATTTTCTTTCACACAACCGGATCCCACTTGTGTGGAAAATGCTCTATCCCGCCCGCCGCACCACCGTCTCGGCATTGCCGACGAACAGCCGGGCGCTGGCCTCCCAGCTGTGGCGCAGCGCAAACTCGCGGCAGCGCTCGCGCGGAATCTCCAGCGCGGCGAGGCAGGCGCGCCTCAAATCCTCGTCCAGCACCCCGACCGGCTCATCGCCGATGACGTCGAGCGGGCCCGCCACCGGGAAGGCGGCGACCGGCACGCCGGACGCCAGCGCCTCCAGCATCACGTTGCCGAACACGTCGGTGCGGCTCGGAAACACCAGCACATCGGCGCCGGCGTAATGGATTGCCAGCTCATCGCTGTCCTTGGCGCCGACAAACCTCGCCTCGGGATAGCGCCGCTCCAGCGTCGCCCGCGAGGGACCATCGCCCACCACCAGCTTGGTGCCGGGCAGGTCGAGTGCGAGGAACGCCTCGACGTTCTTCTCCACCGCGACGCGCCCGACATAAAGGAACACCGGCCGCTTGAGGCCGAGATCGGCATCGAGGCGCGGCCGGAACAGATCGGCGTCGACGCCACGGGTCCACCGCATCACGTTCCGGAAGCCGCGCGTGCGCAGATCGCGCTCCATCGAGTCGGTCACCACCATCACACCGGCGCCGGCATTGTGGAACCAGCGCAGCACCGCGTAGCTCAGCGCCTGCGGCACCGGCATGCGGGCGGCGATGTATTCGGGAAACTTGGTGAGATAGGAGGTGGTGAAGCGCCGTCCCGCCTCCAGGCAGGCGCCGCGGGCGAGAAAGCCGAGCGGCCCCTCGGTGGCGATGTGGATGTGGTCGGCGCCGGATGCCCGGATGCGCTGCGCCACGATGGACGGCCGCGCCAGCGACAGCGGAATCTCCGGATAGCCCGGCATCGGCACCGTGGCGAATTCCTGCGGCGTCAGGAATTCGAACGTCACGCCGAGCCGCGCCGCGGCAGCGCTGGTCTGCTGGAGCGCCCGGACGACGCCGTTGCGCTGCGGTTGCCACGCATCCGTCGCAACCAGGATCTTCATCGGACCGTTCCTCGCATCGGCTGTGCCGGCACCGATGTGGCCGACACCGCTGCCGCGGTCAACCCGATGGGAATGCCCTCCCGGCACAGCAGGGCCGCGTCGATGGCCGGGACGCGACACCCACGGCGGCGGCAGCCCGCAAAAGCCGTACCACAAGTTATTGAACTTCATCATAAAACGTCTCACCGGCACCGGGCTCGCGCTCCTGCGTGCGCGGCACCCGGCGCACGGCACCGCGCGTCGGCGCGTCAGGCGGCGACACGGGCCGCCGGCACCGCGCCGGCCTCGATCTCGTCGTCCACCTCGAGCGTCGCCGCCGTCCGCCGGGTCCAGGTGATGATCTCGAACCGGCCGTCGTCATGTTCGGCCACCGCCGTGCAGCTCTCCACCCAGTCGCCGCAATTGATGTAACGGATACCGTAATCGTCGCTGATGGCGGCGTGGTGGATATGCCCGCAGATCACGCCGTCGACTTGATGCCGCAGGGCTTCGTTGGCGAGGGTGGTCTCGAACTCGCCGATATAGTTGACGGCGTTCTTGACCTTCAGCTTGGCCCATTGCGACAGCGACCAGTAGCTGAGGCCGAACAGCCGGCGGGCGCGATTGAGGTAGGTATTGACGCCGAGCGCGAACACGTAGGCCCAGTCGCCGAGGAAGGCGAGCCAGCGGGCGTGCCGCACCACCAGATCGAAGATATCGCCGTGGATCACCAGATAGCGCTTGCCGTCGGCGGCCTGGTGGATCGCGGTCTCCTGCACCTCGATGCCGCCGAAATGGGTGCCGTAATAGTTGCGCAGAAACTCGTCGTGATTGCCCGGCAGCAGAATGATGCGTGAGCCCTTGCGCGCCTTGCGCAGCATCTTCTGGACGATGTCGTTGTGCGCCTGAGGCCAGTACCAGCCGCTGCGCAGCCGCCAGCCGTCGATGATGTCGCCGACCAGATAGATGGTGTCGGCGTCGTTGTGGCGAATGAAGTCGAGCAGAAGGTCGGCCTGGCACCCCTTGGTTCCGAGATGAACGTCGGAGATGAACAGCGACCTGTAGCGGCGCGCTTGTGTCATTGGTGTCTCACGCTGGCTACGCCTTCCAGGGAACGGCCGCGCCAGACATAACGTGAGTCAGACAACCGATTTATGACGGTACCGCGCTGCAACACCGATCCCGCCGCGACCGCATCCGCGACGTTTGTCGTTGCAATCGAGCAACATATGCGGCCAAATTGTCACGCTGCCGAGCGGCCGAACTTGCGTGCCCCGATGGCCGGACGCAAGATTGCCGGCTCAGCCGCCCTTGAGTGTCACCGATCCGGTTCCTGTCATGAAGCTCTGCCGCCACGGCCCGCCCGGCCGCGAGAAGTCTGGACTTGTCGCGGCCGACGGATCGGTTCGTGATCTGTCCGGCGTATTGGCGGAGCTGAACGGCACCACCGACATCACCGGCAGCGCGCTGGCACCGCGCACCCTTGCCAAGCTCAAGAAGATCAACCCCGACAAGCTGCCGAAGGTGTCGAGCCGCGCCCGCGTCGGCGCCTGCGTCGGCGGCACCCGCAACTTCATCGCGGTGGGCATGAACTATGCCGACCACGCCGCCGAGACCGGCTCCGAGGTGCCGAAGGAGCCGATCCTGTTCAACAAGGCGCCGTCGTGCATCGTCGGCCCCGACGACAATGTGATGATCCCGCCCGGCGCCAAGAAGACCGATTGGGAGGTCGAGCTGGCGGTGGTGATCGGCTCCAAGGCGCGCTACGTCGAGGAGAAGGACGCGCTGAAATTCGTTGCCGGCTTCTGCATCTGCAACGACGTGTCCGAGCGCAGCTTCCAGATGGAGCGCGCCGGCCAGTGGATGAAGGGCAAGAGCTGCGAGAGCTTCGGCCCGCTGGGGCCGTGGCTGGTGACGCCGGACGAAATCAAGGACGTCCAGAACCTCGACATGTGGCTCGACGTCAACGGCACGCGGATGCAGACCGGATCGACCAAGACCATGGTGTTCGGCGTCGCCTATCTGATCTCCTACATCAGCCATTTCATGGTGCTGGAGCCGGGCGACGTCATCACCACCGGCACCCCGCCCGGCGTCGGCATGGGCAAGAAGCCGCCGCGCTATCTCCGCCCCGGCGACGTCATCACCCTCGGCGTCCAGGGCCTCGGCATGCAATGCCAGAAGGTGGTGCCGTTCGCGTGAGGCGACGGGCACCCTCGCCGCGTCATCCCGGACAAGCGCCGCAGGCGCGCGACCCGGGATCGTCAGAAGACTCCGGTTCTATCCTGCCTGCGGTCCCGGCTCGGCGCCGGCTGTTGCACAGCCCGCGCCGTCCGGGACGACGTGCCTGCGATCACCGCCCGCCGCCGTCGGGTCGCCGACCCGGAACCACAGCGCCGCGAACGCCGGCAGGAACATCAGCGTCAGCACCGTCGCCATGGTGAGCCCGCCGATCATCGCCGTCGCCATCGGCCCCCAGAACACGTTGGTGGCGAGCGGCATGAACGCCAGCACCGCGGCCAGCGCCGTCAGCACCACCGGCCGGGCGCGCCGCACCGTCGCCTCCAAGATCGCCTCGCTCATGCTGGAGCCGCTCGCCAGATCCTGGTCGATCTGGTCGACCAGGATCAGCGTGTTGCGCATGATCATGCCACCCAGCGCGATGACGCCGAGAATGGCGACGAAGCCGAACGGCTGCTGCGCAATCAGGAGCGCGCCCACCGCGCCGATCAGCCCGAGCGGGAAGGTCGCGAACACCAGCACGGCGCGCGAGAAGCTCTGCACCTGGATCATGATCAGCACCAGCATGGCGACGACCATCAGCGGAAACACCGCGAACAGCGCGCCATTGGCGCGCGCGCTCTCCTCATACGCCCCGCCGGCCTCGATGCGCACGCCGACCGGCAGCGGCTTCATCTCCTTCGGCAGCCGCGTCAGGAGGTCGGCGGTGACGTCCGGCCCCTGCACGCCATGGATGACGTCGGCGCGCACGGTGAGCACCATTTCGCGGTTGCGCTTCCAAATGATGGGGTCCTCGGCGCCATAAACCACCCGCGCCACCTGGCTGACGGGAATGGCGCGGCCGTCGCGCGAGGCCACCACCAGATCGTCGAGATGGTCGAGCTTGAGGCGCTCCTCCGGTGCCGCCCGCACCATAACCGCCACCTGCCGGGTGCCCTCGCGCACCTCGGTGGTCTCATAGCCCGACAGCAGCATCTGCAGCGCCAGCGCCACATCGCGGGTGTCGAGCCCGAGCAGCCGCGCCCGCTCCTGGTCGACCTGGAGTTCGACGGTCTTGGCGCGCTCGCCCCAATCGAGTTCGACGTCGCGGGTGCGGCGGTCGGCCCGCATCACCCGCCGCAGGTCCTCGGCGGTGCGGCGGATATCGCCAAGGTCGGTGCCGGAGACGCGGAACTGCACCGGATAGCCGACCGGCGGCCCCATTTCGAGCCGGCTGACGCGCAGCTTGGCCGCGCCCTCCTCGCGCCCGCCATAGGCAAGAAGCTTGTCGTGGACGCGCTCGCGCGCCGCCCCGCCCTTGGTCTGAACCAGCACCAGCGCATAGTTCGGGTTGGGCAGCGTCGGGTTGAAGGCAAGGAAGAACCGCGGTGCCCCGGCGCCGATATAGCTGGTGTACCAGGCGACATCGGCATCGTCGGCCAGCATCGCCTCGATCTTGCGTGCCTCGGCATCGGCCAGCGCGAACGAGGCGCCCTCCGGCCCACGCAGTTCGACCAACAGCTCCGGCCGGGTCGACGACGGGAAGAACTGTTGCGGCACCAGCTTCAGGCCGACGCTGGCGCCGACGAGCAGCAGAAAGGTCGCCGCCACCACCGCCCGCTTGTGGCGCATGGCAAAGCGCACGCCGCCGCGCAGCCGCTGGTAGGCCGGGGTCTGGTAGATGGCGTGCTCGTCGTGGCCAAACGCCTTGGCCTTCGCCTCCAGCGATTTCGGCAACAGGTGCATGCCGAGGAACGGCGTGAAGATCACCGCCACGAACCACGAGATGATCAGCGCAATGGTGACGACGTGGAAGATGCCACCGGCATATTCGCCGGTGGAGGACGCCGCCAGGCCGACCGGCAGGAAGCCCGCCGCCGTCACCAGCGTGCCGAACAGCATCGGAAACGCCGTCGACTCCCAGGCGAACGTCGCCGCCTTGGTGCGCTCCCAGCCCTGCTCGATCTTCACCACCATCATCTCGATGGCGATAATGGCATCGTCGACCAGAAGCCCGAGCGACAGGATCAACGCACCGAGCGACACCCGCTGCAGATCGATGCCGAACACGAGCATCGCGGTGAAGGTACCGGCCAGCGTCAGCGGCACCGCCAGCGCCACCACCACCCCGGTGCGCAGGCCCAGCGAGGCGAACGACACGACCAGCACGATCGACACCGCCACCACGAACTTGAACACGAATTCCGAGATCGCCTCCTCGACCACCTCGGCCTGATTGGTGACTTGGCTAAGCTCGAAGCCAACCGGCAGTTCGCGGCGCAGCTCGGCCTCGGCCGCGGCAAGATGCTCGCCGAGCGCGATGACGTTGGCACCGTGCCTCATCGCCACCGCCAGCGCCAACGCGCGCTCGCGGTCCTTGCGAATCCGAAAGCTCGGCGGATCCTCCAGCCCGGCCGAGACCTCGGCGATGTCGCCGAGCCGCAGCGACCGCCCGCTCGCCGCCGCCGGCACCGCCTTCACCGCGTCGACGCCTGCCAGCGCGCCGGTGACGCGAATGGTGACGCGCTCGCTGGCGGTGTCGTACGAGCCGGCCGGCACCACCGCGTTCTGGCGCGACAACGCATCGATGATCGTCTGCGGCGTCAGCCCGAGCTGGGCCAGCTTGGCGTTGGAGATGTCGACGAAGATGCGGCGCGCCTGCTCGCCGAGCAGTTCGACCTTCTCGACGTCGGGAACGCGCAACAGCCCCATCCGCACCCGCTCGGCGGCGGTGACGAGGTCGGCCTCCTTGGCCTCGGGCGCGGTGAGGGTGAACACCGCGATATAGACGTCGGAATATTCGTCGTTGAAGGACGGGCCGACCACGCCCGAGGGCAGATCGCCCTTGATGTCGCCGACCTTCTTGCGGACCTGGTACCACAACTCGCCAACGTCGCGCGGCGGCGCGGCGTCCTTCAGCACCACCTGCAGCGCGACGAAGCCGGGGCGGGTGTAGGTCTTGACGTAATCGAGCCAGGGCAGCGTCTGCAGCCGCCGCTCGATCGGGTCGGCGACCTGGCGGTTCATCTCGTCGGCGGTGGCGCCCGGCCACACCGCGGTGACCACCATCACCTTGACGGTGAAGCTGGGGTCCTCGTTGCGGCCGAGCTTGGTGTAGGACCACGCGCCGGACAGCGCGAGCACGATGATGAGAAACAGCACCAGCGCCTGATGCCGCACCGCCCAGGCCGACAGATTGAAGCGGGACATTCGAGTAACAACTCCAATCCGGACGAGCGGCTCATCTGTGTTCTTTCCCTCTCCCCTTGCGGGAGAGGGAAGGCGCGCGCGGCGCGTTTGCGCATCTCAATGCAGCTCGGAGAGGCGGATCGGCATGGTGGCGTCGAGGCGATGGACGCCGAGCACCACCACCTTGTCGCCGTCGTTGAGTTCGCCGCGCACCGCGGCGCGCTCGGAGCCGAGCCGCACGATGTCGACGCGTCGCTCGATCAGCCGGCTGGCCGCGTCGTCGGCGACCCAAACCATCGCCTGATCGCCGCGCCACCACACCGCGGTGGCGGGGATCTGCGCAACCTCGGCAATCGCCTTCGGCGCCAGCGTCACCTGCGCGGTGATGCCGAGCGGCAGATCGCTGGCACCGTCGAGAATGAAGCGGGCGAGGAAGGTGCGCGTCACCGCGTCGGCCTCCGGCGACAATTCGCGCAGCTTTGCCGTCACGGTGCGGCCGGGCATCGCCCAGAACGTCACCTTGGCCTCGCCGGAGCCGAGCGCCGGCAGCCGGCTTTCCGGCACCGCAACCACCGCCTCGCGCGCTTCGCCGGTGGCAAGCGTCAGCACGGCGCGGCCTTCGGCCACCACCTGGCCCGGCTCGGCCGCCACGCTCATCACCACGCCGTCGGCCTCGGCGACCAGCTCGGTGTAGGCCAGCTTGTTGGCGGCGATCTCGCGCTGGCTTTTCGCCGCGTCGAGCCGCTCGCGCGCGGCGCGGGCAGTGGATACCGCCTGATCGTTGGCGGCCTGCGAGGAATGGCCCTTGGCGGTCAGCTCGCGGGTGCGGGACTCTTGCGCCGTGGCCCGTTCCGTCTCGGCCTCGGCCGAGCGCACATCGGCCTCGGCGGCGCGTAGCGCCAGCCGGTAGTCGTCCGCCTCAAGCCGCGCCAGCGTCTGGCCGGCCTTGACCCGCGCGCCGGGATCGACCAGCCGGGCCGCGATCTTGCCGCCCACCCGGAATGCCATCGGGATCTCGTAACGGGCGCGGACGGTGCCGGTGAGGGTGAGCGAGGAGGCAAGCGCCGTCAGCCGAACGGTCTCGACCCGCACCGTGCGCGGCTCGTCGGCAGCGTGCTTGGCCTTGCCGTCGGTGCAGGCGGCCACGGCAAGCGACAGCGCCAATACCAGCCAAGGACCGGAACGCGGCGAAGCCAAGGTGGCGAGCATTGGGGGATCTCCATCGGAGCCCGGCAGCATAAATGATGAGTGACGATTGTCAATAAACGTCATAGGTCATATATAACGCTGGCCGGTCGCGGTTCCAGGCGGCAGCCTGCCGGCAAGGCGTTGACGACCGCCCAACGGGACCGCAAAAAGGAAACCAGGAGGCAGGTCGTGGGCCAATTGGACGCGCAATGTGGTGAGGATCGCGTCGCGCCGCTGCGCTCGGGCGCCGACACGCCGGAGGCGCGCGATACCCGCGCCCGCATCGTCGAGACCGCCGAGCGGCTGTTCCGGCTCTACGGCTACCAGAAGACCACGGTGTCCGACATCGCCCGCGAGCTTGGCATGTCGCCGGCCAACGTCTACCGCTTCTTCCCCTCCAAGGGCGCCATCAACGAGGAGGTGGCGACGAGCCTGGTCCATCGCCTGCTCGGTATCGCCCGGCAGGTGGCGGCAGGCCCCGAGCCGGCGACCGCGCGGCTGGTCCACATGGTGCGTACCGTCCACATCCAGAGCTGCGCCCTGTTCCTCGACGACCGCAAGCTGCACGACATGGTGGCGGTGTCGATGGATGAGAACTGGGGCGTGGTGCACTATTACATTGAGGCGTTCGCCGCCATCGTCGCCGACATCCTCGCCGCTGGCGCCGCTACCGGCGAGTTCGCCCCCGACGCCACCCGGTTCGCCAAGCCAGCGTTCGGCGCGTTCGCAGCGTTCTTCCACCCGCAGCTCATCGAACAATGCCTGCGCAACCGCGAGGACAACGACCTCGAACAGACGCTGCAGCTGGTGGTGCGCGGCCTCGGCGGCGACCCGGCGCGCATTCCGGCGGGGTGAGCCAGCTTCGTCGTCCCGGGCAAGCGGCGAAAAGCCGCGCGAGCCGGCATCGTAGACAACAAGACGCGCCAACTCGCCTGACGATCCCGGCTCTCACGATGCTCGGCCGGGATGACGCAGAGATCTCTACTCCATCACCGCCGCTTTCAGGATGCACACCATGGTGGCGTGGGCCGGCGCGGGGCCAAGATTGCGCACGATGTGGCGGCGGTCGCAGCGGTAGCGCAGCGTCTCGCCGGGGCCGGCGCGCTCGATGATGTCGCCGGCTTCGACCTCGAGGGTGCCAGAGATCACCGACAGGCACTCCACCGAGCCGCGCTGGTGGCCGTCGGATTCCAGCAGTCCGCCTGGTTCGGCGACGAGGTCGTACCACTGCAGCCATTCGACCGTCTTGATCCAGCCGATGATGGCGAGCCGCACCCTGCCGTCCTCGGACACCAGAAGCGGCGTGTCGCCGCGGCTCAGCTTCTCGATAAAGGGATGGTCCTCGGACGAGGCCAGGAAGCGCTCGATCGAAACGTCGAGCGCCTGGCTGAGCCGCCAGATGGTGGCCAGCGTCGGATTGGTCTCGTTGCGCTCGATCTGGCTGATGATCGACTTGGCGACGCCGGACTGCTCGGCGAGGTCCGACAGCGACAGATTGTAGGCTTTGCGCAGCCGCTGGACGGTCTTGCCGAGCTGGCCGGTGAGTTGCTGTGCGCCCTCGTCGAGCCCCGCTCGGAAAGCACCCCGTCCCGGCATGTCGCCTCCCCTCGGCCCGCGCCCCAAGCCTGACCACAGGACTAGCCGGCCCTCCGCCGCGGTGCAACCGACAGCCGCGCGTGGCCGCCGGCGGCGCCGGTAACCGGCCGGACGGCGGCATCATCATCGCTCACGCCGGCCTCACGTATCTGTTATCCCCCGGCATGATCTAAGCGGAATTCGGGTCGTAATAACCAGTAGAAGCACGCCGACACTGGCGACTTCGCCCGCCACAGCTCCAGCTTAGGCAAAAAATTTCCCCTGTGGCTCGGCAACACCGAACGAAGTTACGTCAACGCTTCAAACAGGAGATCTCCGATGTTCAAGCTTCCCCCGACGTCCTTCAGCGAAAAAGCTGCCGTAGGCCTTTCGGCCGCCATTCTGTTCGTTCCATTCTTCTGGATGTAACGAACGAAAATCTCAGCGACCGTCACCGTCGGATCTCGTCGCCATACCCGGCACAATGCCGGGATCGGGCGATGACTGAACCACCAACAAAGACGGCCCTTCCCCCGCGACCAACAGGAGACGTCACAATGTCCGATATCCTCTCCACCACCGAAAAGGTGATGATCGCCGCCGCCGGCGCCGTGCTGGTGGTGCCGTTCTTCCTGACCTGACCAAGATGGGCGGCGCGATCCGCGTCGCCCATCACGCGTCCGGCCGAGTTGCGGCAGCGCCAGGCGGCGTCTCGCCCGGTTACCACCACGCATGGAAATGATGGGTCGGCCCCCGGCCCTCGCCGACCTTCAGCCGCACCGACGCCGCGATGGCCTTGGCGACGTAATCCTTGGCCGCGGCGGTGGCCGGCTCCAGCGCCAGCCCCTTGGCCAACCCGGCGGCGAGTGCAGACGACAGCGTGCAGCCGGTGCCGTGAGTATTGGGCGTGTCGAGCCGCGGCGACGCCAGCCGGTCGACGCGCCCCGGCTGGATCAGCAGGTCGACCGCCTCCGGCCCGGCGAAATGCCCCCCCTTGATCAGCACCGCCCGCGGCCCGAGCTTGAGGATCGCCTCGCCCTGCGCGCGCATCTCCGCTTCGTCCCGCGCCACCGCGGCATCGAGCAGCGCGGCGGCCTCGTGCAGATTGGGCGTCGCCACCAGCGCCCGCGGCATCAGCAGCCGCGTCAGGGCGGCGATGGCATCCGGCGTGATCAGCCGGTCGCCAGACGTCGCCACCATCACTGGATCGAGCACCACGTTTTGGGCCTGCCAGCGGTCGAGGCCCGCCGCCACCGCGGCAATGGTCTCCGGCCGCGACAGCATGCCGATCTTTACCGCGCCGACCCGGAGATCGGCGAACACGCTGTCGATCTGCGCCGTCACGAACGCCGGCGGCACGTCGAAAATGCCCTGGACGCCGAGGGTGTTCTGGGCGGTGAGCGCGGCGATGACGCTGGCGCCATAGACACCGAGCGCCGAGAACGTCTTCAGATCCGCCTGGATGCCGGCGCCGCCGCCGGAATCCGACCCCGCGATGGTGACGGCAATCGCGGTCATGGCGCCGTCTCACGCGCCCGGTCGACCGCGCGGCGCACCGCCGCCGCAGCGGCGGCCGGGTCGGACGCCTTGGCGATGGCCGAGATCAGCGCGACGCCGTCGGCGCCGGCCGCGATCACCGACCCGGCGTTGGCGGCATCGATGCCGGCAATCGCCGCAATCGGCAAAGCGGCTTTGCGCGCCCGAAGCTCGGCGATGCGGGCCGCAAGGCCACCCAGCCCGAGCGGCGGATCGGGATTGGTCTTCGATAGCGTCGCGAACACTCCGCCGACCGCGACATAATCGACCGCGCCGAGCGGCACCGCCGCAACATGCGCGGCGCTCTTCACGGTCTGGCCGATGATGGCGCGCGGCCCGAGCAGCCGCCGCGCCAGCGCCGGCTCGATGTCGTCCTGGCCGAGGTGGACGCCGTCAGCGCCGGCGGCCGCGGCGATGTCGACGCGATCGTTGACCAGCAGCGGCACCCCCATCGGCGCCAGCGCCGCCTTCAGCGCCGCCGCCAGCGCAATGGTGCGGCGGATCGCGCCGCCCTTGTCGCGCAGCTGGATCACGGTGGCACCGCCGCTTGCCGCGGCGCGCGCCAGCGCCACCGGGTCAAAGCCGAAGGTCTGGTCGGGATCGATCAGGACGTAAAGGGACAGGTCGAGTTTCATGACACCACGTCGAGCGGACCGTCGAGCTTGGCGTGGACGCCGAGCGTGTGACGGTCGAGCAGATAGACCGCGTCGATCAAGCGCGGCACCAGGGTGCCGGGACCGCGCGCGCCGGTCGCGGCGACCTCGCCGGCGACGCCGAGTGCGAGTAGGCCCGCCGCCGTCGCCAGGAACGGGTCGTCTTCGACCGCGAGGCAGGCGGCGATCAGCGCGGTGCCGGCGCAGCCCACCGCGGTCGCCCGCGCCATCAGCGGATGGCCGCTGGCGATCATAAGCCGCTTGGCGCCGTCGGTGACGAGGTCGGTGGCCCCGGTGACGGCGAGCACCGTCATGTTGTCGAGCGCAAAGCGGTCGCACACCGCCGGCGTCGGGTCGCGGTCGGTCAGCGCCGCGATCTCGGCCTGGTTGGCGCGCACCACCTCGGGCTCACGCGCCGCCAGCACGCGGGCGAAGGCAACGCGCGCCTCCGAGCGATCGCACAGCACCGGGTCGAGCACCCAGGGGGTGCGGTCCTCGTCGGCCTCGTCGAGCGCAATCTCCACCGCCTCGCGACGGTTGGCGTCGAAGGTGCCGAGATTGATCAGCAGCGCATCCGCGCTGGCGACGAAGCTGGCGACCTCATCCGGCGAGATCGTCAGCGACGGCACCGCCCCCACCGCCAGCAGCATGTTGGCGGTCAGCACCTGGGCGGCGACGTTGGTGATGCAGTGGACGCGCGGCGCGTGCGCCCGCACGCGGTCGAGAATGTCGGCGGTGGCGCCGACCAGCGCCGTGCCATGGACGTTGCTGGCCGCGGTCATGCGCCCATCCTCGCGCGGCCAGTCGCGCACGCCACCCCGCGGCCTGTTGTGGATTCCATCCCGATTTCCTCCGCCGGCATGACCCGGTTCAGGTTCGACGGGTTGGCCGGCGGACGAACCTCCGGCCTCTCAGTCCGGCGGGTTCCGGCCGGCCGCTGCGCGGCCCCGGCCCCTTCATCCACCCAAAACCCTTGCACGAAAACCGGACTTTTGGCGGAGGGAGCGCAAAACCCGGCGAGCAAGGCCGGATTTCACATCGATCGACACCCCGACGAGATGTGGCGCCCACCATAGAGGGTTTCCGCCACCGTGAAAACCGCTATTGCGCCAGAAACCTCAGCAAAACAACAGCCTAGCGCCCGGCCGCGCCATCCGGCCCCGCGGTGCCCGGCCGGGTCCACCGGCGCGCCATGCCGCTTGCGCGGGCGGGCGGGCTGTGGTGCTGTGCCGCCATCTGCCTTCGGGCCTTGCTTGTCGTTTTCGGGCCTCGCTGGAGCCGCCGATGATCCCGTTCTTCGTCCAGATCAAATGCCACCTCGGCAAGGCCTATGAGGTGGCGAACATCCTCGCCGACGCCGAAATCGCCTCGGAGATCTATTCCACCGCCGGCGACTACGACCTGCTGGTGAAGTTCTACGTC